>NC_020829.1:1200000-1800000 GCF_000349845.1 Pseudomonas sp. ATCC 13867 | reverse complement strand
CGAGCAGCAGCAGGCGCGGCCGGTGGATCAGGGCGCGAGCCAGGGCCACGCGCTGTTTCTGTCCACCGGACAAACCCGCCGGCCACTCGTTGGCGCGGTCGGCCAGGCCGACTGCCTCCAGCGCTTCCAGCGCCTGGCCGCGCCAGTCGCCGTCGAGGCCCAGGCCAACGTTGTCGATCACCCGCTTCCACGGCAGCAGGCGCGAGTCCTGGAACATCAGGCGCGTGCCCTCGCGGGCGCTTTCCAGCGGCGCCGAGCCAGCCAGCAACCGGCCTTCGCTGGCGTCGTCGAGCCCGGCCAGCAGGCGCAGCAGGGTGCTCTTGCCGCAGCCGCTGCGGCCGACGATGGCGACGAACTGGCCGGCGGGAATGCGCAGGTCGATGCCTTTGAGCACCTCGCGCTCGCCGAAGCGCTTGGCCACGCCCTCCACCGCCAGGGGGATGCCCGGCTTGAGCTGTTGCGGCAAGGGATTCAGGGCATTCATGCGGCACCTGCCTTGGCCTGGTAGGCCGGGTGCCAGCGCAGCCAGATGCGTTCCAGGCCACGGGCGGCAAGGTCGGCGAGCTTGCCGAGCACGGCGTAGAGCAGGATCGCCAGTACCACCACGTCGGTTTGCAGGAACTCCCGGGCATTCATCGCCAGGTAGCCGATGCCGGCGTTGGCAGAGATAGTCTCGGCGACGATCAGGGTCAGCCACATGAAGCCCAGGGCGAAGCGCACGCCGACCAGGATCGACGGCAGCGCGCCGGGCAGGATCACCTGGCGGAACAGCGCGAAACCGGACAGGCCGTAGCTGCGCGCCATTTCCAGCAGGCCCGGGTCGATGTTGCGGATGCCGTGGTAGGTGTTCAGGTAGATGGGGAACAGGGTGCCGAGGGCGACCAGGAAGATCTTCGCCGACTCGTCGATGCCGAACCACAGGATCACCAGCGGGATCAGCGCCAGGTGCGGCACGTTGCGGATCATCTGCACCGAGCTGTCGAGGAAGCGCTCGCCCCACTTCGACAGGCCGGTGATCAGACCCAGGGCGAGACCGATGACACCGCCGATGACGAAACCGACGGCGGCACGCCAGGTGCTGATCGCCAGGTGTTGCCAGAGCTCGCCGCTGACCACCAGGTGGTAGCCGGCTGCGGCCACCGCGCTGGGCGCGGGCAGGATGCGGCTGGACAGCCAGCCGAACTCCACCGCCAGCTGCCAGATGAGCACGAGGCCCACCGGCAGAGCCCAGGGCGCGAGGCGCTGGGCGAATGTATTCACATGTTTGTTTACCATTGCTCGATTCCTTCGCAGGAGCAACTGTCTTCGTTCCGCTGCGAGGTCTGTTCGCGAGCAAGCTCGCTCCTACAAGGCAAGGCCGCCCCCCGTAGGAGCGAGCTTGCTCGCGAACCCCGCTCCTACATGTCAGCTCGCCGCCGCCTTGGGCAGGATGTCGTTGGCCACCATTTCGCCGAACGGGCTGACGTAGCCGCGCGCCTGCGGTTGCTGTGGACGGGCGAGGTCCAGGTGTGGGAAGAGCAGTTCGGCGACCCGGTAGGATTCTTCCAGGTGCGGGTAGCCGGAGAAGACGAAGGTATCGATACCCAGCTCCGCGTATTCCTTCACACGGGCCGCCACGGTCGGGCCATCGCCCACCAGCGCGGTGCCGGCGCCGCCACGCACCAGGCCGACACCGGCCCAGAGGTTGGGGCTGACTTCCAGGTTGTCCCTGTTGCCGCCGTGCAGCGCGGCCATGCGTTGCTGGCCGACGGAGTCGAAGCGCGCCAGCGAAGCCTGGGCGCGGGCGATGGTGTCGTCGTCCAGATGGGAGATCAGGCAGTCGGCGGCCTGCCAGGCTTCCTCGTTGGTCTCGCGGACGATCACATGCAGGCGGATACCGAAGCGCACGCTGCGGCCCTGCCTGGCGGCCTTCTCGCGGACCTGGGCGATCTTCTCGGCGACAGCGGCCGGCGGCTCGCCCCAGGTCAGGTACAGCTCGACCTGCTCGGCGGCGAGGTCCTGGGCGGCATCGGAAGAGCCACCGAAATACAGCGGCGGACGCGGCTGCTGGATCGGCGGATAGAGCAGCTTGGCGCCCTTCACCTGCAGGTGCTTGCCGTCGTAGTCGACGGTCTCGCCTTCCAGCACGCGGCGCCAGATACGGGTGAACTCGACCGAGGCTTCGTAGCGCTCAGCGTGGCTCAGGTGCAGGCCGTCACCGGCCAGCTCGTCCGGATCGCCCCCGGTCACCAGGTTGAACAGCGCGCGCCCGCCGGAGAGCCGGTCGAGGGTCGCGGCCTGGCGGGCGGCCACGGTCGGGGAAATGATGCCCGGGCGCAGGGCGACCAGGAACTTCAGGCGCTGGGTCACCGGGATCAGCGAGGCGGCGACCAGCCAGGAGTCCTCGCAGGAGCGGCCGGTGGGGATCAGCACGCCGCCGAAGCCGAGGCGGTCGGCGGCCTGGGCGACCTGCTGCAGGTAGCCGTGGTCCACGGCACGGGCGCCTTCGGCGGTGCCCAGGTAGTGGCCGTCGCCGTGGGTGGGAAGGAACCAGAAGATGTTGAGACTCATCGCAATAACTCCAGATAAGCGCACCGGCGCGGCGTGGCCGCGCGATGATGGGATTGGTGTGTGTGTTGCTCTTCGTAGGAGCGAGCCTGCTCGCGAACGGATTCCCCGGTGGCTCTGGAGCCGGGCGGGTTCGCGAGCGAGCTCGCTCCTACAGGGGGATCACTGGGCGGTGGCGACCTTTGCCGGAGCCGTCCACACCACATCCTTGATGCTCAGCGCCTTGGGGATCAGCTTCAGTTGGGTAAAGGTGTCGGCGATTTTCTGTTGCGCGGCGGTGACTTGCGGGGTGATCGGCTGGGCGCCGTAGCCCTGGCGTTTCACCGCGGTCAGGGTGATGTCCGCCGGCAGGCCGAGCAGCGGCGCGACCTGGTCGGTCACCTGCTGCGGGTTCTGCTGCGACCACTCGCCCACCGAGCGCACTTCATCGATCAGGGTGGTGAGCACCTGCGGGTGCTGGTTCGCGTAGGGACGGGTGGCGAGGTAGAACTGGTGGTTGTCCACCAGGCCGGAGCCATCGACCAGAGTGCGCGCGGAGAGCTGCTGCTCGGCGGCGGCCTGGTACGGATCCCAGATCACCCAGGCATCCACGCTGCCGCGCTCGAAGGCGGCGCGGGCGTCGGCCGGCGGCAGGTAGACGGGCTGGATATCGGTGTATTTCAGGCCGGCCTTCTCCAGGGCGCGCACCAGCAGGTAGTGCACGTTGGAGCCCTTGTTCAGGGCGACCTTCTTGCCCTTGAGTTCGGCGACGGACTGGATCGGCGAATCCTTGGGCAGCAGGATCGCTTCGCTGGTCGGCGCCGGCGGTTCGTGGGCGACGTAGACCAGATCGGCGCCAGCGGCCTGGGCGAACACCGGCGGGGTTTCGCCGGTGACGCCGAAGTCGATGCTGCCGACGTTCAGGCCCTCCAGCAGCTGCGGGCCGCCGGGGAACTCGGTCCATTGCACCTTGACGCCCTGCTCGGCCAGGCGCTTTTCCAGCGTGCCGCGGGCCTTGAGCAGCACCAGGGTGCCGTATTTCTGGTAGCCGATACGCAGAGGTTCATCTGCCTGGGCGTTGTAGGACAGGGCTGCGATCAGCAGGGCCGCCAGTCCACTACGCAACGTGAGGGTCCGCATGGGGGGTGCTCCTTCGTCGAGTGTGCTTGCCGGACCTGCGCTCCCGTTATCGGGACGGTGAGGGCCTTGGGTTTTTTGACGCGGTGGGCGCCTGCCGGGTTGGGGCTTGGCGTTCGCCTGCGTTGGTGTTGTCGGTCAGATGCTCCAGCGGGCGTTGATCAGCCGTTCGTTGAGCAGATTCGGATCGATGGGCTTCGGGCGGCGCGCCAGGGCGCCGTGGAACTGTTCCAGGGAGTCCAGCAGGCGATGCAGCAAGGCCGGGGCGAGACGCGCCGGGGCGCTGCCGTCCGGGTACTGCACCTGGTTGTCCTCGGCAAACACGCCGTGCAGGGTCTCCTGGGCCTTGAGCGCGGCCAGAACCGGCTTGAGCGCGTAATCCACCGCCAGCATGTGGGCGGTGCTGCCGCCGGTGGCCAGGGGCAGCACCACCTTGTGCGCCAGCGCCCGCTCCGGCAGCAGGTCCAGCAGGACCTTCAGCGCGCCGGCGATGGACGCCTTGTACACCGGCGTTGCGATCACCAGGCCATCGGCGCGGGACACCTGCTCGATCAGCTCGACCACGCGCGGGCTGTCGAAGCGCGCATGCAGCAGGTCCTCGGCCGGGAAGTCGCGCACCGCGTAGGAACGTACTTCCGTGCCACGCTCATGCAGCCAGTGCCGCGCGATGTCCAGCAGGACAGCGGAACGGGAACGCTGGCTGGGGCTGCCGGCAAGGGTGACCACATACATTTGCACAATTCCTTATAACTATCTTGTCGATATAATCACAGATACGCCAACTAATATGCATATACCTTAACAGCCCGCCACATATTCCAATAAATGTTATTTATTCATTTAGTTAGACCATTTGGTTTTATATGTAGGAGCGAACCTGCTCACGAATGCTGGCTGGCAGCCCCGGCATCAGGCGGTTCGCGAGCAAGCTCGCTCCTACAAGGGCCCCTCTTCCGCAACGGGAGAGGGCGGGATGAGGGGCTGATGCAGTTCGGTCAATGCAACGCTGCCGGGTGGAATGGCCCAGAGCCGTTCCCCTTGGCGTGCGGACTGACATCTTCTCCCCGTTTGGCGGGCCAGCCAGGGCAGATGAAGTACGAGCGGAAGAAAAAAGCGCGGCGTGGCCCGCGCGAGAACGATAAAAAAGTGGGCCGGCGGACCGGCCCTATTGCCCAGCTCGAGGTTCAACGCATGGAGGGGTCGGCGACGCGTCGACGCATCACTTGTTGGGTTGCGGGGTCAGGCGCAGGTAGGGCCTGACGGCGCGGTAGCCTTTGGGGAAGCGCTGCTTGATCTCATCCTCGTCCTTGAGCGAGGGCACGATCACCACCTCGTCGCCGTCCTGCCAGTTCCCCGGCGTGGCCACCTTGTGGTTGTCGGTCAACTGCAGCGAGTCGATCACCCGCAGGATCTCGTTGAAGTTGCGCCCGGTGCTCGCCGGGTAGGTGATGGTCAGGCGCACCTTCTTGTTCGGGTCGATGACGAACAGCGAGCGCACGGTCAGGGTGTCGTTGGCGTTCGGGTGGATCAGGTCGTACAGCTCCGACACTTTGCGATCCGCGTCGGCGATGATCGGGAAATTGACCACGGTGTTCTGGGTTTCGTTGATGTCATCGATCCACTTCACGTGGGAGTCCACCGGGTCGACCGAGAGGGCGATCACCTTGACGCCACGTTCGGCGAACTGGTCTTTCAGCTTGGCGGTCAGGCCAAGCTCGGTGGTGCACACCGGGGTGAAGTCGGCAGGGTGGGAGAACAGCACGCCCCAGCTGCCGCCCAGCCATTCATGGAAACGGATGCGGCCTTCACTGGATTCCTGTTCGAAGTCGGGGGCGATATCGCCAAGTCGCAAGCTCATGGGTCTCTCCTTGTTCGTGTTGAGGTCAACTATGCACAAGGTCTTTTTTCATTAAAAAGAATATATTTTGATTTTCTTATAACCAAAAATCATTCTTACGACCCTGTCCGGGCGGTATTCGCCGCCGGCACTTCAGCATAGTCAACGCCGTTCGAATCCTCCCCCGCCGGCCTGTTGCCCCCCTGGAGCGAAACCCTGCCGTTCGTCGAAAGCCCGGTGGCGCCTGGGCCCGCCGCATACACTCCTAGGTAATTGATCCTTATGTACGGGAGGTCACTTCATGGTTGGCCAACGGTCCGGCGATATCCAATCGGCAACCCACTACCGCAGCGACCGGATCAGTTCGGTCAATGGCCAGTATTTCTTCTCCACCCGGGAAGGGACGCTGGAGGGACCGTACTTCACCCGCTTCGATGCCGAACGCGAGGTGGCGAAGTACATCGCCCGCATGAAGCTGGCGTCTGGCCTGTACGCCCGCCTGGCGCGCTGAACGGTCGCACGCAACGGAGACTCCCGGGATCTTTGTCTTGGGGAAGCGCCGTTAGCGAGCCTGCGCGCGCCTGCCCGGCGCAAAGGGTTGTCCGACGATGCCAGGCGCCCGGCCAGCGGATGGCCGGCAGCGCAGAGTCCCACACCCGGAATGAAAAAGCCCCCGGCACTCGTGCCGGGGGCTTTTTCGTCGCGACGGCCCGCTTGCGTGGAGCGAGCCGGTGGAACGCGGTATCGGAGGGGGCTCAGCGCACCGCTTCGAACAGTCCCGTGGCGCCCATGCCACCGCCCACGCACATGGTGACGATGCCGTAGCGCAGGTTGCGGCGCTGCAGTTCGCGCACCAGGTGGCCGACCTGGCGCGAGCCGGTCATGCCGAAGGGGTGGCCGATGGAAATGGAGCCGCCATTGACGTTGTACTTCTCGTTGTCGATGCCCAGGCGGTCGCGGGCGTAGAGGCACTGGGAGGCGAAGGCTTCGTTGAGCTCCCAGAGGTCGATGTCGGCGACCGAGAGGCCCTTGGCCTTGAGCAGCTTGGGCACCGAGAACACCGGGCCGATACCCATCTCGTCCGGTTCGCAACCGGCGACGGTGAAGCCACGGAAGAAGGCCTTGGGTTTCAGGCCCAGTTCCAGGGCCTTTTCCAGGCTCATCACCAGGGTCATGGAGGCGCCGTCGGAGAGTTGCGAGGCGTTGCCGGCGGTGACCGAGCCGTCCTCGGCGAACACCGGCTTGAGGGCCTTCAGACCTTCGAGGGTGGTATCCGGGCGGTTGCAGTCATCGCGGTCGACCACGCCGTCGAGCACCTTCTTCTCGCCGGTGGCCTTGTCTTCCACCAGGTACTTCACGCTCATCGGCACGATTTCATCGTTGAACAGGCCCTCGGCCTGGGCGCGGGCGGTGCGCTGCTGGCTCTGCAGCGAGTACAGGTCCTGCTGCTCGCGGGTGACGTTGTAGCGGCGGGCGACGATCTCGGCGGTCTGGCCCATCGGGTAGTAGATGCCGGGGAACTCGGCCTCCAGGCGCGGGTTCACGAAGTTGTCGCGGTTCTGCTTGCCCGCCGTCATGGTGATCGACTCGACGCCGCCGGCCACCAGGATGTCGCTGCAACCGGAGGCGATCTGGTTGGCGGCGATGGCGATGGCCTGTAGGCCGGAGGAGCAGTAACGGTTGAGGGTCATGCCGGCGACCTGGATGCCCAGCTTCGACAGCACCGCGGCGTTGCGACCGATGTTGTGGCCCTGGGCGCCTTCGTTGGAGCCGGCGCCGACCACGCAGTCGTCCACCAGCAGCGGATCGAGGTTGTTGCGCGCCAGCAGCGCGTCGATGCAATGGGCGACCATGTCGTCCGGACGGGTCATGTTGAATTTGCCACGGAAGGACTTGGCCAGGCCGGTACGGACGCTGTCGACGATCACCACTTCACGCATGGGAAACCTCATTGCTTGTTGTTCGATGGAGAGGAAAGTGTGCCCCGAGCATAGGCGGCAGTGAGGACGCAGGGCGACGATCATTCACCAGCCGTATAGCCCTGCCCCCAGCCTCGTTGGGCGGGGCACGAACGAAACCGCCGCCCGGAGGCGGCGGTTTCGAGGGTGGGACAACGGCGATCAGACGGTGTCGGTCTTGATCACATGGTCGCCCAGCAGGCCGTTGAGCACCTGGTGGGTGTCCCCCGCCGAGAGCACGCCGTTGCCGACATGGCCCGCGTACTTGGCGGAGAGATCGACGTTGGCCAGGTCGATGGTCTGGGTGGCGGAACCGCCACTGGTTGGGCTGACGCCGATGCTGGTGGTGCCGGATGTGACCGAGAAGCTCAGGTACTGCGAGAGCGAGTCGGCGGTGGGCAGCGCGCCCTGCAGCAGGTCGGCCAGGTTCAGCGTGTCGCCCTCGGCGATGCTGAAGTCCTTGATCACGTCGTGGCCGGTATCGCCGGATTTCCAGATGAACTCGTCCGCGCCGGTACCGCCATACAGGATGTCGTCGCCCGGCCCTCCGATCAGCTTGTCGTTGCCGCCCTGGCCGAACATCAGGTCGTTGCCGGCGCCGCCTTCGAGGATGTCATTGCCGCCGCGGGTGTCACCGGCGACGTTGAACTGATCCGCGTGCTGGACGATGTAGTTGCTCAACTGCGCCACTGTCGGCGCGCTGCCATTGGTGGCTGTCAGGTAGTCCACCAGTGCCTGGAAGCCCTGGCCGTTGTGGGTTCCTGCGGCATGTCCGGCCCAGGACAACTGGTCGGTGTTGATCACATCGCCGAACAGGATGTCGTTGCCGGCCCCACCAACTAGATGGTCGTTGCCCACGGTGACCGGCGTGCTGGTGCTGAAGCCTTCCTGCAACGCCGCCTGCAGCTGTTCGGCGGTGTTGATGACCTGCGGCTGGCCCACCGAGTTGGTGATGTTCTGGCCATCCACGTTGATCGTGCCGCTGCCGGTGGTATCGGTGTTGTCGAAGAACTTCAGGTAGTTGCTGTTGATACCGTTGCCGATACCGATGGCGTTGACGTCCACCGCATTGGCGCCGGTGAGCGCGCCAGCGCCGTGGAGCATGTCGTGGCCAGAGCTCAGCGCGACGCTGATGTCATTGAAGTTGGTGGTGTCGCCACTGCCGTTGTAGCCGTTCCACACCGTGGGGTTACCGTCGGTGAGGAAGAACGCGAGGTTGACGTAGCCGTGGGCGGCGTCGGCGTGATTGACGCTGACCTGGGTGTTGAACCAGGCCGAGGCCTTCTGCATGGCATCGTCGTAGTTGGTCGCACCGTTGGCGCTGAGGGAGTTGATCGCGGCGATCAGCAGCGTCACGTTGGCCGTGGTCAGGCCATTGAAGCTGACGCTCTTGGCGCTGTCGGCGAAGGACACCAGGTTGACGTTGATGACCCCGTCATGCCCCTTGATGGTGTTGACCAGGTTGATCAGCGCGTTCTTCGCCAGGGCCATGCGTGACATGCCGCTGCCCGACGGGTCGACCATGCTGCCGGAGGTGTCGACGATCAGCGAGATGTTGTAGTTCTTGCCCGGCTGGGTATAGACCGACACACCACCCGGATCGCCGATCAGCACGTCGCTGCCGCCACCGCCGCTGATGGTCCCGGATTTGTCCACATCCTGCGGGTTGGGCAGGGTGTGCTGGGTGCTGGAGCCATCGTTGTCGCTGCTGTTGCTGCCCACCACCAGCAGGGGCTGGGGCGTACTCAGGTCCAGGCAGAGGTTGAGCGAAGTGCTGTCGCCATCGCCGTCGGTGATGCCCAGGTGGAAGTCCAGGTCCACGTCATCGGGCAGGACCGATTGGCCGGCGGAGACGCTGACCACGCGGTAGTCACCGCTGTTGCTGCTCAGCACGACGGTATTGAAGCCGCCCTCGGAGAGCTGGAAGGCCGAGCCACTGGTGAAGTGGCCATCGGTCAGCAGGTTGAAGGAGATCGAGCTGTTCTCCCCATAGCCGGCCGGCGGCGAGAAGGTGCCGGTCGCCAGTACCACACCGCCTTCGCCAAGCACTTTCCAGCTCAGCACATCGCTGGTGGAGAGTTTCTGCACATCGAAGCTGGCGTCGTAGATCTTCTCGCTGAAGGCGATGTTGAGATTCTCACCGGGGGTGATGAGGTTGTTGCCGCCCACGCCCATGCCGTTGTCGGACGGGTTCACATTGCCGTTGGGGCTGGTGAAGACCACCGACAGGCCATCGGACGTCAGGGTGATCGAAGGCCGCGGGCCGCCGGCGGAGACCTGGGTCAGGTCGTATTCCACCGTGGAGATCGGCCGCGAATTGAGCACCTCGAAGCTGTAGGTACCATCGGCGTCGACCTTGAGGACGAAGAAGGCCTCGTTGGAACCGTCATAGGCGGTCAGCTGCGAGCCGCCACCGGGCAGTTGGGTGACCACGTAGGTCAGGCCGTCCGGCGCGGTGTTGCCGCTCAGGTCGAATGCACCGAGCCCGTCGCCGCCGAAGCTGACGTCGAGCGTGCCGTTGAGCACGAAGCCCTGCACGTCGGAGACGTCCTGGCACGGCGGCTCGCTGTGCACCACCGGCAGGTCGTCCTGCACGTTGATCACCAGCGAACCGCTGCCCAGGCTGACCGGATCGCCGTCTCCATCGGTGGCCTTGATCAGTCCACCGAGGTTGAGCGAAAGCTGCTCCGCGTCACTGCCATTGTGCAGCGGATGGTCCAGCGGACCAGAGAGCTTGAACTCGTAGTTGCCCGCCGCATCCAGCGACAGGGTGAAGATGGTCTGGGTACCGGCCGTAGCAGTCAGCAGGTTGCCGACCACGCTATAGGCAAGCGCCAAGCCTCCGGAGGTCAGGTGCTGCGAGGTCAGCGAGGAGTAGTCGCCGGTCAGCGAGAAGGCACCGGGGCCGTCCGCGCCGAAGTTCACCAGGCCGGAGAGCGAGCCCTTGGCCACAGTGGTATCGCCGGCGCCGTCGGGGTTGCCGTGGGGCAGTGCATCCTCCATCACTTGGCCGGTCACGCTGCCATTGGCGACAAGCACCGGGCCGTCGTCGTTGAACACCAGCTTGCCGCCCAGATCAATGCTGGCCGATTTCTGGTCGCCGTCGCCATCAGTGATGGTCGCCACCAGGGATATCTTGTCGCCCAGCAGGCTGACCGAGTCGTTGGGGGTGGTGGTGTCAACGTGCCTGAGCGCCAGTTGCTGGTCGAGCTTCAGCTCGCCGGTGGTGGCATTCAGCGTCACGCTGAAGGCGGTCGCGCCATTGATGTCGCCGACCCGCCCTTCGACCTGGGTGGCGCTGACCCGCACCAGCACGATGTCGGTGCCGTCGGTGGTCTGCAGTCCGCTGGGGGCTCCGGTGGTGGCGGTCAGGCTGTAGCTCACGCTGCCGCCGTCGGCGCCGGTGGTGGCGCTGAAGGCGCCGCTGAAGTTGGCGGTGGCGTCGGTGGCCAGCGCCGTTTCATCCACCGTCAGCGTCGGCGCTTTGCCGACATCGGCGCTGATGCTCGGGGCATCGTCGTGGAATACCAGTTTGCTGCCCAGGTCGATGGAGGCGCTCTGGCTGTCACCGTCCTTGTCGGTGATGGTGCCGATCAGGCTGATCTTGCCGCTGGCGATGCTCAGCGTTTCATCGTCGTTGCTGCTGTCAGGATGGATGAACGCCATGCGCTGATCGAGGGTCAGCGCCCCCCCATCGAGACGAACCACGAAGGCGATGGCGCCGCTGCCTTCGACCTTGCCGACCACGCCATTGCCGTCGTTGAACAGCAGGATGCGCGCGCCGCTGGCGGTTTCGCGCAGGCCGCTGTCGGTACCGTCCACGGTGGTGACCTTATAGGTGATCGAGCCGGCCCCGTCAGCGCCGAAGTCCGCGGTGAACAGGTTGGCCACCAGGGGCGCTTCGACGCGCGCGTCGCTGGCGAGGTTGGACTCGTCCACTTCCAGGCGGATATCGGCGTCGGTGCACGGCTCGATGTGCGGGCCGTCGTCGAGGAAGGTCAGCTTGCTGCCCAGGTCCACGCTGGCCGACTCGTGGTCGCCGTCGCCATCGGTGATGGTCGCGGTGAGGGCGATCTTGCCGGTACCGATACCCAGCGGATCATTGGCATCGGTGGTCACCGGATGCACCAGCGCGCGTTGCTGATCGAGGGTGATTGCGCCGTTGTTGACGGTCACGCTGAACGCCACCTGACCGCTGCCGTCCACGCGGCCTTCGACGCCGTTGGCGGTGTTGAAGAGGAAGATCTTGTTACCGGTAGCAGTGTCCTTCAGGCCGCTGTCGGTGCCGTCGGTGGTGGTGATCTTGTAGGTGATCGCGCCGGCACCGTCATTGCCGAAGTGGCTGGTGAACAGCGCCGCGACGTCGTTCGCCGAAGCCTTGTCGTCGACCGCCAGTTTCGTCTCATCCACCGTCAGGCGGATATCCGCGTCGGTGCACGGTTCGATGTGCGGGCCATCGTCGTAGAACACCATCTTGCTACCCAGGTCGACCTGGGCCGAGGCCTTGTCGCCGTCGCCATCGACGATCGTGGCGGTGAGGGTGATCTTGCCGCTGTCCAGGCGCAACGGATCATCGGAGTCGCTGGTGTCAGGGTGCTTGAGCGCCAGGCGCTGGTCGAGCATGAGCGCGCCGTTGTCCTCGCTGACCACGAAGGCGACCGCACCACTGCCCTGTACGCGGCCTTCCACGGTGCCGTTGACGTTGTAAAGCAGAATGGCATCGCCCTGAGTGGTCTTCAGGCCACTGTCAGTTCCATCCACAGTGCTGACCTTGTAGGTGATGCCACCAGCGCCGTCGGCGCCGAAGTGCGACTCGAACAGCAGCGAAACCAGGCTGGACTCGACGCGTGCGTCGTTGTCGAGGTTGGACTCGTCCACTTCCAGGCTGATGTCGTAGATGCTCGACGGGGCGATGCTGGGGCCGTCGTCGAGGAAGGTCAGGCTGCTGCCCAGATCGATATGGGCGCTGGCGCTATCGCCATCCTTGTCGGTAATGGTGGCGGTGAGGGTGACCTGGCCGCTCAGGCTTAGTGCATCATCGGCATCGCTGGTATCCGGATGCACCATCGCGCGCAGCTGTTCCAGGGTGACCTTGCCGTCGCCATCCACGGATACGCGGAAGGCCACGGTATCGGTGCCCTGCAGGCGGCCTTCGATGCCGTTGGCAGTGTTGTACAGATAGACCTTCTGCCCGGTCTCGGTGTCCTTGAACCCGCTGTCGCTATTGTCGGCCCCAGCCAGTTTGTAGGTAATGGAACCGGCGCCATCGGCACCGAAGTGGGTGGTGAACAGGTCGGCCACCGAAGCGCTGCTGGTGTCGGGCACGCCGAGGTGGGTCTCGTCCACGGTCAGCTTGATGTCCGCATCGTTGCAGGGCTCGATGCTCGGGCCATCGTCGAGGAAGGTCAGCTTGCCGCTCAGGTCGATGTGGGCCTGGGCGCTGTCGCCGTCCTTGTCGGTGATGGTCGCGGTGAGGGTCACACTGCCCGTGGCGAGGCTGACGCCTTCGTTATTGTCGCCAGGAGTCGGGTGCACGACAGCGCGCACCTGGTCGAGGGTGATCTTGCCATCCTGCCCCAGGGTCACGCGGAAGGCGACGGTGCCGTCTTCCCCACCCACGCGACCCTCCACACCGCTGGCGGTGTTGAACAGGAATATCTTGCTGCCGGTCGCCGTGTCCTTCAGGCCGCTGTCGGTGTTGTCGTTGGTCTCGACCTTGTAGGTGATCGCGCCCGCGCCGTCGTTGCCGAAGTGCGCGGTGAACAGGTCGGACACCGTGGCGGAACTGGTGGCATCGACGTTCAGGTGGGTCTCATCCACCGTCAGCTTGATGTCCACGTCCTCGCACGGCGCGATGCTCGGACCGTCGTCGAGGAAGGTCAGCTTGCTGCCCAGGTCGATTTTCGCCGAGGAGCTGTCGCCGTCCTTGTCGGTGATGGTGGCGGTCAGGGTCAGGGTGTTCGCATCGAGGCTGACCCCTTCGTTGTTGTCACCCGGAGTCGGATGCACGACGGCGCGCACCTGGTCGAGGGTGATCTTGCCGTCCTGGCCCAGGGTCACGCGGAAGGCGACCGCGCCGTTCTCGCCACCGACCCGGCCTTCTACACCGCTGGCGGTGTTGAACAGGAAGATCTGGTCACCGCTGGCCGTGTCCTTCAGGCCGCTATCGGTGTTGTCCTCGGTCTCGATCTTGTAGGTGATCTGCCCCGGACCATCGGCACCGAAGTGCGCGGTGAACAGGTCGGAAACACTGGCAGTGCTGGTGGCATCCAGGTTCAGGGTGGATTCATCCACGCTCAGTTGGAGGTCATGAGCGGTGTTCGGCGTGATGCTCGGACCATCGTCGAGGAAGGTCAGCTTGCCGCCCAGGTCGATCGAGGTGGTCGCGCTGTCGCCGTCCTTGTCGGTGATGATCGCGCTGAGGGCGATCTTGCCGGCCAGGTTCAGCGAATCATTGGGATCACTGGTGTCGGAATGCACCAGCGCGCGCAGTTGCTCCAGGGTGACCTTGCCGTCCGGCCCGAGGGTCACGCGGAAGGCAGTTTCGCCGCTGGTTTCCAGGCGCCCTTCCACTCCATTGGCGGTGTTGAAGAGGATTACCCGCTGGCCACTGGCGATATCGGTCAGGCCGCTGTCAGTGTTGTTGGCGGCTTCGATCTTGTAGGTGATCGACCCTTCGCCATCGGCGCCGAACTGGCCGTTGAACAGCTCGGCCACCGAGCCAGTGCTGGTTGCCGGTTGGCCCAGGGTGGTTTCGTCCACGCTCAGGTGCAGGTCGCCGCCTTCGATGGGCGCGATGCGCGGGCCGTCGTCGAGGAAGGTCAGCTTGCTGCCCAGGTCGAGCCCGGCGCTCTGATGGTCGCCATCGGCGTCGGTCACGGTAGCGGTCAGGCTGATCTTGCCGGCACCCAGGCTCAGCGGATCATTGGAGTCGGTGTTGTCGAGGTGCACCAGCGCACGGACCTGGTCCAGGGTGATCTTGCCGTCCTGCCCGAGGGTCACGCGGAAGGCGACTTCGCCATTCACGCCCCCCACGCGGCCTTCAACGCCGCTGGCGGTGTTGAACAGGAATATCTGGCTGCCAGTGGCGGTGTCTTTCAGGCCGCTGTCGGTGTTGTCCTGGGTCTCGACCTTGTAGGTGACCGAGCCGGCACCGTCAGCACCGAACTGGGCGTTGAACAGATCGGCCACCGAACCGGTGCTGGTGGCGTTCTGACCGAGGTCGGACTCGTCCACCGTCAGGTGCAGGCCTTCGGTGCTACCCACAGAAATGCTCGGGCCGTCGTCGAGGAAGGTCAGCTTGCTGCCCAGGTCGAGCCCGGCGCTCTGATGGTCGCCATCGGCGTCGGTCACGGTGGCGGTCAGGCTGATCTTGCCGGCACCGATGCTGAGCGGGTCGTTGGAGTCGGTGTTGTCCGGGTGCATCAGGGCACGGACCTGGTCGAGGGTGATCTTGCCGTCCTGCCCGAGGGTCACACGGAACGCAACTTCACCGTTCACGCCGCCCACGCGGCCTTCCACGCCGCTGGCGGTGTTGAACAGGAAGATCTGGCTGCCGGTGGCGGTGTCTTTCAGGCCGCTGTCGGTGTTGTCCTGGGTCTCGACCTTGTAGGTGATCGAGCCGGCGCCGTCCGCGCCGAACTGCGCATTGAACAGGTCGCCTGCCGCCACGCTGCTGGTGGCGTCGGTCCCCAGGGCGGACTCGTCCACCGTCAGGTGCAGGTCTTCGGTGTTGCCCACGGCAATGCTCGGACCGTCGTCGGTGAAGCTGACACGACCGCCGAGGTCCAGCGAGCTGCTGGAGGAAACGCTGTCGCCATCACGGTCGGTTACCGTCAGGTTGCCCTGCAGTTGCACCAGGCCGGAATCGAGCACGGCATTCTGGCTGGCGTAGTTGCCGTCGCTGCCCGGCAGCCCGTGGTCCACGGCGCTGAACTGGGTCAGGGTGACCACACCGATATCGCCGTTCACCGACAGGCTGAAGATGGTGTTCTCGCCGGTGATGCCAGCGGCGCTGGCGGAGGTGGAAGCGACGATGGCGCCGCCCACGCTGTACAGGTAGATGGTCGCGCCGCCGCTGGTCAGGCCCGAGTCGCTGCCGTTGCCGCTCACCAGGTTCAGGTTGTAGCTGAGCTGGGTGGTGCCGGCACCGTCGCCGCCATAGTTGGCCGTCACCTGGAAGGCCGAGCTGTAATCAGCGGTGGAGGTGTCGAAGGCAGCGCCAGCGGTGTTGGCGTCATGGGTCTGCAGCAGCACGTCCACGCCAATGTCGGCGGACAGGCTGGCCTGCGGCGCATCGTCAACGATGCCCACGGTCAGCGTGCCGTTGGCCGGGGTGCCGTTGCCGTCGGTGATGGTGTAGGGGATATCGAAGTTCAGGGTGTCTTCGGAACCCTTGACCGGGTGATCCACCGGCTGCAGCAGGGTGACCTCGAAGGCACCGGTGTTGATATCGGTGAGAGTCACGGTGAAGACCGGCGTGCCATTGGCGCTGCCGGTAAGCACATGACCATCGGGGCTGACGCTATAGGTGATGGCGACGCCACCGGAGGTCAGGCTGGGCAGCCCTGCGGTGCCCCAGGAGAAGCTGCCAACGCCATCTGGCCCGAAGCTGTAGCCCAGGGTGCCGGAGTGGGTCGCCCCCTCCCCCACACCATCGGGAATACCACCGGGCAGGCCGGCCTCGAACACATTGGCGCCACCAGGGCCACTGGGGCCGGCGCTCGGCACGCCATCTGGCGGGACCACGGGCGGTTCGGCCTCGAGGCGTACATCCGGGGTGCCGTCGAACTCACGCAGGGGCAAGGGCCCGGAGCCGATGGGCCCGGTCGGGAAGCCGATGGTCGGGTCGATATGCCCGCCCACTTCGGTCAGCAGCACGAAGGAGTGTCCGCCGCCGGGCTTGCCGCTGGAGGCGCTGCCGGCGCTCGGGCCGGCGGCCGTGGCTTCGGCCGCCTGGGTCGGGTCCACGCCGGCGGCGATCGCGGCTTGCAGGGCCTTCACATCCGTGACGTCCTGCTGGCTCGGCGCTACCGGCTGCTGGGCAACGGATTGCTGGTCGCCACCGTCCGACTGGTGGGCGGCAGCCTGCAGTTGCGCGGTCATCGGCAGAGAGCTGTCGCGCCCGAGCACGATTTCGCCTCCACCGGCAACCTGCAGCGCCACCGAGCCATTGGCGCCAGTGACCAGCTGTTCGCCAACGAACACCTTGTCTCCCTGGCCCAAAGGACGACGCGATCCATCGGCGGCTACCGCAAACACTTCGCCGACCACTTTACTGACGACACCCATCAACGTAGCCATGAGTCCTTCCTCCGCTCCACTGCCAACACCGGTTCCACCGGCACGCAGGTATCCGAAACAGGCCAAGGCACGCATGTATTCGGATGTTGCGAAGAAAGTTGCGAAGGGTGCGAAAAGGACTGGTAGCGCTTCAGCATCAAAAAGCCAGCGACAATTTTTTGTCATTCTGACGACGCTTTTTCTTGTCCTTCTGCCGTAGTCCCCGCCCTAACTGCTACAAACCGTACCTGGCTTCGTTTGCAAGCGCCGTCACCGCCCATACCCAGGAAATACCGGGGCTTGCTGGCATAAACAATGTGCTGCTTTTCAGATGTGTCATAAGACTTTTTCCGAATAACTCATGTGAGAAATTCTTCTGAGCTTTCCAAAAAGTTGTTCTTAGCTGTGATGTTACAGGCGTGAAACGCTTGATAAGAGAAAAAAGCCAATAAATTGGCGACTAAAGAGCATCGAAGTAAGAGAACACCAGGAGCAAAGCCATGCGCAGTCGTAACGCGGCACTATGGAGCGGTGTATTTATGGCAGTGTCTTGCGCTCATGGGCAGGCCATGACGCTGACCGAAGCTATACAAAGTACGCTGCAATACCACCCGGAGATCAGTCAGAGCGTGAACAGCCGCCTGACCGCGGACGAGGAACTCAAGTTTGCCAGGGGCGGCTATCTGCCAACGGTCGATCTGCTGCTCGGCTACGGCCGAGAAAACACCGACAGCCCATCCACCCGCGCCATCGGCGACCACAACGACGAAACCATGAACCGCGGCGATGCCGAAATCCGCCTGCGGCAAATGCTGTTCGACGGTTTCGGCACCCCCAACGAAGTCAAGCGCAACGAAGCCAACGTCAACTCCAAGGCATTTCGGATCCTCGGCACCTCCGAGACCGCAGCCCTGCGCACCGTCGAGGTCTACCTCGAAGTGCTCAAGCGCCGCGAAATGGTGACCCTGGCGAAGAACAACCTGCAGGCTCACGAACGCATCGGCGACCAGATCCGCCTGCGCAGCGAGCGCGGCGTGGGCAGTACCGCCGACAACGACCAGGCCATCGCCCGTCTGGCCCTGGCGCAGAACAACCTCTACACCGAAGAGGTGAACCTGGCGGACGCCGAGGCCAACTTCTACAGTGCCACCGGCAAGATGCCGGACCAGTTAGAGTCGCCCTCCACCGTCAAGGCGGAGATGCCCGCGGACCTGCTGTCGGCGCGCCAGACGATGGTCAGCGAAAACCCGCTGCTCAAATCCGCCCAGGCCGACGTCAATGCCGCGGAGAGCCAGTACGAGGCCGCCAAGGCGCCCTTCTATCCACGCTTCGACCTGGAGTTGGCCAAGGCCGCCAACAACAACGTCGACGGTGACGAAGGCCACTACAACTACTGGGAAGCCCAGGTGGTGATGCGCTACAACCTGTTCAACGGGATGCGCGACAAAGCCCACCTGAACGCCACCACCCACCAGATCGACGAGTCCAAGGACATCCGCAACAACGCCCTGCGCCTGCTCAACGAGAACCTCTCGCTGGCCTGGGACGCGATGGAAAACGCGCGCAAGCAGACCCAGCCCGCCCGCGAGTACGCCGACTACACCCGCAAGGTGCGCGAGGCGTATCAGCAGCAGTTCACCCTAGGCCAGCGCACCCTGCTCGACCTGCTCGACAGCGAGAACGAACTGTTCACCGCCAACCGCCGCTACACCGACGTGCGCTACACCGAGGAGTTCTCGATGTACCGCGTGCTCTCCAGCATGGGCGCGCTGCTCAAGTCGCAGCGGGTGGTCGTTCCGCACGAGTCGGTTGCACTCTCGGATGTGAAGAACGAGGCACGCCTGCCTGATCTGAAATAAGAAAGTCGCTCGCGACCGTCCTCCGTGCCCCGTGCCATCCGGCAACGGGGCGGCGGCCGTGCAGCGATACGACAGGGCACGGAGCCGTCGTGCGGCGACATGCCGGCGCACCTCGCGGGTGTCGGCCGGCGCGCAGCGACGTCAGGCGGCGACGCGGCCCGGGAGGAAGTAGCGTGACCATGATCATCCAGGAGCGCAGCACATCAGCGCCCGGCGACCCACGCCTGAGCCATGACGATCCCCTACTCGACGGCCTGCTGATTCTCTGCCGCCTGCACGGCTGCGCGGTCAGCCGCAACAGCCTGTCCGCCGGCCTGCCGCTGCACGACCAGTGCCTGTCCGCCAGCCTGCTGCCCCGCGCGGCGGCCCGCGCCGGGTTGCAGGGCCGCCTGCTGCGCCGCGAGTTGAAAAGCATCTCCAACCTCAACCTGCCGGTGCTGCTGCTGCTCAACGACGGGCGCAGCGCGGTGCTGCGCCAATGGCGCGACGACGGCCAGGCGCTGATCCTGCCGTGCGAAACCGAAGGCGGCGAGCAGTGCGTCAACGCCGACGAGCTGACCGCCCAGTACAGCGGCCAGGCCCTGTTCGCCCGCCCGCGCCACGAACTGGAAGCCGCGCGCAAGCCGCTGGTGCCGCGGGTCGAAGCCTGGTTCCGCGACACCTTGAGTCTGTCGCGCTGGCTCTATACCGACGCGCTGGTGGCCAGCCTGCTGATCAACCTGCTCGGCATGCTGGTGCCGCTGTTCGTCATGCAGACCTACGACCGCGTGGTGCCCAACCAGGCGCTCTCGACCCTCTGGGTGCTGGCCGTCGGCCTGCTGCTGGGCACGATGTTCGAGCTGCTGCTGCGGGTACTGCGCTCCAACCTGCTGGACATGGCCGGCAAGAAGACCGACGTGGTGCTTTCGGCGACCCTGTTCGAACGCATCACCGGCATGTCGATGGTGGCCAAGCCCGAGACGGTCGGCGGCTTTGCCCAGAGCATCCACGACTTCCAGGGACTGCGCGAATTTCTCACCGCCCTGACCCTGACCAGCCTGATCGACCTGCCCTTCTCCCTGCTGATGATCCTGGTCATCGGCCTGCTCGGCGGCTGGCTGATCGCGATCCCGCTGCTGGCCTTCCCGATCACCATCGTCTTCGCCCTGATCATCCAGAGCCGCCTGCGCGACACGGTACAGAAGAGCCTGACCCTGGGCGCCGAGCGCCAGGCGCTGCTGATCGAAACCCTCGGCGGCCTGGAAACCCTCAAGGCCTGCGGCGCCGAGAGCGAGCGCCAGTACCGCTGGGAAACCACCCACGGCGCCCTGGCGCGGCTGGACAACCACGCCCGCTTCCTCTCCGCACTGGCCACCAACGGCACCCTGTTCCTCCAGCAGTTCGCCGGCATGGCGATGATCTGTGCCGGGGTCTACAGCATCCTCGACGGCAATCTCAGCGTCGGCGCGCTGGTCGCCAGCTACATGCTCAACAGCCGCGTGCTCGCCCCCCTGGGACAGATCGCCGGGCTGATCACCCGCTACCAGCAGGCGCGCCTGACCATGACCAGCACCGACGCGCTGATGGCCCTGCCGCAGGAGCGCCAGCCGCGCCAGCGCCCGCTGGAGCGCACGCAACTGCACGGCGCCCTGGAAGTCCGCCAGCTCAGCTTCAGCTACCAGGGCCAGAGCACCCCGGCGCTGAACCACATCGGCCTGCGCCTGGCTCCCGGCGAGAAGGTCGGCATCATCGGCAAGAGCGGCTCCGGCAAGAGCACCTTCGGCCGCCTGCTGATGGGCTTCTACCATCCCGACGAAGGACAGATCCTGCTCGACGGCCTGGACCTGCGGCAGATCGACGTCGCCGACCTGCGCCAGCAGATCGGCTACGTCGCCCATGACCTGCCGCTGCTGGCCGGCAGCCTGCGCGACAACCTGACCCTCGGCGCCCGCTACATCAGCGACGCGCGGATGCTGGAAGTCGCCGAACTGACCGGCGTCAGCGAGCTGGCCCGGCAGCACCCGCTGGGCTTCGACCGCCCGGTGGGCGAGCGCGGCCAACTGCTTTCCGGCGGCCAGCGCCAGGCCGTGCTGATGGCCCGCGCGCTACTGCTCGACCCACCGATCCTGCTGCTCGACGAACCCACCAGCGCGATGGACAACAGCAGCGAGGAGATCCTGCGCAAGCGCCTGCACGAGGCCTGCCGCGACAAGACCCTGCTGCTGGTCACCCACCGCACCTCGATGCTCAGCCTGGTCGACCGACTGCTGGTGCTCGACAGCGGCCGCATCGTCGCCGACGGCCCGAAAGACGCGGTCATCGAAGCATTGCGCAAGGGCCACGTCGGCCCGGCAGCGGGGTAATCGCCATGCAGTTCTCGCAATCGATCCGCAACTACCTGGGCGGCAGCGGCGCCCGCGACACCGAGTTCATGCCCGAGGTCCAGGGTACCTTGCTGGAAGACTCGCCCAACGCCACCCGCATCACCCTGTGGTCCGCGCTGGCGCTGCTGGTGGTGGCCGTTACCTGGGCCTACTTCGCCGACATCGAGGAAGTCACCAAGGGCGAAGGCAAGGCCATCCCCTCCTCCAAGGTGCAGACCATCCAGAACCTGGAGGGCGGTATCGTCTCGGAGATCTTCGTCCGCGATGGCCAGGTGGTGGAAAAGAACCAGCCGCTGCTGCGCCTGGACGACACCCGCTTCGCCTCCAACAAGGGCGAGACCGAGGCCGACCGCAATTTCCTGGAAGCCCGCGTGGAACGTCTGAGCGCGGAGGTCGATGGCCGCCAACCCGCGTTCGCCGATGAACTGAAGAAGGACGCGCCGCAAGTGGTGGAAGACCAGTTGGCCCTCTACCAGACCCGCCAGCAGCGGCAGAACAGCGAGCTGAGCATCCTCCAGGAACAGCTGCGGCAGAAGACCCAGGAGCTCCAGGAGTTCCGCGCCAAGCAGCAGCAGTACCGCTCGAGCCTGGGCCTGGTGCAGCAGGAGATCAACATGTCCGAACCGCTGGTCAAGAGCGGCGCCGTCTCCCCCGTGGAACTGCTGCGCCTGCGCCGCAGCGCCGTGGAGATCAACGGCGACCTCAACGCCACCAGCCTGGCCATCCCCCGCGCGGAAGCGGCGGTGAATGAAATCCAGCGCAAGGTCGAGGAGTCGAAGCTTGGCTTTCGCAGCGACACGCTGAAGGAACTCAACGAGGCCCGCACCGAGCTCAACAAGCTCACCGCCACCAGCCGCGCCATCGACGACAAGGTCAACCGCACCCTGGTGGTTTCACCCATGCGCGGCATCGTCAAGCAGCTCAAGGTCAACACCATCGGCGGCGTGGTGCAGCCGGGCAGCGACATGGTGGAAATCGTCCCGTTGGAAGACAACCTGCTGGTGGAGGCCCGCGTGCGCCCGCAGGACATCGCCTTCCTCCATCCCGGCCAGCCGGCGACCGTGAAATTCACCGCCTACGACTACACCATCTACGGCGGGCTCAAGGCCAAGCTGGAACTGATCAGCGCCGACACCATCACCGACGACAAGGGCAACAGCTTCTACCTGATCCAGGTGCGCACCGACAAGAACCACCTGGGCACCGACGCCAAGCCGCTGCTGATCATCCCCGGCATGGTGGCGACGGTGGACATCATCACCGGCGAGAAAAGCGTGCTCGACTACATCCTCAAGCCGGTGCTGAAGGCACGCTGGGAGGCGTTGCGGGAGCGCTGAGTTTCATCGCCCCGGCCCCGCTCGCGTAGCGCGAAGGCCCCGCCACCGCACCCGTGCTGCCGAATGAACACCTGTAGGAGCACGCTTGCTCGCGAACCCTCCATCACTCGTCGCCCCGCCAATGCGCCCCCGGCCCCTCCTCCGCCAGTCGATCCCCCGGATTGCGCAGCGGGCACGCCTCCATCGACAGGCAACCACACCCAATGCAGCCGTCCAGTTGATCGCGCAGCAACAACAGCTTCTCGATCCGCTCGTTCAGATCATTCCGCCAGCGCTCCGACAGCCGCGCCCAGTCCGCCGCCGTCGGACTATGGCCGCTGGGCAGCGAATCCAGCGCCTCGGCGATCTCGCCCAGGGGAATGCCAACCCGCTGCGCAACCTTGATCACCGCCACCCGGCGCAACGTATCGCGCGGATAGCGGCGTTGATTGCCGGCATTGCGGCGGCTGCTGATCAGCCCCTTGGCCTCGTAGAAATGCAGGGCCGACACCGCCACGCCGGCGCGTTGCGCCAGTTCGCCGACACTCAGCTCCCGATGGATCGGGCAGGAAGATGATTTTTTCATGGGCTCTTGACCTCAACTTAAGTTGAGGTTTTACCCTTGTCTGGCATTCGGTTCAAGACAGGAGCCAAGAACCATGACCCAGCCCGGCCCGATCCACGCCCATGCCTGCGTGGACAATCCGCACTTCGTCCTGCAGATCGAGATCGACGTCACGCCACAGCGGCGCCCACACATCGCCGCGAAACTGGGTGATTACCTGGAACACCTCCAGCAACTGTTCCACCTGCATCCCGGCTACCTCGCCAGCGAACTGCACGCCGAAGGCGAATCCCAGCGCCTGATCGGCCGCCTGCACTGGCGCCGCCGGGAGGACTGGGAGGCCGCCTGGGATTGCCGCCACGCCGCCAGCGACCTGTTCGCCGACAGCCTGCTGAAGCTCGGTGCGCGGAGCATTCGCTTCGGCAGCGGCGAAACGGAACACAGCGCGTAGAACTGTTGTAGGAGCGAGCTTGCTCGCGAACCCGCTTGACTCCGGGCCTGCCGGAAAATCTGCTCGCGAGCAATAACGAAGGCGTCCCCCTCGCTCCTACGAAGAACCGCTTACGCCTCGTCCGGCAGGCCCATGTGCAGCAACGGGAACGGCCGCCCCTCGCCATCGGTGGGCGAACGACCGGTCTGGACGAAGCCGTAGTGCCGGTAGAACCCCACCGCCTGCGGGTTCTGTTCGTTGACATCGACGCTCAGCGCACCGCGCGCTTCACGCACGAAGTCCAGCAGCGCGCGGCCGATGCCCCGGCCACGCAGCTCCGGGTCGATGAAGAGCATTTCCACATGAGCCTCGTTGAGGCCGATGAAGCCCAACGGACGGTCCTCGGCATCCACCGCCACCCACACCTCGACAGCGGGCAGGTAGAGGTCGCGGACCAGGGGCAACAGGCCGTCGATATCGGACGCCTGGAGAAAATGATGGGTGGCGCGCACGGCGCCCAGTCAGATGTCGAGCAGCCGCGGATTGTCCGCAGCGATGCGTTGGCGAATGAGCATGAATGCATCCTGATTCAGCGAATCACATAGGGATAGCACGCCACGAAAGGTGGCGGCCGGTGGAGCGTCGGCAGCATGAATGCCCGCTTCGCGATTCAACGCCTGGGCGGAACACGGCAGAGGCAGCCGGAAAGAGAGGGAGGTCGATCCTACCCAACCCTTCCCGGCCGGTAAAGCCTCACTCGACCCGCCAGTGCCAGCCGCCCTCCGCGCACTCCAGCCGTGCCTCCAGCTCCAGCCGGTCAAGAAACGCAGCGTCATGAGACACCACCAGCAACGCTCCCCGGTATTGCCGCAGCAGGTTTTCCAGCGCCTCGCGGGACGGCAGGTCGAGGTGGTTGTCCGGCTCATCGAGCAACAGCAGTTGAGCCGGATGCTCGGCGTAGAGCTCGCACGCCAGCGCCGCCTTCAAGCGCTCGCCACCGCTGAGCAGACCGCTGGGCAGATCGACCCGCGTCACCGGCAGTCCCAGCTGCGCCAAGCGCGTACGCAGCACGGACGGGGCCGCCGTGCGGTTGCGCGCCTGCAATAGTTCCAGCACCGAGCGCGCGGGCAACAGCGCGGCGAGGTGCTGATCCAGATAGGCGCTGCGTACCTTCACGTCGCACGAGCCAGCGGCAGGGCCGAGCACGCCTGCGATCACCTTGAGCAGAGTCGACTTGCCGCTGCCGTTGCGCCCGGTGACCGCCACGCGGCGCGGGCCGTTCAACTGCCAGTCCAGCGGCGCTACATTGCCGAATGGCAGGCGCAGCGCCTCCAGCAGCAATACGCCACGGGACTCGGGCAACTCGCAGGCCGGCGCATTCAGGACGACCGCGCTATCGTCGCGCAACTGCCCGAAAGCCTCCTGAACCTCCCGCGCCAGCTGTTCGCGGCGCTCGCCGTGCTGCGTGGCCAGGCGCGCGATGCTGGTCTGGCTGCGCTCCTTCTGCCGGTCGACCAGGATCTTCGCCTGGTTGGCTTGTTTCGCCTCCTTGCGCCCCTTCGCCTGTCGATGCTCCTGGCGCTCGCGCTGTTCCTGCATGGCGAGCTGCTGGCGATCACGTTCCAGCTTGCGCCGCTGCAATTCGCGCAGGGCGCTGTCCTGTTCCTGCTGGCGCATCTCGCGGTAGAAGGCGTGGCCCCCGGAGTAACTGCGCAGGCCGGCGGACGACAGCTCGACGATGCGCTGCATGTCGTCCAGCAGCAGGCGGTCATGGCTGATCAGGATCAGCCCGCCGCGCCAGCGTTGCAGGTGCCCGCGCAGGGCTTCGCGGCCGACGCGGTCAAGGTGGTTGCTCGGCTCGTCGAGGATCAACCAGTCCGCCTCGCTGAGCCAGGCACCGAGCAACGCGACCCGCGTGCATTCACCGCCGCTGAGGCGCGCAGCGGGCGTATCCGGCGACAGGTGAGCGAGCCCGCTGGCGGCCAGTTCGGCTTCCAGGCGGGCCCGGATATCCCAATGGCCATCGAGCCGCTCGAAGTCAGCGGGATCGACGCCTCCCGCCTCGATACGAGCCAACGCATCCAGCAGCGGCTGCACACCGGCCAGGTCCGCCACGCTGCGGAACGCCTGCGGCTCGATGCGCTGTGCCAGGTAGTGCGCCGGGCCGGAGCACAGGCAGCGTCCGGCACTGGGCTGCAACTGGCCAGCCATGATCCGCGCCAGCATGGATTTGCCCACGCCATTGCGCCCGACCAGCGCGGTGCGGCGGTCATCGAAGGTTTCGTTGAGGTCGCTCAGCAACGACTCGCCGCTGGGCAATTGAAAGGAGACGCCTTGCAGCGCCAGGGTGAACGGGCTCGTCATGCGCAGTACCAGATTGATGCCGGAAATCCCCCGGGAACGGGCCAGGGAAGGAAAACGGGCCGTGAAACCACGGCGGCATCAATTGCGCATCGGACGAACACCTCGCGAAGGGGAATGAGCGGCGCAGTATAACGAGTCGACCGCAGCAAGCGAATCCGCCGGCCGGCCCGGCACATGCTTTTCGTAGGAGCGAGTTTGCTCGCGAACCCGCCTGACGCCGTCGTTGCCGGTACTCGTTCGCGAGCGAGCTCGCTCCTACAGGTGGAGACCGCGTCCGGATACCAGGCAGGGTCCGCCGTCAGGAGATGGAACGCGGCCCGTGGTTGCGCAGGAAGGTTTCCTCCCCCATCGCCGCGATCTGCCCTTCGATCAGCGCATCGAACGGGCGCAACAGGTCGGCGTGGGACCGCGGCGCATCCAGCGCATCGAGCGCATGCACCACCGCCTCGATGGTGGACAGCGCGCCTTCAGCCGGCGCCTTGCGCAGGCGGTAGCGCGAGGTCAGCCCTTCCGGCAGGACGACGCGCGGCAGCGCCGCCAGGTTCGGGCTCAGATGCAGCAGCTTGCGCGCCTTGCGCCAGGTGCCGTCGGGCACCACCAGCAGGCGCGGCTTATCCACAGGCTGCGTAGCCAGATCGGCCAACACCACGGCGGACTCGCCGGGGAACAACAGCCAGGCGTCCCAGGCGGACAGATCGAGATCGCTGAAATCCTCGCCCACCATCAACTCCGCATTGGCCAGGCCAAGTGCCGCCAGGCGCGCGGTATTCAGCGCATGCCCGACCTCGCTCGGGTGCTGCAGCAGGAGCACGCGGGTACGGTTGTCCAGGCGCGGGATCAGCGCGCACAGGCAGTGGTTCAGCGGGCGCTCGCAGCGCGGGCAGCGGGCACGGCTCATGACTGGCTCGGCTGGGTGCGCAGCAGGTCGCGGAAGTTCTGGATCAGCGGCTCGCGGGAGCGGCCACGGCGCAGGATCAGCGAGAACGGCGCCTGGTAGCCGAAGGTCGCCGGCAGCAATGCGCGCAGGCGGCCCTGCTCCACCCAGGAATGGGCGTAGTGCTCCGGCAGATAACCGATGTAGCCGCCGGAGAGAATCAGGATCAGCTGCGCCTCCATACTCTCCACGGTGCCCGCGCTGTGCTTGAAGCCGTGCCGCGCCAGTTCCGCCTGGCTCCAGTAGCCACGTCCGACCATGCGCTGCTGGGTGATCAGCTCGGCCGGGATGCGCCGGCCGTCGAACAGCGGGTGGCGGTCGCTGCAATACAGCCAGTGCTGTTCTCTATAAAGAGGCTGGTAGACCAGCCCGTTCATCCGGCTGAAGAAGGAGCCGATGGCCAGGTCCAGGCGGTTGTCCAGCACCGCCAGCTGCAGCTCGTAGGGACTCTGCACCTGCAGGTGCAGGTGCACCGCCGGGTGCAGGCTGCTGAAGGAGCCAATGACATCGGCCAGCGGCAGCGCCGGATCGCTCACGGTGGAATCCAGCACGCCGAGATTCAGGGTGCCGCGCAGCTCGCCCTTGAGGGTCGCCGCATAGCGTTCGAAGCCTTCGAGTTCGCCGAGGATGCGCAGGGTTTCCTGATGGAACAGCTCACCCTTGCTGGTCAGCCCGAAGCCGCCACGGCCGCGATGGCAGAGCACGATGCCCAACTGGTTCTCCAGCTGGCTCATGTAGGTACTGATGGCCGAGGTCGACAGGTTGAGTTCCTGCTGGGCAGCGGCGAAGCCCTGGCTGCGCACCACGCAGGCGAAAATCCGCAGCAGTTTGACGTCGGGCAGTGCGCTCGCGCTCATGAAGACTCCGCAAAACCGCGGCCAGGCCGCTCTAGTTCAATACTTTCTGTACCTGAAAAACGGATGATAGCAAGCCAGCTATCTATTCAGGAACCGCAGCCCACAAGCCCGGCGAGCCGTCTGCTGCGGCAAGGTGGCGCAGTCTAGCGGTGCTGATTAGTTTAGAAAACTCTGAAGTGATTATTTGTAGCCAGCGATTTTTTCCACTACCCGGTCTGATGAGAATCCGGTCTCAGTATTCAACAAGCCTGTTTCCACGAAGACAGCGATCAGCCTGAGGCCCTCCCCATGGACAAGAAACTTCACCAGCCCCTGGGCGGTAACGAAATGCCGCGTTTCGGCGGCATCGCCACCATGATGCGCCTGCCGCACATCCAGTCCCCCGAAGAGCTCAACGAGCTCGATGCCGCCTTCGTCGGCGTGCCTCTGGACATCGGCACCTCCCTGCGCTCCGGCACTCGTTTCGGGCCGCGCGAAATCCGCGCCGAGTCGGTGATGATCCGTCCGTACAACATGGCCACCGGCGCCGCGCCGTTCGACTCGCTGAACATCGCCGACATCGGTGACGTGGCGATCAACACCTTCAACCTGATGGAAGCCGTGCGCATCATCGAAGAGGCGTACGACAAGATCCTCGACCACGGCATCCTCCCGCTGACCCTGGGCGGCGACCACACCATCACCCTGCCGATCCTGCGTGCCATCCACAAGAAGCACGGCAAGGTCGGCCTGGTCCACATCGACGCCCACGCCGATGTGAACGACCACATGTTCGGCGAGAAGATCGCCCACGGCACCACCTTCCGCCGCGCGGTGGAAGAAGGCCTGCTGGACTGCGACCGCGTGGTGCAGATCGGCCTGCGTGCGCAGGGCTACACCGCCGAAGACTTCAACTGGAGCCGCAAGCAGGGCTTCCGCGTGGTGCAGGCCGAAGAGTGCTGGCACAAGTCGCTGGAACCGCTGATGGCCGAAGTCCGCGAGAAAGTCGGCGGCGGCCCGGTTTACCTGTCCTTCGACATCGACGGTATCGACCCGGCCTGGGCGCCCGGTACCGGCACCCCGGAAATCGGCGGCCTGACCACCATCCAGGCCATTGAGATCGTCCGTGGCTGCCAGGGTCTGGACATCATCGGCTGCGACCTGGTCGAGGTCTCCCCGCCCTACGACACCACCGGCAATACCTCGCTGCTCGGCGCCAACCTGCTGTACGAAATGCTCTGCATCCTCCCGGGCGTAGAGCGCCGCTGAGCGCACGAGCACACACATGAATAACGACGCCTGCGTAGCACAGGTGCTGGAGGCTGCCCGCGTTCTCGTGGCAGCCTTCGCGCGCACCGACACCGAAGCCTACTTCGCCGCCTTCAGCGAAGACGCCAGCTTCATCTTCCACACCTGGCCGCAGCCGCTGCTTTCGCGCGCGGCCTACCGCGAGGTGTGGGAAAGCTGGCTGCGTGACGATGGTTTCGAGGTCCTTGACTGCCTTTCGAGCAACACCTTTGTGAGCCTGCAGGGCGAAGACGTGGCCGTGTTCTGCCACGACGTCGCCACGCGGCTGCGCATCCAGGGAGAGGAAAGCCTGAACCACGAACGGGAGACCATCATCTTCCGCCGTGATCCGAAACAGGGCCGATGGCTGGCCACACACGAGCACCTGTCACCGTCTGCGACGCCATAAAGACAGGGCTCCCCGGGAGGAAGTCATGGATAACAAGAACAACACACACGCCATCACAACAATCGAGACATTCGGGGTCGAACAGATCCCGGATCACGAGCGCAACGCCACGCCCACCGACCTGTTCCGCATGATCTTCGGTGGCGCCAACACCTTCGCCACCGCCGTGCTGGGCAGCTTCCCGGTGCTGTTCGGCCTGTCGTTCCAGGCCGGCGTCTGGGCCATCGTCCTGGGCGTGCTGGTCGGCTCGATCATCCTCGCTCCGATGGGCCTGTTCGGCCCGCTCAACGGCACCAACAACGCGGTCTCCTCGGGCGCCCACTTCGGCGTGCACGGGCGGATCGTCGGCTCGTTCCTCTCGCTGCTCACCGCCGTCGCGTTCTTCTCGCTCTCCGTGTGGAGCTCGGGCGATGCGCTGATCGGCGGCGCCAAGCGCCTGTTCGACCTGCCGGAAACCGACCTGACCCTGGGCCTGGCCTACGGCCTGTTCGCCGTGCTGGTGCTGATCGTCTGCATCTACGGCTTCCGCTTCATGCTGATGGTCAACAAGATCGCCGTGTGGGCCGCGAGCCTGCTGTTCCTGCTCGGCCTGTTCGCCTTCTCCGGCCCCTTCGACGCCGGCTACGCCGGTACCGTGCAGATGGGCAGCGAAGGTTTCTGGGCCGCCTTCATCGGCGCCGCCCTGCTGGCCATGAGCAACCCGGTATCGTTCGGCGCCTTCCTCGGTGACTGGGCGCGCTACATCCCGCGCCAGACCTCGCAGAAGCGCATCATGCTGGCGGTGATCTGCGCCCAGCTGGCGACCCTGATCCCGTTCCTGTTCGGCCTGGCCACCGCCACCATCGTCGCGGTCAACGCCCCGGATTACATCGCCCAGAACAACTACGTCGGCGGCCTGCTGGCCGTTTCGCCGAGCTGGTTCTTCCTGCCGGTGTGCCTGATCGCGGTGATCGGCGGCATGTCCACCGGCACCACCTCGCTCTACGGCACCGGCCTGGACATGTCCAGCGTGTTCCCCCGCCTGCTGAGCCGCGTGCAGGCCACCCTGCTGATCGGCCTGCTGTCCATCGCCTTCATCTTCATCGGTCGCTTCGCCGCGAATCTGGTGCAGAGCGTGTCGACCTTCGCCGTGCTGATCATTACCTGCACCAGCCCGTGGATGGTGATCATGATTCTGGGCCTGATCATCCGCCGTGGCTTCTACCACGCCGATGACCTGCAGGTGTTCACCCGTGGCCAGGAAGGCGGCGCCTACTGGTTCCACAACGGCTGGAACTGGCGCGGCATGGGTGCGTGGATCCCCAGCGCGGCCCTGGGCCTGTGCTTCGTCAACCTGCCGGGCCAGTTCGTCGGCCCGCTGGGCGACCTGGCCGGCGGCATCGACATCAGCCTGCCGGTCACCCTCGGCATGGCCGCCCTGCTCTACGTCGCCCTGCTGCGGACCTTCCCGGAACCCGCCGGCGTCTACGGCCCCAAGGGCCCGTGCTGGGTCGGCAGCCACGACCGCCCGGTGCGCGGCATCAACGAACCGGCCGCCTGAAGCGACACCCACAAGACCCGTGAAATCGCACCGGACCGGCCGCGCCGATCCGATGCCCCACCGCACGCCACGAGCGCGCGGCAACAATGACAATGCACGCGTGAGGACCCGAAGATGGGCTTGGATATTCTCGTAGTACTGATCTATGCCGCCGGCATGATCGCTCTGGGTTGGTACGGCATGCGCCGCGCCAAGACCCGCGACGACTACCTGGTTGCCGGGCGCAACCTCGGCCCGGGCTTCTACCTGGGCACCATGGCCGCCACCGTCCTGGGCGGCGCCTCCACCATCGGCACCGTGCGCCTGGGCTATGTCCACGGCATCTCCGGCTTCTGGCTGTGCGCGGCCCTGGGCCTGGGCATCGTCGGCATCAGCCTGTTCCTCGCCAAGCCGCTGCTGAAACTGAAGATCTACACCGTCACCCAGGTTCTGGAGCGCCGCTACAACCCGGCCGCCCGCACCGCCAGCGCGATGATCATGCTGGTGTACGCCCTGATGATCGGCGCCACCTCGACCATCGCCATCGGCACCGTCATGCAGGTGCTGTTCGGCCTGCCATTCTGGGTATCCATCCTGATCGGCGGCGGCGTCGTGGTGCTGTACTCCACCATCGGCGGCATGTGGTCCCTGACCCTGACCGACATCGTGCAGTTCCTGATCATGACCGTCGGCCTGGTTTTCGTACTGATGCCCATGTCGCTGGACCAGGCAGGTGGCTGGGACGCGCTGGCGAGCAAACTGCCGGCCAGCTACTTCTCGCTGACCGCCATTGGCTGGGACACCATCCTCACCTACTTCCTGATCTACTTCTTCGGCATCTTCATCGGCCAGGACATCTGGCAGCGCGTGTTCACCGCCCGCAGTGAAACCGTCGCCAAGGTCGCCGGCTCCGCCGCAGGCATCTACTGCATCCTCTATGGCCTGGCCTGCGCCGCCATCGGCATGGCCGCCAAGGTGCTGCTGCCGGACCTGGACAACGTCAACAACGCCTTCGCCAGCATCGTCGACCACACCCTGCCGTCCGGCATCCGCGGCCTGGTCGTCGCCGCCGCCCTGGCTGCCCTGATGTCCACCGCCAGCGCCGGCCTGCTGGCCGCTTCCACCACCCTGGTGCAGGACCTGATCCCGCGTCTGCGCAAGGGGCGCGGCATGAGCGGCAACGGCGACGCCCACGAAAACCGCATCTCCACCCTGGTGCTGGGCATCGTGGTGCTGGGCATCGCCCTGGTCGTCAGCGACGTGATCAGCGCCCTGACCCTGGCCTACAACCTGTTGGTGGGCGGTATGCTGATCCCGCTGCTGGGCGCCATCTACTGGAAGCGCGCCACCACCACCGGCGCCATCACCAGCATGGCCCTGGGCAGCCTGACATCCCTGGCGTTCATGCTGATCGACGGTCTGGAAGCCAACACCCCGATCTACTACAGCCTGGCCATCGGCCTGGTCAGCTTCATCGTCGTCAGCCTGCTGTCGCGCCGCCCGGCGGCCGCCGCCAGCGTCGCCTGAGCGCGAGACAGCCAATAAAAAGGGCGCGGCGAGTCGATCACCGCGCCCTCTTTCATTTCACGACCTCTCCCTGTAAGGAACTGCCATGACCACCTGCGGCGAATTCCTCGTCAAACAACTCGAAGCCTGGGGCGTCGACACCGTCTTCGGCATCCCCGGCGTACACACCGTCGAGCTGTATCGCGGCCTGCCCCACAGCGGCATCCGCCACATCACCCCGCGCCACGAACAGGGCGCCGGCTTCATGGCCGACGGCTACGCGCGCGTCACCGGCAAGCCGGGCGTGTGCTTCATCATCACCGGCCCGGGCATGACCAACATCCTCACAGCGATGGGCCAGGCCTACGCCGACTCCATTCCCATGCTGGTGATTTCCAGCGTCAACGAGCGCTCGCGCCTGGCCCACGGCAACGGCTACCTGCACGAACTGCCCAACCAGCGCGCCATGACCGCCGGGGTGAGCGCCTTCAGCCATACCCTGATGAGCGTCGAGGAGCTGCCAGCCGTACTGGCCCGCGCCTTCGCCGTGTTCGACAGCGAGCGCCCGCGCCCGGTACACATCGAGCTGCCGCTGGACATCATTACCGCCCCGGCCGACCACATGCAGGTGCTGCCGCGCGTGCAACTGGCGCGTCCGGCTCCGGCCCGCTCGCCGCTGCACGAGGCCGCCGCCAAGCTGGCCAAGGCGCAGAAACCGCTGCTGCTGCTCGGTGGCGGCTGCGTCGCCGCGCAAGCCGAGGCCCGCGCCCTGGCCATCGCCCTTGATGCACCAACCGCGCAGACCATCAATGCCAAGGGCCTGCTGCAGCCGGACCACCCGCTGCTGGTCGGCAGCAACCAGTCGCTGGTCCCGGTCCGTGAACTGGCGCTGGAGGCCGACGTGGTGCTGGCCATCGGCACCGAGCTGGGCGAGACCGATTACGACGTGGTGTTCGACGGCAACTTCAAGATCGGCGGCGAACTGATCCGCATCGACATCGACCCGCAGCAGCTGATGCGCAACTTCGCGCCGCAGATCGCCATCCAGGCCGACGCCCGCACCGCCATGCGCGCCCTGCTGGAACTGCTGCCGGCGCGCGAGGCCGACGCCACCAGCCCCGGCTCCCGGCGCGCGGCCAAGGTGCGCGCGCAACTGGCCGAAGACTTCAGCGGCTGGGCGCACTACCGCACCCTGTTCGACACGATCCTCGACGTGCTGCCCGACGCGCGCTTCGTCGGCGACTCGACCCAGACCGTCTACAGCGGCAACCACCTGGTGGAACTGGACGGCGGCCGCCGCTGGTTCAACGCCTCCACCGGCTACGGCACCCTGGGCTACGGCCTGCCGGCCGCCATCGGCGCCAAGCTCGGCGAGCCGGGCCGCCCGGTGATCAGCCTGATGGGCGACGGTGGCCTGCAGTTCACCCTGACCGAACTGGCCAGCGCCGTGGAAGCCAAGGTGGGCATCGTCGTGCTGCTGTGGAACAACCACGGCTACGGCGAGATCAAGCGCTACATGGAGCGCCGCGACATCACCCCGCTGGGCGTGGACATCTACACCCCGGACTTCCTCGCCATCGCCAGGGGCTTCGGCTGCGCCGCCGAACGCGCCCGCAACCACGCGCACCTGCAGGAACTGCTGCGCAGCGCGCCGAGCGACCGCCCGCTGATCATCGAAGTGATGGAAGCGGCGCCGTTCGCGCCCTAAGCATCATCGCGCGAGGCCCTGCCCCGTAGGAGCGAGCTTGCTCGCGAACCGCCCAGCTCGGGATTGTTCGCGAGCAAGCTCGCTCCTACGAAAAGCTCCAGCACTCCGGGCTTGGCCCTGGCCTCAATGAGTGGCACGGTGTATCGGCGTACAACCGCGAACGGTTGTACGCCCTATGCTCAGCCTTGAAAGGCGCACACCATGAAGATCGTCACCCGCGACCGCTGGTTCGAGGTTCGCCACTGCTACGACGGCGTCAGTCTGATCCACGAGCCCTACGTCCGCCCCTTCTACCGCTGCAACCTGTGGCACATCCAGGGCCGCGACCGCGACGTGCTGGTGGACAGCGGCTCCGGCCTGGTCAGCCTGCGCGAACAACTGCCCTGGCTCACCGAGCGCCCACTGCTGGCAGTCGCCAGCCATACCCACTTCGACCACATCGCCGGCCACCACGAATTCGACGAGCGCCTGGTGCATCCGGCCGAGGCCGACATCCTCGCCAGCCCCGACGGCGAACGCACCCTGGCCACCGCCTTCGTCGGCGACGAGATGTTCGACGCCCACCCCGACTGCCCGCTGTGCTACGCCGAATACCGGGTCAAGGCCGCGCCGGCGACCCGCACCATCGACAAAGGCGACGTGCTCGACCTGGGCGACCGCACCCTGCAGGTGCTGCACACCCCCGGCCACTCGCCGGGCGGCATCAGCCTGTGGGAAGAGAAGACCCGGACGCTGTTCTCCGGCGACATCATCTACGACGGTCCGCTGATCGAGGATGCCTACCACTCCAACCTCGACGACTATGCAAGAAGCCTGGCACGCCTGCGCGAGCTACCGGTGCGCACCGTGCACGGCGGGCATTTCCCGAGCTTCTCCGGGGAACGGTTGAAGACGATGATCGACGACTGGTTCAAGGCCCGCGAATGACGCGTAATCCGTGAAGAACCAAAAGAAAAACCCGCCATCCGGCGGGTTTTTCATGCGGGGGGCGGCGGGGAACGATCAACCGCGCCGGCGCTGCTCCATCAGGCGACGTTGTTCGTCGCTACGGATGGGGATGGGTTGTAAACGTGGAGGCTCGATCAGTCCAAGCGCGACACCGAGCTTCCACGCAATGCTTTGCAGCCAGACTTTCATGGGATGCCTCCTCATTCCAATTCGGGTCGGGCGGTCCGTTACCACCATGAACCGCCCTAGGAAAGAATAGCTCGGCGTCCCACTCTCCGCCCGCGCCACTCATTCCTTGATACAAAGCCTATCGGTTCAGACCGGATCAGCGCCTGACCTGAATCAAGAGCGCGACATATCGACGATCAGCGACGCAGCGTCCGCCGCACCCACTGCTCGCTGCTGACCAGCGTGATCCCCGCCAGCACCAGCACCGCGCCACCGACGAAATTCAGGCTCAGCGGCTCCCCCAGGATCAGCACCCCGAAAGCGATGCCGAACATCGGCGTCATGAAGGAAAACACCGCCAGGTTCGAGGCCAGGTAGCGGCGCAACAGCCAGAACCAGGTGAAATAGCTGAAGAACGACACCAGGATGCCCTGGAACAACACACTGCCCACGCCGATGGCGGTCAGGCTGACGTTATGGGTTTCACCCAGCGCCAGCGCGATGAGCGGCAGCAGCAGCGCAGCGGCGAACAGCTGGTAGAACAGCGTCAGACTCGGCGGCGCCTCGGACAACCGCGTGGTGCGTACCGCCACGGTGGTCAGCCCCCAGGACAGTCCGGCGAGCACACCGAAGGCGTCGCCCAGCAACATGCGGCCATCCATCCCGGCAAGGTCGAAATTGCCACCGAAGCACAGCGCGATACCGCCGAAGCACACCGCGATGCCCAGCCACTGCAGTGGCCGCAGGCGTTCGCTGGGCAGCAGGAAATGCAGGCACAGCGCCGAGAAGATCGGCGCCGTATAGATGAACACCGCCATGTGCGAGGCGGAGGTGTAGACCAGCCCCTGGGCGATGAAGAAAAATTCCGCTGAGAACAGCACCCCGGCCAGCGCGCCGCCGGCCAGGGTGCCCTGGCGCAGCCCTTCCCAGCCACCGCGCCAGCACATCATCAGCCCCACCAGCACGGCGGCGATCACGCTGCGCCCGAAGGCCTGCATGATCGGCGCGATGTCCGGCGCGGCGAGCTTCACCATCACCTGCTGGATACCCCAGATCACGCACAGGCCGGTCATCACCTGGATGGCGAAAGCATCGGCGTTCTTGCGTTCGGCAATCATGGGCGCCTCCGGACGAAGACGCGATCGAGGTTCGGACAGGACATGGCAAGTCTCGGCAGAAGAAGGGAAACGTCCAATGAAAATCGGCGGACATGAAAGTCCGCCGATTATTCCAGTTCGAGACGGCCGGCCGCCAACGAAAATCCGCTGCCCAGCCCACCGCGAACGACATCACTTGCCGGATTTCACCTGACTCCAGGTGCGGGTGCGGAGGCGTTCCAGCTTCTGCGGCAGCGGTTCCACCGAGAACAACCGGGCCTGCACCTCGGCCGGCGGGTAGACGTTGGGGTTGTCACGCAGTTCCGTCGAAATCAGCCCATCCGCCGCCTGGTTGGGGTTGGCGTAGGCCACGTAGTCGGAGATCGGCGCCACCACGTCCGGGCGCAGCAGGTAGTTGAGGAAGGCGTGGGCCTGCCCGACGTTCTTCGAATCCTTCGGAATCGCCAGCACGTCGAACCAGGCTGCCGCTCCTTCCTTGGGAATGCGGTACTCGATGTGGATGCCGTTGCCCGCTTCCTTGGCGCGGTTGGCCGCCTGCATCGCGCCGCCGGACCAGGCCAGGGCCACGCAGACGTCGCCGTTGGCGAGGTCGGTGACGAACTTCGAGGAACTGAAGTAGGTGATGTTCGGGCGCAGTTGCGCCAGCAGCGCCCCCGCCTTCTTGTAGTCCTGGGGGTTGCGGCTGTTCGGCGGCAGCCCCAGGTAATGCAGGACCTGCGGGATCACCTCGGTGGGCGAGTCGAGGAAGGCCACGCCACAGGATTTCAGCTTGGCCAGGTTCTCCGGCTTGAACACCAGGTCCCAGGAGTCCACTGGCGCGTTGTCGCCGAGCACGGCCTTGACCTTGTCGACGTTGTAGGCGATGCCGTTGGTGCCCCACATGTAGGGCATGACGTACCGGTTGCCAGGATCCTTGCTCTCCAGCACCTTGAGCAGTGCCGGGTTGAGGTTCTTCCAGTTCGGCAGTTGGCTCTTGTCCAGCGGCTGGAACACGCCGGCCTTGAGGTAGTTGGGGAGGAAGCTGTCGCTGGGGACGACCACGTCATAGCCGGAATGGCCGGAGAGCAGCTTGGCTTCCAGCACTTCGTTGCTGTCGTAGACGTCGTATTGCGGCTTGATACCGGTTTCAGCCTGGAAGCCCTTCAGGGTGTCCGGGCCGATGTAGTCGAACCAGTTGTAGATGCGCACTTGCGGCTCGGCGCTGGCGACGCTGGCCGTGACGAGGGTGGCGGCGGCGAGCAGGCCGCGCAGCACGGTGTTCTTGTTCATGTCCTTCCCCGGGGTGATGCGCCCGCACAAGCGTTCGCGAGCCAGAATGAAACCGGGCGGACTCTCGTCCGCCCGGTGGCGTCGGTCAACGCGCGGCGGCTTCGAAGCCTTGCAGCACGTTCACCGCGTTGACGCCGATGGCTTCGACCGCGTAACCGCCTTCCATGATGAACAGGGTCGGAATTCCCAGGGCGGCGATGCGTTCGCCCATGCGCAGGTAGTCCGGGCTGTCCAGCTTGAACTGGGAGATCGGGTCGTCCTTGTAGGTATCCACGCCCAGCGAGACCACCACCGCGTCCGGTGCGTAGGCGGCGATCTTGCGGCAGGCATCGTCGAGGGCGGCGGACCAGCCGTCCCAGCCGGTGCCGTGAGCCAGCGGGTAGTTGTGGTTGTAGCCGTCGCCGGCGCCTTCGCCGTGCTCGTCGGCGTGGCCGAGGAAGTATGGGTACTCCACCAGCGGGTCGCCGTGGATCGAGGCGAACAGCACGTCGTTGCGGCGGTAGAAGATGTCCTGGGTGCCGTTGCCGTGGTGGTAGTCCACGTCGAGGATGGCCACGCGCCTGGCGCCCTGGTCGAGGAAGGCCTGGCTGACGATGGCGGCGTTGTTCAGGAAGCAGTAGCCGCCCATGAAATCGCTGCCGGCATGGTGGCCCGGCGGACGGCACAGGCCGAAGGCCATGTTGGCGCCCTGGCGCATGTGGTCCTGGGCGGTCAGCGCGACCTGGGCCGAACTGTAGATGGCCTGCCAGGTGCCCGCGGTGATCGGCGCCTCGGTGTCGAAACTGTAGTGGCCCAGCTCGCCCATCAGCGCGGTGGGGATGGGGCCGTCACGGCGCAGGCGGCGCCCCGGGAAGGTGGTGGAGACCAGGTCGCCGGTATGGCCTTCGGCCGCCCAGCGGGCCCAGGCGCCCTTGAGGAATTCGACGTAGCGGGTGTTGTGGGTGCGCAGGATCGGTTCCAGGCCGAAGTCCTTCGGGGCGATGACCTCGCCCAGGTTCTGCGACTTCACGCGAGCCAGCACGGTGTCTGCGCGGCTGGGCATTTCGAAGCAGGGCTGGAGTTTGCCGTCGACCAGTTCGGACTGGCCGAAGTGCAGGCGGTGATCGTCGCTATAGACCGTGAGCATGGGAATGAACCTCTGACGGATTATTGTTCTCGGGTGGCAGGATTCTGCCCAGCCTGGCCACGGCGCAGAACAGCGTGAGCGGCCAAAAGGGGATCGATATGGCCATAATTTGTGACCCTTAACCAACCGTACCGACCGGAAACCGTCCTGAAACCTTCCCCTAGCGTTCCCCCGCCTCGCTATGCTTCAGGGAATTGCCACGGCGCAGCCCGGTCGAACTCCGGTATCGCGCCATGACCATCGGATGGGGGGAAGATGCGGAAAACCATCGCACGGGTATGCTGCCATGCCCTGTTGCTACTGATGTCGGCACTGATGCTGTCGCTGGCCGGCACCGACGCCGCGCTGGCGGACGAACCGGGCGCGGCGACGCCCGCCTCCGCCTTCGAACTGCCGGACCTGCCCGAGGAGGCCAGTCTGGACCAGTTGGGTGATCGCCTGGAACTGATTCGCCAGCGCGTGTCCGCCGACAGCGACGACAGCCTGCTCTCCACCCTGCGCCAGGCCGCGCTGCAGGTCCAGCTGCACGCCGAACAGAGCGTGGGAGACCTCAGCACCCGGCTCGCCCGCACGGAGGATCAGCTCAAGGTCCTCGGCCCGGAAGTACCCGGCGAAGCGGACAACCTCACCCGCCAGCGCAACGACTTGCAGGCGGAGCAGAAGCAACTGGCACAACAGGTACAGCGCGCCAAGCAGATGGACAACGCCGCCCTGGACCTCGCCGCGCAGATCGTCAACCTGCGCCGCAGCCAGTTCAACTCGCAGATCGCCACGCGCTCCTCGCCACCGTTCAGTCCGCGCTTCTGGTCCAGCCTGATCCGCCCGACCGACGATGACCTGGCGCGCCTGAACGCCGTCCACCAACGGATTGCCGACAGCCTCGTCCAGGCCTGGCAGCCTGGCAACCGCGCGCCCTTCATCGTCTGCCTGATCGCCGCCGCGCTGCTCTGGGTGCCGGGACGCCGCCTGCTGGAGCAACTGCTGACCAAGGCGATGATCCGCTGGATTCCCGTCGGCCGACTACGGCGCAGCGCCCTGGCCCTGTCGGTGAGCCTGGCAACCATCGTCACCCTGGGCGGCGGGGCCGGGCTGATCCGCGAAGGGCTGGACTGGCACGAACAGCTCGACGGCAACATGTCCAACCTGGCCGACCAACTGCTCGCCCTGGTGATCTTCTGCACCTTCACCGCCGGCCTCGGCCGTGGCCTGCTGGCCGTACAGCGCCCCTCCTGGCGCCTCCCCGACCTGCCCGACCCGGTGGCCAAGGCCCTCTCGCCCTTCCCCTGGCTGATGGCCTGGATGCTCCTCCTGCTCGGCACCCAGGAACGCCTGAACAGCGCCAGCGGCGCCAGCCTCGCCCTGACCGTCGCGGTCAACGGCATCACCGCCCTGGCCAGCGCCGTGCTGTTCGCCACGGCACTGTACTGCTACCGCCGCAGCCGTCGCGAGGCGGACGACCACGAGGCCTCCCCGCTCACCAGCGTGATCGTCCTGGCCATCCTGATCACCGTGCTGCTGATTCTGCTCGCGCTGGTCTCCGGCTATCTCTCGCTGGCCTATTTCCTCGCCGGCAAGCTGCTCTGGGCCAGCGTGATCTGCGCCAGCGGCTACCTGCTGACGGCCCTGTTCGGCGACCTCTGCGAGGCACTGCTGTCGCCGAAGCATCCGATCGGCGAGCGCCTGGCGCAGAACCTCGGCGTCAATCCGCAGCATCAGGCGCAGTTCACCACGCTGCTGACCGGCACGGGCCGCACCCTGCTGGTGCTATCGACCCTGCTGGTGGCGTTCTCCACATCCGGCGCCAGCCCGGGCGAGTTGCTGCAAGGACTGGTGCAACTGGTGGAAAGCGGCCAGTCGCTGGGCCGCCTGAACATCGTTCCGCAGGACATCCTGCTGGCCCTGGCGACGCTGGGCGCCGGCCTGTTCGGCCTGCGTCTGCTCAAGCGCTGGCTGGCCGACGAACTGCTGCCGGAAACCAGCATGGATGTGGGCATGCGCGCCTCGCTGGTGACCCTGGTGGGCTACATCGGCATGGTCATCCTGGTGCTGCTGGTGCTTTCGGCCCTGCGCATCAACCTCACCAGCCTGACCTGGGTGGTCAGCGCCCTGTCGGTGGGCATCGGCTTCGGCCTGCAGGCCATCGTGCAGAACTTCATTTCCGGCCTGATCCTGCTGACCGAGCGACCGGTGAAGGTCGGCGACTGGGTCAGCCTGACCGGGGGCGTGGAAGGCGACATCCGGCGGATCAACGTACGCGCCACGGAAATCCAGATGTCCGACCAGTCCACGGTGATCGTCCCCAACTCGCAGTTCATTTCCCAGAACGTGCGCAACGTGACCATGAGCAACGCCCTGGGGGTGGTCAGCATCAGCCTGACGCTGCCGCTGGACACCGATGTGCTGAAGGTTCGCGAGGTGCTGCTGGCGGCCTTTGCCGAGCATGAGTCGATTACCGCCACGCCGGCGCCGTCGGTGACCTTCAAGGAACTCGGCGCCACCGGGCTGACCCTGGGCGTGTCGGGCTACGTGAACAGCCCGCGCGCCGTGGCTACCGCACGCAGCGACCTGCTCTTCACCATCCTCGGCCGCCTGCGCGAACTGGGTATCTCGCTGTCCTCGCCGCAGAGCCTGGTGCTGCAGCAGCCACTGCCGGTTCCGCAGAAGCCCGCAACGGACCCTGGAGAATGAGTCCCCTGGATGCATCGACCACAGGTCGGCCACCGCGCCCGCACACGCGGGCAAACCTAGACTGAACCATAGGCCCCCGCACGGGGCCACACCTCGCTGAGTCCGTCGTCGAGCGCAACACCGTCGGTGCCGGTGCGCTCCGACTCGGCCGGCCCGTACGCAATGCTCCCGCCCGGGACGCCGCCATTGCGTGACGACGCACCGGGCCGTCGCGCCCGGTGTCCGGCGCGGCAAAGGGTCATCCGGCATGCGCCCCTCGCCGCCCTGCCCTCTACCCGACCACCGTCGGGCCGACGCGTGCACGGTGGTCCTGCGCAGGAGTCGCGTCATGGACGAAGCCAAGCTCAACGATTTCATGGGCAAGCTGGTCACCGACATGGGTGGCGCGGCGATGCTCGCCAACATCATCCTCGGCGACGAACTCGGCCTGTACCGCGCGATGGCGGACAGCCAGCCGATCAGCGCCCAGACCCTGGCCGAGCGCACCGGCTGCAACGCCCGCCTGGTGCGCGAATGGCTCAGCGCCCACGCCGCGTCCGGCTACATGGAACACCACGACGGCCTCTTCCGCCTGCCCGAAGAGCAGGCCCTGGCCTTGGCGGTGGAGGACTCGCCGGTCTATGTCGCCGGTGGCGCGGTGGTGGTCGCGGCGCTGTTCCACGACAAGGACAAGCTGGTGGCCGCCATGCGTGGCGACGGCGCATTGCCCTGGGGCGATCACCACCCCTGCATGTTCTCCGGCACCGAGCGGTTCTTCCGTCCCGGCTACCGGGCGCACCTGGTCAGCGAATGGCTGCCGGCGCTCGACGGCGTGCTCGAGAAGCTCCAGCGCGGCGCGCAGGTCGCGGACATCGGCTGCGGCCACGGCGCCTCCACGGTAATCATGGCGCAGGCCTTCCCCGACTCGCGGTTCGCCGGCTTCGACTATCACGCGCCATCGATCGACACCGCCACCCAGCGCGCCACGGAGGCAGGCGTGGCCGATCGCACACGCTTCGAGCGCGCCAGCGCCAAGGACTATCCGGGCGACTACGACCTGATCTGCTTCTTCGACTGCCTGCACGACATGGGCGACCCGGTCGGCGCCGCCCGCCATGCCCGCCAGGCACTCAAGCCGGACGGCACGGTACTGCTGGTGGAGCCCTTCGCCAACGACCACCTCGACGACAACCTCAACCCGGTGGGCCGGCTGTTCTATGCCGCCTCCACCTTCATCTGCACGCCCAATTCGCTGTCCCAGGAAGTCGGCCTGGGCCTGGGCGCGCAAGCGGGCGAAGCACGTCTGCGCAAGGTCTTCGAGGAGGCCGGGTTCAGCCAGTTCCGCCGCGCTGCGGAAACACCCTTCAACCTGATCCTGGAAGCCCGCGCCTGACCGTCATCGAGCGGCAGCCGCAACGGCGAGCACGTGGTTCTGATGCAGACGGCCGGGCTGATCGCGCTTCCGGAAGCTCTACGGCATCGCCCCGGCCAAGAGCTGATGAAACGAAAGCGCGCACTCCCCCGGAGTGCGCGCTTTTTCATCCGGCGCCGCCAGGGCGCGGGGCGAGTGCTAGCTGGAAGGCTCCAGCTGCACTACGGAAATCGTATTCGACGCCTCGATGCCCCAGTCACCGAACTGGTACCAGTCCTCGCCGAGCATCTCGGCCGGGTGCATGGTGCGGTCGGCGCCGTTGCCGCAGGCCAGGTTGGTGGACGGGCAGTAGCGATCGCAGCCCCAGCAGATACGCTCGGGGTGCGGCGGATTGAGGGGGAATTTCTTGGCCATGATCAGGCCCTCGGGCTTCCTTGTGGGATTCCTGAAGGCTATGCCTGTCAGACGGGCCTGATCCTTGATCTGCGACAATTTTACGCGGATTTCATGCACGGCTCTTTGTGCACCGCTCGCTATGCACGGAAGTGGCTCGGCGGCTGGCCGCTCCAGCGCTGGAAGGCGTGGCGCAGGCTGGCGGTCTCGCTGAAGCCGAGTTCCTCGGCGATGCGGTAGATCGGCATGTCGCCGTCCTGTAGCAGTTCCTTGGCGCGGGCGAAGCGCAGTTCGTCGAGCAACTGCTGGTAGCTGGTCTGCTGTTGCTGCAGATGGCGGCGCAGGCTGCGCGAGGAGCAGTTCAGGCGGCGCGCCAGTTCCTCCAGGCCCGGCGGCTCCTGCAGGCGTTCGCCGAGAATCGCGCGAACCTTGTCCAGCCAGGCGCGGCGCGCGGCCAGGTCGATATTCTGCCGGCGGCACTGCTCCAGCATCTCCCGGTGGGTCACCGCGTCGGCCAGCGGCAGACGCATGTCCAGCCAGCTCGCCGGGAAGCCGATGGCGCTGCGCGGGCAGTCGAAATCCAGCTGGCAGCCGAACAGCGTGGCGTAGGCGGCGCAGCGGTCGGCCGGGCCGGTGTAGTCGAATTCGGCGCGCACCAGCGGCAACGGCTGGCCGAGCAGGTCGGCGCAGGCGACCTTCAGCGAGCCCAGGCACAGCTCGGTGTTGAACGGGCGCAGCTCTTCCTCTTCGCCGTAGCCGGTGGCGACCAGCCAGGCCATGTCGCCGTCCACTTCCAGCGCGAGGTGGAAGTAGGTGCCCAGCAACACCGGGTAGCTCAGGCCGATGCGCAGCGCCTCGCCCAGGGTGGGCGCGGAGATCAGCGCATAACCCAACAGGCCGTAGGCGGTGATCCGCGTGCGTACGCCCAGGCGCAGGCCGAGGGCCGGTTCACCGGCGAGGTTCTGCACGTTGGCGAAGACCTGCTGCTCCTGCCACGGGCTGACCAGCCGGCGCAGGTCGAGCAGGTCGTCGCCGGTGATGCCGCTGCCCTCGAGGATGGACTCGCGGCTGTGCCCCTCGGACTCCATCAGCGCGACGGTCAGCGAGGTCATGTGCAGGGAGTTGAGCCAGGTGGAGCGGGAGAAGGTCAGAGAATTCATTCGATGCCCATCGTAGACGCTACGGCGCGCCAGCGGATGTTACCGCGGCAGGCGCAGGTCAGAAGCAGGCAAGTTGCGTGCCGGCCACCTGGCGTGGCCGGATCGATCCCCACTGGACGGGGCTTTCGACGCCAGGCGAGAAACTTCCCGCCTGGCGGCAGGGTTACCTTTGCGGACACCCGGACGGTGCAGGTGCACCGTCTCGGCGCTCAACCGCGGAAGAGTTTCAACCGCGGGAGAGGAAGCGCATGCCCTCTTCCAGGCCGCTCAGGGTCAGCGGGAACATCTGTTCCTTCACCAGCTCGCGCACCAGGCCCGTGGAAGCGGTGTAGTTCCAGGTGTCCTTCGGGTACGGGTTGATCCAGATGAGCTTCTTGTACTTCTCCATGAAGCGCTGCATCCAGACGTAGCCGGCTTCCTCGTTCCAGTGCTCGACGCTGCCGCCGGCCTGGGTGATCTCGTAGGGCGCCATGGCCGCATCGCCAACGAACACCACCTTGTAGTCCGGCCCGTACTTGTGCAGCAGGTCGAAGGTAGCGGTGCGCTCGCTGCTGCGGCGCAGGTTGTTCTTCCACACCGACTCGTAGATGAAGTTGTGGAAGTAGAAATATTCCAAATGCTTGAACTCGGTCTTGCAGGCCGAGAACAGTTCCTCGCAGACCTTCACGTGGGCGTCCATCGAGCCGCCGATGTCCAGCAGCAGCAGGAGCTTCACGGTGTTGCGGCGCTCCGGGCGCATCTGGATGTTGAGCAGGCCGGCATCCTTGGCGGTGTGGTCGATGGTGCCGTCGATGTCCAGCTCTTCCGCCGCGCCCTCGCGAGCGAACTTGCGCAGGCGGCGCAGGGCGATCTTGATGTTGCGCGTGCCCAGCTCGACCTGGTCGTCGAGGTTCTTGTACTCGCGCTGGTCCCACACCTTGGCGGCCTTGCCCTGGCGCTTGCCGGCATCGCCGACGCGGATGCCCTCGGGATTGAAGCCGCCGGAACCGAACGGGCTGGTGCCGCCGGTGCCGATCCACTTGTTGCCGCCGGCATGGCGTTCCTTCTGCTCTTCCAGGCGCTTCTTGAACTCCTCGATGAGCTTGTCCAGGCCACCCAGGGACTGGATCTGCGCGCGTTCCTCGTCGGTCAGCAGGCGCTCGAACTCCTTGCGCAGCCACTCTTCGGGGATCAGCGCCTTGAGGTGGTCGTCGAGCTTTTCCAGGCCCTTGAAGTAGGCGCCGAAGGCCCGGTCGAACTTATCGAAATGGCGCTCGTCCTTCACCATGATGGTCCGGGCGAGGTAATAGAACTCGTCCATGTCGGCGAACACGACGCGGTGCTTGAGCGCATCGATCAGGTCGAGCAGCTCGCGCACCGACACCGGCACCTTGGCCGCGCGCATTTCGTTGAACAGGTTGAGCAGCATGGCTGCACCCTCTCTAAAGCACATGCTCTTGTAGGAGCGAGCTTGCTCGCGAACCGGCAAAGAGCTTCGCGAGCAAGCTCGCTCCTACAGGGAGATACGAAAGAATCAGCGACTGGCGCGGCGACTCATGAACGCCAAGCGTTCCAGCAGTTGCACGTCCTGCTCGTTCTTCACCAGCGCCCCGGCCAGCGGCGGAATGGCCTTGGTGGGATCGCGCTCGCGCAGCACGGCTTCGCCGATGTTGTCGGCCATCAAGAGCTTCAGCCAGTCCACCAGCTCGGAGGTGGAGGGCTTCTTCTTCAGACCCGGTACCTTGCGCACGTCGAAGAAGATGTCCAGCGCCTCGCTGACCAGCGTGCCGCTGATCTTCGGGTAGTGCACGTCGACGATCTTCTGCAGGGTCTCGCGGTCGGGGAAGGCGATGTAGTGGAAGAAGCAGCGGCGCAGGAAGGCGTCCGGCAGTTCCTTCTCGTTGTTCGAGGTGATGATGATGATCGGGCGCTGCTTGGCCTTGATGGTCTCGTTGGTCTCGTAAACGAAGAACTCCATCTTGTCGAGTTCCTGCAACAGGTCGTTGGGGAACTCGATGTCGGCCTTGTCGATCTCGTCGATCAGCAGGATCACGCGCTCTTCGGCCTCGAAGGCCTCCCAGAGCTTGCCCTTCTTGATGTAGTTGCGCACGTCGTGGACCTTGTCCACGCCCAGTTGCGAGTCGCGCAGGCGGCTCACCGCGTCGTACTCGTAGAGCCCCTGGTGGGCCTTGGTGGTGGACTTGATGTGCCAGGTGATCAGCTTGGCGCCGAAGGACTCCGCCAACTGCTCGGCCAGCATGGTCTTGCCGGTGCCCGGCTCGCCCTTCACCAGCAGCGGGCGCTGCAGGGTGATGGCGGCGTTGACCGCCAGCTTGAGGTCGTCGGTGGCGACGTAGGACTGAGTGCCTTCGAACTTCATCGGGAAATCCTCGAACGGTAGCGGCCGGGCCGGACCCGGGCGGAGAGATGCGTTTGGGAGACTGCGACTATAACGCGCATGGCGCTCGACTGTGAACGCAGGTCGAGCATTCAGTCACTGAATGCCCGCTTCCCCCTCGTTCAGCCACCACTTGTGACGCCCCATCGCCCGTACGGTCATTGAGACCCGCTCCAGGCGCCACTGCGACCGATCTTTCCGCCGGTTCTGCGTCTGGACGCAGAGGCGGGCTGGGAATAGGCTTTCGGGTCTACTCAAGAGCGACAAGGACTCTCTCACCATGAGCCGCATTTACGCAGACAACGCGCAGTCCATCGGCAACACGCCGCTGGTCCAGATCAATCGCATCGCCCCGCGCGGCGTCACCATCCTGGCCAAGATCGAAGGACGCAACCCCGGCTACTCGGTGAAATGCCGGATCGGCGCCAACATGATCTGGGATGCCGAGTCGAGCGGCCGCCTCAAGTCCGGCATGACCATCGTCGAGCCGACCTCCGGCAACACCGGCATCGGCCTGGCCTTCGTCGCCGCCGCCCGTGGCTACAAGCTGACCCTCACCATGCCCTCCTCCATGAGTCTGGAGCGCCGCAAGGTGCTCAAGGCCCTGGGCGCAGAGATCGTCCTCACCGAGCCGGCCAAGGGCATGAAAGGCTCGATCGCCAAGGCCGAGGAAATCGTCGCCAGCGACCCGTCCAGGTACTTCATGCCGGCGCAGTTCGACAACCCGGCCAACCCGGCGATCCACGAGAAGACCACCGGCCCGGAAATCTGGAACGACACCGATGGCGCGGTGGACGTTCTGGTGGCCGGCGTCGGCACCGGCGGCACCCTTACCGGCGTGGCGCGCTACATCAAGAACACCAAGGGCAAGCCGATCCTCGCGGTGGCGGTGGAGCCGGTCAGCTCGCCGGTGATCAGCCAGACCCTCGCCGGCGAGGAAGTCAAACCCAGTCCGCACAAGATCCAGGGCATCGGCGCCGGCTTCGTGCCGAAGAACCTCGACCTGTCGCTGGTGGACCGCGTCGCCACCATCACCGACGACGACGCCAAGAGCATGGCCCTGCGCCTGATGCAGGAAGAAGGCATCCTCTGCGGCATTTCCAGCGGCGCCGCGATGGCCGCCGCGGTGAAGCTGGCGGAGGAGCCGAACATGCAGGGCAAGACCCTCGTGGTCATCCTCCCCGACTCGGGAGAGCGCTACCTGTCGACCATGCTCTTCGACGGACTGTTCGACGAACAGGACCTGGTTCAGTAAACCGCCTCCGCCCCGTTCCGGGGCGGCTCCCTGGCGGGCGTTCCGACAGCGGGCGACCCGGGTCACGCGTGGCTGTCTGCGGACCCGCAAGCAGCCACCGCCCCTCGCCATGTTCCGGCAAAACGGTTAATTCTTGCTCAGCCCGTACTACCGCGCCGACCGCCCTGGGCGGACGGCGCCGGGCCTCCCGCACCGCCGTCAGGAACATAAGAATGAAAACGTCCTCCCCGTTGCTCACCACCCTCGCACTGTCCATCACGATGTTCGCAGGCGCCGCCCAGGCTGACTCCGTGAAGATCTACAACTGGTCCGACTACATCGCCCCGGACACCGTGCCGACCTTCACCAAGGAAACCGGCATCCAGGCGACCTACGACGTCTACGACAGCAACGAGACCCTCGACGGCAAGCTGATGACCGGCAAATCCGGTTACGACATCGTGGTGCCGTCGAACCACTTCATGGCCAAGCAGATCCAGGCCGGCGCGCTGAAGAAGCTGGACAAGAGCCAACTGCCGAACTGGAAGAACCTCAACCCGGTGCTGATGAAGGCGCTGGAAGTGAACGATCCGGGCAACGAGCACGGCTTCCCCTACCTGTGGGGCACCACCGGCATCGGCTACAACCCGGCGAAGATCAAGGAAGTGCTGGGCGACAACGCGCCGATCGACTCCTGGGACATCTTCTTCAAGCCCGAGTACATGGAGAAGCTGGCCAAGTGTGGCGTCGCGGTGCTGGACAACGGCCCGGAACTGCTGCCGATCACCCTGAACTACCTGGGCCTGCCGCATCACAGCCAGAAGCTGGATGACTACAAGAAGGCCGAGGAAGCGCTGCTCAAGGTGCGTCCGTACATCCGCTACTTCCACTCCTCCAAGTACGTCAGCGACCTCGCCAACGGCGAGATCTGCGTAGCCGTCGGCTTCTCCGGCGACATCCTGCAGGCCGCCACCCGCGCCAAGGAAGCCAAGAACGGCGTGGAAATCCAGTACTCCACCCCGAAGGAAGGCTCGCCGCTGTGGTTCGACATGGTCGCCATGCCCAACGACGCGCCGGATGAGAAGGCTGCCTACGCCTTCATGAACTACCTGCTGCGCCCCGACGTGATGGCCGGTGTCAGCAACTACGTGCACTACGCCAATGGCAACCTGGCTGCCGACCCGCTGGTGGACAAGGCGATCAAGGCGGACCCTGCGATCTACCCGCCGCAGGACAAGATGGCCAAGCTGTTCGCCCTCGAATCCATGCCGATGAAGATCGACCGCGTGCGTACCCGCACCTGGAACACCATCAAGACCGGCAAGTAAGCGTCACCCTTGCCTGACAGCGCGCGGCCCGGCCGCGCGTTGTCGTTTCTGTCGCTTGCACCGGGCCGGATTTCGCAGACAACGCCTGCTCGCATGAGGGCTTCCTGTAGGAGCGAGCTTGCTCGCGAACGGGCTCCGCGGCAAAATCGGTTCGCGAGCAAGCTCGCTCCTACGAAGAGCACCAGCATCCTGCCCGCGCAGTCGTTTCTGTCGCAGGAATCGCGCATTGCCGCGCGACTCGCACAGGGCTCGCCCCCTCGCGCGAAGGCCGCTATAGTCAGTCCACGCAGCGCCAATGCTGCCCCACTCAACAAGGTTCGTCTTCCATGTCCCGATACCCATTGCCCGATCCGGCAATCACCGTTGCAGCCTCTCCGGCCTGCGGCGCGGGTGCGGGCGCGGCCTGCCCTCCTCCGCCCCCTGTCGTCGCTGTCGCGTCGCCTCCGCCTCCCGGTGCGGCCTACCCGCCACCCGGCGTGAGCTTCTGACGCCACACGCGTTTTCCATCGCCTGGTTTTCCGCGCCCGACTGACGCGGCTCCCGGTATGTATCCGGCCCATTGATGGCCGGTCGTGATCTGCCTGACGACAGGTGCATTGCATGATTTCGCTCAACCGTTCCTCCCTGGCCGCCCTGGCCAGCACCTCCCTGTTCGTGCTGCTGTGGAGCAGTGCCGCCATCATCAGCAAGTGGGGCCTGGCCCATGCTTCGCCGATGGTCTTCCTCATCGCCCGCTTCGGTACCGCGCTGGTGGCGCTGCTGACCCTCTCCCCGCTGATCGGCCTGCGCTGGCCGCGCGAGCGCAAGCAGGTGCGCCACGCCGTGCTCACCGGCCTGGTGATGCTGGGCATCTACCCGATCTTCTACCTGATGGCGCTGGACCTGCACGTCACCCCCGGCGTGATCGCCACGGTGCTGGGCGTACAGCCGATGCTGACCAGCTTCCTGCTCGAGCGCCGGCATTCGGCGCCGCGCCTGGGCGGCCTTGCGCTGGGGCTGATCGGGCTGGTGATGGTGGTCTACCAGAGCATCGGACTGTCAGGCCTGACCTTCGCCGGCCTGGCCTGCTGCCTGCTGGCGCTGCTGTCGATCACCGGCGGTTCGATCCTGCAGAAGAACATCCGCGAGAACCCGCTGGGCACCCTGCCCCTGCAATACATGGCCGGACTGGCGCTGTGCATCGCCGTCGCGCCCTTCCAGCCGCTGCACGTGGAATGGAATGCCGCGTTCATCCTCAGCGCGCTGTGGATGGGCCTGATGGTCTCGGTGCTGGCCACCGTGCTGCTCTACCGGATGATCGCGGCGGGCAACCTGGTCAACGTCACCAGCCTGTTCTACCTGGTCCCGGCGGTCACGGCGCTGATGGATTACGCGGTGTTCGGCAATCGCCTGTCCGCCCTCGGCCTGCTGGGCATGGGGCTGATCGTGCTGGGCTTGATGCTGGTCTTCCGCCCGGCAGTCCCGGCCAGTGAATCCAAGTCGACACAGGCTATGGATAACCGCTAGCCAGCCCCGAAAGACGCAGGTGAGGATCGCTCCTCGCCTGCGCTTCGCTCAGTTGGCTGCCTCTGCCTTCGGCTGCGGCGCCGGGCGCAGTACCAGCCACAGCGCCAGAGCGATCAGTACGCCACCCTGCAAGTGCGCCCAGGAAAGCGACTCATCCAGCAGCAGCACGCCCCAGAACACACCGAACGGCGGAATCAGGAAGGTCACCGTCATGGTCTTCAGCGGACCGATGCTGGCCAGCAGGCGGAAGTACAGGACGTAGGCGAAGGACGTACAGAGGAAGCCCAGCCCGGCCAGCGCGAGCAGGATCTTCGGCTCGGCCAGCGGTGCCAGCGGCATGTCCAGGCTGGTGCCTACGAAGAACGGCAGCAGGCAGAGGGTCGCACCGGTCTGACTGCCCAGCGCCGAGACGGCGAAGTCCAGCCCACCCTGGTCGTTGATCCAGCGCTTGGTGAAATAGCCGGCGAAGCCGTAGCAGGTGGTCGCCACCAGGCAGGCCGCGGCGCCCCAGAGCACCTGGGCATCGAAAGGCACGGGCCCGGCACGGGTCAGCACTGCGACGCCCGCCAACCCCAGCAGCACGCCGAGAGCCTTGCCACCGGTGAGCGCCTCACCGAAGAACAGCGAACCGATCAACACGCCCATCAGCGGCGTGGTGGCGTTGAAAATCGCCGAATACCCCGCCGGCAGCGCCTGCGCCGCCAGGCTGTACATCAGCACCGGAATGCCGGAAGCGATCACGCCGATCAGCAGGATGCGCGTGAGCTTGCCGCGAAAATCCCAGCGGGTGCGCAGTACGAGCATGATCACCACCAACCCCAGCGCCGACAGCACGACGCGGAAGAAGGCCGTTGGCATCACGCCGATAGCCGGCACCAGTTGACGCATGAACAGGAAGCTGGCGCCCCAGATGGCGGCCAGCCCGAACATATTCAGCACAGCAGCGGGATTCATCGCGAAGAGCTCCAGGGCAGGTAAGCCACCAGACTACGCCGGTGGAAAACCACATCCATCTACAGCTGACTTTCAAAATCCACGGTCAACTTCTCCGAAAGCGCGCCATGCTCAGTACGTCGACGTAGGCGCCGTCGCGAATGGCGTATTCACGCAGTTGGCCTTCCACTTCGAAACCAAACTTGCGGTACAGCGCGATGGCCGGGGCGTTGTCGGTGTAGACCGTCAGCTCCACCCGCCGCAGGTTCATCCAGTTGTCGGCCACCTCCAGCAACTCGGCCATCAACCGACTGCCAACGCCACGTCCTTGCCAGGTCACGGCGACTCCCATGCCGATGCTGCCGCAATGGCTGCGGCGCACTCGGGAGAATTGTTCGAGGCTGGCGCTACCGATCACCTGGTCCTGATGCATCGCCATCAATGTCACCCGGCGCTCGTCATCGAGCACCAGCCGCTTGCGCCACAACTCCGGCGCCTGATGCGGCATCTGCAGGACTTGTCGGCACACGGCCGGGTCGTTGTAGAGAGCCGCAAGGCCGTTGATATGCTGCTCCGTGCAGAGCTCGATGCGGATGTCGTCCATCGCTTGAAGGCTCCTTGCCTACGGAAATGGGCCGTCCAGCATACGGCACTGCGTGCACCACCGGCTGTGGGAAATCTCCCTTTCCCTCCTCCTTCCCCCTGGCTAAGCTCGCTGCACAAGAACTCAGCAGAGGCGCTCCCATGACCGAGCACTGGCCGGCGACCGAGATCGCGACCCTGATCCTCGAAGGCTTCGACGACTACCGCGCACGCTTCCACCAGATCACCGACGGTGCGCCGGCACGCTTCGAGCAGGCGCTCTGGCAGGAGGCACAGCAGGCCTCCGCCGAGCGGATCAACCTGTACGAGGAAAAGGTCGCCGAAACCGTGGGACGCCTGACCCGCGCGATGCCCCATATCGACCTGGTGGACGTGGAGCGCTGGCCCATCGCCAAGAGCGCCTACATCAGCCTGATCGATCCGCGCCTGGACGACGAACTGGCGGAAACCTGGTTCAACTCGATCTTCTGCGGCCTGTTCAGCCACGACAACATCAGCGACGGCACCATGTTCGTGCACACCACCCGGCCGTCCCTGCGTGCCCATGCGCGCGACCCGCACACCCGCCTGTACCGTCCCGAAGGCCATCTGCGCCACAGCCTGGAGCAGATCTTCAACGACTACCGTTTCGCCGTGGACTACGACGACCGCGAGCGCGACCTGGAACGCATCGACAACCTGCTGCGCGCCAGCCTGCCGGACTGGGTCTGCAAGGACCCGTTGCTCACCCTCGAACTGATCGGCTCGGTGTTCTACCGCAACAAGGGCGCCTACCTGGTAGGTCGCCTGTTCACCCCGGACGAACAGTGGCCGCTGGTATTTCCGCTGGTGCACCACGAGGGGCGCGGCATCCAGTTCGACACGGTGATCACCGACGAGGCGGAAGTCTCGATCATCTTCTCCTTCACCCGCTCCTACTTCATGGTCGACGCACCGGTGCCGGCGGAGCTGGTGGCGTTCCTCAAGCGCCTGCTGCCGGGCAAGCACATCGCCGAGCTGTACACCTCCATCGGCTTCTACAAGCAGGGCAAGAGCGAGTTCTACCGCGCGCTGATCAACCACCTGGCGACCACCGACGACCTGTTCATCATGGCGCCGGGTGTGCGCGGGATGGTGATGAGCGTGTTCACCCTGCCCGGCTTCAATACCGTGTTCAAGATCATCAAGGACAACTTCAACCCGGCCAAGACCGTGGACCACGCCACGGTGATCCAGAAGTACCAGCTGGTGAAGAACCACGACCGCGTCGGCCGCCTGGCCGATACCCAGCAGTTCGCCGACTTCCGCTTCCCGGTGCGCAAGTTCGACCCGAACTGCCTCGCCGAACTGCTGGAGGTAGCCCCCTCCACCGTGAAGCTGGAAGGCGACGTAGTGCTGATCCGCCACTGCTGGACCGAGCGCCGCATGACCCCGCTGAATATCTACCTGGAGCACGCCACGCAGGCGCAGGTGGAGGAAGCGCTGAACGACTATGGCCTGGCCATCAAGCAACTGGCGGCGGCGAACATCTTCCCCGGCGACATGCTGCTGAAGAACTTCGGCGTCACCCGCCACGGCCGCGTGGTGTTCTACGACTACGACGAGATCAGCTACCTGACCGAGGTGAACTTCCGCCACATTCCGCCGGCGCGCTACGAGGAGGACGAGATGTCCTCCGAACCGTGGTACTCGGTGGGGCCGATGGACGTGTTCCCGGAGGAGTTCCCGCGCTTCCTGTTCGTCGACCTGAAGCAGCGCCGGCTGTTTGCCCGGCTGCACGGCAACCTGTTCGACGCGGATTACTGGAAGGGCCTGCAGGAGCAGATCCTGGCCGGCAAGGTGATCGACGTGTTCCCCTACCGCCGGCATGAATCGCCGGAAGCAGCGCTGGCGCGTTGACCCGTGTCGAGCACGACCTGTAGGAGCGAGCCTGCTCGCGAACAGCGGAGCTGTGCCTGATACCACTTCATCCGGCGAACGCAGGTTCGCGAGCAAGCTCGCTCCTACGAAGAGCCGCCAGGCCTCGGCTTTGGCATCCTGCGTCGCGCTACCTCCTGCATCCATGCAGTCGTCTCCCCCAGGGAGAGGGTTAGGGTGAGGGCTGATCCGAGCCTGGAGCTGTCCGCTCCTACGAAAAGCCGCCAGGCCTCAGTTCCAGTGCCGGCGCGTGGCGCGGCGGTTGTCGCCCAGGCCGACCAGCGCCGCCAGCGAGGCCATCAGCACCTCGGCGATCCATGCCAGCACCAGGCCGCCGGCCAGGCCCCAGCCGATGGCGTCGGGCTCCAGCACAACCTGGTAGCGGTAGTTCGCGTAGGTTTCCTGCAGTAGCTCGGGGTTCGGTGCCGTTGCCATGTGCCAGGCACGCTGTAGCCAGTTGCCCTGCAAGGCCCGCCATTCATTCTCGAACAGTTGGGCGCGGCGCAACAGGCGTTCGATGTTGTCCGCGTCGCGCTGGAATACCGGATCGGCGCTGCCGCGATAATGCGCCACCAGGGCATTCAGATCGCCCCTGAAGAACTGCCCGGAGGTGTCCTTGAAGCCTTGCAGCGCCTGGGCCGCCTCGATGCGATGGGCGTCGATGCGCTGGGTGTAGTCCTTGATGAAGCCCGGCACCTGTACCGCCACCATCAGACCCAGTGCGAACAGCACCATGCGAATGTAGCTGCGCAGCATCTTCTCCCCCTCGTTATTGTCGTATTGGATTCGCCCGCGAGGTCCGGGCCTGCGTCGCACGGATGCGCGCGGGCCGGGTCAGATCCGCCCCTGGTCGACGATCTCGCCGCGCCACCAGAGCATCCATTCGCCGCCCTGCATCAGGGTCCAGTTCTCGTTGTCGGTCAGCGGCTCGGTGGCGATCACCGTGACCACGTCGTTGGGTGTGGTCTCGGACTGGAAGTCCACGGTCAGGTCGGCGTCCTTCAACCGCGCCGGGCCGAACGGCGCGCGGCGGGTGATCCAGGCCAGCTTGCTGCTGCAGAACGTGAACAGCCAGTCACCATCGCTGAGCAGGCAGTTGAACACGCCTTTCTCACGGAAGGCGGCGCAGGCGCTGACCAGCGTGGGCAGCAGCACTTCCACCGGAACCGGCTCGGGAAAGGCACGGCGCACCCGGTTGAGCAGGTCGCAGAAGGCCGTCTCGCTGTCGGTATCGCCCACCGGACGGTACAGCCCCGGCTCGGGATGGAAGTCGGCAAGCTGGCCGTTGTGGGCGAAGGTCCAGTAGCGCCCGCCCATCTCGCGCACGAAGGGGTGCGTATTGGACAGGCAGACCTTGCCGACGTTGGCCTGGCGGATGTGGCCGATCACCGTCTCGCTCTTGATCGGGTAGCGCTGCACCAGGCGCGCCACTTCCGAGTCGATGCTCGCCGACGGGTCCTGGAACAGGCGCACCCCACGCCCTTCGTAGAAAGCGATGCCCCAGCCGTCGCGGTGCGGACCGGTGCCGCCGCCACGCTGCATCAGCCCGGTGAAGCTGAACACGATGTCCGTCGGGACGTTGGCGCTCATGCCGAGCAACTCGCACATGAATCAGTTCTCCTCCAACAGTGCCTCGCGCAGCCGGTGCAGCTCGCGTTCCAGGCGTTGCTGCATCCTCCGCCGCCCCAGCGGCAGGAACCGTATGAGCACGCGCAGCAGCAGGGCCGGCAGATCGTTCAGCTCACGCGGAATCAGGTGCAGATGAAAATGCGCTACGTGCTGGTTGGCCGCGGGGCCGTCGTTGACCAGCAGATTGATGCCGACCCGGCCATAACCGGCCCGGCGCAGCACACGCTGCATGCGTTCGGCCAGCGGGATCAGGTCCTGCTGCGCACTTTCCGAAAGCTGGTGCAGGAAGGTCGCGTGTTCCCGCGCCACCAGCAGCAGATGCGCGGGCCGCAGCGGGTAGATATCCAGCAGCACGATGAAATGATCGTCTTCGTAGAGGGTGCGGGCCGGCACGCGACCGGCCGCGATGGCACAGAACACGCAGTCCATGAGAACTCCTCGAAAGGCCGTTCAGTTCATGCTGGACGCGTGTCGGTCAGGACGCAAGGCGCGAAATCAGAGGCGCGGCTCGATACGCATGCGGCGTTCGCCCTGATCGTCGGTGCGGGTGTCCACGTCGGGCATCAGCTCCGGCTGCATCAATTGGCGCAGGGTCGGCTCGTCTTCCGGGTCCGGCGCTTTGCGGCGCTTTTTCAGCGCCCGCTCGATGGACCAGCGGATCAGCACGAACAACAGGTACACGCCGAACGCCGCCAGCAGCACCAGCGCCAGGTCGGATACTGCGCGCCAGGCGTTGTTGCCGACCTTGAACACCACGTCCAGCGCGGTGATGGCGATGGCCGGGGCGTAGAGGTTATTGGCCGGGTCCACCGGCGTCGGGGTGAACAGCAGCACGACGACGATGATCCGCAGCGGTTCGCGCAGCCAACGCCACATCCAGCCGGTCATCAGGAACCAGACCAGAGTCAGGCCGAGGCCGGCGCCCAGATAGGCGCCCCAGGCGAGCGTGTAATCGTGTTCGTTCATGCGCGTGCGTACGTGCGGTGTCGACAGAGGGGTGCGTATGATAGCTGCTTTTACTCATGGGTGCGCAGCCGGGCGTCATCCATGCCGCCGCCCCAGGAGCCGCCATGATCGACCGCCAGCCCCCCATCGCCCGCCGCGAGCCCGCCGCCGATCCCTACGCCTGGCTGGAAAACCGCGACGCGGAGGATGTCCTCGACTATCTGAAAGCGGAAAATGCCTACCTCGAGGATCAGCTACTTCCTCAGACGAAATTGCGCGAACGGCTGTTCCAGGAGATCAAGGGGCGCATCCGCGAAACCGACCTGTCCCTGCCCACGCCCTGGGGCCCCTGGCTGTACTACCAGCGCACCACCGCCGGTGACGAATACCCGCGCCACTACCGTTGCCCGCGCCCGGCCGACGGTTCGCTGGACGTCGACGAGCAGGCCGAACAACTGCTGCTCGACCCGAACGCCCTGGCCGGCGGCGACTTCCTCTCCGTGGGCACTTTCAGCATCAGCCCGGACCACTCGAAGCTGGCCTACAGCCTGGATACCAGCGGCGACGAGATCTACACGCTCTACGTGAAGGAGCTGGCCGATGGCAGCGTCACCACCCTGCCCTTCGAAAACTGCGACGGCAGCCTGACCTGGGCCAACGACAACCGCACCCTGTTCTTCGGCGAGCTGGACGACACCCACCGCCCGCACAAGCTGTACCGCCACCGCCTGGGCGAAAACAGCGCCGAACAGGTGTTCGAGGAGCGCGACGGACGCTTCTTCCTGCACTGCTACCGTGCCAGTTCCGAGCGCCAACTGATCCTGCTGCTGGGCAGCAAGACCACCAGCGAAGCCTGGGTACTGGACGCCGACACCCCCGACGGCGAGTTCGCCTGCCTCGCGCCGCGCGAGGAAGACCACGAGTACTACCCCGACCACGGCCGCCTGAACGGCGACTGGGCCTGGCTGATCCGCAGCAACCAGACCGGCATCAACTTCGCCCTCTACCACGCCAGCGAGGCGCAGCCGACCCGCGCGCACTGGCAAACCCTGATCGCCCACCGCGACGACGTGATGCTCGAGGACCTGACCCTGAGCGCCGGCGCCCTGACCCTGAGCCTGCGCGAAGGCGGCCTGCCGATCGTCGAGGTGCAGCCGCAAGGCCATCCGGCACACCGCGTGCAGTTGCCGGATGCCGCCTACAACCTCCATGTGCAGGACAGCCTGGAGTTCGACAGTTCGGTGATCCGCCTGCGCTACGAGGCGCTCAACCGCCCGGCGCAGATCCGCCAGCTGGACCTCGCCAGCGGCGAACAGAAAGTCCTCAAGCAGACCCCGGTGGAAGGCCCGTTCGACGCCGACGCCTACGAAAGCCGCCGCCTCTGGGCCGACGCTGCCGACGGCGTGCAGGTGCCGATCAGCCTGGTCGGCCGCCGCGAGGTGCTGGAAGACGTCGCCCAAGGCAAGCCCGCGCCGCTCTACCTCTACGGCTACGGCGCCTACGGCGAGAGCCTCGACCCCTGGTTCTCCCACGCCCGCCTGAGCCTGCTGGAGCGCGGCTTCGTCTTCGCCATCGCCCACGTACGCGGCGGCGGCGAGCTGGGCGAAGCCTGGTACCGCGCCGGCAAGCTCGCGCGCAAGCAGAACACCTTCGGCGACTTCATCGCCTGCGCCGAACACCTGCTGGCCCAGGGCTACAGTACCCCGGCGCAACTGGCCATCAGCGGCGGCAGCGCCGGCGGCCTGCTGATCGGCGCGGTGCTCAACCAGCGCCCGCAGCTGTTCGCCGCGGCCATCGCCGAGGTGCCCTTCGTCGACGTGCTCAACAGCATGCTCAACCCCGACCTGCCGCTGACCATCACCGAGTACGACGAATGGGGCAACCCGGAGGAGCCGGAGGTCTACGCGCGCATCCGCGCCTACGCACCCTACGAGAACGTCAGCGCCCAGAACTATCCGGCGCTGCTGGCGGTGGCCGGCTACAACGACAGCCGCGTGCAGTACTGGGAAGCCGCCAAGTGGGTGGCCAAGCTGCGGGTGAGCAAGACCGACGACAACCTGCTGCTGCTCAAGACCGACCTGGGCGCCGGCCACGGCGGCATGAGCGGCCGTTACCAGGGCCTGAAGGACGTGGCGCTGGAATATGCCTTCCTGTTCAAGGTGCTGGGCATCGAAGGCAACGCCTGATGCTCTACACCTGCCCTTGCTGCGGCTATTTCAGTTTCGGCGACCCGCCGGGGTCGTACGAGATTTGTGAAATCTGCTACTGGGAAGATGACCATCTGCAACTGTGCTTCCCCGATGCACGCGGCGGCGCCAACGCCGTGAGCCTGATCGAGGCGCAGGTCAACTTCGTGCAATGGGGCGCCTGCGAACGGCGCTTCCGCGCGCAGGTACGCCCGGCCACCATCGACGACGAGAAGGACGAGCGTTGGTTCCCGCTGTGGGAAAAGCGCGTGGAATTGCCGGACAACGAGACTCCACTGACCGGCGAGGAAGCCTGTTACTGGCTGCGCGCGCCGCGCTGAGCGCGGATCAGCCGGCGCGGAAGATCAGGTGCTCTTCCCAGTCGTCCTCGGGCACCGAGCCCTCGGCGAGCATGCGGCCGGACTGGGAGATGCGCTCGTGGTGCACCGCATCGGGGTCGCCGCAGACCAGGTGGTGCCACAGCGGCAGGTCCTTGCGCTCGGCCACCAGGCGATAGGCGCAGGTCGGCGGCAGCCACTGGAACTCATCGGCCTGGGCCGGGGTGAGCTGGATGCAGTCCGGCACCGTCACGCGGCGGTTGGCGTAGTCGGTGCAGCGGCAGGTCTTCAGGTCCAGCAGCTTGCAGGCGATGCGCGTGTAGTAGACGGTACCGTCGTCCTCGTCCTCCAGCTTCTGCAGGCAGCACAGGCCGCAACCGTCGCACAGCGACTCCCACTCGTCCTGATCGAGCTGGTCGAGGGTCTTGCGTTTCCAGAAGGGTTCGACTTTGGCGGCCATGTTTTGTACAGGAGCAGTTTCACGGGGCGCAAAGTCTAAGCCCGCAGCGCGCGAAGGCCAAGCGCAGGCGACCATTGACCGCAAGACGCTTGCCAGAGCGCGCCACGCTGGTTAGGTTGGGCGCCCTACGGGCCCGGTCCGTTGCGCCTGTCACACCTGGCGCAGCACCCGCCATCTGCCTCCGCAGCCGCGCCGCCCGTCCCCATCCGCGATGCCCGGCCGTCCACGGCACCATCGGCCCATCCCAAGCCCTCACAGGAGCCACCATGAGCGCCAATCCTCGCGTTGCCGAGCACCCGATCGATCCGCAGTTCATCAATCGCTGGTCGCCCCGCGCCTTCAGCGGCGAAGCCATCCCCGAAGCCACCCTGCTGAGCTTCATCGAAGCCGCGCGCTGGGCGCCGTCCTCCTTCAACTCGCAGCCCTGGCGCTTCCTCTACGCGCGCCGCGACACACCGAACTGGCAGCGCTACCTGAACCTGCTGGGCGAGTTCAACCGTGGCTGGGCGCAGAACGCCTCGGCGCTGGTGGTGGTGCTGTCCAAGACCACCTTCGCCCCGCCCGGCTCCGCCGAAGAGAAGCCCGCCCTCTGGCACAGCTTCGACACCGGCTCGGCCTGGGGCTTCCTGGCGCTGCAGGCGAGCCTGGCCGGTTGGCACACCCACGGCATGGCCGGCTTCGACCGCGACCTGGCGCGCAGCGAGCTGAAGGTCCCGGCGGACCATGAGATCCATGCGGTGATCGCCATCGGCAAGCTGGGCGACAAGTCGACCCTCTCCGAGAGCCTGCAAGCTCGCGAAGTGCCCAATGCCCGCCGCCCACTGGCGGAAATCGTGGCCGAGGGCGACTTCTCGCTCTGAAACCATTCATATAGGAGCGAGCTTGCTCGCGAACGGCGATGCAGCGTGCCTTGCAGGCTCGCTCCCAGGAAAGGCCCGCACATGAAAAAGGCCCCATCCGGGGCCTTTTTCATTGACGGCATCAGGCTTCAATAACCGCGAGTGAAATCCACTTCGCCGCGCATTTCCTGGCCAGCCCAGAAGCGCGTGAGGTTGTCGCGGAACAGTTCGATCAGCGGCCCCGGCAGCGTCGGCGCGGCGGTGTGTCCGGTAAGCAGCAGGCGCGGGGTATGCCAGAACGCATGCTGCGCCGGCAGAGGCTCTTCGCGGCAGACATCGATCACCGCGCCGGCGATCCGGTTGGCCTCCAGCGCCGACACCAGGTCGGCATCGACCACCGAGGTGCCACGGCCGGCATTGATGAACAGCGCGGTCGGTTTCATCCGGTTGAACAGCGGCAGGTTGTAGATATCGCGGGTGTGCTCGGTATCGGGCAACAGGTTCACCACGTAGTCGGCGGTCTGCACCAGGCGTGGCAGATCCTCCAGCGCGCCCACGCGGCTGAACGGCAGCAGCGATCGCGGGTTCTTCGCCACGCCCACCAGGTCCACGCCGAACGGCGCCAGCATGTGCGCCACCGCCTGGCCGATCTCGCCGGTTCCGATGATCAGCACCTGGCGGCCATTGAGCGTGCCGGGCAGGCGATCGTCCCACTGCACGCCGACCTGGCTGGCCAGGCGGCCGAGCATCTGCCGCTCATGGGCAAGCAGGTAGGTGAGCAGGTATTCGGTCATGACCTGGCCGAAGATGCCCACGGCGCGGGTCAGCGCGTAGTCCTTGGGCAGATCGTCCGCCAGCAGCGGCGTGATGCCCGCCCAGCTGGACTGGATCCACACCGGATGCACGCCCTGGCGCAGCAGTTGCGCGGCGAAATCGGGTTGGGCTAGCCAGACGGGGCATTCGGCGGCGGCAGCAACGAGCTTGTCCGGCTGGTCACCGGACACCACCGTAATTCGGGGCTCCGCCGCCATGATCAGGGCGGCGTAAAGGGCATGATCACGATCGAGAACGAGCAGGCGCATGACTCAGGACCTTCGCTTCGATCGGTGTAACGTTTCAGGCTGGCGCATCTGGACTCGCCTCAAGAGAGCTTCCCATTGATATCGGTATTAGTTCGAGGGAAGACAGGCGGCTATAGACACAGCCAGAGACCAAGCGTTCCGCTCCGTTGAACCCTTTTTCTCCGCGCATAATGCGCTCAAGCCGCGAACTTGCACAGTGCCAGCACTGTACCCGTTCACGGCTCGAGAAAATGTTGCCGGACGGCCAGGGATCAGAGCGGATCGTTCATCCGCAGCAGCTCCTCCGGCAGGTGCTCGATGTACTCCTCTTCGACCGGCGGCATCTGCAGGTGGAACCCCTGCTTCTCGATGTTTTCCAGGACCTTGTCGATGTCCTCGCGGGCCAGTTGGCGCTCGGGACTGAGCACCAGGTCGAAGGTGTGCTGCGGCGGGCCGAACACGGCGATCAGCGCCTCCGGCACGCGGGTCAGCGCTTCGCGCTTGTCGACGTACAGGTACATCTCGTTCTTGCGCGGGCTCTTGTAGATGGAGCAGATGCGTTTCATGGTGTCTCTTCCGCGTTATTCGGTGAGCTGGACGGCAAGGCTGTCCAGCAAGGCCTGGCCCATCAGTTCGCGGCGCCAACCCTGCAGCGACTCGGGCAGTTGGTAGGGGCCGTTCGGCCAGCCGGTCTTGAGCAGCGCCTCGAGTACCTTCTTGCGCAGCATCAGCTCGGGGGCCATGTTCAGGCGCTCGGCCTCTTTCTGGCCGACTTCGCGCAACTTCTTCAGTACCGGCGTAACCTCGCGCGGCAGCGGCTCGGGCAGCGTCTCGGGATGAACGGCTTCCGGCAGCCTCGCCGCGTGGGCGATCAGCGCGATCAGGGTGTCGCCATCCTGGCGCACGGTGCGCGGGTGCATGTCGTCGATACGCGCCAGGGCGACCTTGTCGGCCGGCTGGAAACGCGCCAGCGGCCACAGGGTGTGCTCGCGCAGCACATGGTTACGCGGCTTGTTGCGCAACCGCGCCTGCTCCTCGCGCCAGACGCACAGCTCGCGCAGCACGGCCAGTTGCAGGCGATTGAGCTTCCACGCCAGCTTGACGTCGAGGTAGGCCTCCTGCGGGTCGCTGACGCGACTCTGGTTGTTGGTCAGGTCGGTGCCATCGGCCAGCAGCCACTGCAGCTTCTCGTCGCTCAGGCGCGGCGCCAGCTTCACGTAGACCTCGGCCAGGTGCTGCACGTCCTCGGCGGCGTAGCGCACCTGCATGTCGGTCAGCGGGCGCTGCAGCCAGTCGGAGCGGGTCTCGTCCTTGGGCAGGTCGATCCCGAGGATCTCCAGCACCAGCTTCGAATAGCCCATCGAGTGCGGCATGCCCAGGTAGGCGGCGGCCAACTGGGTGTCGAACAGCGGCTGCGGCAGGCTGCCGGTCAGGCGCTGGAAGACTTCCAGGTCCTCGCCGCAGGCATGGAATACCTTGACCACCAGCGGCGACTCCAGCACGGCTGCGAACGGCGACCAGTCGCGGATCAGCAGCGGGTCGATCAGCCACACGCCGCTGCCATCGCCCACCTGCACCAGACCGGCTTCGGGATAGAAGGTATCGACACGCATGAACTCGGTATCGAGCGCGAGGTACGGCAGTTCTTTCCAGTCCCGGCACTTGCGCTCGAGGCTGGCATCGTCGCGAATCCACTGAATATCGAGAGCGGTCACGAACATCTCCTTCGTTTCGGTGCGCGCAGTATATAGAGATGCATGATGTGCGAGCATTCCACTCGGCCATCGGTCTGTGACAACTGCATGGCAATCTCTACGCTTTGCCCCGCCCACGACAACAAGAAGGCAGCTTGCGCATGAAAAAGCTTCTCGGACTGGTCGTTCTGCTGGTCGTAGCCCTCGCGGTCTACCTGGCGCTCACGCCCAGCCCCATCGATCCGTTGGCCTGGACGCCGCCCAAGGCGCCGCCGATGACCGGCGTGATGGAACCCAACGACACGCTGATGAAAGCCGAACTGCTCGCCCAGGGCCAGATCGTCGGCCCCGAAGACACCGCCGTGGACAGCCAGGGCCGGGTTTTCGCCGGACTGGATGACGGGCGCATCGTGCGTATCGGCGCCGACGGCAAGGCCGAAACCTTCGTCGAAACCGGCGGCCGCCCGCTGGGCCTGGCGTTCGACAAGAGCGGCAAGCTGATCGTCGCCGACGCCTGGAAGGGCCTGCTGGAGGTCGACCCGCAGGGCAAGATCCGCGTGCTGACCGATTCGGCCGACGGCATTCCCTTCGCCTTCACCGACGACCTGGACATCGCCAGCGACGGCCGCATCTATTTCAGCGACGCGTCCAGCCGCTTCCACCAGCCCGACTACATCCTCGACCTACTCGAAGCCCGCCCTCACGGCCGCCTGCTGCGCTACGACCCGGCCACCGGCAAGACCGAGACGCTGCTCAAGGACCTGTACTTCGCCAACGGCGTGGCGCTGTCGCAAAACGAGGACTTCGTGCTGGTCAACGAGACCTACCGCTACCGCATCACCCGCTACTGGCTCAAGGGTGAGAAGGCCGGGCAGCATGACGTGTTCATCGACAACCTGCCGGGCCTGCCGGACAACCTCGCCAGTGACCGCAGCGGCACCTTCTGGGTGGCCCTGCCCTCGCCGCGCAAGGCCGACGCCGACCTGATCCAGCAGATGCCCTGGCTCAAGCGCCAATTGACCAAACTGCCGCGCGCCGTGCTACCCAAGCCGGTGCCCTACGGCCTGGTGATCCAGGTGAACGAGAAAGGCGAGATCGTGCGCAGCCTGCATGACACCAGCGGCCAGCACCTGCGCATGGTGACTTCGGCCAAACCGGTGAACGGCGTGCTCTACCTGGGCAGCCTGGAGAACGACCGCATCGGCCGGCTGCCAATCCACTGAAAGGCGCCGGCTCCCAGGACGCTTCAGGCCGGCGTCTGCTCCTTCAGGGCAGGCGCCGGTGCGGGCACGGCGGCGGGTTCCAGCAGCTCCAGCATACGCTCGCGCACCTCCCCCATCAGCGCATCGACGCCATGTTCAGTGAACCGGGTGGAGTCGATGGGCGCGCCGACATGCACCTCCACCGGCATGCCGAGGTTCAGCTTGAGGCCGCCCGCCGGCAGCAGTTGCTGGATGCCACGGATAGCCACCGGAACGATGATCGCGTCGGTCTGCTGGGCCAGGCGGAAGCAGCCTTTCTTGAACGGCTGCAGCTTGCCATCCTTGGAGCGCGTGCCCTCGGGTGCGGCCCAGAGCACGATGCCGCTCTCCATCATTTCCCGCGCCTTGGCCAGGTCGGCCATGGCCTGGTGGCGGTTGTGCCGGTCGATGGACGGGAACTCCGCCGCGCGCATCGCCGCGCCCCAGATCGGCACCGCGAACAGTTCCTTCTTCGCCAGCATGCGGATCGAGCCGGGCATGGTCACGAAGATCGCCGGGATATCGTAAAAGCTGGAGTGGGTGCAAAGGATCATGTAGCGGCGGCCGTCGCCGAAGTCCGGTACTTCGCCGTGGCGGCTCAGGCGCGCACCGGTCAGGCGCAGCAGACTCCCCGACCAGTCGCGGGTGAAACCGTCGACCTTGCCGCGACGCAGCCGGCCGATGGCGCCGAGCGCCAACACACGGACGCTGTAGCCCAGGGTGATCAGGACGGTCGCCAGCCCCACCAGGGCGACGCGCAGCGGGCCGGCCTTGCGCGGCGCCGATTGCAGATTGAGCATTTTCGCCAATTCCCCACCGAGAGTAACTTGTTCGCGATACAAGCCTTATGATGCGCCCAAGCCCCGTCACGACACAGGAATGCGCCCATGACCTACGCCCGCCTGCTCATGCCCGAGCAACTGGCCGCCCGCCTCGATGACCCGAATCTGGTCCTGCTCGACTGCCGTTTCTCCCTCGACGATCCCGGCTACGGGGCCCGCAGCTACCAGGAAAACCATATTCCCGGGGCCCACTTCGCCGACCTCAACAAGGACCTTTCCGCACCTGTCGTTCCCGGCGTGACCGGCCGCCACCCGCTGCCCGATCCGCAACAGTTGCTGGAACGCCTGCGCGCCTGGGGCCTGGAGACGGAAAGCGAAGTAGTGCTGTACGACGACGGCCCCGGCGCCTTCGCCGCCCGCGCCTGGTGGCTGCTGCTGTGGCTGGGCAAGCGCGAGGGTGTCTACCTGCTCGACGGCGGCCTTGCCGCCTGGCACGCCGCCGGCCTGCGCCTGACCACCGCCGAGACGCCCGTGCGCCCCGGCGACTTCCAGGGCAAGCCGGACAACAGCCTGCTGATCGACGCCACGGCTCTCGGCGCGCGCCTGGGCGAACCCGACCTGCCACTGGTGGACGCCCGCGGGCTGCCGCGCTTCCGTGGCGAAGTGGAACCCATAGACCCGGTCGCCGGCCACATCCCCGGCGCCCAGTGCGCGGCGTTCACCGACAACCTCGGCAGCGACGGCCGCTTCCTGCGCCCGGAGCACTTGCACCAGCGCTTCGCCAGCCTGCTGCGCGGCCGCCCGGCGCAAGACCTGGTGGCCTATTGCGGCTCCGGCGTCACCGCCTGCCACAACCTGTTCGCCATGAGCCTGGCCGGCTATCCGCTGGGGCGCCTGTACGCCGGCTCCTGGAGCGAATGGATCACCGATGCCAGGCGCCCGGTGGCCAAGGGCGACTGATCAGTCGTCCCGCAGCGAAAACGGAATACACGTCATGCCGGGCGCTTGTGTTCCGATGGATAGGTACCCGGGCATGCGTCAGACTCATGCCCATTTTCAAAGGAGTGATCCCATGCCCACCCGTCTCCGCCACACCCTGCTCGCCAGCGCCCTGCTGTGCCTGTGGGCCGCCACCCCGATCCAGGCTGCCACCCTGGAGGCCACACCCTGTTCCATCACGGACCAGTGGTCCGACCTGTACGGCGACGAACTGGTGACGGCGGCCAACGCCGGCCACGCCACCGCCCAGTACAGCCTCGGCCTGGAATACGACTCCGGCAGCGACGAGTTCGAGCAGAGCTACGAGCAGGCCGCGTACTGGTACCAGAAGGCCGCCGAACAGGGACACGCCTGCGCCCAGTACAACCTGGGCAACGCCTATGACAGCGGCGACGGCGTGGAGCAGAGCGCGGAGAAGGCCGTGTACTGGTACCAGAAGGCCGTCGACCAGAACGACAAGGACGCCGAGTACAACCTGGCGATCATGTACGAGAACGGCACCGGGGTGACCCGCAGCGACAAGCGGGCCTTCGCGCTGTACAGGAAGTCGGCCGAGCAGGGCGACGTGGATGCCCAGTTCGCCGTGGCCGAGGGCTACGCCAAGGGTCGGGGGGTGGCGAAGAACCCCGCGCAGGCCCGTCTGTGGTACCAGCGCGCGGCGGACCAGGGGCACGAAGAGGCCGAGGAAAAACTCGAGGCCATGCCCGAATTGCCGCCCAGTATCTAATTTCCGGAGGGAATATGGATTATTCCTGCACCATCAAAACAATTTAAAAACAGGCCTTTACAGCATAATTATCGCACTACACTTCAAATCGAGCGGCTAAGTCCGCTTCCGGCGGGGCCAGGAAAATCACTCGAAGCTGCCAAGTCGCCCCGCCCCGCCGGTCACCGAGGACGAGGACGTCATGGGAATTGCCGCCAACGACCTGTGCCACTATGTGATTCGCCCTACCCTGCTGTATCTGGAGCGGCATAGTGTCGCGGCGGAAGCGCTGCTGCTGGGGGCAGCGGCCTGTCAATCGGCGCTGGGGAGTGCGCTGGGCGACAGTCATGGCCACGGGCTGTACCGCATCGGTGAAAGCCGTCACCAGAGCCTCTGGGACTGCTATCTGGCCTGCGACCCGGAGTTGGCTAGCCGGGTTCGCGGGCTGGCCAGTCAGCACGCCTTCCTCGACGCGCCGCACCTGGAACTCACGGTGAACCTGCGCTACAGCACCGCCATCGCCTGGATGATGGTCGAGGCCGAGCGCATCCCCCTGCCCCACGCCGACGATCCCCTGGGCCTGGCCCGGGTCTGGCGCCGGGTCTTCCACCCCCACGGACGCCTGCACGATTTCGTCGACGCCTGGCACAACTACGTTGGCAGTCTCAGCCAGGTGGCCTGAGCGGAGCCGGCAGTCCCTGAATGACCAAACGGTCAGGTTTTTTACATACAGCGACGAACGGTAACGATACCGATAGAACGCTCGTTTGAGCGTTGAAGCCCAAGGTAGAGCGCTTTCCAGAGACTACCCAAGACCTGGGAATCTTGGTAGCTTGCGCGCCGATAAACACAGGAGTTGCTCTTACAATGAAAACAACATGGCTCAAGACCACGCTCGCACTGACCATTAGCGCCGCCTCTGCCCAGGCCCTGGCCAACGGCATCGCTATCAACGAGCAGAGCGCCAGCGGCGCCGGTACTGCCTACGCAGGCCGCGCTTCCTCCGCGCTCGACGCCAGCACCATTTACGGCAACCCGGCCGGTCTGTCCAAACTCAAGCGCACCGAAATCAGCGGCGGTCTCGCCATTGTCGATGCCAAGGACGACATCAGCCAGGCCAACAGCCCGCATCCGGGCTCCAACAAGGGCGATTCCGTGCCCCTGGCCGCCGTGCCGTTCGGCTACATCTCCACGCCGATCAACGAGGACTTCACCTTCGGCTTCGGCATGTACGTCCCCTACGGCATCATCAACGACTATGAGAACGGCTTCCAGGGCAGCTACCACGGTTCCTACAGCAAGGTCCAGGTCATCACCCTGCAGCCGACCATCGCCTACAAGGTCAACGATAAGGTTTCCGTCGGTTTCGGCCCGACCATCAACCGTATCGACGGCCAGCTGAAGAACGACCTGGCCACCAACGGCCTGGCCGGCGGCCAGGGCGACACCCACATCGACATCAAGGGTGACGACACCGCGGTGGGCTACAACATCGGCGTACTGGTCGACGTGACCGACGACACCGCCTGGGGCCTGACCTACCACTCCAAGGTCGACTATCACCTGGACGGCCGCACCAAGGTCAAGAACGCCCCCGGCGCCCTGGGCCTGAACGGCTCCTACGACGCCAAGCTGGACATCACCCTGCCGGAGTCGGTGGATACCTCCATCACCCACAAGTTCAACGACCAGTGGACTGGCTACATCGGCGCGGTATGGACCCGCTGGAGCCGCCTGGAAAAGATCGAAGTGGAAAACAGCGGCGTACCGGCGCTGGGTCAGGCCCTCGGCTTCGGCACCATCGGCGAAGACCTGAAGTGGCATGACACCTGGTCCGCCTCGGTAGGCGCCTCCTACCAGTTGAACCAGGAGTGGGTACTGCGTGCCGGTTACGCCTACGACCCGTCGCCGACCGACAACGACTACCGCAGCGTGCGCATCCCGGTGGGCGATCGCCAGATCGTCACCTTCGGTGCCGGCTGGTCGCCGACCCCGGACCTGACCGTCGACATGGCCTACGCCTACCTGTGGGAAGACACCGCTAGCGTCAACCTGGAAGGCAGCGCCCTGCAGCCGGCCTACAGCGCCAAGTACGACAACAGCGCTCACGGCCTGACCGCACAGATGACCTATCGCTTCTGATAGCGCCACCTGCGGACATGAAAAAGCCGGGCATCTGCCCGGCTTTTTCATGGGTGGCTTTTTTGTAGGAGCGAAGGGGGCTCCCAACCCTTGCTCGCGAACAAAGCGTCCCCCTGACAACGGCGTCAAGCGGTTCGCGAGCAAGCTCGCTCCTACGAAGATCAACGGCGCCGTGCAGCCCGGTTCAGGCGGCTTCGCCGGGCTCTGAGTGCTCGCGGCAGACCAGCTCTCCTTCGCGCGTTTCCAGCCGCTCCCCGGTCAGCCCGCAGAGCGCGCCGTCGTCCCGCTTCTGGTGGAAACGGCAGGTGCGGCACAGGCCGAAGCCCGGCACATCCTCCTGGCGCTGGATGCTGGTCAACAGCTCGCGCAGCAGCGCGACCAGCAGTTCGCGGCGCTCGCCCAAAGCCTCTTCGGCGCGACTCAGGAACGCCGGCGGCACCAGCGCCTCGATCAGTCCTTGCCCCGCGTCCGTCAGTTCCAGGTGCACGCTGCGTCGGTCCTGCGCATCCGGGCGCTTGCGAATCAGCCCCTTGGCCTCCAGCGCTTTCAGCGACTGCGACACCGTGCCTTTGGTCAGCCCGAGGAAGTCCGTGACCGCCAATGGCGTGTTCGAATAGCGGTTGCAGCGCGCCAGGTAGTTCAGCGCACTCAGCTGGATCGGCTGCAGATCCGCCATCAGCGGCTGCTCGCGGGCCCAGGCGCGCATCAGGCTGGCAATGCGCTCAAGATAGTCGTACAGGGTCGTATCGGTCATGGGCTCATCCTCCCGATAGATAGTATCGATCAAAAACCAGTTTGACAGAAGGCTCTTTTCGCTTGCAGACTGATATTGTATCGATTCGATACTTAATCAATCAGGAGAAGGATCATGAGCAAAGCCATCTATTACCATGCCGGTTGCGCCGTCTGCGTCGAGGCCGAACGCACGCTGCTGCCGTTGCTGAACCGGGATGTGGAAGTGGTGCACCTGGGCGAGCAGGCGCCGCGCATCGCCGAGGCCGAGGCCGCCGGGGTCAAATCGGTGCCCGCCCTGGTGGTCGATGGCCAGGTGCTGCACCTGAACTTCGGCGCCGCCATCGCCGACCTGAAGTAAGGGGCTCGCCATGCAGGTTCGCGTCTACGACACCCATGTGCGTACCCACGATGGCCGCTACCTGCACTTCGACGTCCTGGTCGGGCCGGACGCCGCCAGCCGTGCCGCGGAGTTCGCCGCGCACTGGCTGGCGGCGCGCGGCATCCAGGCGCATGACGTGCACATGAGCCGCTGCGAGTTCTGCCACAGCGAGTTTTCCACGCCCCCGGTGGAAGAGGCGCTGCGCCGCCAGGGCTACTACGTCATCGAGATGGAAGGATGCTGAACGGCATGGACGCCTACCAGCCGCTGCACTGCGATCTGCACGACTACCTGGAGATCGCCTGCCTGCACCGCTACTGGCTGCGTATCGAGCTGCGTGACGGCCTGGCGTTCGACGCCCAGGCCTTCACCACGCACACGCGGCGAAACGCGGACGGGGTCGTGGAGGAGTTCCTGGAAGTCCGGGTGGACGATGCCAGCCGGGAGCTCCGGCTGGACCGTCTGCACGCCATCACGCCGCAGGCGGCGGAGGCGCGCTTCGCAAGGGTGGTGCTGAATCCGGCCTGAGGTCCGACCGGGACGGCCTCACCACATGAGGTCGTCGGGCACCACGTAATCCTTGTACGGGTCGTCCTCGTCCGGCTCGCCGCTGGGCTCGTTGAGCAGCACGATACGCCGCTCGTCGCGCTCCTTGATGCGCAGCGCGGCGTCACGCGGGACGATCTCGTAGCGGCCGTCGTAGCTGACGATGGCCAGGCTGCCGCGACTGAGCTTGTCGCGGATCAGGTCGTTCACCGCAATGCGCTTGACCTTCTTCGCATCGACGAAGTTGTAATAGTCCTCGGTTTCCAGCTTCGGCAGACGGGTGCCTTCGATCAGTTGCTTGATCTGCGCGGTCCTGGCCTTCTTCTCGGCCTTTTCCTGCTGCTGGCGATTCAGCTCGGCATCGCGGGCCTGCTTGTCGGCCTGCGCCTGCAAGGCGGCCTGACGCTGGCTGTCATCCTTCTGCACCTGGTTCTTGTGCTCCAGACGCTGCTGCTTCTGCTTCTGCTTGCCGGCCTGTTTGGCCTGTTTCTCACTGACCAGTCCGGCTTTCAGCAACTGGTCACGTAACGACATGCTCATTCGATAAGACTCTCGACAATCCTTGATTGACGCGGAACAACTTTCCTGGCGGCACAACGCTCCGCGCTCATGCCCACAGGGGGTATAATCCTCGGGCCTGTGCGTGCGCTGCGCAAGTGCCCAGCTCGATTTCACTATCCAGGGCCCCCATGATCAAGTTCATCGTTCTCACGATCCTTGCCATCTTCCTCGTCGCCATCCTCTACGTGCACCTGCGCGGCAAGGTACGGCTGCCCTTCCTGCGCCAGGTCGTGAACCACTCTGCCTGGTTCGCCCCGTACAACTCGCTGATGTACCTGAACTCCAGCGTGCCGTCCAAGCCCTACCTGGACCGCGAGCGCTTCCCCGAGCTCGACAGGCTGCGCGACAACTGGCAAATGATTCGCGAGGAAGCCGAAAACCTGTTCGACGAGGGCTACATCCGCGACGCCCTGAACAACAACGAGGCCGGTTTCGGCTCCTTCTTCAAGAAAGGCTGGACCCGCTTTTACCTGACCTGGTACGACGGCCCCCTGCCCTCCGCGCAGAAGCTCTGCCCGAAGACCGTCGAGCTGGTGAGCAGCATCCCCAACGTCAAGGGCGCCATGTTCACCCGCCTGCCGCCGCGCAGCCACCTGAACAAGCACCGCGACCCCTACGCCGGCTCGTTGCGCTACCACCTGGGCCTGGCCACGCCGAACTCCGAAGAGTGCCGCATCTTCGTCGACGGCCAGCCCTACGCCTGGCGTGACGGCCAGGACGTGATGTTCGACGAAACCTTCGTCCACTGGGTGAAGAACGAAACCGACGAATCGCGCCTGATCCTCTTCTGCGACATCGAGCGTCCGCTCAGGTCGTCGCTGCTGACCCGCATCAACCGCCGCGTCAGTGCCTTCCTCGGCCGCGCCACCGCGCCGCAGAACGTCGAAGGCGAGCGCGTCGGCGGGATCAACCAGGCCTACTCGGTGCTGATCCGCCTGGGCAATGCCGTGGGCAGCCAGGTGAAGGTGTTCAAGCGCGCCTATCCCAGAGCCTACCGCATCAGCCGGCCGGTGCTGGCGGTGGTGCTGCTGGTGCTGATCCTGCGCTGGCTGTTCGGCTGAGGGCGCGCGCCCTTCGCATTGACGGAATATTGTAGGAGCGAGCTTGCTCGCGAACAGATTTCCGGCGGCGCCGGCATCAAGCGGTTCGCGAGCAAGCTCGCTCCTACCAGAAAACAAAAGCCCCGCGAATGCGGGGCTTTTTATTGGAGCGAAGAACTTATCCACAGCTGAGCGGGTTCTTCTCGTCGCGCTTGGCGGCGCCCCACAGCTCGTCCATCTCTTCCAGGTTGCTGTCTTCCAGCGTGCGTCCCTGGTCACGCAAGGCCGTCTCGATGTAGCGGAAACGCCGCTCGAACTTGGCATTGGCCGCACGCAGGGCGGTTTCCGGATCGACCTTGAGCTTGCGCGCCAGGTTGACCACCACGAACAGCAGGTCGCCCACTTCTTCCGCCTGGGCCTCGGTGTCGCCGCCGGCCATGGCTTCGAGGACCTCGTCCAGTTCCTCGCGAACCTTGTCCACCACCGGCAGGGCGTCGGTCCAGTCGAAGCCGACCTGGGAAGCACGCTTCTGCAGCTTGGCGGCGCGACTCAGTGCTGGCAGGGCGTGGGGCACGTCGTCCAGCAGGGACAGCTGCACCGGTTCGGCAGCCTTGGCGGCGCGCTCCTCGGCCTTGAGCTCCTCCCAGCGCTGCTTGACCGCAGCTTCCGCAAGCTTCGCCGGGTCCGGCTCGCCGTACAGGTCGCCATCGGGGAACACGTGGGGATGGCGGCGGACCAGTTTGCGGGTGATGCCATCGACCACAGCGTCGAACTCGAAACGCCCCTCTTCCCGCGCCAGCTGCGCGTAGTAGACGACCTGGAACAACAGATCGCCCAGTTCCTCTCGCAGGTGGTCGAAGTCGCCACGCTCGATGGCGTCGGCCACTTCGTAGGCTTCCTCGAGGGTGTAGGGGACGATGGTCGCGTAGCTCTGCTTCAGGTCCCACGGACAGCCATGCTGCGGATCGCGCAGCCGGGCCATCAGGTACAGCAGGTCGTCGAGCTTATGCATCCTTGGCACCCGCGCGGTCGCGCCGCGCCTCGATGATGTTGGGCAACTGCGACACCCGCGCCAGCAGGCGTCCCAGCGCGTCGAGGCCGGGGATCTCGATGGTCAGGCGCATCACCGCGGTGTTGTCTTCCTTGTCCGAGCGGGTGTTCACCGCCAGCACGTTGATGCGCTCGTTGAGCAGCACCTGGGAGACGTCGCGCAGCAGGCCGGAACGGTCGTAGGCGCGAATGACGATATCCACCGGATAGGTGCTGACCGGCACCGGCCCCCAGCTGACCTGGATGATCCGTTCCGGCTCGCGGCCGGCCAGTTGCAGCGCGGTGGCGCAGTCCTGGCGGTGGATGGTCACGCCACGGCCGAGGGTGATGTAGCCGACGATCGGCTCGCCCGGCAGCGGCTGGCAGCAGCCGGCCATCTGCGTGAGCAGGTTGCCGACGCCCTGGATCTGGATGTCGCCGCGCTTGCCGTGGCCGATCTTGCTCGGCTTGCGCGGAATGAGTTCGAGCTGCTCGGTGCCGCGCTCGGGCTCGACCAGTTGCTGCGCGTAGTTGACCACGTGGGCCAGGCGCAGGTCGCCGGCGCCCAGGGCGGCGAACAGGTCTTCGCCGGTCTTGTAGTTGGCCTTCTCGGCAAGCTTCTCGAAGTCCACCGGCGGCAGCGCCAGGCGACCCAGCTCGCGTTCGAGCATGGCCTTGCCGGCGGCGACGTTCTGGTCGCGCGCCTGCAGCTTGAACCAGTGGACGATCTTCGCCCGCGCCCGCGAGGTGGTGACATAGCCCAGGTTCTGGTTCAGCCAGTCGCGGCTCGGCCCGCTCTGCTTGCCGGTGATGATTTCCACCTGCTCACCGGTCTGCAGGCTGTAGTTGAGCGGCACGATGCGGCCGTTGATCTTGGCGCCACGGCAGTTGTGGCCAACCTCGGTGTGCACGCGGTAGGCGAAGTCCAGCGGGGTTGCGCCCTTGGGCAGGTCGATGGCGTGGCCGTCCGGGGTGAAGACGTAGACCCGGTCGGGCTCGATGTCGACGCGCAACTGCTCGGCCAGACCGCCGATGTCGCCCAGCTCCTCGTGCCATTCCAGCACCTGGCGCAGCCAGGAGATCTTTTCTTCGTAGTGATTGGAGCTGGCCTTGACGTCGGTGCCCTTGTAGCGCCAGTGCGCGCACACGCCCAGCTCGGCTTCCTCGTGCATGGAATGGGTGCGGATCTGCACTTCCAGCACCTTGCCCTCGGGGCCGATCACCGCGGTGTGCAGCGAGCGGTAGCCGTTTTCCTTGGGGTTGGCGATGTAGTCGTCGAATTCCTTGGGAATGTGCCGCCAGAGGGTGTGCACGATGCCCAGCGCGGTGTAGCAGTCGCGCATTTCCGGCACCAGCACGCGCACCGCGCGGACGTCGTAGATCTGGCTGAAGTCCAGGCCCTTGCGCTGCATCTTCCGCCAGATGGAATAGATGTGCTTGGCGCGGCCGGACAGGTCGGCCTTGATGCCGGTGGCGGCCAGGGCGTCCTTGAGCTGCTGCATCACGGTGGCGATGTACTGCTCGCGATCCAGCCGGCGCTCGTGCAGCAGCTTGGCGATCTGCTTGTACTGGTCGGGCTCCAGGTAGCGGAAGGACAGGTCCTCCAGTTCCCATTTGATATGGCCGATGCCCAGGCGGTGTGCCAGCGGCGCGTAGATGTCGAACACCTCGCGGGCAACGCGGTGGCGCTTTTCCTCGTCGGCGTTCTTCACCGCGCGGATCGCGCAGGTACGCTCGGCCAGCTTGATCAGCGCGACGCGCACGTCGTCGACCATCGCCACCAGCATCTTGCGCAGGTTCTCGATCTGCGCCTGGGTGCCGAGCACCAGCGATTGCCGGGGGTTGAGGCTGGTGCTGATCGCCGCCATGCGCAGCACGCCTTCGATCAGCTTGGCGACCACAGAACCGAAGCGCTGCGCCACCTCCTCCAGCTTGACCTTGCCCTCGCGCACGCCACGGTAGATCACCGCGGCGACCAGTGATTCCTGGTCGAGCTTGAGGTCCGCCAGGATTTCGGCGATCTCCAGGCCCGTCTGAAAACTGGAGGTGCCGTCCGCCCAGGAGTTGTCAGCCTTGCTGACTGCCTTGTCTTCCACCTCGCGGGCAAATTCGCAGGCGTCCAGCAGGACCTTGCGATCCAGTAGCGGGACCAGAGTCTGGACATGGTCCAGCCAGGCCTCGAGGTTGATGCTGCCGTCAGTATTGACCGGCTGGTGCGCTCTCACCTGTACCATCGTGTCTACCCTTCCCCACGGTGCCCCACGGTGCACCGCTCACAGCGCCGGCCTTTCTTCTTGCTCGGGCCGGTCGGATTGCGCGAGCCGTCCTAGCTCGCCTCGAACAAAGCCATTGCCTCCACATGTGCCGTCTGCGGGAACATGTCGAGGATGCCGGCACGCTTCAGGCGATAGCCCTGTCGGGCCATCTCGCCGGCGTCGCGCGCCAGGGTCGCCGGATTGCAGGACACATACAGTACCCTCTCGGCGCCCAGTGAACGCATCTCCCGTGCTGCCTCGAAGGCTCCGTCTCGCGGAGGGTCGAGCAGCACGGCGGTGAAATCCTCCGCCGCCCAGGGGGCGCCGGCAAGCGGTTTCGAAAGGTCCGCCTGGTGGAACCGGGTATTGGCCAGGCCATTGGCCCGGGCATTGGCGGCGGCGCGATCGACCATCGCCTGCACACCCTCCACCCCGACCACTTCCCGCACCCGGTGCGCCAGCGGCAGGGCGAAGTTGCCCAGGCCGCAGAACAGATCCAGCACACGCTCGCCTGGTGCAGGCTTCAGCCAATCCAGCGCCTGGGCAACCATCGCCTCGTTGACCGGCGCATTCACCTGGACGAAGTCGCCGGGCCGGTAGGCCAGGGTCAGATCCCAGGTATCGAGCCGGAAGCCGAGGTCGGCGTTCCCGGAGCACGGTGTCGGCTCTCCGTCGCCCTGCAACCACAGTTGCACGTCGCGTGCCGAACAGAATCCCAGCAGTCGCGCCAGGTCGCTATCGGACAAAGGTTCGATATGCCGCAGCAGCAGCGCGCTGGCCGTGCCGTGGAACAGTTCGACGTGGCCCAGCGCCTGGGGCTTGGCCAAACCACGCAGCAGGTCCGGCAACTCGCGGGCGAGGATTTGCAGCTCGGGCACCAGCACCAGGCAGTCGTCGAACGGAACGATGGCCTGGCTGGCGGCGGCGCGGAAGCCGACTTCCAGGCGCTTGGCCTTGACGTCCCAGCGCACGGCGAGGCGCGCGCGGCGGCGATAGCCGAACTCCGGCCCCACCAGCGGCGCGGCCCACTCTTCCGGGCTCAGGCCGGAGAAGCGTTCCAGTTGCTCGGCCAAGGTGCGCTGCTTGAGTACCAATTGATCGGCATGGGGCAGGTGCTGCAGGCTGCAGCCGCCACAGGTGCCGGCCACCGGACACGGGGCAGTTCGACGGTTTTCGGCGGCGGTGAAGATCCGCTCGCTACGGGCGTCGACAATCTGCGCGCGCGCCGACAGCACGCGGGCTTCCACCGCTTCGCCCGGCAAGGCGCCGGCGACGAACCAGGTGCGGCCATCGGCATGGGCGATGCCACGGCCGTCGTGGGCCAGGCGCTCGATGCTCAGACGCTGCTTCTTGCCTACCGGTACCGCAGGGCTCCGCGCTCCGCCGCTGGGCTGGAAGCGCAGGCCGGTTCTCTGCTTGGCCATGTCAGTTGGGGTCGAACACGCCCGAGGACAGATAACGGTCGCCACGGTCGCAGATGATCGCCACCAGGGTCGCGTTTTCCAGCTCGCGGGACAGGCGCAACATGGCTGCCACCGCGCCACCGGAGGACACGCCGCAGAAGATGCCCTCTTCGCGGGCCAGACGACGCATCACGTCCTCGGCCTCGCCCTGCTGCATGTCGACCACGCGGTCGACGCGGGTGGCGTCGAAGATCTTCGGCAGGTATTCCTGCGGCCAGCGGCGGATGCCGGGGATGGCCGAACCTTCCATCGGCTGCAGACCGACGATCTGCACCTTGGGGTTCTGCTCCTTGAGGTAGCGCGACACGCCCATGATGGTGCCGGTGGTGCCCATGGAGCTGACGAAATGGGTGATCTCACCGCCGGTCTGCTGCCAGATTTCCGGGCCGGTGGAATCGTAGTGGGCCACCGGGTTGTCGCCGTTGGCGAACTGGTCGAGCACCTTGCCCCGGCCTTCGCGCGCCATCTGGTCGGCGAGGTCGCGGGCGCCTTCCATGCCCTGCTCCTTGGTCACCAGGATCAGTTCGGCGCCGTAGGCGGTCATGGCGGCCTTGCGCTCGGCGGTGGAGTTGTCCGGCATGATCAGGATCATGCGGTAGCCCTTGATCGCCGCCGCCATCGCCAGGGCGATGCCGGTGTTGCCGGAGGTGGCTTCGATCAGCGTGTCGCCGGGCTTGATGTCACCGCGCAGCTCGGCTCGGGTGATCATCGACAGCGCCGGGCGATCCTTCACCGAACCCGCGGGGTTGTTACCCTCGAGTTTCACCAGCAGCGTATTGGAAGTATTCCCGGGCAAGCGTTGCAGACGCACCAGCGGGGTATTGCCGACGCAATCGGCGATAGTCAGATACTGCACGGTCATGGAGGTACTCGGATCTGAAACCAGGCCACCTATGATAACGGCAAACTGTCGCTCGCCATACGAAGTTTCCTAACAAGCCGTGTGCAAATGCTCAGAACCGTCCGCCGCGGGCAACCGCAGGTGCACGCGCAACCCCGCCGTCCCGCGGTCCGCCCAGAGTTCCCCGCCCTGCATGCGCAGCGAGCTGCGGGCGATGCTCAGGCCCAGGCCGAAGCCTTCGTCGCTGCGCGCGGCGGACAACCGGGTGAACGGCAGGAAGATGCGCTCGAGGTCGGCCTCGGGCACGCCGGGGCCGTCGTCTTCCAGCCAGAGATGCCAGCCCGCCCCCTCCCGTTGGCCGCCCAGGCGAATGCAGCCACTCTCCGGCGAGTGACGTATGGAATTGCGCAGCAGGTTTTCAAGCGCCTGCGCCAGGCCGTTGAGATGACCCCGGACACGACACCCCGCCGGCACCTGGTAAAGGAAGCGTTCCGGCGCCCAGCCGGCTTCGAACCGCGCGTCCTCCACCAGCAGTTCCCAGAGCGGTTGCAGGTCGATGTCCTCCCGCTCCAGGCGCGGCCGCTCGGTGTCCAGCCAGGCCAGCTCCAGGGTATCGGCGACCAGGCGCTGCATCACCTCCACCTCGCGCTCGACCCGCTGGCGCAGCGCCGCCTCGCCGATCGGGCTGTCGACCGCCACGCGCAGGCGGCTGAGCGGCGTGCGCAGTTCGTGGGACAGGTCGCGCAACAACTGGCGCTGGAACCCCACATACCCGCGCAGGCGTTCGGCCATGTGGTCCAGCGCGCGGCCCAGTTCGCCCAGCTCATCGTGGCGCGCACTGAGCCCAGGATCGGCCACCGATCCCAGATCGTCGGCCTGCAAGGCATTGGCGTGCTCGCGTAGCCGCCCCAGTGGGCGCACCAGGTGCCGGTAGAGCAGGACGCACAGCAGCAGCGCCAGCACGGCCGGCACCAGGCCGTGGGTCACCGACTGGCGGATGAGCGTGAAACCGCCGGGCAGGTAGCGGGCCGGCAGTTGCAGTACCAGGCGGCCGGCGCTCGGCCCACCGGGGAACGGAATGCCGATGTAGGGCAGGTGCGCCGAACGCGAGCTCGCCGGCCAGTCCAGGCCTCGCTGGAAGGTCAGGTGCGCGATTTCCTCCTCGCTCAACGGGACACTGCCCAGGGCCTGCAACCGACCGTCCACCACCGTCATCCAGCCCGCCTCGCGCTGACGCATCCGCGCCAGCCAGGCATCGACCCCCGTCGCACCGCCGGAGCGCCAGGCCTGCTCCGCTTCGCGGGCGTAGCCGCCCAGGACTTGCCGGGCTTCGGCGGACAGGTAATAGCCCTGGCGCTCGACCTGCTTGCCCCAGGACCAGGACAGCCAGATCAGCAGCAAGCAGAACGCCACCAGCGCGACCGCCAGTTTCCAGAACAGCGAATGACGCCCGGGCACCTCAGCCATCGCCATCGCTGAACACGTAGCCCTTGCCCCACACCGTGTGCAACTGGTGGCGCAGATAGCCGATGCCCTGCAACTTGCGGCGCAGATGGCTGACATGCATGTCCAGGGCGCGATCGTGGGTGGTGTAGGCGCGGTGCAGGACATGCTGATAAAGGAAGGCCTTGCTCAGCGTCTCGCCCTGGCTGCCGAGGAAGGTCTCCAGCAGGCGGAACTCGGTGGCGGTCAGCCCCGCCCAGCGGCCGTCGAGGCTGGCGTCGACCTTCTCGCCATCCAGCAGCAAACCGTCGCCGCCCGTCGGCGCCTGCAAGCCGCGCTCCAGCGCCACGCGACGCAGCACGGCATCGACCCGTACGCTCAGCTCGACCAGGCTGAAGGGCTTGGGCAGATAGTCATCGGCGCCCTGGGAGAAACCGGCGATGCGGTCCTGCTCGGCGCCCAGGGCGGACATCAGGATCACCGGCACCGAACGCTCGCGGCGCAACGTGCGCAGAATGTCCAGGCCGCCGATGCCCGGTAGCATGATGTCCATCAGCACCAGGTCGTAATCGCCACCGCGCGCCTCGGCCAGGCCGGCATCGCCATCCTGGCACCAGGTGACGGCGAAGCCGCGCTCGCTCAGATGGGAAGACAGGTGCGCGCCCAGGGTTGGATCGTCCTCGATGGTCAGCAGGCGCAGGCCCGAGGAAGAAAATGCGTTCATATTGAATAAGAGTGATTAGCAATTGCGCCCAGTATTCCCGATTCCGCGCGATCTCGGCAAGGCAAAGGCTCCGTCCGAAGGTCCGAACCGCTACACTGCCGGGGGAAAACCGCACCGGAGGAATCGCGTGTTCAAGGATCTCGGCATCAAGGGACGGGTACTGCTGCTCACCCTGTTGCCCACCAGCCTGTTGGCGCTGGTATTGGGCGGCTATTTCACCTGGGTGCAGTTGTCGGACATGCGTGCCCAACTGATCGAGCGCGGTCAACTGATCGCCGAGCAACTGGCTCCGCTGTCCGCCCCGGCGTTGGCGCAGAACAACACCGAGCTGCTGTTGCGCATCGCCACCGAGGCGCTGGACCAACCTGACGTGCGCGCCGTTACCTTCCTCGATCCCGAGCGGGAACGACTGGTCCACGCCGGCCCCAGCATCCTCACCCCCATGCCCAGCGGCGACGGTTCGCACCTGAGCATGGCCAGCAACCTCGACACCACCCACTTCCTTCTCCCGGTGCTGGGCCGGCACCGCAGCCTGTCGGGCGCCCCGGACAGCAACGGCGACAAGCTGCTCGGCTGGGTCGAACTGGAGCTGTCGCACCACGGCACCCTGCTGCGCGGCTACCGCAGCCTGTTCACCAGCCTGCTGCTGATCATCACCGGCCTGGTGGTCACCGCCCTCCTCGCCCTGCGCATGAGCCGCGCGATCAACGCCCCGCTCGGGCAGATCGCCCAGGGTGTGGCGCAGCTCAAGGAAGGCCGCCTGGAAACCCGCCTGCCGGCGCTGGGCAGTCACGAACTGGACGAACTGGCCGGCGGCATCAACCGCATGGCCGAGGCCCTGCAGAGCGCGCAGGAAGAAATGCTGCACAACATCGACCAGGCCACCGAGGACGTGCGGCAGAACCTGGAAACCATCGAGATCCAGAACATCGAACTGGACCTCGCGCGCAAGGAAGCCCTGGAGGCGAGCCGGATCAAGTCCGAGTTCCTCGCCAACATGAGCCACGAGATCCGCACCCCGCTCAACGGCATCCTCGGCTTCACCAACCTGCTGCAGAAGAGCGAGCTGACCTCGCGCCAGCAGGACTACCTCTCCACCATCCACAAGTCCGCCGAAAGCCTGCTGGGGATCATCAACGAGATCCTCGACTTCTCGAAGATCGAGGCCGGCAAACTGGTGCTGGAGAACATCCCCTTCAACCTGCGCGAACTGATCCAGGACACCCTGACCATCCTCGCCCCCGCCGCCCACGAAAAGCAGTTGGAGCTGGTCAGCCTGATCTACCGCGACACCCCGCTGCAGCTGGTGGGCGACCCGCAACGCCTGAAGCAGGTGCTGACCAACCTGGTGAGCAACGCCATCAAGTTCACCCATGAAGGCAGCATCGCCGTGCGCGCCATGCTCGAGGACGAGAGCGACGACCGCGCGCAGTTGCGCATCAGCGTGCAGGACACCGGCGTCGGCCTCACCGACGCGGACCTGCGCGCGCTGTTCCAGGCCTTCAGCCAGGCCGACAACTCGCTGTCGCGCCAGGCCGGCGGCACGGGGCTGGGGCCGGTCATCTCCAGGCGCCTGATCGAACAGATGGGCGGCGAGATCGGCGTCGACAGCAGCTCCGGCGAGGGATCGGAGTTCTGGATCAGCCTCAACCTGCCCAAGGCCCGCGACGACGGCGACGACCTGCTGCCGGCCCTGGCCGGCGGGCAACGCGTGGCGCTCTACGAACCCCATGAACTGACCCGTACCGCGCTGCATCACCAACTGGAGGACTGCGGCCTGGAGGTCAGCGAGTTCCCGGACCTGGCGGCGCTGGAACAGGTGCTGGCGGCCGACCCGAAGGGCAAGCCGCCGATCGGCCTGGCCCTGCTCGGCGTCACCTCCGCCACCCATCCGCCGGAAATGCTGCGGCAGTCCATCCGCGAACTAGAGCAGTACGGCTGCAAGAGCCTGGTGCTCTGCCCGACCATCGAGCAGGCGCACTACAACGCGGTGCTGCCCGAGTCCCAGGTACAGAGCAAACCCGCCTGCACCCGCAAGTTGCAGCAGGCACTGAACGAGCTGCTGCACCTGCGCCCGACCCGCAAGGAAAAAGTCGCCAACGGGCTGCTGGAACGCGCGCCGCATCTGCTCTGCGTCGACGACAACCCGGCCAACCTCCTGCTGGTCAAGACCCTGCTCGGCGACCTGGGCGCCCAGGTCGTCGCCGTGGATAGCGGCCTGACCGCGGTGGAGGCGGTGCAGCGCGAGCGCTTCGACCTGGTCTTCATGGACGTGCAGATGCCCGGCATGGATGGCCGCCAGGCCACCGACGCGATCCGCCAGTGGGAAGCCGACCGCGAAGTCAGCCCGGTGCCGATCATCGCGCTCACCGCCCACGCCCTGGCCAACGAGAAACGAGCCCTGCTGCAAGGCGGCATGGACGACTACCTGACCAAGCCCATCGACGAGCGCCAACTGGCCCAGGTGGTGCTGAAGTGGACCGGCATGAGCCTGGGCGCGCCGCGCACGGAGCCGAACGGCACCGAGCCGGGTCCGGGCGCGCTGAGCGTGCTCGACCCCGCCGAAGGCCTGCGCCTGGCCGCCGGCAAGACGGAACTGGCGGCCGACATGCTCGGCATGCTGCTCGCCTCCCTCTCCGCCGACCGCCAGGTGATCCGCCAGGCCCGCCAGCGCAACGACCGCAACACTCTGCTCGAACGCATCCATCGCCTGCACGGCGCCACCCGCTACTGCGGCGTGCCCATGCTGCGCGCCGCCTGCCAACGCGCGGAAACGCTGCTCAAGCAGAACGACCCGGAGGCCCCCGCCGCCCTGGACGAACTCGACAAGGCCATGTCCGAACTGGCCAAGGCCACGGAAAACCGCGAAGCCGAGGCCAACGCGGCGCTTCCGCAAGACACGCACTGAGACCGCGAGACGATGCGCATCATCCTGTTCAGCAACCAGCCCTACGACCACGACAGCTTCCTCGCCGCCAACCACAGCCACGGCTTCGAACTGCACTTCCAGCAGGCGCAGTTGCGCCTGGACACCGTGGCCCTGGCCAGGGACTTCGACGTGGTCTGCCCCTTCGTCAACGACGAGCTGTCGCGACCGGTACTGGAACAGTTGGCCGCCGGCGGCACGCGCCTGATCGCCCTGCGCTCGGCCGGCTACAACCATGTCGACCTCAAGGCCGCCCACGCCCTGGGGCTTTCCGTGGTGCGGGTTCCGGCCTATTCGCCCCATGCCGTGGCCGAACATGCCGTGGGATTGGTCCTGGCGCTCTGTCGGCACCTGCACCGCGCCTACAACCGCACCCGCGATGGCGACTTCTCGCTACACGGACTGACCGGCTTCGACCTGCACGGGCGCACGGTCGGCGTCATCGGCAGCGGCCAGATCGGCGAAGTCTTCGCCCGCATCATGAGCGGCTTCGGCTGCCACATCCTCGCCTACGACCCCTACCCCAACCGCGCCATCGAAGCCCTGGGCGGCCGTTTCGTCGAACTGGACGAACTGCTCGCCCAGTCCGACATCCTCAGCCTGCACTGTCCGCTCAACGACGCCACCCGGCACCTGATCAACCCTCGCAGCCTGCAACAGATGAAACGCGGCGCCATGCTGATCAACACCGGGCGCGGCGCGCTGGTGGACACCCCGGCGCTGATCGAGGCGCTCAAGAGCGGCCAGCTCGGCTACCTGGGCCTGGACGTCTATGAAGAAGAAGCCGAAATCTTCTTCGCCGACCGCTCCGACCTGCCGCTACAGGATGACGTCCTGGCGCGCCTGCTGACCTTCCCCAACGTCATCATCACCGCCCACCAGGCATTCCTGACCCGCGAGGCGCTGGCCGCCATCGCCGAAACCACCCTGGCCAACATCGGCGCCTGGCAGGCGGGTAACCCCGTCAACCAGGTCAGCTAACCGGCAGCACTCGCATCCCCGCGCGCCGCCACCTAGAATGCCGCGCTTTCCCGGAGGACTCATGGCCCAGCACGATTTCCGCTATACCCTGCTCAACCCGCAGTTCACCCTCAACGAATGCCGCGCGCTGACCCCGGGCCTCTACCAGGTCACCGGTATCGGCGGCTCGATCCAGACGGGCGACACCCTGCTGGTCAGCCTCAAGGGCAGCCATAGCCTGAGCATGACGCTGGAGGTGGACAAGGTGCGCCACCTGATCAACCCACCGGGGCAGTGGACAGCGGTTGCGCGCGGTCCGGCGTTCCGCGAGCTGGCGATCCACGAATGGACCGTCAACTGCGACGGCTGCGCAGCTACACTGAAATTCGAATTTGCCGTCGACGCCACCCTCGGCAAGTCCGCCCAGCAACCGGCCGCCGAAGCGCGCATCGGCGAACTGGGTTGGGCGAAGGCTGGTGCTCGCCATCTCTGCCCGGACTGCCTGAGCAAGGAGATTGCATGAAAGTCCTGTTCGCCGGCGCCTGCATGGCGCTGGCCCTGGCTGGCTGCGCCAGCAAACCGGTACCTGAAACCGATCAGACCTATCGCGTCGAATGGGTCGGTGAACGCCCCCTGATCGACTACAGCCACATCACCCTGACCCTCGACGGCAAGGGCCGCGCCTATGGCAGCGCCGGCTGCAACCACTGGTTCGCCAGCTACACGCTGGACGGCGACAAGCTGACCTTCGGCCAGCCTGGCGCCACCCGGAAGATGTGCGCCGAAGCGCTGATGGAGCAGGAAGGACGCTTCCTGCAGATGCTCCGCGAGGTCCAGCGCTGGGACTTCAGCGACCAGGGCGAGCTGCGCCTGTGGCCGGCCTCGGGCCGCGCCATGCGCATGTGGCCGGAAAGCTGAGGAAACGGCAGCAATCCCCTAGAACAGGCTGAGCTGCTCGTGCGCCCCACGCAGATCGACGAGGCGCACGCCCACGCCGATCAGCCGCACCGCCTTGTTGCCGCGCTGGAATGCCTGCCCCAGCAATAGCCGGTAACTGTCCAGGTCGCGCGCCGCGCCGGCCTGCTCCAGGGTGGTCTGGGTGAAGTCGTGGAACTTCAGCTTGATGAACGGCTTGCCCGGCCGGTAGCTGGCGTCCAGGCGGGTCATGCGCCGCTCCAGCTCGCCCAGCAGCGACGGCAGTTCCTCCTGACAGGCCGCCAGGTCCGGCAGATCCTGGTCGAAGGTATTCTCCACGCTGATCGACTGGCGCCGGCTGTCCACCTGCACCGGCCGCTCATCGATCCCCCGCGCCAGGCCCCAGAGGCGCTCGCCGAAGCTGCCAAATTCCTTCGCCAGTTGGATGCGCGACCAGTCGCGCAGGTCCGCGCAGGTGCGAATCCCTAAGCGCGCCAGCTTTTCGGCGGTGACCTTGCCCACGCCGTGCAGCTTCTTCACCGGCAGTTCCGCGACGAATCCGTCCACCTCGTCGGGCGTGACCACGAACAGGCCGTTGGGCTTGCGCCAATCGCTGGCGATCTTGGCGATGAACTTGTTCGGCGCAACACCGGCCGACACCGTGATGTGCAGGGTTTCCCACACGCGCTGGCGAATCTCCCGGGCGATGCGCGTGGCGCTGCCGTCACAACGCTCGCTGTCGCTGACGTCCAGGTAGGCCTCGTCCAGCGACAGCGGCTCGATCTGTTCGGTGTAGTCACGGAAGATCGCGTGGATCTCGCGGGAGGTCTCGCGGTACACGTCCATGCGCGGGCGGACGATGGTCAGGTCGGGACACAGCTTCACCGCCGTGCGCATCGCCATCGCCGAATGCAGGCCATAGGCCCGCGCCTCGTAGTTGCAGGTGGCGACCACGCCGCGCTTGTCCGGCGAACCACCCACGGCCAGCGGCTTGCCCACCAGGCTTGGGTCGTCGCGCATTTCGATGGCGGCATAGAAGCAGTCGCAATCGATGTGGATGATCTTTCGTTGCCGTGTCACGGAAAGGGCCTGCATCGCCATCGGGGTCGCCAGGGAGCGGCGACGGAAAACGCCTTCATGGTAAAGCAAAAAAACGACGCTACCCCAGCCAGGCGTCCTAGGCATCGGAAGGACTGGCGGGAAACTGCGGAAATTTCCTGCAATCCCCCGCAAGCCCACGCGCAGCAGGTCGTTCAGCGTATCCGAGGCTACGCTCCACCCCCGCTCGCTCGCAGAACCTGACCCTGCAATCAATCCTTCACCGAACTGCCGCCAACTGTTCATCGGGTGCGTCAAGGATGTGGCACCACCGTCCAATCCCTATCCATAGACATGGAGTCACAACGTGCACGCTCGTCTGCTGCGTTCCGCTTCCCTGCTGATGCTGCCGCTGGCCGCCCTCGCGGCCGCCGCTCCCGCCCAGGCAGAAATCCTGAACACTCCGCGCCTGACCGGCATCGACAACTTCCGCGATATCGCCGGTACCACCAGCGCCTACGGCACCGCCCATGACGGCGTGATGCGTGGCGGCGTGTTCTACCGCTCCAACGCGCTGACCCCGACCGCCTCCGACCTGGCAACCCTGAACGGCCTGGGCATCAGTCATGTCTTCGACCTGCGCACGCCGACGGAAATCACCGGCACCCCGGACACCCTGCCGGCCGGCGCGGTCTACGAGAACGTCAACATCGTCGGCTCCAGCAACGTGAACCTCTCGCTCACCAGCGCAGCGGCCTCGCGGCAGATGATGCAGGACATGAACCGCGCCTTCGTCACCGACGCCAGCCAGCGCGCGCAGTACCGCCACCTGTTCGAGGAACTGGCGGCCGCCGACGATGCGGCGCTGTTCCACTGCACCGCCGGCAAGGACCGCACCGGCTGGACCGCGGCCATGCTGCAATCCATCGCCGGGGTGGATTCGGCGACCATCCTGCAGGACTACCTGGCCACCAACGCCTACACCGCCGAGCGTACCGCCGCGACGCTCGCGCAGTTGAACGCCCTGTCGCCAACCTTCGCCGCCATCTACCAGCCGCTGCTGGGCGTGGAGGCCAGCTACCTGCAGGCTGGCCTGGACCAGCTCCAGGCCAGCTATGGTTCGGTGGAGAATTACCTGACCCAGGGCCTGGGGCTCGACCAGGAAACCCTCTATGTCCTGCGCGGCAAGCTGGTACGCTTCAACAGCCTGCCCGGCCAGGCCGGCTTCGCGCGCAACGCCGCCGCCGGCGCCGGGCTGCTGGCGGCCCTGCAGGACAGCGAGCTGTCAGGCCGCTACAGCGCCTACAACTATTACCTGCAATCGGCGATCGACGCCGGCACCCTGGGCGGGGTCGAATCGCGGGTCGGTGGGCAGATCCATGCCGACGCTGGCAGCTACCTGCTGCGCGAAGCCGGGCAGATCGACGACGCCATCGCCCCCTACGCCAGCGGCCGCGAGCTGAAGGACGGTGAAACCCGCCTGTGGATGACCGCCCTGGCCAGCTATCTGGGCACCGACAGCCGCGACGGCGTGGCCAGCAGCAACGAACATGCGCAAGGCACCCTGATCGGCGCGACCCACCGCTTCAGCGATAACCTCAGCGCCCGTGTCGGCGCCGGCTACAGCTGGGGCTCACTGGGCAGCGCCGGCGCCGATGCGGATGCCGACCTCGCGCTGCTCACCCTGGGCGCACGCTGGGCACCGGACGATCTCAGCCAGGGCCTGTACGCCGACCTGCGCCTGGATGCCGGCTGGATCGACTACGACGGCAAGCGCGACCTGGGCAACGGCCTGGGCACCGCCAAGGGCGACAGCAACGGCAGCTTCTATGCCGCCACCGGGCTGCTCGGCTATCGCCTGCATGCGGGCGGACTGGACCTGGAGCCGTCCATCGGCCTGCGCAGCGCACGGGTCAAGCTGGACGACTTCCACGAAAAAGGCAGCGACCTCGCCCTGGATGTCGACGGCACCGACCGCAGCCTGAACAGCGCCCTGCTCGGCCTGGACATCGGCCTGGCCAACCAGAGCCTGGGCAACTGGACCCTGGCGCCGGGCGTCAGCCTGGGTTACGAGCGCTTCCTGAACGATCCGCAGGTCGTCAGCAATGCCTCGCTGGAAGGGTTCGAGGTGGAGCAGGTCTCGGCCTTCGACAGCCACCACCTGGTCAAGGCCGGATTGAAGCTGACGGCGACCCGGGACGCGCTGACCCTCGGCGCGGAGGTGAAAGCCCTGAGCGGCGAGGACAGCCACGGCGTCGCCGGCAACCTGAGCGCCAGCCTCGCCTTCTAGCACGCCCACAGCCGGAGGATTTCGCTAAGCACCTGATAAAAAATCACTTTTTCTCAACTTTCGGTTGACACCCCGCCCCCCATGCGTAGAATGGCGACCGCGGGATGGAGCAGTCTGGTAGCTCGTCGGGCTCATAACCCGAAGGTCGTAGGTTCAAATCCTGCTCCCGCAACCAGACACAGGGAAAGGCCACTCTTCGGAGTGGCCTTTTCGTTTGCGCGTAATTTATGCGTGAATTTAAATTATTGATCGAAAACGAAATATTGATTGACAGACCCTCTCATATCCGTAGAATGGCCGCCGCGGGATGGAGCAGTCTGGTAGCTCGTCGGGCTCATAACCCGAAGGTCGTAGGTTCAAATCCTGCTCCCGCAACCAGACATCAAGAAGAAAGCCACTCTTAGGAGTGGCTTTTTTCGTTGCGCCAGAGAAACTGCTTCAGCAAATCTTCGCCCCCAGGAAGAAATCCTCCCGAGGGACTTGGGAAAACGCGCCACTGCCCCTACTCTGTCGCGCAAAATCGATGAGGTGCCCGATGAGCGCCACCCCCTCCGCACCAGACAGCCCCGCCGTCGGCGAACAGCCGCAGCGCAACGGACTTCTGCACTGGATCAACGCCCATCGCCAGGCGATCGGCCTGGGGGTCACGCTGCTGCTGTTCAGCCTCGCGCTGATCGCCTGCCACCACCTGCTGCGCGACATCGATGCCTATTCCCTGCACGACGCCATCCTCGACGTCCCCACCGCCTCGCTCGCGGGCGCCTTCGCCGCCACCGTCGCGGGATTCATCACCCTGCTGGGCTACGAATGGTCGGCCACCCGCTTCGCCGGGGCGAAACTGTCGCCCTCGGCGCTGCTCACCGGCGGTTTCTCGGCCTTCGCCATCGGCAATGCCGTCGGCCTGTCGATGCTCTCCGGCGGCTCGGTGCGTTACCGCCTCTATGCCCGCCAGGGCCTGGGCGCCGCCGAAGTCGCGCGGATGACCCTGTTCGCCAGCCTCTCGCTGGGCTGCGCCCTGCCGATACTGGCCGCGCTGGCCGCCCTGAGCGACCTGTCCGACGCCGCCCTGGCCCTGCACCTGCCGAGCTGGCTGGTGGCCGTGCTCGCCCTGGGCATCATCGCCTTCTGCATCCTGCTGGTGGTGGGCATCGAGCGCCGCCGCCTGCCGGAACAGCCGTCGCCCGACAGCCACCTGGTGCGCATCGGTCGCCGTACCGTGCGCCTGCCGGGCCTGCGCCTGTCGCTGCTGCAACTGCTGATCACCGCGCTGGACGTGGCCGCCGCCGCCACCGTCCTCTACCTGCTGTTGCCGGAAGCCCCGCCCTTCGGCGCCTTCCTGCTGGTCTACCTGATCGCCCTGGCGGCCGGCGTGCTCAGCCACGTCCCCGGCGGCGTAGGCGTCTTCGAGGCGGTGCTGCTGGCGGCCTTCGCCGGGCAACTGGGTGCCGCACCGCTGGCCGCAGCTCTGCTGCTGTACCGCCTGATCTATGTGGTGCTGCCGCTGATCGTCGCCTGCCTGCTGCTGCTGTTTCTCGAAGCCCGCCGTGTCCTGGTGGCCAGGCAGGCGGTGCGCGTGGCCTCAGGCTTCGCCGCACAGATTCTCTCCCTGCTGGTATTCATCTCCGGCGTCGTGCTGCTGTTCTCCGGCGCCACGCCGTCCATCGATACCCGCCTGAATGAAATCGGCTTCCTGGTGCCGCACCGCCTGATCGATGCCTCGCACCTCGCCGCCAGCCTGATCGGCGTGCTCTGCCTGCTGCTCGCCTACGGCCTGCGCCGCCGCCTGTCCGCCGCCTGGGCGCTGACCCTCGGCCTGCTGGTGGCCGGCGCCGTGCTGTCGCTACTCAAGGGCTTCGACTGGGAAGAAGCGCTGATCCTGAGCGTCACCGCCGCCCTGCTGGTGATCTTCCGCAGCGCCTTCTACCGCCGCAGCCGCCTGATGGATCTGCCCTTCTCGCCGCTCTACCTGGGCGCCGCGGCCTGCGTCATCGGCGCATCGATCTGGCTGCTGCTGTTTGCCTACCAGGACGTGCCCTACAGCCATGAGCTCTGGTGGCAGTTCGCCCTGGATGCCGACGCCCCGCGCGGCCTGCGCGCCGCCCTGGGCAGTTGCCTGCTGCTGGCCGCGCTGGCGCTGTACTGGCTGCTGCGCACCGAGCCGCCGGCGATCCTCGAACCCAGCCGCGAGGAGCTGGATACCGCCGCCGGCATCCTGGCCAACTCGTCGCAGCCGGACGGCGGCCTGGCCCTGTCCGGCGACAAGGCGCTGCTGTTCCACGAAGGCAACGACGCCTTCCTGATGTATGCCCGCCGCGGTCGCAGCCTGGTGGCACTGTTCGACCCGGTGGGGCCGACACAGTCCCGCGCCGAGCTGATCTGGCAGTTCCGCGACCTCTGCGACCTGCACCATGCGCGCCCGGTGTTCTACCAGGTGCGGGCGGAGAACCTGCCGCTGTACATGGACATCGGCCTGACCGCCCTCAAGCTCGGCGAGGAGGCACGGGTCGACCTGCGCCGCTTCGACCTGGAGAACAAAGGCAAGGAAATGAAGGACCTGCGCTACACCTGGAACCGGGGTCAGCGCGACGGCCTGAGCCTGGAGTTTTACGACGCGGGCCAGGCGCCGATGGAGGAACTACGGGCGGTCTCCGATGCCTGGCTGGGCGGCAAGAACGTCCGCGAGAAGGGTTTCTCCCTGGGCCGCTTCACCCCCGAGTACCTGAACTACTTCCGCGTCGTGGTGATCCGCCACGAAGGCCGTGCCGTCGCCTTCGCCAACCTGCTGGAAACCGCCAGCAAGGACGTGGCGAGCATCGACCTGATGCGCGTGGCGCCTGACGCGCCAAAGCTGACTATGGAATTTCTCATGCTCGGCCTGATCCTGCATTACAAGGAAAGCGGGCACACCCGCTTCAGCCTTGGCATGGTGCCGCTCGCCGGCCTGCAGCCGCGCCGTGGCGCGCCGCTGACCCAGCGCCTGGGCGCCCTGGTCTTCCGCCGGGGCGAGCAGTTCTACAATTTCCAGGGGCTGCGCCGCTTCAAGGACAAGTTCCAGCCCGACTGGGAGCCCCGTTACCTGGCCGTGCCCGCCGGACTGGATCCGCTGGTGGCCCTGGCCGACACCGCCGCGTTGATCGCCGGCGGCCTGAGTGGATTGGTGAAACGCTGAAATGTCGAAACGTCGCTGGCGGCATCTGCTCGCCCTGCTCCTGCTGATCCTCATCGCCGCCGGACTGTTGCTGTGGAGTCGCCCCGCGTCCCAGGCGGTCGTGGAACACCATCAGTTGCCCGACGGCAGCGCCGTCAGTCTGGCCATCCCTGGCAAGCAACCCAATGCGCGCGTCCTGCTGGCGGTACAACCGGACCAGAAGCTGGACGACGGCCAACTGCTGGCCCTGGCTCACGACAGCGGGGCCCGCGTGGTGCAGTTCGTCTTCCCGGACAAGGATTGCGCCGCCCAGCAGGCGCGCATCAAGGCCGCTGGCGAGTTGCTCGACGGCCAGCCGACCCTGGTTGCCGGCATCGGTCCGGGCGGCACCTATGCCTGGCGCTGGCTCGCCGGACAGAGCGACGACAAGGCCCGCGCCCTGTCGGTCGGTTTCTCCCTGGAAAAGCCCGACTGCGCCGCCGCCCCCCTGCCGCAAAGCGCCGCCCACGGCCGCTGGCTGGCCGCCTGGAACGACAACCCGGATGATCCCAGCGCACGCTTCGCCCGTGGCCTGCAGAATGCCGAGACGGTAATCGCCGACTACGACACCCCGCTGCCCAAGGTACTCGCCGACCAGTTGCGCCACCTGCTGCAAGGCGGCAGCGATAACGTGCCGGTAGTGGAAGTCCCCGCTGCCAAGCCGTCGGAAACCGTCACCCTGTTCTACTCCGGCGACGGGGGCTGGCGCGACCTGGACCGCGACGTCGCCGCGCAGATGGCCGAGCTGGGCTACCCGGTGGTGGGCGTCGATGCCCTGCGCTACTTCTGGGAGCACAAGAGCCCCGAGCAGAGCGCCGCCGACCTTGCCGTGCTGATGCAGCACTACCGCGAGAAATGGGGCGCCAAGCATTTCGTGCTGGCGGGCTACTCCTTTGGCGCCGACGTGCTGCCGGCGATCTACAACCGCCTGCCGGCCGACGCCAAGAAGGACGTCAGCGCGGTAATCCTGCTGGCCTTCGCCCGTAGCGGCAGCTTCGAGATCGAAGTGCAGGGCTGGCTGGGCAAGGCCGGTCAGGAAGCCGCCACCGGCCCGGAAATGGCCCGCCTGCCAGGGCCCAAGGTGCTCTGCGTGTACGGTATCGAAGAGAAGGACGAGAGCGGCTGCACCCAGCCGCAGTCGGTCGGGGAGAATCTCCAGCTCCCCGGCGGCCACCACTTCGACGAGAATTATCCGGCCCTTGCCAAGCGCCTGGTCGACGCCATCCGCTCCCGCCAGGCCACCGACAACGAGGGTTGATCTCGATCAAAGGGCCGCGCCAGGCGGCCCTTTCTCCATGCTCCGATGCAGCTTCAGGCTGGCTTAAGGCTCTATGCTGACACTGTCAGCCCCGTCGCCGGAACGGGGTCCGTGAAGCCACACAAGGAACCGTCATGAGCCTGACCCGAAAACCCTCCCGTTACGGAAGCCTGTCGATCGCCATGCACTGGCTCATGCTGCTGCTGATTGCGGCGGTATATGCCTGCATAGAACTGCGCGGGAACTTCCCGAAGGGCAGCGAAACCCGCGAGTTGCTCAAGCAGTGGCACTTCATGCTCGGTCTGAGCGTCTTCGTGCTGGTCTGGCTGCGCCTGATCGGCCGCTTCATCTACCCGACTCCGCCTATCCTCCCCGCGCCGCCGAGCTGGCAGATGGTACTGGCCAAGCTGATGCACGTGATGCTGTACGTCCTGATGATCGGCCTGCCGCTGGCCGGCTGGGTGATCCTCAGTGCCGCCGACAAGCCGGTCCCCTTCTGGGGGCTGGAGCTGCCCCACCTGGTGGGCAAGAATCCGGACCTGGCCAAGCAGGTCAAGGGCTGGCACGAAAGCATCGCCGTGCTGGGCTACTGGCTGATCGGCCTGCACGCCGCCGCCGCGCTGTTCCACCACTACATCAGCCGCGACAACACCCTGGTGCGAATGCTGCCGGGCAAGGGTGAGGCGAAGCCGGAGTAAGACTCCGCCCTTCGCAGGGCGTGCTTCCGTACAAGCGAGCCTCGTCCGCGATCTCTTCCGGCGCGACACGGGACAGTAGCGGACGGAAGCCGCTCCTGCATCGTGATTGCCGGTGACTGTGGGGGCCATGCCTGTGATTTGCCCCCAAGGAGCGCTTCTGCAGAAGAGTGCAGCGTGGTGCCGTGCGGTTCGCGAGCGAGCTCGCGCCCACACTACCGGCATACACCGGAGTGCTCTTCGTAGGAGCGAGCTTGCTCGCGAACCCACCCAACGCAGACCCTGCCGACGAGTCGCGGACAAAGTCCGCGACTACCCAATACACCCCAAAGAAAAAGCGCGCCAATCGGCGCGCTTTTTCATGCAGCGAAAACTCAGATCTCCACCTGCGTCCCCAGCTCGATCACCCGGTTCAGCGGCAAATTGAAGTAGCGCAGGTTGCCGTTGGCGTTCTTCAGCAGGAAGGCGAACAACGCCTCGCGCCAGCGCGCCATGCCAATCAGCTTGGATGGGATCACCGTCTCGCGGCTGAGGAAGTAGGTGGTGCGCATCGGGCTGAAGTCCAGCTCGTTGAGGTGGCAGAGCTTGAGCGCCAGCGGAATATCCGGGTCCTCCATGAAACCGAAGTGCAACACAACGCGGAAGAAGCCCTCGCCATAGGCGTCCACCTCGAAGCGGCGATCCGGGCTGACCCGGGGGCTGTCTTCGTTGACCACGGTGAGCAGCACCACCTGCTCATGCAGCACCTGGTTGTGCAGCAGGTTGTGCAACAGCGCGTGGGGCACGGCGTCGGTGCGGGCTGTGAGGAACACGGCGGTACCCTGCACGCGGTGCGGCGGCTGCGAGCGAATGCTGGAAATGAACAGCGGCAGCGGCAGCGAGCCCTCGTCGAGGCGATCCACCAGCAGTTGGCGACCGCGCTTCCAGGTGGTCATCAGGATGAACAGGCCGATACCGGCGATCACCGGGAAGGCACCGCCCTGGACAACCTTGGGCAGGTTGGCGGCGAAGAACAGGCTGTCCACCAGCAGCATCATCAGGAAGAACGGAATGGCCAGCCACAGCGGCCACTTCCACAGTAGCCAGACCACCACGCCCATCAACAGGGTGGTCATCAGCATGGTGCCGGTCACCGCCACGCCGTAAGCCGAGGCCAGTGCGGCGGAAGATTCGAAGCCCAGCACCAGCAGTACCACACCCACCATCAGCGCCCAGTTCACCATGCCGATGTAGATCTGTCCCTGCTCATGGCTGGACGTGTGCTGGATCACCATGCGCGGCACGTAGCCAAGCTGGATGGCCTGCCGGGTCAGCGAGAAGGCGCCGGAAATCACCGCCTGGGACGCAATCACCGTGGCCGCGGTGGACAGTGCCACCATCGGTACCAGCGCCCAGCTCGGCGCAGTGAGATAGAACGGGTTGCGCGCGGCTTCGGCGTTGACCAGGATGGTCGCGCCCTGGCCAAAGTAGTTCAGCACCAGCGCCGGCAGCACCAGGGCGAACCAGGCGCGGGCGATCGGCTTGCGGCCGAAATGGCCCATGTCCGCATACAGCGCCTCGGCGCCGGTCAGCGCCAGCACGGTGGCGCCGAGGATGGCGACGCCGATGCCGGGGTGCGAGACGAAGAAATTGAAGGCCCAGGCCGGATTCATCGCCTTCAGCACTTCCGGCTGCCGCGACACGCCATAGGCCCCCAGCGCCGCCAGCGCCACGAACCAGGCCACCATCACCGGGCCGAACAGGATGCCGATGCGCGCAGTGCCGTGCTTCTGGATGAGGAACAGGCCGACCAGCACGATCAGCGACAACGGCACCACCCAGTGCTCCAGGCCGTCGAACGCGATCTCCAGGCCCTCGATGGCCGAGAGCACCGAGATCGCCGGGGTGATCATGCTGTCGCCATAGAACAACGCCGCGCCAATCAGACCGGCGATCACCACGGTCGCCTGCAGGCGGCGGCGCCCGGTGGCGGCGCGGCGAGCCAGGGCCGACAACGCCATCACCCCGCCCTCGCCCTGGTTGTCGGCGCGCAGGACGAAGATCACGTACTTGATCGACACCACCCAGATCAGCGACCAGAAGATCAGCGACAGCACGCCGAGTACGCCGTCATGGTTGGCCTGCACGCCATAGCCGCCGACGAAGACCTCCTTGAGGGTGTACAGCGGGCTGGTGCCGATATCGCCGTAGCAGACGCCCACGGCGCCGACCATCAGGCCGATCGCGGAGCTGGAATGGGGTTGCTCATGCTCAACGGTGCCGGCGCTTGCATCGGACATGTAACAAGATTCCTCAGGAAAATTCGGCGCATCCTGCTCCGACCCATTCATCGATGCAAGAGCCGGCCGCGTTCGTTCTGAATGACTATAGAGCCTGTTGCCTACAATTACCGGCTGGCAGGCGCCGACAGGAGACTGCGACAGCTTGTCCCAGGGAGACTGGTCAAGCGCGCGGGACGCCGCTAGAATTGCGCACTTTTTGATCAGAGGCGCCGCCAGCGCGCCCTTCGAGGTTAGCCGCACATGTCCACCGCCACACCCAAAGTCGGATTCGTAAGCCTTGGTTGCCCGAAGGCCACGGTCGATTCCGAACGCATCCTCACCCAGCTGCGCATGGAAGGGTACGAAATCGTCCCCACCTACCAGGACGCAGACGTGGTAGTGGTGAACACCTGCGGCTTCATCGACAGCGCCAAGGCCGAGTCCCTGGACGCCATCGGCGAAGCCATCGCCGAGAACGGCAAGGTGATCGTCACCGGCTGCATGGGCGTCGCCGAAGACAGCATCCGCGACGTGCACCCCAGCGTGCTGGCCGTGACCGGCCCGCAGCAGTACGAGCAGGTGGTCAATGCCGTCCACGAGGTGATCCCACCCAAGGCCGAGCACAACCCGCTGATCGACCTGGTGCCGCCGCAGGGCATCAAGCTGACCCCACGTCACTACGCCTACCTGAAGATTTCCGAAGGCTGCAACCACAGCTGCAGCTTCTGCATCATCCCGTCCATGCGCGGCAAGCTGGTCAGCCGCCCGGTCGGCGACGTGCTCAGCGAAGCCCAGCGCCTGGTCAAGGCCGGCGTCAAGGAACTGCTGGTGATATCCCAGGACACCAGCGCCTACGGCGTCGACCTGAAGTACAAGATGGACTTCTGGGACGGCCAGCCGGTCAAGACCCGCATGCTGGAGCTATGCCAGGCGCTCTCCGCGATGGGCGTGTGGGTACGCCTGCACTACGTCTACCCGTACCCCAACGTCGACGACGTGATCCCGCTGATGGCCGAGGGCAAGTTGCTGCCCTACCTGGACATCCCCTTCCAGCACGCCAGCCCGAAAGTGCTGAAGCCCATGAAGCGCCCCGCCTTCGAGGACAAGACCCTGGCGCGCATCAAGAAGTGGCGCGAGATCTGCCCCGAGCTGACCATCCGCTCCACCTTCATCGTCGGCTTCCCCGGCGAGACCGAAGAAGACTTCCAGTACCTGCTGGACTGGCTGACCGAAGCCCAGCTCGACCGCGTCGGCTGCTTCCAGTACTCCCCGGTGGAAGGCGCGCCGGCCAACGACCTGGGCCTGGACGTGGTACCCGATGACATCAAGCAGGACCGTTGGGAGCGCTTCATGGCGCACCAGCAGGCGATCTCCGCCGCGCGCCTGCAACTGAAGATCGGCAAGGAAATCGACGTGCTGATCGACGAAGTGGACGACGAAGGCGCGGTCGGCCGCTCCTACGCCGACGCCCCGGAAATCGACGGCGCCGTCTACATCGACAGCTTCGACGTGAAGCCCGGCGACAAGGTGCGCGTGCGCATCACCGACGCCGACGAGTACGACCTCTGGGCCGAACTGGTCTGATCCGCAAGAGCCCCGCTGATGCGGGGCTCTTCATTTGGATGGAAAGAACATGACCAACAACGACGTACTGCGCAGCCTGCGCTACCTGCTGGACATCCGCGATGCACAAGTCGCCGAGATCACCGCGCTGGCCGGCTTCAACCTCAGCGCGGAGGATGTCGGCGCCTTCCTCGCCCGCGACGACGAGCCGGACTTCGAGCCGTGCAGCGACCGCGTACTGGCGCACTTCCTCGACGGCCTGATCGTGCATCGCCGCGGCCGCGACGAATCACGCCCGCTGCCGCCGGTGGAGCTGCCGCTGACCAACAACATCACCCTGAAGAAGCTGCGCGTCGCCTTCGAGCTACGCGACGACGACATCCTCGCGATCCTCGACAGCGTAGGTTTCATCGTCACCAAGACGGAACTGGGTGCGTTGTTCCGCAAGCCCGGCCACAACAACTACCGCCCCTGCGGCGACCAGTTGCTGCGCAACTTCCTCAAGGGCCTGACCCAGCGCCAGCAGCGCTGAGGCCGCCGTGCTCTATCGCCTCGCCGCCGACGCCGTGGTGCTGCTGCACCTGGGCTTCATCCTCTTCGTGCTGCTCGGCGGCCTGCTGGCGCTGCGCTGGCCGCGCCTGGCATGGCTGCATGCGCCGGCGGCGATCTGGGGCATGGCGGTGGAGTTCTTCCACCTCTACTGCCCGCTGACACCGCTGGAAAACCACTTCCGCGCCCTCGCCGGCGATAACGGCTACAGCGGCGGCTTCATCGAGCACTACCTGATCCCGCTGATCTACCCCGCCAGCCTGACCGAGGCAACTCAGGCCGTGCTCGGCCTGCTGGTGCTGGCGATCAATCTGCCGCCCTACCTGCTGCTGGCTCGGCGGGCCTTGCGCTCGCACTGAGCGCAACTGGCAGATAGACCAGGCTGAGCTCGCCGGTCGTGTGAGAGCGGATCCTCGGAGGTGCCTCGGTGATGATCAGGAGCCACGCCGGGTAGAAGCAGGCTCTTCCAGATACATCGACAACCGCGCACCGTAGTCGCCGACAATGGTCATGCCGCCGCTAGGGATTTGCCGGAATCCCGTGATGCCTCGTCCGACGCGCACTGAAAAAGCGCGCGGCCCCTCCCGACGATTCGACCAGGGCGCGGCTTCACCTCTGATCGGGTACCATGTTCGCCCCAGCGCCAGCCTCCACCGCCATGCCTCATTCCGTCACGCCCATCGGCCATGTCCGCTCCTGCTTCAAGGAGAAGTTCGCCATCCCGCGCCAGCCGCAACTGGCTCCGGCCGCGACCGGCGTACTGGAATTGCTGCCGCCGTTCGACACCGGCGATGCGGTGGAAGGCCTGGAGCAGGTCAGCCACGTCTGGTTGATCTTCCTCTTCCACCAGGCACTGGAAAACAAGCCACGGCTGAAGGTGCGCCCGCCGCGCCTGGGCGGCAACCGCTCCCTCGGCGTGTTCGCCACCCGCGCCACCCACCGCCCCAACGGCATCGGCCAGTCGGTGGTGAAGCTGGAGAAGGTCGAACCCGGCCGCCTCTGGCTATCCGGCATCGACCTGCTGGACGGCACGCCGGTACTCGACATCAAGCCCTACGTGCCCTACGCCGACATCGTCAGCGATGCGCGCAACGCCATTGCCGACGCACCGCCCGCCGCCATCGCCGTGCAGTGGAGCGACGAGGCCCTGCGCCAGGCCCACGAGCACGGTGTGCGACTCGGCCAGCCGGTGCGCGAACTGGTCGAACAGTGTCTCGCCCAGGACCCGCGTCCGGCCTACCAGAAGCCGCCGCCCGAGCGCCGCTACGGAGTGCGCCTGTGGGACCTGGACGTGCACTGGCACTACCCGGCCGAGGGCGAGATCCGCGTGCTCGACCTGATTCGCGGCGCCGACTGAAGCGGATCAGCTCACCGGGTTGAGGGCGACCACCTCGCTCTCGAAGCATTCCTGTTCGAGGATCAGCGGCTCCACCAGCGGGCGACTGTCACGGAAGTGCGCGGTCTGGGTGTGCGCGTCATAGGCCGCGTCGTCGCGGTAGATCTCGTAGAGGTAGATCACCTCCGGATCGACGCGGTCCTGGGACACATCGAACACCAGGCACCCCGGCTCATTGGATACCGAAGCGGCGGCATTGACCTTGATGGCGGCCAGGAAATCGTCGGCGGTTCCGGGCTTTACCCGGGTCTTGATAAAGAGACTGTACACAGGATGCTCCTTTTGTTTTAAATTTAAAAACAAATTGTATACAAAAAAGGAATCCCGTCCATGTCCGATCTCCCTGTCCGCCCCGGTCGCCTCAACGGCCTGCGCCACCTCGCCCTGCTGGTGCCGAACCTGGAAGAGTGCGAGCGCTTCTATGTCGACGTACTCGGCATGCAAGTGCTCAACCGCGCCAACGAGGACCTGGTCTACCTCACCTGCGGCAACGACAACCTATCCCTGGGACGCGGCGTCGGCGCGGCCAACGGTCTGCAGACGATGGATCACTACGGCTTCGTGGTCGACAGCGTGGAAGAGCTGGAAGCCTGGTACCAGTACTTCAAGGCCCGTGGCGTAACCCTGCTGGACCGCCCCTTCGACCACGGCGACGGCGCGCGCAGCTTCCACCTGCTCGACCCGGCGGGGAACAAGGTGCAGCCGCTGTATCACCCGGCCGTGTCCGGCCAACGCCTGGCCTGATGCTTCTGTAGGAGCGAGCTTGCTCGCGAACGGTGGTGCACGATACTCCGCAGGTTCGCGAGCAGGCTCGCTCCTACGAAAAGCTCTCCGTGCCGGCTAATACCAGTCTTTCGTCCCGCACCGAACAGTCCCCCTCTGGGAGAGGGCCAGGGTGAGGGCGCTCCCAGCGCACCGACATCCGATCCGACGAAAAACCGCCGCCCTCACGAATCCGGGCCATAAAAAACGCCGCGATCCCATTAGGGACCGCGGCGCTCCTTCAACTCAACAGCGCTGCTTACTTCTCGACGAAGGCGCGCTCGATCAGGTAGTCGCCCGGCTCGCCCATGCGCGGGGAGATCTGCAGACCGAAGCCGTTCAGCACTTCGCTGGTTTCGTCGAGCATGCTCGGGCTACCGCAGATCATCGCGCGGTCGTCCTGCGGGTTCATCGGCGGCAGGCCGATGTCGGCGAACAGCTTGCCGCTGCGCATCAGGTCGGTCTGGCGGCCCATGCTGTGGAACTCTTCACGGGTAACCAGCGGGCAGTAGATCAGCTTCTCTTTCACCATGTCGCCGAAGTACTCATGCTCCGGCAGGACCTTGGTGATGAAGTCCGCATAGGCCAGCTCGCTGACCCAGCGCACGCCGTGAACCAGGATGACCTTCTCGAACTTCTCGTAGACTTCCGGATCCTGGATGACGGAGAGGAACGGCGCCATGCCGGTGCCGGTGCTCAGCAGGTACAGGTGTTTGCCGGGCTTGAGGTCGTCCAGCACCAGGGTGCCGGTGGGCTTGCGGCTGACCATCAGTTCGTCGCCTTCCTTCAGGTGCTGCAGGCGCGAAGTCAGCGGACCGTCCGGGACCTTGATACTGAAGAACTCCAGGTGTTCTTCGTAGTTCGGGCTGGCAATGCTGTACGCGCGCATCAGCGGACGACCGTTGACTTCCAGGCCGATCATCACGAACTGACCGGTCTTGAAGCGCAGACCCGGGTTACGGGTGGTCTTGAAGCTGAAGAGGGTATCGTTCCAGTGGTGCACGCTGAGAACGCGTTCGGTGTACAGGTTGCTCATCAAGGACTCCTAGGAGAAACGTGGCGCACCCCAGCAGATCCCGGACGTAGCGCAATTGCGCGACATTTTATAGGCGTCGACAATATCCGCAAAATAAATTATCTGGATATTGCTAATCCAAAACGCAGATAAGGCCGCCCAGTCGCCGCGAAAGGATACCGTCAGGTGCTTCCTACGCCGGGGTGACGAAATGTCGCGCAGCCTTCTCCGGAGCCCCACAGCATGAAGTTCACCCTGCGCCAGCTCGAAGTCTTCGTCGCCGTCGCCCAGCAGGAAAGCGTCTCCCGCGCGGCCGAAGCGCTGTCCATGTCGCAGTCGGCTACCAGCACCGCCCTGGGCGAGCTGGAACGGCAGTTCGACTGCAAGCTGTTCGACCGTTCCGGCAAACGCCTGACCCTAAACGCTCTCGGCCACCAGTTGCTGCCCCAGGCGGTGGCCCTGCTCGACCGCGGCAGCGAGATCGAGAACATGCTCAACGGCAAGAGCGCCTTCGGCTCGCTGGACCTGGGCGCCACCCTGACCATCGGCAACTACCTGGCGACCCTGCTGATCGGCACCTTCATGCAGCGCCAGCCGGACTGCCGGGTGCGCCTGCACGTGCACAACACCGCCCACGTGGTGCAGCGCATCGCCCACTATGAACTCGACCTGGGCCTGATCGAAGGCGACTGCCAGCACCCGGACATCGAGGTACAACCGTGGATGGAGGACGAACTGGTGGTGTTCTGCGCGCCACAGCACCCGCTGGCCCGCGAAGGCCGCGCGGACCTTGCGCGGTTGATCGAGGAGGCCTGGATCCTGCGGGAGCAGGGCTCCGGCACGCGACTGACCTTCGACCAGGCCATGCGGCACCGCATCGAGCCACTGAACGTGCGCCTGGAACTGGAACACACCGAGGCGATCAAGCGCGCGGTGGAGTCGGGACTGGGGATCGGCTGCATCTCACGCCTGGCCCTGCGCGACGCCTTCCGCCGCGGCAGCCTGGTGGCGGTGGAAACTCCGGATCTGGACCTGCGCCGGCAGTTCTACTTCATCTGGCACCGGCAGAAGTACCAGACCGCGACCATGCGTGAGTTTCTCGACCTGTGCCGCAGCGAAACGGCCGGGGTGACGCGCAGCGACGAGATCGTGCTGCCGATGATTCCATGACGATGCGCTTTTCGTAGGAGCGAGCTTGCTCGCGAACGCTTCACGCCGACGACATCAGGGCCGGGCGATTCGCGAGCAAGGACTGGGCGCCCCCTCGGTCCTGCAAAGGATGACCGACGCTTAACCCAGCAGGATGCCCGCCCAGGTGACGGTGATGATGGTCAGCGCCACGAACTGGGCGGCGCTGCCCATGTCCTTGGCGTTCTTCGACAGCGGGTGACGCTCCAGGGAAACACGATCGACCACCGCCTCGATGGCAGAGTTGAGCAGCTCGACGATCAGCGCCAGCAAACACACCGCGATCAGCAGCGCGCGCTCGCCGCGGGTGACGTCGCAGAAGAACGACAGCGGGATCAGGATGACGTTGATCAGCACTAACTGGCGGAAGGCCGCTTCACCCTTGAAGGCGGCGGCAAAGCCGGCCAGGGAATAACCGGCGGCATTGAAGATGCGTTTCAGGCCGGTCTGGCCTTTGAAGGGGGAAGCGGACACGAGTGTTTCTCACAGGTAAAAGGTCGCGGCACTCTATACCAGCGCGCGTCAAAAAGGAGTCATTCGGTTTGACAGGATGTGACGAAATCACGCCCCCGGGACCGACTCCATCTGCTGCAGCAGCAACGCCGCCTGAGTGCGGGTACGCACGTTGAGCTTACGGAAGATCGCGGTGACGTGGGCCTTCACCGTGGCCTCGGAGACGTTCAGCTCGAAAGCGATCTGCTTGTTCAGCAGACCTTCGCAGACCATCGTCAGCACGCGGAACTGCTGCGGCGTGAGGCTGGCAAGACCGGCACTGGCGGCACGGACCTCCTCGCTCATCTCGGTCACGGCGTCCACCTGCGGCGGCCACCAGACGTCGCCGTCGAGCACCGCGCGCACCGCCTGCTGCAACACGCTCAGTTCGCTGGACTTGGGAATGAAGCCGCTGGCGCCGAACTCGCGGGAGCGCTGCACCACGGCGGCGTCCTCCTGGGCCGAGACCATCACCACCGGAATCTGCGGATACTGGCCGCGCAGCAGCACCAGACCGGAGAAGCCGTAGGCGCCGGGCATGTTCAGGTCCAGCAGCACCAGGTCCCAGTCCGACTTTTCGTTCAACCTGGCCTCCAGCTCCGCGATGCTCGCCGCCTCCACCAGTCGCGCGTCAGGTCCCAGGCCGATGGTCAGGGCCTGGTGCAGGGCACTGCGGAACAGCGGGTGATCGTCAGCGATCAGGATCTCGTAGGAAGCCATGAAAATTCCTTGAAGGCCGCGCCGAAGTCTTGCCGTGGATAACAGCCAAACCTGCGCAGGGAAGGTCGGAGCCGGATAGAGCACTGCCCGCACATTGTACGCAAAGACAACGCCCGCTGTCCGTGCGAATGCAACGTCAAGGGCACTGTCGTCGCACCCGCAGGCAAGGCGCGCCTCTTTCCAAGCGCCGAGGCTTGCGGCAGAGTTCCGCTTTTTTTCCATCGTTCGAGAACAACAAGATGAAAAGCCACGCGCTGCGCGCCGATATCCTGATGCTGTTTACCGCGATGATCTGGGGCGTGTCCTTCGTCGCACAGCGTCTGGGGATGGACGCCATCGGCCCGTTTCTCTATACCGGCCTGCGCTTCGCCCTGGGCGCGCTGGCGCTGTTGCCACTGCTGGCCTGGTCGAGCAAGCGCGGCGCCCAGCCCTTCAATCGCGGCCTGCTGCTGGCGGGCCTGGCCATTGGCGCCGCGCTCACTCTGGGGATCAACCTGCAGCAGGTCGGCCTGCTGTTCACCAGCGTGACCAACTCCGGCTTCATCACCGGCCTGTACGTGATCATCGTGCCCCTGCTGGGACTGCTGTTCGGCCACCGCACCGGCATGGGAACCTGGCTGGGCGCGGCGCTGGCGGTGATCGGCATGGCGATGCTGAGCATCGGGCCGAACTTCCACGTTGCCTCCGGCGATTGGCTGCAGTTGACCGGCGCCTTCGTCTGGGGCGGCCACGTACTGCTGGTGGGCCTGTTCGCCAGCCGCTACGACCCGATCCGCCTGGCCTTCCTGCAGTTCGTCACCTGCGCGGTCGTGAGCCTGGTCCTGGCGCTGATCTTCGAGGAAATCCGCTGGGCCGCCATCGTCCAGGCCGGCCCCGCACTGCTCTATGGCGGCCTGTTCGGCGTCGCCACCGGCTTCACCCTGCAAGTCGTGGCGCAGAAACACGCCATCGCTTCCCACGCGGCGATCATCCTGTCGCTCGAAGCCGTATTCGCCGCCATCGCCGGCGCCCTGTTCCTCGACGAGACACTGCACCTGCGCGGCTACCTGGGGTGCGCACTAATGCTTACCGGCATGCTGGTGGCGCAGTTGTGGCCGAAAAAGGCCGAGGCGAAGCCGGCCTGATTACAGCGCCGCAACGACGCGGTTCGCGAGCAAGCTCGCTCCTACAAAATCCTCCCGGCTGAGCGCGATGCCAGGACTGTAGGAGCGAGCTTGCTCGCGAACAGCCCGGGAATAGAAGCATCGCGGACAGAGTCCGCTACGAGTCCTGGCCCTGGGTGAAGGGCATCAGCACCTGGTGTGCCGGGCTCTTCTCGTCCAGCGGCTGCTGGCACTTGGAGCCCAGGTAGCGCTCGCTGAACACATCCAGATAGGCATCCAGCGCATCCCCGGCGCGGCGGTCGCCGGCCAGCCCCAGGCAGAGCGCCGCCACCTCCGCGGTGCACAGGTGCTCATCGAACTTGGAGCGGCGCAGGCGGTAGCGTGACAGCGCATCGGGGGTGATGCTCAGTACCGGGAAGCGGTCCAGGTAAGGGCTCTTGCGGAACATCTTGCGCGCCTCGTTCCAGGTCGCGTCCAGCAGGATGAACAGCGGGCGCTTGCCCTCCTGCGGCATCACCTCGGTCACCACGCGCTCGGGCTGGACGAACTCGCCGGGGAACACCACGTAGGGCTGCCATTGCGGATCGTCCAGCAACGCCAGCAAGGCCGGATCGACCTCGATGCGCGACCAGCCGAACGCCCAGGTCTCGGGCACGGTCTCGGCGATCAGCCAGCCAGTGTTGCTGGGCTTGAGCGGCTCGGTATCGAACATCACCAGACACATCGCCGCGTTCGACTCGACCTGCGGACGCAGGCCACACATGCAGTAGTTCGGCCGCAGACGGCAGCCGGCGCAACGCGGCGAGCGCGAACCACGGGCCACGAACGGCTTGACGCAACGGGCAAGGCGTTCATCGCGAAGACGGGCAACGGCGTGGCTCATGAACGCGCCACCGGGGCGAGGGAAAGCGATTGGAACATCGGCTGCTCGGACAAAACGAAAGGTGCAGGCCGGTGATTGTAACAGAGCCGTCCTATCTCCCGACGCCAGAGGACCGCCGTGCGGCGCCGCCGCGACACGTGCTCCTCGGCACGGACGCGCTTTTCAGGGACAATGGCGACCAGGAACAACCGGCGAACCCCGATGGGTCCGCACGGTCGAATCGGCACCATTGTCAGGAGATGCCCATGCTGCGCCTCACCGCCCTCGCCCTCTGCCTCGTTCTTCCCGCCGCCCACGCCGCGTCGAAGAAGGACTTCGAACTGACCCAGACCCTGGAAAAGGTCGCCAAGGAGAGCAGTGAAGGTACCCCGCGCGCGATCAACGAAGACATCCTCGACCAGGGCTACACCGTCGACGGTCCTCAGTTGATCAACCACCTGAGCGTGCGCGCCAGCCACGCCGAGAAAATGCGTGCCAATCCCGACAGCGTGCGCAGCCAGCTGGGCGACAGCGTCTGCAGCAATACCGCCTACCGCCAGTTGCTGGCTCAGGGCGCGATCCTCACCTACAGCTTCACCGAGTACAAGACCAACGCCCCGGTCGCCACCGAGCGCTTCGACGCCGGCAGCTGCAAGATCAAGCTGCAGAAGTAACCTCGCCCCGCCATGCTCGACAAGCTGCAGCTGTTGAAGATCGCGCGCACGCCGATGCCGTTCGGCAAGTACCAGGGGCGCATGCTGGTGGACCTGCCGGAAGAGTACCTGCTGTGGTTCCACCGCAAGGGCGAGTTCCCCAAGGGTGAACTGGGCCAGTTGATGCAACTGACCCTGGAGCTGAAGATCGACGGTCTCGATAGCCTGATCAAACCGCTGAAACGCTGAACCCCGCGCAACCGCCCTCCGACGGTTGCGCGCGGCCTGTCAACGCAACAACGCCGGATCGCCCTTTCCCGCCACCGCCGCTGCCTCTTCGGGCGTCAACAACGCGGTGCGCGGGACATCCAGCAGGCGCGCGCAGGCGACCAGCACATTGGCCCAACAGGCGCGGTTGGCGAACAGCATGCCCGCCTCGTCCAGCGTACCGCCCTGGTTGCGATAACCCAGCACCGAAGTTTTCAGCGCGTCCGGCAGGATCGGCCAGAGGTGTCCGCGCGCCACTTCGGGGCGCATGTGCGTCAGCAGCACCCGGCGCTCGCAGTGGTTGGGGAACAAGCGGGCGGTCAGCGCCTCGTCGGCCACCGACTGCAGTTCCCAGCTGTCGCGAGGGGCGCGGAAGCGGCCCGGCTCCTGCAGATACACCAGCCGATAGGGATAGCCAGCCTCCTCCAGGCGCATTGCTGCGCGACGCATCTCCGCCAGTTGATAACTGCCGTTGGCGATCAGCAGCAACGGAGCGCTGCCCGGATGCTCCTCCAGCACCAGCGCGCCATCTCGGGTCAACTGCTCGGCCTGGGCCCGACTGAACTCCGAGGGGCGCTCGCGCTTGGGAATCACCATGCAGGTCAGTTGCCCACGGCTGCGGTAAATCTCCGGCAGCAGCGCCAGCACACTGTTGTGGTCCGCGGGGAAGACCACCCGCACCATATCGCTCATCTCGCCCAGCAGCGCCTCGCAGAAGGTAGTGTCCTGGTGCGACTGCTGGTTCTTGCCGTTCTCCCAGGTGTGCGAAGTCGCCACCAGCGGCCAGCCAAGCCAGCCGGCGGGGCGGCCAACTTCCTTCTGCTGACGGGAGAAGATGATTGTCTGGCGCACCGCGCCCAGCATCTTCACGCAGAAGGCCTCGTAGCTCGCCACCAGATTGAGGCCGCCCTGGTTGGCCAGGCAGGCGGAGACCACCGCTTCCTCGTTGAGGGCGGTGATCACCCGGCCGTCGACCGCCTCCAGCGCGCTCTCCGGCTCGGAAACCCGGTGCCGGAGCGCCTTGAGGACGCCGCCCAGGCGATTGCTCGCCAGCTCGTCCGGGTTGCCGACGCGGGCCCGCAGGTCAGGGTTCGCCGCGCACAGGTCGACATAGAAGCGGTCCAGTGCCGCCATCGGCGAACAGAGGTCGTTGCGGTAATGCAGCTCGGGGATCGACGGCTCGATAGGACGACGCACCGCCAGCGGATTATCCCGCTCCAGCCCCCGGCCAGCGCGAGAGGCACTGAACAGCGCGCAGGCATCGGCCAGCACCTGCGGTTCGACCCAGAGCGGCGCCACATGCTGGTTGAACAACTCACGCGCCTGCGCATCCTCGCTCGGATTGCCCGGCAGCGGCAGGTTGTGCGCGGCGTTGCTGCCGGCACCGTAGAAACCGAAGCCCTTCACCGTTTCCGCAATGCCGTAGGGAATCGGCAAGGGATAGTGGAGGATGCCGCGGTCCTTGTCTTCCACCCGATGTGCCAGCCGCTGCTCCATTTCCCACAGGGCGCAGACGAAGGCCGCGGGATCGCGCCCGTCGAAGCTGACCGGGTCGAAACCGCAACGGCGCAGGTGCTGCTTGAAGCCCGCCAGGCCTTCGTGGGTCCCCAGGTCGGTACGCTGCTCGATGCGCCGGCCATTGGCGATCATCACCGGCAAAGCCGTCCCGCAGTCCTCGGCCCGCCACCAGCGCGGAATCCAGTCGCTGCCGCGTTGCTCCTCGGCGGCACCGTCGGAGAGAAACGCCACCAGCGTCTCGCCCGGCAACGGCATGTGCGCATACATCAGTTCGGCGAAACCGAGGTAGCCGCCTTCGGCGATACCACCCGCGGTGTGCGCATTGACGTGGCTGCCCAGCGGCGCGGCAACCCTGCCGTCCGGCGCCTGAACGTAGCTGTAGAAGTCCCGTACCAGCCGATTCAGCCCGTCCTCGCCCTGCCCGTAGGCGGTGGCCTGCTCCGGGTGCAGGTTACCGGTCAGCACGTTCAGTGCGTCGATCGCCGACACGCAGTGCCCCTGCCCCATCAGCCAGCCCCGCGTCTTGCCGCTCAAGGCATTGAGCGCCAGGTAGCCGGCGTAGGCCGGCACCATGTTCAGCGCGCCACCGGTGTGCCCCTCGGGCTGTGCCTTGAAATCCTCGGCCTGCAGCGGCTCGCCGTTCAGGCGTACGCGCCGGGCATAGGTCATGTGCGCCACCAGCCAAAGGCCGGCACAGGTCAGTTGATCCAGGGCGCTGAACATCCGGTAGACGCTCGCCAGATCCGGCTGCAGGCGGTACTGGACCAATTGATGAGCCATGCGGAAAACCGCCGCCTGGGTCTGCGCGCTATGCTGAAGCGGACCTCGGCCATGCAGCCATCGGGCGTATGCCGGTTCGGCGGCCGCATGGGCGGCGAGTTCTTCCGGACTGGGCAGGATCTGTGACATATCGGCTCTCCCTCGGGTATGACTGGAAGTCTAGGTCGCCAGATCGGAGAGGCGCTGACATGTATCAACGCCCCGTCCGCCCAATCGGGCAAGGCTGAAAGACAATTCCGACAAGGAGGCGATATGGCGCTACTCACCTTCATCGGCGCGATCCAGGAAGTCACCGGTTCCTGCTACCTGCTGGAAACCCGCGACGGCATACGTGTGCTGCTCGAATGCGGCATGCGTCAGGGACGCAGCGCAAGCAAGGGTACCCGCGACAATGAAGCGAGCAATCGCAGTCCGTTCCCGTTCGATCCCAAGGCGTTGGACGCAGTGGTGCTGTCCCACGCCCACCTCGACCACAGCGGTCTGCTGCCGCGCCTGGTGAAGGAGGGCTACAAGGGGCCGATCTATGCCACCGAGTCCTGCTGCGACCTGCTGGAGCTGATGCTGTTGGACTCGGCGCACATCCAGGAAAAGGACGCCGAATGGGAGAACAAATGGCGCGCGCGCCTCAATCGGGCGCCGGTGAAACCGCTGTACACCCAGGAGGACGCTTCCCGCGCGCTTAACCAGCGTCGACGCGTCAGCTATGGCAGCACGGTCGATGTGGCGCGAGGTATTCGCGTCACCTTCCACAATGCCGGCCACATCCTCGGCTCGGCCATCGTCGAGATCGAAATCCACGAATTTGGCATGACCCGTCGCCTGGTGTTCTCCGGCGACCTGGGCAGCACCTGCTCACCGCTGATGCGCACGCCGACACCATTGGCTCGCGCCGACGTGGTGCTACTGGAGTCCACCTACGGCGACCGCGACCACCGCGATGCCAACGAAACTCTGCTGGAACTGGCCGGCATCCTCGCGCAGGCCCAGCGCGACGGCGGCAACGTGCTGATCCCGGCCTTCGCCGTCGGCCGCACACAGGACCTGATCTACTACCTCGGGCGCTTCTACCAGGAAGGCCGGCTACCGCAGCAAGTGGTCTATCTCGACAGCCCGATGGCCGCCCAGGCCAACCGCATCTACCTGCAGCACATCAGCGAGTTCGCCGACAGCGACCGCGAATACATGCGCGGCACCGGCACGGCGAAGGTAGGCGAATGGCTGCCGATCCTGCACACCACCCAGAGCGTGGAGGAATCCATGATGCTGAACCGCATCCAGAGCGGCGCCATCATCATCGCCGGCAGCGGCATGTGTACCGGCGGCCGGATCGTCCACCACCTCAAGCACAACCTCTGGCGCGAGGAATGCCACATCGTCTTCCCCGGCTTCCAGGCCAAAGGCACACTGGGACGCGCCATCGTCGATGGCGCTGAATCGGTACGCATCCTGCGCCAGCGCATCGGCGTGCGGGCGCAGATCCATACCCTTGGCGGATTCTCCGCCCACGCAGGACAATCGCAATTAATTCAGTGGGTTGGCCACTTCGAGCACAAACCCGAGCTATACCTGATACATGGCGAACGAGAAAAAATGGATGCGCTGCAGACGGCCCTCCACGAACGCCTGAACTGGAACGCGAACATACCGGAACCGGGGGACCGGATAGCGATCTGAAGTGGAGGTCTCACGGACTGTCACATCCCGCGTGTCAGACTGCACAGGCCTCCTGCATGAGACCTGTGCATGACGCAACGCACTACCCGTCCCGGCGACACCTTGCGTGAACGGCCGCGGCGCATGGACAGGCCAACAGGGGTTGATGAACAAGGAGTATCAACATGCCCTATGAGCCCGACGACTACCTCTCCAGACACTTCCAGACCAGCGGCATCGACCTTGCGCAGAAAGTAGAGGAGCTGGCCGAACTGGCCGCCCCCGGCGGCAGCCAGAACCTGCCGCTCTACCGCGAAATGCTCACCACCGTCGCCCGCATGGCCCAGGCCGACCGCAACCGCTGGGACGCCAAGATCATGCTGCAGACCCTGCGCGAGATGGAGCACGCCTTCAGCACCCTGGAGCAGTTCAAGCGTCGCCGCAAAGTCACGGTGTTCGGCTCGGCCCGCACGCCGGCCAACCATCCCGTCTATGCCCTGGCCCGCGACCTGGGCGAAACCCTGGCGCGCTACGACCTGATGGTCATCACCGGCGCCGGCGGCGGCATCATGGCCGCCGCCCATGAAGGGGCCGGCCTGGAAAACAGCCTCGGCTTCAACATCACCCTGCCCTTCGAGCAGCACGCCAACCACATCGTGGACGGCACCAGCAACCTGCTGTCGTTCCACTTCTTCTTCCTGCGCAAGCTGTTCTTCGTCAAGGAAGCCGACGCCCTGGTGCTCTGCCCCGGCGGTTTCGGCACCCTCGACGAAGCCCTGGAAGTGCTCACCCTGATCCAGACCGGCAAAAGCCCGCTGGTGCCGGTGGTACTGCTCGACCAGCCCGGCGGCCATTACTGGGACCACGCCCTGGAGTTCATCAAGGAACAGCTCGAAGACAACGGCTACATCCTGCCCAGCGACATGAACCTGATGAAACTGGTGCACACGGCCGAGGAAGCCGTCGAGGAAATCGCCCAGTTCTACAGCAACTTCCACTCCAGTCGCTGGCTCAAGGATCGCTTCGTGATCCGCCTGAACCATCCGCTGAGCACCCGCGCACTGGAACTGCTGGGGCAGGAATTCGGCAACCTCTGCGTTACCGACGGCTTCCATCAACAGCCCTACAGCGAATCGGAACTGGACGAACCGGAGTTCTCCCACCTCACCCGCCTGGCCTTCGCCTTCAATGGGCGCGACCAGGGGCGTCTGCGCGAGCTGCTGAATTTCATCAACCAGCCGGAAAACTGGGAACGCTGATAGCGAGTCCCGTCCCTGAAACGAACAAGGCACCCTCTCGGGTGCCTTGTTCGTTTCAGTCATCCGACCGTCGACCACTCAGGAGTCGACCGATGGCGTCCATCGAATAGCCTCGATAGCTCAGAAACCGTCCCTGCTGGGCGCGCTCACGAGCATCCTGCGGCAGCCGGGCGAACTTGCGGCGCCAGACCTCACGCAGATTCTCGCTCCAATCGACACTCGCCTCGCTCAGCGCACGGTCGATTTCGCTGCGGGGCAAACCACGCTGCGACAGTTCCTCACGGATCCGCACCGGACCGTACCCGGCCCGCGCGCGGCTGGCGATATAGCTTTCCAGATAGCGGCTTTCATTGAGCAACCCCTCCTCGGCCAAACGGTCGAGGGCGGAGTCGATCAGGTCCTGTGCGGCACCGCGTTGCCGCAGCTTGCGCGAGAGTTCCGCACGACCATGCTCGCGTCGCGCCAGCAGGTCCATAGCGACCCGCCGCACCGCGACGGGGGTATCGAGCTCGACGGCCACGGCTATCAGTAGTCGGCTTCCGCTTCCGCTTCGGCTTCCGCCGCCGCGAGCTCGGCCTTGGTCGGCGCCGGCTGGTTGGTCAGCAGTTGCTCACGGATGGCCTTGTCGAGGGTGTTGCAGATCTCGGTGTTCTCTTCCAGGAACTTGGCGGCATTGGCCTTGCCCTGGCCGATCTTGCTGCCCTGGTAGCTGTACCAGGCGCCGGACTTCTCGATCAGGCCCAGTTGCACACCCAGGTCGATGATCTCGCCGGTGCGGTAGATGCCACGACCGTACATGATCTGGAACTCGGCTTGACGGAAGGGCGGTGCGACCTTGTTCTTCACGACCTTGACGCGGGTTTCGCTGCCGACCACCTCGTCGCCTTCCTTCACCGCGCCGGTACGGCGGATATCGAGACGAACGGAGGAGTAGAACTTCAGCGCGTTACCACCGGTGGTGGTTTCCGGGTTGCCGAACATCACGCCGATCTTCATGCGGATCTGGTTGATGAAGATGACCAGGCAGTTGGCGTTCTTGATGTTGCCGGTGATCTTGCGCAGGGCCTGGGACATCAGGCGCGCCTGCAGACCGACGTGCTGATCGCCCATCTCGCCTTCGATTTCGGCCTTGGGTACCAGGGCCGCCACGGAGTCGACGATGATCACGTCAACGGCGTTGGAACGCACCAGCATGTCGGTGATCTCCAGAGCCTGTTCGCCGGTATCCGGCTGGGAAACCAGCAGGTCGTCGACGTTGACGCCCAGCTTGCCGGCGTAGTCCGGGTCCAGCGCGTGTTCGGCATCGACGAAGGCGCAGGTGGCGCCGGCCTTCTGGGCCTGGGCGATGACCGACAGGGTCAGGGTGGTCTTACCCGAGGATTCCGGGCCGTAGATTTCGACGATTCGGCCCTTCGGCAGACCGCCGATGCCCAGCGCGATGTCCAGGCCCAGCGAGCCGGTGGAGATGGCGGGGATAGCCTGGCGCTCATGGTCGCCCATGCGCATGACCGCACCTTTGCCGAATTGGCGTTCGATCTGTCCCAGGGCCGCGGCCAGGGCGCGCTTCTTGTTCTCGTCCATTGAAGTCCTCGCGAAGTCAGGGGGCCGGACGGCCACGAACAACTGTATAAGTAGACAGTATTATTCCACAGGGCAAGCCGCTCGCCTACCCCTGGAGCGGATTTTCCCCGTCCGCCAGTCGCAACAGCCCGGCCAGAGCCGTCGCCACGGTCTGCCGGCGCACCGCCTCCCGATCACCGGCATACAGACGGCGTTCGCTGAACACCTGTTCGCCTTTCCTCCAGGCCAACCAGACGGTGCCTACGGGCTTCTCGGCAGAACCTCCATCCGGCCCGGCAACGCCGCTGACCGCTACGGCAATATCCGCCCCACTGCGCGGCAAGGCGCCGGCGACCATCGCCTCGACCACTTCGCGGCTCACCGCGCCCACTCGCGGGAACAGCTCAGCCGGCACATCCAGCTGGCGCGTCTTCTGGCTGTCGGAGTAGGTAACGTAGCCTGCCTCGAACCAGGCAGAGCTGCCGGAAATACGGGTGATCGCCTCGGCGATGCCACCCCCCGTGCAGGATTCGGCAGTGGTGACGCGCAGCCGGTTGGCGACGAGTCGTGCGCCCAGCCGGGCAGCCAGTTCGGTGATGGAAAGATCGGTAATAAAGGAATCGGTGACGGGCACGCTGCGCTCCGGGGTTAAAGAAGGTCAGGCGGATACCGTACACTAGGCGCTTTTGCATGTTGAAGCCGGACAGCCAGAAGCCATGAGTCAAAGCGACCTCTCAGCTCACACCCCCATGATGCAACAATACTGGCGGCTGAAGAACCAGCACCCGGACCAGCTGATGTTCTACCGCATGGGCGACTTCTACGAGCTGTTCTACGAGGACGCCAAGAAGGCCGCCAAGCTGCTGGACATCACCCTGACCGCACGTGGCCAGTCCGCCGGCAACTCCATTCCCATGGCCGGCATTCCCTTCCACTCCGCCGAAGGCTACCTGGCCAAGCTGGTGAAGCTCGGCGAATCGGTGGTGATCTGCGAGCAGATCGGCGACCCGGCCACCAGCAAGGGACCGGTGGAGCGCCAGGTAGTGCGCATCCTCACCCCCGGCACCGTCAGTGACGAAGCCCTGCTCGACGAACGCCGCGATAACCTGATCGCCGCCGTGCTGGGCGATGAGCGCCTGTTCGGCCTCGCCGTGCTGGATATCACCAGCGGCCGCTTCAACGTCCAGGAAATAAAAGGCTGGGAAACCCTGCTCGCCGAACTGGAGCGTCTGAATCCCGCCGAGCTGCTGATCCCCGACGACTGGCCCCAGGGCCTGCCGGCGGAAAAACGCCGTGGCGCGCACCGTCGCGCGCCCTGGGACTTCGATCGCGACTCGGCGAAAAAGAGCCTGTGCCAGCAGTTCGGCGTGCAGGATCTCAAGGGGTTCGGCTGCCAGGAACTGACCCTGGCCATCGGCGCCGCCGGCTGCCTGCTGGCCTACGCCAAGGAAACCCAGCGCACCGCCCTGCCGCACCTGCGCAGCCTGCGCCATGAACGCATTGACGACACCGTCATCCTCGACGGCGCCAGCCGCCGCAACCTGGAGCTGGACACCAACCTCGCCGGCGGCCGCGACAATACCCTGCAATCGGTGGTCGATCGGTGCCAGACCGCAATGGGCAGCCGCCTGCTGACCCGCTGGCTGAACCGCCCGCTGCGCGACCGCGCCGTCCTCGAAGCCCGCCAGGAGTCCATTGCCTGCCTGCTGGAGCGCTATCGCTTCGAAATCCTTCAGCCACAACTGAAGGAAATCGGCGACGTCGAGCGCATCCTCGCTCGAATCGGCCTGCGTAACGCCCGCCCGCGCGACCTCGCCCGCCTGCGCGACGCACTCGCCGCGCTGCCGGAACTGCAGAACGGTATGACCGAGCTGGAAGCCCCGCACCTGGGCGAACTGGCCAGCAGCATCCGCACCTACCCGGAACTGGCCGACTTGCTGGCCCGCGCCGTGATCGAGAACCCGCCGGCGGTGATCCGCGACGGCGGTGTAATTGCCCGCGGCTACGACGCCGAGCTGGACGAACTGCAGATGCTCAGCGAAAACGCCGGCCAGTATCTGATGGACCTGGAGACTCGCGAAAAGGCCCGCACCGGCCTGCCGAACCTGAAGGTCGGCTACAACCGCATCCACGGCTACTACATCGAATTGCCGCGCGTGCAGGCCGAGCAGGCCCCGGCCGATTACATTCGCCGCCAGACCCTGAAAGGTGCCGAGCGCTTCATCACGCCGGAGCTGAAGGCCTTCGAAGACAAGGCGCTGTCGGCCCAGAGCCGTGCCCTCGCCCGGGAGAAGCAGCTTTATGAAGAACTGCTGGAACTGCTGATCGGCCAACTGGCGCCGCTGCAGGACACCGCTGCTGCCCTGGCCGAGCTGGATGTGCTGTCCAACCTCGCAGAGCGCGCACTGAACCTCGACCTGAACCGCCCGCGCTTCGTCGAAGAGTCCGGCATCCTCATCGAGCAAGGCCGCCATCCGGTAGTCGAGCAGGTGCTGGATACGCCGTTCGTCGCCAACGACCTGAACCTCGACCAGGACACCCGCATGCTAGTGATTACCGGCCCGAACATGGGTGGTAAATCGACCTATATGCGGCAAACGGCGCTGATCGTTCTGCTAGCGCACATCGGCAGTTTCGTCCCCGCCGCGCGCTGCGAACTGTCCCTGGTGGACCGCATTTTCACCCGCATCGGCTCCTCCGACGACCTCGCCGGCGGCCGCTCCACCTTCATGGTGGAGATGAGCGAGACCGCGAACATCCTGCACAACGCCAGCGACCGCAGCCTGGTGCTGATGGACGAAGTGGGTCGCGGCACCAGTACCTTCGACGGCCTGTCGCTGGCATGGTCCGCGGCCGAACACCTGGCCAAGCTGCGCGCCTTCACGCTGTTCGCCACCCACTACTTCGAACTGACCGTGTTGCCGGAAAGCGAGCCGGCGGTCGCCAACGTTCACCTGAACGCCACCGAGCACAACGAGCGCATCGTGTTCCTGCACCACGTACTGCCCGGCCCGGCCAGCCAGAGCTACGGCCTGGCAGTCGCACAATTGGCCGGTGTGCCGGGTGCGGTAATTCAGCGCGCCCGCGAACACCTGTCGCGCCTGGAAACCACCAGCCTGCCCCACGAAACTCCACGCTCGAACGATCCGAAAAGCCCGGCGCCACTGCAGAGCGACCTGTTTGCCAGCCTGCCGCACCCCATCGTCGAAGAGCTGATGCGCGTCAGCCCGGATGACCTGACACCGCGCCAAGCTCTCGAATTGTTATATGCATGGAAGATGCGAGTCTGACGGACCGCGAAACAAGCTGTTAGAATCGCGCGCGCTTAGCCGCCCGCCTGAGGAGAAAATTAGAAATGACCTTCGTCGTCACCGACAACTGCATCAAGTGCAAATACACCGACTGCGTGGAAGTATGCCCGGTGGACTGCTTCTACGAAGGCCCGAACTTCCTGGTCATCCATCCGGATGAGTGCATCGACTGCGCCCTGTGCGAACCGGAGTGCCCGGCACAGGCGATCTTCTCCGAGGACGAGGTCCCGGATGGCATGCAGGAGTTCATCGAGCTGAACAAGGATCTGGCCGACGTCTGGCCGAACATCACCGAGAAGAAGGATTCGTTGCCGGACGCCGAAGAGTGGGACGGCAAGCCGAACAAGATGCAGTATCTGGAGCGCTGATCTGCGCTACCAGCAAAAACAGAAAAGGCCCGCCCAGTGCGGGCCTTTCTGCATCCAGAACGTCACTTTTCTGCGGGCAAAAAAAGGGGCGGGATAACCCGCCCACTCTTTCTTCCCTGGTTCATCATCCTGATGAATCGCATCCTGCGATGTCCTGACCGACATCCTTACCGGCATGCGCCTTTCCTTGTACGCAGGAGTGATATTACTCAACCTCCGCGCCTTGGCAACCGAGGCAGTTTCACCTCGCCGTCCTCTTCGCGTACTGACGACAAAAATAAAAACCCTTATAAAACAAAAATATAGAAAATAATTCAGCTCAAGCGAGCAATATCTCAAGCTGAACACTCACACACGATGTAAGCGAATGCTTACATCACGACGCATAAAAAGCCCGGAATTATCCGGGCTTTTTCGAGGTCGACTGTTGTTTACTGGAACAGTGCGTCGCTGGAGAGACCATTCTTCTCGAGGATCTCGCGCAAGCGCTTGAGTGCCTCGACCTGAATCTGGCGGACGCGTTCGCGGGTCAAGCCGATTTCCTGCCCAACCTCTTCCAGTGTGCTGCTTTCGTGGCCGCGCAGACCGAAGCGGCGAATCACCACTTCACGCTGCTTGTCGGTCAGTTCCGAGAGCCACAGGTCGATGCTCTCGCTGAGATCATCGTCTTGCAGCAGCTCGCAGGGATCGGTAGGCCGATCGTCCGTAAGGGTGTCGAGCAGCGTCTTGTCGGAGTCCGGGCCAAGCGAGACATCCACGGAGGTCACCCGCTCGTTGAGGCCCAGCATGCGCTTGACCTCGCCCACCGGTTTCTCGAGCAGGTTGGCGATTTCCTCGGGCGAAGGCTCGTGGTCCAGCTTGTGGGTCAGCTCGCGAGCCGCCCGCAGGTAGACGTTGAGTTCCTTGACCACATGGATCGGCAGGCGGATGGTGCGGGTCTGGTTCATGATGGCCCGTTCGATGGTCTGTCGAATCCACCAGGTCGCATAGGTGGAGAAGCGGAAGCCGCGCTCCGGGTCGAACTTTTCCACCGCTCGGATCAACCCGAGGTTGCCCTCTTCGATCAGATCGAGCAGCGAGAGGCCGCGATTGACATAACGTCGCGCGATCTTCACCACCAGGCGCAGGTTGCTCTCGATCATTCTCCGCCGACCGGCAGGATCGCCCTTTTGCGCAAGGCGCGCAAAATGGACTTCTTCTTCCGGGGTCAGCAGCGGCGAGAAGCCGATTTCGTTCAGATACAACTGGGTAGCGTCGAGCGCCCGGCTGTAATCGATGTGCTTGTGTTGCTTGAGAGAGGAGAGAGGGGAAGCCTTGGGAGTGACTTGAAGCGATACCTGCTCTTCGGCAAGCGACTCTTCAAAAATGATGCCGGGCTCCAGAAGGAGCACTTCATCATCGACGTCAAACTCCGGCCCTTCTTTTTTAAGTGCCATGTCGTTATCCCTTGCTGAGTTCGACAACAAGCCCAGGTGCGTCCTTATCCTTAGGACACCAGGGCCCGCTCACCTACGCAGGGGAACAGCAAGCGTCAACGATTTGGCAGGTATTGCAGCGGATCTACAGGCTTACCCTGGCGGCGAATCTCAAAGTGCAGCTTCACCCGGTCAGTCCCTGTGGAGCCCATCTCGGCAATGCTCTGCCCAACTTTGACCTGTTGCCCTTCCCGCACCAGCAACCTGCGGTTGTGACCGTAGGCGCTTACGTAGGTATCGCTGTGCTTGATGATCACGAGTTCGCCGTAGCCCCGCAAACCACTACCGGCGTACACCACCGTGCCATTAGACGCAGCCAGGACAGGCTGGCCCAATTGCCCGGCTATATCAATCCCTTTATTCAAACTGCCGTTTGATGCAAAACGCCCAATCAGGGTGCCATTGGTTGGCCATATCCAACCACTGACACCACCGCCCGACGTGGCCGGGGTTGCACTGCCGGTGCTGGCTTGAGATGAAGGCGCAGCGGTCGACGGGGTCGGTTTACTGGCGCTGGAGCTCGTGGAAGTCGACTTATTGACAACCGCCGGAGCGACGGGCGTAGCATTTTTTGCGACGGATGGTTGTGTCGACGGCGGACCGCCATCGAAGCGAATCGATTGTCCGGGGCGGATGGTATAAGGCGCGGAAATGTTGTTGCGCGCGGCCAGGGCTCTCCAGTCCCAGCCATAGCGGAAGGCAATGGAGTACAGGGTGTCGCCGGGACGCACCACGTACTGTCCGCTGGTCACCGCCTTGCGCGCGGACGCGCCGCGGTCGACCACGGTGGTGCTGCTACGTGACGAGGAAGTACAGGCCGCCAGCAGAGAGCAAACGGCAATGGCCAGCACAGCGTGGCCCAGGCCCTTGATCCAGTTCCGTTGTCGCAGGGTCGCTGTCAAGCTCACCCATCCCCCTTATCCATGAATTACGCCCGGCCCACTGGCCGGTATTGTATCCGCTGCCGTTGCGCGTACTTCAGCCCAGCGGGCCGTTGAGCAACGGAACGAAGCGCACGGAGTCCAGCACCTGGCGCTGGAAGCCATCCTCGGCACGGACGATCAGCAGCAGTTGCTGAACCTCGCCACCGCCCACCGGAATCACCAGCCGCCCACCGGGCGCCAGTTGGTCCAGCAAGGCCTGCGGGACCTCGGCCGCTGCCGCGGTGACGATGATGCCGTTGTATGGCGCCAGGGCCGGCCAGCCTTCCCAGCCATCGCCCCAACGAAAGACAACATTTCTCAGGTTTAGCTCCGCAAGTCGTTCTTTTGCCCGATCCTGCAGCGCCTGGATACGCTCGACGGAGAACACCCGTTCAACCAGTTGCGACAGCACGGCGGTCTGGTAGCCGGAGCCGGTGCCGATCTCCAGCACCTTGTCCAGCGGGCCGGCCGCCAGCAGCAATTCGGTCATCCGCGCCACCATGAAGGGCTGCGAGATGGTCTGGTTGTGCCCGATGGGCAACGCGGTGTCCTCGTAGGCGCGATGCGCCAGCGCCTCGTCGACGAACAGGTGGCGCGGCGTGCGGCGAATCACTTCGAGCACATGGGCATTGGACAGGCCCTCCTCGTACAGGCGCTGGATCAGCCGCTCTCGCGTACGCTGGGAGGTCATGCCGATGCCTCGGCGGGACAATTCATTGGCCATGATCGAGTCCTCCGATCCAATCGCCAAGGACATTGAACGCCTCCCGGAAGGTCCGGTCCATCTGCAGCGGCGTGATGGACACGTAGCCCTGCATCACCGCGTGGAAATCGGTGCCTTCGCCGCCGTCCTCGGCATCGCCGGCAGCGGCGATCCAGTAGCCTTCCTTGCCGCGCGGGTTGACCACCTTGACCGGCGGCTTGGCACGGGCGCGGTGGCCCAGGCGGGTCAGCTGGATGCCCTTGATGCGTTCCAGCGGCAGGTTGGGGACGTTCACGTTGAGCACGGTGCGCGGCGGCAGCTCGAGCTTTTCGTGGGACTCCACCAGCAGGCGGGCGAAATGCATCGCCGTGGGCAGATTGTCCGTCAGGCGCGAGCACAGCGAGAAGGCGAAGGCCGGCCGGGACAGGAAGCGCCCTTCCAGGGCCGCCGCCACGGTGCCCGAATAGAGCACGTCGTCGCCCAGGTTGGCGCCGAGGTTGATACCCGAGACGACCATGTCCGGCAGTTCGTCCAGCAGGCCATTGAGGCCCAGGTGCACGCAGTCGGTTGGCGTACCATTGAGGCTGATAAAGCCATTGCCCAGGCGGTGGGGATGCAGAGGCCGGTCCAGCGTCAGCGAACTGCTCGCTCCGCTGCGATCGGCTTCCGGAGCGATCACGACGCAGTCCGCATAAGCGGACAGCGCGTCGTAAAGCGCGGCGATACCGGGTGCAGTGGCCCCGTCGTCGTTGGCAATCAATATGCGCATGGGTTTTCCGTCTGCCCTGCCGGCACGAGTTCGATCAGCTCGCGCACGACCGCGGTGGCGAAGCAGCCAGCCGGCAGGACGAATTCCAGTTGCAGGATGTCAGAAGCGGGATAATGCCATGTAAGACCGGGGATGGGGAGGCGCAGAATGCGCCGTTCGTGCGCCAGGTCCGCACCGGCAAGCCACTGGCAAAGCGCCATCTCCGCCTGTTGCACGCTGCGCTCGATGTTGCCGGGCGTGCCATTGGCCGGTGAATCGCCCTCGCCCCACATCGGCCCGGTGGGGTGCAGATCCAATGCCGCCAGGCGTGGATCGACGCACTCCGCCTCGCCCGCCGGGAAGAAGCTGCGACTGTCGGTGAAGGCCAGCAGATCGCCGACCTGGGCCTGGCTCCAGGTTCCCTCGGCCACGCGCTGCGCCAGTACCCGGTTGAACAGGTAGCTGCGCGCTGCCGAAAGCAGGCGCGAGCGGACATTGCGATGATCCGGCAGCTTGCCGCGTTCGGCGAAGCCACGGGCGTCGAAGACGTTGCCGCCGTCATGGCCGAAGCGCTGGGTGCCGAAGTAGTTGGGCACACCATTGGCCGCTACCGCTTTCAAGCGCGCGTCGAGCTGCTCGCGATCCGCCTGCAGCTCGGTCAGGCGCAGGGTGAAGCCGTTGGCCGAATGCGCGCCGCGCTGCAGCTTGCGGCGATGGCGGTTGCGTTCAAGGATACGCAGGCTGTCGTCTTCGGCGGCGGACAAGTCCGGATCGGCCTTGCCCGGCAGGTGCAGGCTGAACCACTGGCGGGTCAGCGCCTGGCGGTCCTTGAGGCCGGCGTAGCTGATCATCTTCACCGGCACGCCGGCCGCGCGAGCCAGGCGACGCGCCGCCTCTTCGGTATTCAGCCCGCGCTTTTCCACCCACAGCCAGAGGTGTTCGCCATCCCCCGACAGCGGGATGTCCAGCACTTCGTCAACCTGGAAGTCCTCGGCCACGGCTTTCAATACGCCACGTCCGCAAGGCTCCCCGTGGGCGCGCGGCCCCAGCAGCTCCAGCTCGGTCATGCGCGGCTCAGCAGGGCGACGGCGTGCACGGCGATGCCCTCTTCACGGCCAGTGAAGCCGAGTTTCTCGGTGGTGGTCGCCTTGACGTTGACCTGCTCCAGCTCGACCTTCAGGTCAGCGGCGATGGTCTCGCGCATGGTTTGAATGTGCGGGGCTATCTTCGGCGCCTGGGCAATGATGGTGGTGTCGACGTTTCCCACCTTCCAGCCCTTGGCTTCCACCAGCGACAGCACGTGGCGCAGCAGCGCGCGGCTGTCGGCGCCCTTGAACTGCGGGTCGGTATCGGGGAAATGCTTGCCGATGTCGCCCAGCGCGCAGGCGCCGAGCAGCGCATCGGAAAGCGCATGGAGCAGTACGTCGCCGTCGGAATGGGCGATCAGCCCGAACTTGTGGGGGATGCGCACACCGCCGAGGGTGATGAAGTCGCCCTCGCCGAAGCGATGCACGTCGTAGCCATGTCCGATTCGCATGAAAAAACGCCCTGTTGGTATCAGGGCGTCGATTCTACCGGATCATGCGCGCCGGGGTCTGTTGCCATGCGGCGACACCCCGGCCTGTCTCAGCGACAGAGCACGCCGGCATGGTGCCGCAGGTGATCTTCGATGAAGCTGGCGATGAAGTAATAGCTGTGGTCGTATCCCGGCTGCAGGCGCAGTTCCAACAGGTGACCGGCAGCAGCAGCCGCGTCACGCAGGGCTTCGGGCTTGAGCTGGACGGCGAGGAAGTCGTCGCGGTCGCCCTGGTCCACCAGGATCGGCAGGCGCTCGCTGGCGCCGGCCAGCAGTTCCACCGCATCCCACTCGCGCCAGGCGGACGGGTTCTCACCCAGAAAGCGCCCCAGTGCCTTCTGCCCCCAGGGGCAGTCGCTCGGGTGAGCGATCGGGGCGAAGGCCGACAGGGACAGGTAACGCCCCGGATTGCGCAATGCGCAGATCAGCGCGCCGTGGCCGCCCATTGAGTGCCCGCTGATGCCGCGGCGCTGGGACACCGGGAAGTTCGCCTCGATCAGCGCCGGCAGTTCCTGCACCACGTAGTCGTGCATGCGGTAGTGGCGCGACCAGGGCTCCTGGGTGGCATTGACGTAGAAGCCGGCACCGAGACCGAAATCCCAGGCACCGTCCGGGTCGCCCGGCACCTCGGGACCTCTTGGGCTGGTGTCCGGCGCGACGATGACAAGGCCCAGCTCAGCCGCCAGGCGCTGGGCGCCGGCCTTCTGCATGAAGTTCTCGTCGGTGCAGGTCAGGCCGGACAGCCAGTACAGCACCGGCAGGCCCGCCTCGGGCTCGGCCTGGGGCGGCAGGTAGACCGCGAAGGCCATGTCGCAGCCGAGGGTTGCGGAACGGTGGCGGTAGCGCTGGTGCCAGCCGCCGAAGCTTTTCTGGCTGCTGATGAGCTCGATGGAATCCGTCATGGAAATCTCCTTCCTGCAAGGCCGGGGCGCGTGTACGCCCCGACGTGTCTATCAGTAATGGATGACGGAGCGGATGCTCTTGCCTTCGCGCATCAGATCGAAGGCTTCGTTGATCTTCTCCAGGCCCATGGTGTGGGTGATGAAGGTATCCAGCGGGATTTCGCCCTTCTGCGCCTTTTCCACGTAGCTCGGCAGCTCGGTGCGGCCCTTCACACCGCCAAAGGCGGAACCGCGCCAGACGCGGCCGGTGACCAGCTGGAACGGACGGGTGCTGATTTCCTGGCCGGCGCCGGCGACGCCGATGATGGTGGACTCGCCCCAGCCCTTGTGGCAGCACTCCAGCGCCGCACGCATCAGTTGGACGTTGCCCACGCACTCGAAGGAATAGTCCACGCCGCCGTCGGTCATTTCGACGATCACTTCCTGGATCGGCTTCTGGTGGTCCTTCGGATTGACGAAGTCGGTGGCGCCCAGTTCCTTGGCGATGTCGAACTTGGCCGGATTGATGTCCACCGCGATGATGCGCGAGGCCTTGGCCATCTTCGCGCCGATGATCGCTGCCAGGCCGATGCCGCCCAGGCCGAAGATGGCGACGGTAGCGCCTTCTTCCACCTTGGCGGTGTTCAGCACGGCGCCGATGCCGGTGGTCACGCCGCAGCCGAGCAGGCAGACCTTCTCCAGCGGCGCTTCCTCGGGGATCTTCGCCAGGGAAATTTCCGGCAGCACGGTGTACTCGGAGAAAGTCGAGCAGCCCATGTAGTGGAAGATCGGCTCGCCCTTGTAGGAGAAGCGGCTGGTGCCATCGGGCATCAGGCCCTTGCCCTGGGTGGCGCGCACGGCCTGGCAGAGGTTGGTCTTGCCGGATTTGCAGAATTTGCACTCGCGGCATTCGGCGGTGTACAGCGGGATCACGTGGTCACCCACCTTCAGCGAGGTCACGCCCTCACCTACCGCTTCGACGATGCCGCCACCTTCGTGACCGAGGATGCACGGGAACACGCCCTCGGAATCCTGGCCGGACAGGGTGTACGCATCGGTGTGGCAGACGCCGGTGGCGACGATGCGCACCAGGACTTCGCCCTTCTGCGGCGGCGCCACATCCACTTCGACGATTTCCAACGGCTTGTTGGGGGCGAAGGCGACGGCGGCACGGGACTTGATCATCTGGAAACTCCTGAACGAAGGAAACGACAACGCCCGCCTGGGGCGGACGGGTTCGGCGCGGCGGCCGAGAAACCGGGACGGGCCGGGGCCACGTCGGGGAGTGTTCGGGGCAACGCGGCAAAAGTACGCCCCAAAGCCTTGGAAGTGTAGAAAACCCCGTTTCAGGGAATAATCAGGCAATAATCAAAACATTATTGCCATACAGGGATAATCCAGATGCACCGCTGGGAAGGACTGGACGAATTCGTCGCCGTCGCCGAAACCGGCCAATTCACCGCCGCCGCCGAACGCCTGGGTGTTTCGTCATCGCATGTCAGCCGCCAGGTCGCTCGACTGGAAGAGCGTCTGCAGACTCGCCTGCTGTATCGCAACACGCGCAAGGTCACGCTGAGCGAGGCTGGCCAGACCTTCCTGCAGCATTGCCGGCGCCTGCAGGACGCTCGCGAGGAGGCGTTGCGGGCGGTCAGCGACCTGTCCGCCGAACCCAAGGGCCTGCTGCGCATGACCTGCGCCGTGGCCTACGGCGAGCGCTTCGTGGTGCCGCTGGTGAACGGGTTCATGGCGCAGTTTCCGCAACTGCGGGTGGAGATCGAGCTGTCCAACCGTCAGCTCGACCTGCTCCACGAAGGCTTCGACCTGGCGATACGTCTCGGCCGCCTGACCGATTCACGGCTGGTAGCGACACGTCTGGCGCCGCGCGTGATGTACCTCTGCGCCACGCCGGACTATCTGGCCCGCCACGGCACACCAGAGAGCCTCGCGGAGCTGGCGCAGCACAACTGCCTGGTGGGCAGCAGCGACCAGTGGAGCTTCCTCGAGGATGGCCGCGAAATCCAGCACCGGGTGCAGGGCAACTGGCGCTGCAACAGCGGCCAGGCAGTGCTCGATGCGGCACTGCGCGGTTTCGGCCTCTGCCAACTGCCGGACTACTACGTACTGGAACACCTGCGTAGCGGCCGCCTGGTCTCCCTGCTGGAGGCCCACCAGCCGCCGAATACCGGCGTCTGGGCGCTCTACCCGCAACAACGGCACCTATCGCCCAAGGTTCGGCAACTGGTGGATCATTTGAAGGAAGGCCTGCAGAGCCTACAGCCATCGCCCTTGCCATAGGGCAAGCGGAACCCCGCCAGCTTGACTAGAATGGCGGACTTTCCCGCAACACAGGTTCAAGGACGACAAATGTCAGCCCTTTCCTCCTTCCGTGAGCGCTATCTGCTGCGCTTCTGGTCGCCTCTACCGACCCTGGTCGCCCTGGGCATCATTTCGGCCTACTACTTCGCCATGACCGGCACATTCTGGGCGGTCACCGGCGAGTTCACCCGCTGGGGCGGCCACGTGCTGTCCTGGTTCGGCCTGCAGCCCCAGGAATGGAGCTACTTCAAGCTCATCGGCCTGCAGGGCACGCCGCTGGATCGCATCGATGGCGTGATGATCATCGGCATGTTCCTCGGCGCACTGGTCTGCGCGCTCTGGGCCGGCAACGTCAGCCTGCGCTGGCCGACCAGCAAGCGCCGCCTGTTGCAGGGCCTGATCGGCGGCGTGATCGCCGGCTTCGGCGCGCGCCTGGCGATGGGCTGCAACCTCGCCGCCTTCTTCACCGGCATCCCGATGTTCTCGGTGCATGCCTGGGCCTTCATGTTTTCCACGGTAATCGGCGCCTGGTTCGGCGTGAAGATCAGCCTGCTGCCCTTCCTGCGCATTCCGTTGAAAGTGGGCGGCAAGGCTGCGGCGCTACCCAGCGCCGAAGCCCTAGCCCAGCGCGCCAAGTTGCAATGGCGCCTGGGCATGGGCGTGCTGGCCATTGCCGCGCTGTTCGCTGCCTGGCGCTTCGAGGCTTCCCTGGTGCTGGGCATGGCCTGCCTGTTCGGCCTGCTGTTCGGCGGCCTGATCGAGCGCGCGCAGATCTGCTTCACCAGCGCCGCCCGCGACCTCTGGACCACCGGCCGGACCCAGGCCGCACTGGGCATCCTGCTGGGCATGGCCGCCGCCTGCGTCGGCACCTTCGCGGCGATCCACAACGGCCTGCCGCCGAAGATCTTCTGGATGGGCCCGAACGCCGTGATCGGCGGCGTGCTGTTCGGCATCGGCATCGTGCTGGCCGGCGGCTGCGAAACGGGCTGGATGTACCGCTCGATGGAGGGCCAGGTGCACTTCTGGGTAGTCGGGATCGGCAACGTGATTGGCGGCACTTTGGTCGCGGTGTACTGGGATCAGCTCGGCACCAGCCTCGCCCTGCCCTATCCCAAACTCAACCTGCTGCAGGAGCTCGGTCCCGGCGGCGGCCTGCTGATCACCTTCGCCGGCCTCGCCCTGTGCATGCTGCTGGTACAACTCAACGCGCAACGCTTTACCCGTAAACGGAAACCGTCCGATGCCCGACACCAAGACGCCGACGCTGTCGCTTGATCTGCGCGGCGAACACTGCCCGTACAACGCCATCGCCACCCTGGAAACCCTGGAGACGCTGAAGCCGGGCGATCTGCTGGAGGTGATCACCGACTGTTCGCAGTCGGTACATGGCATTCCGGAAGATACCCAGCGCCATGGCTACCATTGCCTGGCGGTGGAGCAGCACGGGGCGCTGTTCCGCTTCCTGATCGAAGTGCCCTTGCTGGGCTGACGGTTTTTTCGTAGGAGCGAGCTTGCTCGCGAGCGGGTTCGCAGCGGGGCTGTTCGCGCGCAAGCTCGCTCCTACAGAGAAGAATTGGGATTAGCGCTTGGCGAAGTTACGCTGCAGGCGCTGCAGGTCTTCCGGAGTGGTGACCTTGATATTGTCCGCCCGCCCTTCCACCATGCGCGGCGCATAGCCCGCCCATTCCATCGCCGAGGCTTCGTCGGTGATGGCCGCGTCGGCCACCAGCGCATCGGCGAGTGCGCGATGCAGCGCGCCAAGGCGGAACATCTGCGGGGTATAGGCCTGCCAGACCACGCTGCGGTCGATGGTTTCCACCACGCGACCGTCGGCACCCACGCGCTTGAGGGTATCCCGCGCAGGCACGCCGAGCAGGCCACCCACGGCGTCGAATTCCAGTTCACCCAACAGGCGATCCAGATCCGCGCGAGCCAGGTTCGGCCGGGCGGCGTCGTGCACCAGCACCCAGTCGTCGCTGCCAGCGCCCAGTTCGGTCAGGCGCAGCAGGCCATTGAGTACGGAATCGGCGCGCTCGCGGCCGCCGTCGGCACGCTGGATCAGTTCGTTGGAAGCGCTCGGCGAGGTCGGCCACCAGGGATCGTCGGCGGCCAGGCACACCACCAGCCCCTTCAGCCGGGGATGGCCGAGGAAGCAGTCGAGGGTGCGTTCGAGAATGCTGCGACCGGCGAGGTCGAGGTATTGCTTGGGGCGGTCGGCGCGCATCCGCGAACCGATGCCGGCGGCCGGGATCACGGCCCAGAAGGCGGGAGTGGTCATTGCGCGAGCTGGTAGAGGGTTTCCTTGTCCTTGACCATGCCGAGTTCGTGGCGTGCACGCTCCTCGACGGTCTCGGTGCCTTTCTTGAGCTCGGCGACTTCCGCCTCGAGGATGCGGTTACGTTCGAGCAGGCGCTCGTTCTCGCCCTGCTGGTCGGCGATCTGCTTCTGCAGGTCGCGTACCTGCGCCAGGCTGCCATCGCCGATCCACAGGCGATACTGCAGGCCAGCGAGCGCCAGGATCAGCACGACGAACAGCCAGTAAGGGCTACGTAACCTCAAACCATCAGCTCCCTATACGCAAAGGGGTGGCTCCTGCCACCCCTTCACCGTACCAGACTCGGATCAGCCGCGGAATTCCGCACGACCACGGTACGGCGCCTTGGCGCCCAGCTGCTCTTCGATACGCAGCAGCTGGTTGTACTTGGAAACGCGGTCGGAGCGGCAGAGGGAACCGGTCTTGATCTGACCAGCGGCAGTGCCGACAGCCAGGTCAGCGATGGTGCTGTCCTCGGTTTCGCCCGAACGGTGCGAGATCACCGCGGTGAAGCCGGCGGCCTTGGCCATCTGGATGGCTTCCAGGGTCTCGGTCAGCGAGCCGATCTGGTTGAACTTGATCAGGATCGAGTTGCCGATCTTCTCGTCGATGCCGCGTTTGAGGATCTTGGTATTGGTCACGAACAGGTCGTCACCGACCAGCTGTACCTTCTCGCCGATCTTGTCGGTCAGGACTTTCCAGCCAGCCCAGTCGGACTCGTCCATGCCGTCTTCGATGGAGATGATCGGGTAGCGCTGGGTCAGACCGGCCAGGTAGTCGGCGAAACCTTCGGCGCTGAATACCTTGCCTTCGCCTTCCAGGTCGTACTGACCGTCCTTGAAGAACTCGGAGGAGGCGCAGTCCAGGGCCAGGGTCACGTCATCGCCCAGCTTGTAGCCGGCGTTGGCGACGGCTTCGGCGATGGCCGCCAGGGCGTCTTCGTTGGAAGCCAGGTTCGGCGCGAAGCCGCCTTCGTCGCCCACGGCGGTGTTCAGGCCACGGGCCTTCAGCACGGCTTTGAGGTGGTGGAAGATCTCGGCGCCCATGCGCAGCGCGTCGGCGAAGTTCTTGGCGCCAACCGGCTGGACCATGAACTCCTGGATGTCGACATTGTTATCGGCGTGCTCGCCGCCGTTGATGATGTTCATCATCGGAACCGGCATGGAGTACTGGCCCGGGGTGCCGTTCAGGTCGGCGATGTGCGCGTACAGCGGTACGCCCTTGGCCTGGGCAGCGGCCTTGGCGGCGGCCAGGGAGACGGCCAGGATGGCGTTGGCGCCCAGCTTGCCCTTGTTCTCGGTGCCGTCGAGGTCGATCATCGCGTGATCCAGACCTTTCTGGTCAGCCGCGTCCTTGCCCAGCAGCAGGTCGCGGATCGGGCCATTGATGTTGGCCACGGCTTTCAGCACGCCCTTGCCCAGGTAACGGCTCTTGTCGCCATCGCGCAGTTCGAGAGCCTCGCGAGAACCGGTGGATGCACCGGACGGGGCGCAAGCGCTGCCGACGATGCCGTTGTCCAGGATCACGTCCGCTTCAACGGTCGGGTTGCCGCGGGAGTCCAGGACCTCACGGCCCTTGATGTCGACGATCTTTGCCATTCTTGATAACACTCCGAAGATAGAGATAAACGGGGCGGCTGGTGAGACATCAGAACCTGCTCGATGCCCCGCCGAGCTTGACGATGCGGGGAACATCGAGCGGACTCTCAGGCAGTCTCGATGGTGGGGAAACTCTTGACCAGGTCGTCCAGCTGCTTGAGCTGGGACAGGAAAGGCTCGAGCTTGTTCAGGCGCAGGGCGCACGGTCCGTCGCATTTTGCCTGCTCGGGCTCCGGATGGGCCTCCAGGAACAGACCGGCCAGGCCCTGGCTCATGCCGGCCTTGGCCAGGTCGGTAACCTGGGCACGGCGGCCGCCGGCGGAATCGGCGCGACCGCCCGGCATCTGCAGGGCGTGGGTCACGTCGAAGAACACCGGGTACTCGAACTGCTTCATGATGCCGAAGCCGAGCATGTCCACCACCAGGTTGTTGTACCCGAAGGAGGAGCCACGCTCGCAGAGGATCAGTTGGTCGTTACCCGCCTCCTCGCACTTGCGCAGGATGTGTTTCATCTCCTGCGGCGCGAGGAACTGGGCCTTCTTGATGTTGATCACCGCGCGGGTCTGGGCCATCGCCACGACCAGGTCGGTCTGCCGGGACAGGAAGGCCGGCAGTTGGATGATGTCGCAGACCTCGGCAACCGGAGCGGCCTGGCAGGGCTCGTGCACGTCGGTGATGACCGGCACATTGAAGGTCTTCTTGATCTCTTCGAAGATCTTCAGCCCTTCCTCCATGCCCGGACCACGGAACGAGGTGATCGAGGAACGGTTGGCCTTGTCGAAGCTGGCCTTGAATACGTAGGGGATGCCGAGTTTCTCGGTAACCTCCACGTACTCTTCGCAGACCTGCATCGCCATGTCGCGCGACTCCAGCACGTTCATGCCGCCGAACAGCACGAACGGCAGGTCGTTGCCGATCTGGATATCCCCGACGCGAATGATCTTCTGGGTCATGCTCAGGCCTTCCCGGCTTGCTTCAGGGCGGCGTTGACGAAGCCGCTGAACAGCGGGTGGCCATCACGCGGGGTGGAGGTGAACTCCGGGTGGAACTGGCAGGCCACGAACCACGGGTGGTCCGGAGCCTCCACGACTTCCACCAGCGCGCCGTCGCCGGAGCGGCCGGAAATCTTCAGGCCGGCGGCTTCCAGTTGCGGACGCAGGTTGTTGTTCACTTCGTAACGGTGACGGTGGCGCTCGACGATCACGTCCTTGCCGTAGCAGTCGTGCACCAGGGTACCGGCGGACAGCAGGCACTCCTGGGCGCCCAGGCGCATGGTGCCGCCCAGGTCGGACGCCTCGGTGCGCACTTCGGTGGCGCCGGTGGCGTCCTGCCATTCGGTGATCAGGCCGACGACCGGGTGGCCGCTGGACTTGTCGAATTCGGTGGAGTTGGCATCGGTCCAGCCCAGCACATTGCGGGCGTATTCGATGACGGCCACCTGCATGCCCAGGCAGATGCCCAGGTACGGAACCTTGTTCTCGCGAGCGTACTGCACGGCGGTGATCTTGCCTTCCACGCCGCGCAGGCCGAAGCCGCCCGGAACCAGGATGGCGTCGGCGCCGTCGAGCAGGCTGGTGCCCTGCTGCTCGATGTCCTCGGAGTCGATGTAGCGCAGGTTGACCTTGGTGCGGCTCTGGATGCCGGCGTGGGTCATGGCTTCGATCAGCGACTTGTAGGCGTCGAGCAGTTCCATGTACTTGCCGACCATGGCGATGGTGACTTCACGCTCGGGGTTGAGCTTGGCGTCGACCACGCGGTCCCACTCGGACAGATCGGCCGGGCCGCACTCGAGGCCGAAGCGCTCGACGACGAAGTCATCGACGCCCTGGGCGTGCAGTACCGACGGAATGCGGTAGATGGTGTCGACGTCTTCCAGCGAAATGACCGCGCGCTCTTCCACGTTGGTGAACAGCGCGATCTTGCGGCGGGAGGACACGTCCACCGGATGGTCGGAACGGCAGACCAGGATATCCGGCTGCAGGCCGATGGAGCGCAGTTCCTTGACCGAGTGCTGGGTCGGCTTGGTCTTGGTCTCGCCAGCGGTGGCGATGTACGGGACCAGCGTCAGGTGCATCAGCATGGCACGGCGCGAACCGATCTCCACGCGCAGCTGGCGGATAGCCTCGAGGAAGGGTTGCGACTCGATGTCACCGACGGTGCCGCCGACCTCCACCAGGGCCACGTCGGCATCGCCGGCGCCCTTGATGATGCGACGCTTGATCTCGTCGGTGATATGCGGGATCACCTGCACGGTGGCGCCCAGGTAGTCACCACGGCGCTCCTTGCGCAGCACGTCCATGTAGACGCGGCCGGTGGTGAAGTTGTTGTTCTGGGTCATCGTGGTACGAACGAAACGCTCGTAGTGGCCCAGATCGAGGTCGGTCTCAGCGCCGTCGTGGGTGACGAACACCTCACCGTGCTGGAACGGGCTCATGGTGCCCGGATCGACGTTGATGTAGGGGTCCAGCTTGAGCATCGTGATCTTCAAGCCACGCGCTTCCAGAATGGCAGCCAAGGAAGCCGAGGCGATGCCTTTCCCCAATGAAGAAACAACACCACCCGTGACGAAGATGTAGCGCGTCATGAAAAGCCCTGAATGTCAGCGTTTAGGCGGCTCGGCCGCCGGGGAAGCGAAGGTCGGGTCGAAACCCGGTTCACGACAACGTCGTGATCAATAGCGAACTCCCGCTGACTCCGAGGGGAATCAACGGGAGCGATATAAGACGGGAGCGTAGTCTACCGGAAAGCGGCTATCAGCTCAAACCCGAGTCATTCGTCGGAGGCGTCCAATACAGCATCCATGACGAACATTCCCCAGCCCGCCACTCCGGCAGCAACGCCACACCCAACAGTTCGTCGGCTCGCCAGAGCAGCGGCAAGCGGCCCCGGAGAAACGCCGGAACACCGGCCTCGTTGAGCAGGCGCTTGAGATCACGACGGCCACGGCCGGGCAATGCCATGACCTCCCCGCCCTGCCGGTAACGGACCTCCAACGGCCCGCGCGGCGGCTCGCCCTGGAAATGCAACGAACCATTGCCAGGCAGGTGCAGCGATTGAGCGGCGTCCACCCAGGGCTGCGTCCGTGGCTCGAAGGCCCGCCAGGCGTTCGCCAGCCACCAGAGCCGGCCATTGGCGCGGCGCAGCTCACCATCGGCGAGGCGCCAGACCGGCTCGGCATCCACCCGCGCGTCGCGCAAATCCCGCCAACCGGCCCAGTGCGCACTGTCGGGCAGGCGCGCCAGGGGAGCGAGCCAGTGGCGCAGCGCATTGCGCTGGCGCGACTCGCTCAGGGAGGTCAGCGGGCCGATGGCCAGGGAAGGCAGGGGCATGCTCCGGTAATGTGTCTGCCGGTCCGCCGCGAGCAGATCGGATTGCGCCAACTCCGTCAGCAGGCCCTCGGCTTCCGCCAGATGCTCGGCGCTGCGGGCAATGGTTTCGCCCGCCGCCGGCCAGCGCCGGGCGATGAGCGGCAACAGCTGGTTGCGCAGGAAATTGCGGTCGTAATCGTCACTGGCATTGGAGGGGTCCTCCACCCAGCTCAGGCCGTGGCTGCGGGCATAGCGCTCCAGTTCGTTGCGGGAGACGCCCAGCAGCGGACGCAGCAGCATCCCGTCCCCCAGCGAACGACAGGCGGACATCCCCGCCAAGCCACGTACACCGGCGCCACGGAACAGACGGAACAGCACGGTCTCCGCCTGGTCGTCGCGGTGCTGCCCGGTCAGCAGGCACTCGCCCTCCTCCAACGTCGCCGCGAATGCGGCATAACGCGCGTTCCGGGCGGCTCGCTCCAGACTGGCACCCGCCTCCACCCGCACACGCTCGACACGCAACGGCATGCCGAGGGCGTCGCAAAACCGCTGGCAGTGCTCCGGCCAGGCGTCAGCGACGGCCTGCAGGCCGTGATGGATATGAATGGCGGAAATCGGCGGCAGTTTCTCGCGACGGGCGAGTTGCGCCAGCAGATGCACAAGGACGGTGGAATCCAGCCCACCGGACAGCGCCACGCGCCACGCCGGTGCGGAACGCCAGGGAGCGAGGGCCGCTAGAAGTCGGTTTTCCAGGGACAGAACGTCAAGGGACATGGCGCAGTATGACGGGACGGATGACGAGGCAAGGATACCTCGTCATCCACGCTGCGCCGAAGACGTCGGTCAGGCGACGCCGTAGCTCATCAGGCGCTCGTAGCGGCGCGCCAGCAGCTCTTCGGTGCTCAGTTGCTTGAGAACATCCAGCTGGCCGAGCAGGGCCTTGCGGATCGACTGGGACATCGCGGCCGGGTCGCGGTGAGCGCTGCCCAGCGGCTCGGGGATGATGCTGTCGACAATGCCCAGATCCTTCAGGCGGTTGGCGGTGATGCCCATCGCCTCGGCCGCTTCCGGCGCCTTCTCGGCGGTACGCCAGAGAATCGAGGCGCAGCCTTCCGGGGAGATCACCGCGTAGGTGGAATACTGCAGCATGTTCAGCTGGTCGCACACGCCAATGGCCAGCGCGCCGCCGGAACCGCCCTCGCCGATAACGGTGGCGATGATCGGGGTCTTCAGGCGCGCCATGACGCGCAGGTTCCAGGCAATCGCCTCGCTCTGACCACGCTCTTCGGCATCGATGCCCGGGTAGGCGCCGGGGGTGTCGATGAAGGTCAGGATCGGCATCTTGAAGCGTTCGGCCATTTCCATCAGGCGGCAGGCCTTGCGGTAGCCTTCCGGACGCGGCATGCCGAAGTTGCGGCGCACCTTCTCGCGGACTTCGCGACCCTTCTGGTGACCGATGATCATCACCGGTTGCTCGTCGAGGCGGGCAACGCCGCCAACGATGGCCGCATCATCGGCGAAATGACGGTCGCCGTGCAGCTCTTCGAACTCGCCGAAGATGTGCTCGATGTAGTCCAGGGTGTAGGGGCGACGCGGATGGCGCGCGAGCTGGGCGATCTGCCAGCTGGTCAGGTTGCCGAAGATGTTCTCGGTCAGCGCCTTGCTCTTCTCCTGCAGACGGGAGATTTCGTCGGTGATGTTCAGCGCGTTGTCGTTGCCAACCAGGCGCAGTTCTTCGATCTTGGCGTGCAGGTCGGCAATGGGCTGTTCGAAATCGAGAAAATTCGGGTTCATGGGCTATCCGTCGTTCTGTTGGCGGCTGGGCCTGGTCCGTAGGCGCCCTACCTTACGGTATCGGGCGTCAAGGGTCGAGACTGGCGGGCGGGCGGCCTTTGGCCACCGGCTTCACTAGCGGTAGTTCAGGAAGACGTTGTCGCGACCGAACTGGTCACGCAACGCTTGAATCAGGTTGTCTGCGGGGTCGATCCGCCATTGCTCGCCGAACTGCAACAGGGCGCGCGCTTGCTCGCCGCTGTAGTCGACGGTGACCGGGCAACTGCCGCGGTGACGGGTGCACAGGTCGGCCAGCCAGCGCAGGCGGTCGCCCTTGAGCGCATCGGCATGCACGCGCACGCGCAGGCTTTCCGCCAGCGAGGTGCGTGCCTCTTCCAGGCCCATCACGCGCTTGGCGCGCAGGCGCAGGCCGCCGGAGAAATCGTCCTGGCTGACTTCGCCCTCGATCACCACCAGCGCATCGGTCTGCAGCAGCGCCTGGTTGGCGGCGAAGGCTTCGGCGAACAACGAGGCTTCGATACGGCCGGAGCGGTCGTCCAGGGTCACGAAGCCCATCTTGTCGCCGCGCTTGTTCTTCATCACCCGCAGGTTGACGATCAGGCCGGCGACGGTCTGGGTATCGCGCGCCGGTTTCAACTCGACGATGCGCTGGCGGGCAAAACGTCGCACTTCACCTTCGTACTCGTCGATCGGATGGCCGGTCAGGTACAGGCCGAGGGTGTCCTTCTCGCCCTTCAGGCGCTCCTTGAGATTGAGCTCTTTGACCTTGCGATGGTTGGCGTAGACATCGGCCTCGGGCTCGGCGAACACCCCGCCGAACAGGTCCATGTGCCCGCTGTCGTGGCTACGCGAGGTCTGCTCGGCGGCCTTGACGGCCTCCTCCATCGACGCCAGCAGCACGGCGCGGTTGATGTCGACGTGGGCCTGGTAGGCCTTGGGTTCGTCGTAGAAGTGCGGGCCGAGGCGGTCCAGCGCACCGGCGCGGATCAACGCCTCCAGGGTGCGTTTGTTGACGCGCTTGAGGTCGATGCGGTCGCAGAAGTCGAACAACGTCTTGAACGGTCCACCTTCGGCGCGACACTCGGTGATGGCTTCCACCGGGCCTTCGCCAACGCCCTTGATCGCGCCCAGGCCGTAGACGATCTGGTCCTCGTCATCCACGGTGAAGCGGAACTCGGAGTTGTTCACGTCCGGCGCAACGATACGCAGCTTCATGTGGCGGCACTCTTCGATGAGCGTCACCACCTTGTCGGTGTTCTGCATATCCGCGGTCAGTACCGCGGCCATGAACGGGGCTTTCCAGTGAGTCTTCAGCCAGGCGGTCTGGTACGACACCAGGCCGTAGGCGGCGGAGTGCGACTTGTTGAAGCCGTAGCCGGCGAACTTTTCCACCAGGTCGAAGATGTTGCCCGAGAGGTTGGGATCGATGCCGTTGGCGGAGCAGCCTTCGATGAAACCGCCGCGCTGCTTGGCCATTTCCTCGGGCTTCTTCTTGCCCATCGCGCGACGCAGCATGTCCGCGCCGCCGAGGCTGTAGCCCGCCATCACCTGGGCGATCTGCATCACCTGTTCCTGGTACAGGATGATGCCGTAGGTGGGCTTGAGCACCGGTTCGAGGCCGGCGTACTGGTAATCCGGGTGCGGGTAGGAGATTTCCTCGCGACCGTGCTTACGGTTGATGAAGTCGTCCACCATGCCCGACTGCAGCGGGCCGGGACGGAACAGCGCCACCAGTGCGATGAGGTCTTCCAGGCAGTCCGGCTTGAGCTTCTTGATCAGCTCCTTCATGCCGCGCGATTCAAGCTGGAAGACCGCAGTGGTCTCCGCCTTCTGCAGCAGGTCGTAGGTCTTCTTGTCGTCCAGCGGGATACGGTCGATGTCGACCAGGTTGGGGTCGCCGGCCTTCTGCTGCTTGCGATGGATGATCTCCATCGCCCATTTGATGATGGTCAGGGTACGCAGGCCGAGGAAGTCGAACTTCACCAGGCCGGCGGCTTCCACGTCGTCCTTGTCGAACTGGGTCACCAGGCCGGCGCCCTCTTCGTCACAGGCGATGGGAGCGAAGTCGGTCAGCTTGGTCGGTGCGATCACCACGCCACCGGCGTGCTTGCCGGTACCGCGGGTGACGCCTTCCAGCTTGAGCGCCATGTCCCAGATTTCCTGGGCTTCCTCGTCGGTCTTGAGGAAGTCGCGGAGCATTTCCTCCTGCTCGAAGGCCTTCTCCAGGGTCATGCCGACTTCGAAGGGAATCATCTTCGACAGTTTGTCGGCCAGGCCGTAGGACTTGCCCTGCACCCGCGCCACGTCGCGCACCACCGCCTTCGCTGCCATCGAGCCGAAGGTGATGATCTGGCTGACCGCATTACGACCATAGGCGCCCGCAACGTAGTCGATCACCCGGTCGCGACCTTCCATGCAGAAGTCGACGTCGAAGTCGGGCATGGAAATACGTTCGGGGTTGAGGAAACGCTCGAACAGCAGGTCATAGGCCAGCGGGTCGAGGTCGGTGATCTTCAGTACGTAGGCGACCAGCGAGCCGGCACCCGAGCCTCGGCCGGGGCCTACCGGCACGCCGTTGTTCTTCGCCCACTTGATGAAGTCCATCACGATCAGGAAGTAGCCGGGGAAGCCCATCTGGATGATGGTGCCCAGCTCGAACTCCAGGCGGTCGACGTAGATCTGCCGCTTCTCTTCGTAATTGGGCGTGGTTTCCCTCGGCCAGAGCACCGCCAGGCGCTCTTCCAGGCCCTCGTAGGAGACATGGCGCAGGTAATCGTTGATGTCCATGTCGTCGAAGGGGATAGGGAAGTTGGGCAGGAAGTACTTGCCCAGTTGCACCTCGATGTTGCAGCGCTTGGCGATCTCGACGGAATTTTCCAGCGCTTCGGGAATATCGCTGAACAGCTCGGCCATTTCCGCCGGGCTCTTCAGGTACTGCTGGTCGGAATAGCTGCGCGAGCGGCGCGGGTCGTCCAGGGCGCGGCCTTCGCCGATGCACACGCGGGTCTCGTGGGCCTCGAAGTCCTCGGGCTTGATGAAGCGCACGTCGTTGGTCGCCACCAGCGGCGCACCGCTGCGTTCGGACAGGGCCATGGCGGCATGCACGTGCTCTTCGTCGTTGACCCGGTTGGTGCGCTGGATGTCCAGGTAGAAACGGTCCGGGAAGACTTCCAGCCACTCGGCCAGCAGCGAGTCCGCCAGGGCATCGTTGCCCTCCAGCAGCGCCAGGCCGATCTCGCCCTCCTTGGAGCCGGACAGCGCAATCAGGCCTTCAGCCGCCTCTTTCACCCACTCGCGCTCGATGATGATCTCGCCGTTGCGCTGGCCTTCCTGCCAGCCACGGGAGATCAGCTCTGTCAGGTTGCGATAGCCCTTGGCATTCATGGCCAGCAGGGTCAGGCGGGTCAGCGGGCCGTCGTCATCGCGGTTTGCCAGCCAGATGTCGGCGCCGCAGATCGGCTTGATACCGCCGCCCATGGCCGTCTTGTAGAACTTCACCAGCGAGCACATGTTGCTCAGATCGGTCACCGCCACCGCCGGCATGCCAGCCCCGCCAACCGCCTTGATCAGCGGCTTGACCCGCACCAGGCCGTCGACCAGGGAGAATTCGGTGTGCAGACGCAGGTGAACGAAGGTGGCGGTCATGGTGGTCCTTGGCAAACGCGAAAAACGGCAAACCCCGGATTGTACCGGGGCTGTCCGCAAAGCTACAGGGATCAATGGGCCAGCCGTCGCGCGGGGTGATTCAACTCACCAACAAGCCGCTGGCCGCGAGAAATTCCAGAGTAATAACAGGGTGTTACAGGATGCCAACAGGGTTTTCCAGCAGCGCGCGCACCGGTCCGAAGGAGCGACGGTGGATCGGCGTCGGGCCCAGACGCCTGAGGGCTTCGAGGTGCACCGGGGTCGGATAGCCCTTGTGCCCGCCGATGCCATAGCCAGGGTAGAGGGCTTCCATTTCCTGCATCTCGCGGTCACGGCTGACCTTGGCCAGGATCGAGGCGGCGGCGATGGCCGGGACCTTGGCATCCCCCTGCACCACCGGCGCAGAAGGCACCTTCAATTTCGGACACCGATTGCCGTCGATCAGCGCCAGTTTCGGCGTGACGCTCAGGCCTTCCACCGCGCGCTGCATGGCCAGCATGGTGGCGTGGAGGATGTTGAGCTGGTCGATCTCGTGGACATCGGCACGGGCGATGCACCATGCCAGGGCCTTGTCGCGGATCTCGTCGAAGAGTTTTTCACGTTTGGCTTCAGTGAGCTTCTTCGAATCGTTGAGCCCGCTGATCGGCCGCGCCGGGTCAAGGATGACAGCGGCGGTAACCACGGGACCGCACAGCGGGCCTCGGCCAACTTCGTCAACACCCGCAACCAGCTCTTCCACCAGGGCGAAATCCAGGCCCATCTGCATCAGTGTTTCTCCACCAGGGCAAGCACGGCCTCGGCCGCTTGCACGGACGCATCCTGGCGCAACGCGCGATGGATGGCGTCGAAGGATTCGGTCTGCACGCTGCCGTCATCCAGCAGTGGCAGCAAGGTATTGGCCAGCGACTCGGGTGTCGCCGCATCCTGGATCAACTCAGGCACCAGCAGTCGGTTGGCCAGCAGATTCGGCAGCGAGATGTACGGACTCTTCACCAGCCGCTTGAGGATGCGGTAGGTCATCGGCGCCACCTTGTAGGCGACGACCATCGGCCGCTTGTACAGCAGCGCTTCAAGGGTGGCGGTGCCGGAGGCGATCAGCACGGCGTCGCAGGCGGCAAGCGCCTCGTGGGAGGCGCCGTCGAGCAACTGCACCGGTAGATCGCGACCGGCGAGCATTGCTTCGATCTGCGCGCGGCGCTCAGGGCTCGCGCAAGGCAGCACGAAACGCAGACCGGGGTGTTCCTGCAGCAGGCGCTGGGCGGTATCGAGGAACAACGCACCGAGCTTGCCGACCTCCCCTCCCCGGCTCCCCGGCAGCAGCGCAACGACACCGGCGTCCTGCGGCAAGCCGAGACGTTCGCGCGCACCGGCGCGGTCGGCCTCCAGCGGAATGGTATTGGCCAACGGATGGCCGACGAAACGCACCGGCACCGCATGCTCTTCGTAGAAACGCGCCTCGAAGGGGAAGAGCGCGAGCATCAGGTCGCAGGCTTCCTTGATCTTCAGCACACGCTTCTGCCGCCAGGCCCAGACCGACGGGCTGACGTAGTGCACCGTACGAATACCCGCACGGCGCAGCTTCAATTCGATGTTCAGGTTGAAGTCCGGCGCATCGATACCGATGAACACATCCGGCTTGGCGGCGATCAGCATCTGCACCAGGTCCTTGCGCCGGCGCAGCAGTTCGCGCAGGCGGCCGAGCACCTCGACCAGGCCCATGACGGCCAGGCGTTCCATCGGGAAATGCGACCGCAGCCCTTCGGCCTGCATGCGCGGACCACCGACACCGATGAATTCGATGCCGGGGTGGCGCTGCTTGAGCGCCTGCATGAGGCCGGAGCCGAGGATATCGCCGGACGCCTCGCCCGCGACCAGGGCGACGCGCAGCTTGCGTGCGGTCGGTTGCATGGTCAGCGGGTGATGCCGCGGGTGGAGCTCTGGATGGAGTCACGGAATACCGCGACTTCCGGGAATTGCTCCGAAACCTCGGCGAGCTCGGCCAGCGCCTCGTCCACCGTCAGCCCCTGGCGGTAGACCACCTTGTAGGCCCGGCGCAGCGCCTGGATGGCCTCGGCACTGAAACCGCGTCGGCGCAGGCCCTCGAAGTTCATGCTGCGAGCCTCGGCGGGATTGCCGAAGACGGTCACGTAGGCCGGGACGTCCTTGCCGATCGCGCTGCCCATGCCGGAGAAGCTGTGCGCGCCGATACGGCAGAACTGATGCACCAGGGTGTAACCGGAGAGGATCGCCCAGTCATCCACATGGACATGACCGGCCAGTGCCGTGTTGTTCACCAGGATGCACTGGTTGCCGATCACACTGTCATGACCGATGTGCACGTAGGCCATGAGCAGGTTGTGGTCGCCAATGGTGGTTTCCGAACGATCCTGGATGGTGCCGCGATGGATGGTCACACCCTCGCGGATCACGTTGTGATCGCCGATCACCAGGCGAGTCCGCTCGCCCTTGTACTTCAGGTCGGGAGTGTCCTCGCCGACGCTGGAGAACTGAAAAATGCGATTGTGCTTGCCGATCTTCGTGGGGCCCTTGAGCACCACGTGCGGACCGATCACCGTACCTTCGCCGATCTCCACATCCGGCCCGACGATGGACCAGGGGCCCACCTCTACGTCGTCAGCCAGCTTTGCGCGCGGGTCGATGATGGCGCGAGGATCGATCAAACTCATAGTTTGCGTTCCGCACAGATGATTTCGGCCGAGCATACCGGCTTGTCATCGACAGTGGCATGGCAGTCGAACTTCCAGATGCCGCGCTTGACGCTGACGAACTGGGCATGCAGTTGCAGCTGGTCTCCCGGCAGCACCGGCTGGCGGAAGCGCAGCTTGTCGGAGCCGACGAAGTAGTACAGGGTGCCGTCGGCCGGCTTCACATCGAGCATCTTGAAGCCGAGGATGCCGGCCGCCTGGGCCATCGCTTCGATGATCAACACGCCCGGCATGATCGGGTGCTGCGGGAAGTGGCCATTGAAGAACGGCTCGTTGATGCTGACATTCTTGTAGGCGCGAATGCGCTTGCCTTCGATGTCCAGCTCCACCACCCGATCCACCAGCAGGAAGGGGTAGCGATGAGGCAGGTATTCGCGAATCTCGTTGATGTCCATCATGTTCAGGGGAGCCTGTTCAGAAAAGGGAAACGCCAAAAAATGCGTGGATCACGCATCTGATGGAACGTCTCCGCTTGGGGTCACGGCGGCCACGCGCTTTTCCAGCTGCTGCAGACGACGGGCCATGTCGTCCAACTGGCGTATACGCGCAGCGCTCTTCTTCCATTCGCCGGCCGGCTGCATGGCAGTACCGGATGAATAGGAGCCCGGTTCGGTGATCGAACGGGTCACCATGGTCATCCCGGTGACGAAGACGTTGTCGCAGATCTCGATGTGACCGACCAGGCCGACACCACCGGCGAGCATGCAATGCTTGCCGATCTTGGCGCTACCGGAAATCCCGCAGCAGCCTGCCATCGCGGTGTGATCACCGATCTGCACGTTGTGGGCGATCATGATCTGGTTGTCCAGCTTCACGCCATTGCCCACCAGGGTATCGGACAGCGCACCGCGGTCGATCGTGGTGTTGGCGCCGATCTCGACGTCATCGCCCACGGTCACGCCGCCAATTTGCGCGATCTTCTGCCAAACGCCCTTGTGGCTGGCAAAGCCGAAGCCCTCGCCGCCCAGCACGGCGCCGGACTGGATCACCACGCGCTTGCCGATGCGCACGTCGTGGTAAAGGGTCACTCTCGGGGCCAGCCAGCCACCTTCGCCGATCACGCTGCGCGCGCCGACGAAGCAATGGGCGCTGACGGTAACGCCGGCACCGATCTGCGCGCCAGCCTCGATCACCGCATAGGGACCGATACTGGCGGTCGGATCGACCTGGGCTCCCTCATCGACCACCGCAGTGGGATGGATACCGGCGGGCACCTTGGGCTTGCGGTCGAACTGATGCGAAAGGCCGGCATACGCGAGGTACGGGTTGGCCACCACCAGCGCATTGCCGGTGAAACCTTCGGCATCGGCCGCCGTCAGCAACACCGCGCCCGCCTTGCTCTCGGGCAGGAACTTGCGGTACTGCGGGTTGGCCAGGAAGCTCAGCTGATCCGCGCCGGCTTCCTGAAGGGTCGCCAGGCCACGAATGACTTGAGCGGAATCGCCACGCAGCTCGGCATCGAGCTGCGCAGCCAGTTCAGCGAGGGTAAAGGACAGCTCGGTCATCATCAGCGCAGTTGGTTCATGCGCTCGATGACTTGACGGGTGATGTCGTACTGCGGCTTCACGTCGACCACGGCACCACGCTCAACCACGAGGTCATAACTGCCTTTCTTGATGGTTTCCTCGACGGCCTGATCCAGCTTCGGCTTGAGCTTCTTGAGCATGTCGCGGTCGGCGACAGCCTTGGCCTCGTTCAGCTCCTTGGACTGGAACTGGAAATCACGGGCCTTCTGCTTGAAATCGCTCTCGGCTCTCTCACGCTCGGACTGGGACATCTTGCTACCGCTGTTGACCAGCTTGTCCTGCAGCGCCTTGGCATCGCTTTCCAGCGATTTCAGCTTGTTCAGCTGGGGGCCGAACTTTTTCTCCGCATCCACGGCGTACTGCTTGGCCGCATCCGACTCGAGGAGTGCCATCTGATAGTTGAGCACCGCGATCTTCATGTCGGCGAACGCGGGGCTCGCCGCCAGGGCTGCGGTGATCAGGACGAACTGGGTCAACTTACGCACGATGCACTCCTGCACAAAGCATGGTTGTCATTACAACGATACGGCCAATTAGAAGGTCTGTCCCAGGGAGAACTGGAAGATCTGGGTTTCGGCGTTGTCCGGCTTCTTGATCGGGGTCGCCAGACTGAAGCTCAACGGGCCCAGCGCGGTGATCCAGGTCAGCCCCACACCCGCGGACATAGCCATATCGTTGAACTTGACGCCATCGCACCCCTGGGTGGTGGACGTCGGGCAATCCGTGTCGAACACGTTACCCACATCCCAGAACACCACGCTGCGCAATTGGCGCTGGTCCTTCACGAACGGCAACGGGAACAGGACTTCGGCACCGCCGGTGATCATGATGCTACCACCGAAGGCTTGCGGATCCTGGTCCGGGTCATACTCGGTCCCCGAGTTGGTGCCCTTACTCGGCGTACTGCGCGGGCCAAGGGTGCTGTCCTTGAAGCCCCGCACCGAGTTGAAGCCACCGGCATAGTAGTTCTCGTAGAACGGCAGGCGCTCGGTAGAACCATAGCCATCACCGTAGCCGAGCTCGGTGTGGAAGCGCATGGTGTAGTTTTCGGTTAGCGGGGCGAAGACCTGGCCACGGTAGTCGAGTTTGTAGAACGACAGGTCGCTACCCGGAATGGTGGATTCCAGCACCAGGCTCTGCGAGTGGCCGCGGTTGGCCAGCACGCCCTTGTTCAGGGTCGATTCGGACCAGCCGATGGAACCCTTGAAGTTGGTGAAGCTGTCGCCTTCGTTCTGAATGAAGTCGAAGATCTCGTCGACGGTGTAGACGCCGGTATCGATCTCATCCTTCTGTACGGTCAGGCCGTAGGTCAGGCGCGACGTTTCGCTGATCGGATAGCCGATGCTTACGCCAGCGCCATAGCTGTTGACGGAGTAGCTGGAAACGTCGACGTCCAGATCGCTGTAGTCGGTCTTGCGGTAGAAGGCATTGTAGCCCAGGCTCACGCCGTCGACGGTCCAGTAGGGGTCGACGAAGCCGAAGTTGTAGCGGGTCTGGTAGTCAGACTTGGTCAGGCCAAGGCTGACCTTGTTACCAGTACCCAGGAAGTTGTTCTGGCTGATCGAGCCGCCGAGGATCAGACCGGCGCTCTGGGCGAAGCCGATACTCGCGGTGATGGAGCCGGACGGCTGCTCTTCCACGCTGTAGTTCACGTCGACCTGGTCGTCGGTACCGGGCACGGCCGGGGTCTCGACGTTGACTTCCTTGAAGTAGCCCAGGCGTTCCAGGCGCTGCTTGGACTGGTCGATCAGGTAGGTCGACGCCCAGCCGCCTTCCATCTGGCGCATTTCGCGACGGAGTACTTCGTCCTCGGTCTTGGTGTTGCCACGGAAGTTGATGCGGTTGACGTAGGCACGCTTGCCCGGATCGACCACGTAGGTGATCGAGACGGTCTTGTCGTCGTCATGGGGCTCCGGCACGCCGTTGACGTTGGCGAAGGTGTAGCCCTCGTTACCCAGGCGGCGGGTGATCAGGTCGGAGGTGGTGGTCATCACCTTGCGCGAGAAGACCTGGCCTTTCTTCACCAGCAGCAGCTTCTTGATCTCGTCTTCCGGAACCTTCAGGTCGCCGGAGAGCTTAACGTCGCTGACGGTGTACTTCTCGCCTTCGTTGACGTTGACGGTGATGTAGACGTGTTTCTTGTCCGGGGTGATGGATACCTGGGTCGAGGCGATATCCATGTGGATGTAGCCACGGTCCAGGTAGTAGGAACGCAGACGCTCCAGGTCACCGGAGAGCTTTTCGCGGGAATACTTGTCATCGTTCTTGAAGAAGGACAGCCAGTTGGTGGTCTTCAGCTCGAACAGGTCGGTCAGGTCTTCCTCGGAGAAAACGGTGTTGCCCACCACGTTGACGTGGGCGATGGCCGCCACGGTGCCTTCGTTGATGGTGATCTTCAGGGCGACGCGGTTGCGCGGTTGCGGCACCACCTCGGTCTCGATCTCGGCCGAGTAACGACCCTGGGCCACGTACTGGCGCTGCAGCTCGTTGCGCACACCTTCGAGGGTCGCGCGCTGGAAGATCTCGCCTTCGGCCAGGCCCGACTGCTTCAGGCCCTTCATCAGGTCTTCGGTGGTGATGGCCTTGTTGCCTTCGATCTCGATGCTGGAGATCGAAGGACGCTCGACCACGTTGACGATCAGCACATTACCGTCGCGGCTGAGCTGGATGTCCTGGAAGAAACCGGTCTTGAACAGGGAGCGAGTCGCCTCGACCAGGCGACGGTCATCGATCTGCTCCCCCACGTTCAGCGGCAGTGCGGCGAACACGCTGCCGGCGGAGACGCGCTGCAGACCATTGACCCGGATGTCGGAGACAGTGAAGGACTCGGCGTGAACCTGGGCGATCATCAGCGCGGAAAGGGCCGCGGGTAGCAGAAAGCGTTTCATGGAGTCCTTTTATTCCAACTGACAAATAAAGAATCTGCCGCATGAGGCGGCAGATCCGAAATTCAACGGCGCGTTACAGTCGACTCAGATCGTTGACCAGGGCCAGCAACATGACCCCCACGACCAGGCTGATGCCGATCTGCATCCCCCAAGCCTGGACCCGTTCCGACAGCGGGCGACCTCGCACCCACTCGACCAGGTAGAACAGCAGATGCCCGCCATCTAGCACGGGAATCGGCAACAGGTTGAGAACCCCCAAACTGATACTCAGATAGGCGAGGAAATGCAGAAAATCCCCCACGCCGGACTGGGCTGAAGCGCCCGCCACTTTAGCAATGGTTATCGGCCCGCTCAAGTTTTTTACCGAGAGCTGCCCGAGCACCATTTTCTTTAGAGAATCCAGAGTTAGCAGGCTCATCGACCAGGTTCGAGAGAGTGCCTGCCCGACTGCGTCCACCGGTCCGTAGCTGATTTCGCGAAGCATTTCCGCCGGCCACTGGCCACCCGCGACCCCTGCCCCGAGGTATCCGGTACGGGCCTTGCCCTCCCCTTTCGCCGCCAGGGTCAGCGCGACGTCCTGTCGCTGTCCAGCACGCTCGATGCCCAGCACGATGCGCTCTTCGGGACGGGCACGGACCTTGTCCACCACCTGCTGCCAATCGTCCACAGACTGGCCATCGACACTCAGCAGACGATCGCCGACCTTGAGCCCGGCCGCCTTGGCCGGTCCCTTCTCGTCGAGCTCCGCCAGGAGCGGCACGATGGCGGGACGCCACGGCCGAATCCCCAATCCGGCAATGGGATCGGGATTGTCGGCGCTCTTCAGCCAGGCATCGAGATGCAGTTGACGCACCACTGGCACGGAGGAACCCGGCTCGAGCACAGAAACGCTCAGCTCCCCGGTTTCGCCGAGACGGCGCACCAGTTGCAGATTGACGCCATTCCAGCCTTCCACCGCCTTGCCATCGACGGCCACGACTTCCTGGCCGGCAGCCAGGCCACCCAGCGCCGCGGGGCTGTCGGCAACGATGGAACCGATGACGGGCTTGATCTGCTGGCTGCCCAGCATCGCCAGCACCCAGAAGAACAGGATTGCCAGGAGGAAGTTCGCCACCGGTCCGGCGGCGACGATGGCAATGCGCTGAAAGACCGGTTTGCGATTGAAGGCGTGGTCGAGCAGTTCCGGCGGAACATCGCCCTCGCGCTCATCGAGCATCTTGACGTAGCCGCCCAGCGGTATGGCGGCGACGACGAACTCGGTTCCCTGGCGATCGTGCCAACGCACCAACGGCGTACCGAATCCCACGGAGAAACGCAGCACTTTCACGCCACAGCGGCGCGCCACCCAGAAATGCCCAAATTCGTGGAAGGTAACCAGCACACCCAGTGCGACCAACAGGCCGACGATCATGTAGAGGGCGCTCATCACTATCTCCTGGGCGTCAACGCCCGCGTTCCTGCAACCACGCCTGCGCGGCGTCACGTGCGCGCCGATCGGCCGCCAGCACCGCATCGAGGGTTTCGACCGGGGCGTGCGCCTCGCGGTTCAGCACGTCTTCGATGATAACCGCGATATCGGTGAAGAGGATGCGTCGTTCGAGGAAGGCCGCCACCGCGACTTCATTGGCGGCGTTGAGCATGGCCGGGACGCTGCCACCGACTTCAGCCGCCTGTCGGGCCAGGCGCAGACAGGGGAAACGCCGTTCGTCCGGCGGACAGAAGTCCAGTCGGGCGATGGCGAACAGATCCAGCGGCGAAACCCCGGAGTCGATCCGCTGCGGCCAGGCCAGCGCATGGGCGATGGGGGTACGCATGTCCGGATTGCCCAGCTGCGCGAGCACCGAGCCGTCCACATAGTCCACCAGGGAATGAATGACGCTCTGTGGATGGATCACCACCTCGACCTTCGACGGCGGCGCATCGAACAACCAGCAGGCCTCGATCAGCTCCAATCCCTTGTTCATCATGCTGGCGGAGTCGACGGAGATCTTCCGTCCCATCGACCAGTTGGGATGGGCGCAGGCCTGCTCAGGAGAAACGTCCGACAGAGCCTCCAGAGGCGTCTCACGGAATGGACCGCCCGAGGCCGTCAACAGAATCCGACGCACCCCAACCTCGCCGAGACCGCGCGCGTAGTCCCGGGGCATGCACTGGAAGATCGCATTGTGCTCACTGTCGATCGGCAGCAGCACCGCACCACTGCAACGCACAGCATCCATGAACAGCGCACCGGACATCACCAGCGCTTCCTTGTTGGCCAGCAGCACCCGCTTGCCGGCCTCGACGGCGGCCAGCGTGGGCTTCAGCCCGGCGGCACCGACGATGGCCGCCATGACGGCATCCACCTCGGGATGGCTGGCAATCTCGCACAGCCCCGCCTCGCCGACGAGCACCCGAGTCTCCAATCCCGCCGCCAGCAGGCCGCCCTGCAGGTGCCGGGCCTGATTAGCCTCCGGCACGACAGCGAAACGCGGACGATGCTGCAGGCACAGCGCTTCCAGCTCAGCGAGCCGAGAGAAGCCGCTCAGGGCGAAGACACGGTAGCGACCGGGATGGCGAGCGATGACGTCGAGGGTACTGAGGCCGATCGAACCGGTCGCCCCCAGCACGGTGATCCACTGCGGACGGTTCACGGCGTACCCCAGCCCACGGCCCAGAGCAGCGCGGTGAACACCGGGATCGCCGCAGTCAGGCTGTCGATTCGATCCAGCACGCCACCATGCCCCGGCAGCAGATTACTGCTGTCCTTGAGGCCGGACTGGCGCTTGAACATGCTTTCGGTCAGGTCGCCAATGACCGACAGGGCCACCACGATGGCCGCGCACGGCAGTGCCAGCAGCAGCTCGCGGACGCTCCAGTCGCGGTAGATGGAGACGGCGACGGTGATCGCCAGGCACAGCGCCATGCCACCGAAGAAACCTTCCCAGCTCTTGCCCGGACTGACCCGTGGCGCCAGCTTGCGCTTGCCAAAGGCCTTGCCGGAGAAATAGGCGCCGATATCGGCGGCCCAGACCAACACCATCACCGCGACGATCAGCCAGTTGGCCAGCGGCCACTGCTTGAGCAGCACCAGCCCCTGCCAGGCCGGCACCAGGATCAGCAGGCCGATCAGCAGGCGGCGCCAGCGGCCACCCCAGCTCGACGCGCTATCCGGATAGGTCAGCACCATGATGGTCGCCAGCAGCCACCAGAGCAACGCCAGCACCAGCACCGCCCCGGCCAGTTGCGGCAGCCAGGAGAGGGTGAACATCAGCGCGGCCACCACGGCGGCATAGCCAACCCGTGCGGGCTGCTCGTTGTAACCCGCCAGGCGCGCCCATTCCCAGGCACCGAGACTGACCACCAGACCGATGAACAGCGAGAACGCCGCCCCATCGAGGAGGAAGAAACCACCCAGCGCGACCGGCAACAGGACCAGCGCCGTGATGATTCGTTGTTTCAACATGTCGGGGGAGCCTCGGCCTCGACCTGATCGCTGGTCTTGCCGAAGCGACGCTGGCGAGAGGCGTAGTCGACCAGCGCAGCCTGCATGGCATCGCGCTTGAAGTCGGGCCAGTAGAGATCGGAGAAATACAGCTCGGCATACGCCAGCTGCCAGAGAAGGAAGTTGCTGATGCGATGTTCGCCGCCGGTACGGATGCACAGGTCGGGCAACGGCTGGTCACCGGTGGAGAGACAACCCTGGATCAGTTCCGGGGTGATCTCATCCGGCGCCAGATGACCGGCCTGCACCTCGCGAGCGAGCCGCTGGGCAGCCTGGGTGATGTCCCACTGGCCGCCATAGTTGGCCGCCACCTGCAGCAGCATGGCGGAGCCATTGGCCGTCAGGTTTTCCGCCTCGCGCATCGCCGTTTGCAACTCGGGGGCGAAACGGCTGCGATCGCCGATGATCCGCAGGCGAATGCCGTTGGCGCTGAGCTTGCGCACCTCACGGCGCAAGGCCATGAGGAACAGCTCCATCAGCGCGCCGACCTCATCGGCCGGGCGCTGCCAGTTCTCGCTGGAGAAGGCGAACAGCGTCAGCACTTCGACGCCCGCCTCGGCACAGGTCTTGATCACCGCGCGAACGGCATCCACACCCGCCTTGTGCCCGGCGACACCGGGCATCAGGCGTTTCTTCGCCCAGCGGTTGTTGCCATCCATGATGATCGCCACGTGCCGAGGCACGGGCGTCACCTGCTTGGTCTTTTCCATGACGAGAACCCGGCCGTCAGACGGCCATCAGATCCGCTTCCTTGGCCTCGAGGGCCTTTTCGATCTCGGCGACGAACTTGTCGGTGATCTTCTGCACATCATCACCAGCACGACGCTCGTCGTCCTCGCTGATTTCCTTCTCTTTCTGCAGGTCCTTCAGTTGAGCCAGGGCATCGCGACGGATGTTGCGCACGGAAACGCGAGCCTGCTCGGCCTCGGCACGGGCCTGCTTGGTGAAGCCCTTGCGGGTTTCCTCGGTCAGGGCCGGCATCGGAACGCGAATGGTGGTGCCGGCGGTCGCCGGGTTCAGGCCCAGGTCGGAGGTCATGATGGCCTTCTCGACCGCCTGGATCATGCTCTTGTCGAACACGCTCAGGGCCAGGGTGCGGGAATCTTCCACGGTGACGTTGGCGACCTGGCGCAGCGGGGTATCGGAACCGTAGTAGGACACCATGACGCTATCCAGGATGCTCGGATGAGCACGGCCGGTACGAATCTTGGCGAAGGCGTGGCCCAGGGCTTCCAGGGTTTTGCCCATGCGATCCTGCGCTTCCTTCTTGATCTCGTTGATCATCTCAATCCTCCTCGATCAGGGTGCCTTCAGCACCACCTACAACAATATTCAGCAGCGCGCCGGGCTTGTTCATGTTGAACACACGCAGCGGCATTTTCTGGTCCCGGCACAGGCAGATGGCGGTGAGGTCCATCACACCCAGCTTGCGATCGAGCACTTCATCGTACGTCAGACGTTCGAATTTCTCGGCATTCGGGTCCTTGAACGGGTCGGCAGTGTACACGCCGTCCACCTTGGTCGCCTTGAGTACTACGTCAGCATCTATTTCGATGGCGCGCAGGCAGGCGGCGGAGTCGGTGGTGAAGAACGGGTTGCCGGTACCGGCGGAGAAGATCACGACCTCGCCGCTGTTCAGGTGGCGCATGGCCTTGCGGCGGTCGTAATGATCGGTGACGCCGACCATGGAAATGGCCGACATGACGATGGCGGTGATGTTCGAACGCTCCAGCGCATCGCGCATGGCCAGGCCGTTCATCACGGTGGCCAGCATGCCCATGTGGTCGCCGGTAACGCGGTCCATGCCCGCCGCGGACAGCGCCGCGCCACGGAACAGGTTGCCACCGCCGATGACCAGGCCGACCTGGACACCGATCCCCACGAGCTGGCCGATTTCCAGGGCCATCCGATCGAGCACCTTGGGGTCGATGCCGAATTCCTCGGCCCCCATCAGGGCTTCGCCGCTCAGTTTTAGAAGAATGCGTTTATAGCGAGGTTGACGAGCGCTCAGCTGCTGAGCCATGACCTATTTCTCCTGCGGCGATTGAATGCTTGGCGCCCACGGCGCCTTGGTTTGGAAGCGTGGACCCGCCACGCTTACGGCGCTGTCAACCCGCCGTGCGGGCCTGCGCTGTGGAAACCGCCCCATTTGGCTTCCCCAGTTTGGCAAAGAGGCCGCGCGCGTTAGCGGGCAGCCTCTTGCGGGGCGACAGTCGTGAGACCGTCTATTACTGCTTGGAAGCGGCTACTTGAGCAGCAACCTCGGCAGCGAAGTCGGCTTCGGCCTTCTCGATGCCTTCGCCTACTTCATAACGAATGAAGGAAACGATTTCGGCGCCGGCTTTCTTGGCCAGTTCACCGACCTTGACTTCCGGATCCTTGACGAACGCCTGCTCGACCAGGCTGGCCTCGGCCAGGAACTTCGAGATACGGCCTTTGACCATGTTCTCGACGATATTCTCCGGCTTGCCGGCGATCTTGTCGGCGTTCAGAGCCAGGAAGATTTCCTTCTCCTTGGCAACGGCTTCTTCGGAAACCTGCGACGGATCGAGGAACTGCGGGTTGCTGGCAGCGATGTGCATGGCGATGTCGCGAGCCAGGTCAGCGTTGCCGCCCTTCAGGGTGACCAGAACGCCGATGCGGTGGCCGTGCAGGTAGGCGCCAACCACGTCACCTTCGGCGCGAGCCAGACGACGGATGTTGACGTTTTCGCCGCACTTGGCGACCAGGGCTTCACGGGCCGGCTCTTGTTCCGCGATCAGCGGAGCGGCATCGGTCAGCTTCTGGGCAAAAGCCTTGTCCAGGCAAGCAGCCACGAAGCCTTTGAAGTCATCCTGCAGGGCCAGGAAGTCGGTCTGCGAGTTGACTTCGATGATGGTAGCGGCCTTGGCGTCATCAGCCACTTTAACGGCGATGGAGCCTTCGGCGGCGATGTTGCCAGCCTTCTTGGCAGCCTTGATGGCGCCGGAAGCGCGCATGTCGTCGATGGCCTTCTCGATATCGCCTTCGGCGGCTACCAGGGCCTTCTTGCACTCCATCATGCCCTGGCCGGTACGCTCACGCAGTTCCTTGACCAGTGCTGCAGTAATTTCTGCCATTTCGAAATCCTCTTGAGTTGCTCTCAAAACCAGATCGCCCGGATGCCCGGGCGGAATTACAGGGTGGCAAAAAGGGGGCCTAGCCCCCTTTCCGCGCACCACAGGACGTCTGGACGTCCTGGAATCAGCCTTCGGCGGATTCGGCCGGCGCTTCTTCTACGAACTCGTCAGCAGTCACGCCACCGGCGCTCTTGCCACGCAGTACGGCTTCGGCCATGGAGCCCAGGTACAGCTGTACGGCGCGGATGGCGTCGTCGTTACCCGGGATAACATAGTCAACGCCTTCCGGGCTGCTGTTGGTATCGACGATGCCGATGACCGGGATGCCCAGCTTGTTGGCTTCGGTGATAGCAATGCGCTCGTGGTCGACGTCGATCACGAACAGAGCGTCCGGCAGGCCGCCCATGTCCTTGATGCCGCCCAGGCTGCGATCCAGTTTTTCCAGATCACGGGAGCGCATCAGGGCTTCTTTCTTGGTCAGCTTGGCGAAGGTGCCGTCCTGAGCCTGGGTTTCCAGCTCGCGCAGACGCTTGATCGACTGACGGATGGTCTTGTAGTTGGTGAGCATGCCGCCCAGCCAACGGTGGTCGACGTACGGCATGCCGCAACGGGCAGCTTCTTCGCGAACGATCTTGCCGGCGGAACGCTTGGTGCCGACGAACAGGATCTTGTTCTTGCCCTGGGCCAGGCGCTCAACGAAGGTCAGGGCCTCGTTGAACATCGGCAGGGTTTTTTCGAGGTTGATGATGTGGATCTTGTTACGCGCGCCGAAAATGAACTTGCCCATTTTCGGGTTCCAGTAACGGGTCTGGTGGCCGAAGTGCACACCGGCCTTCAGCATATCGCGCATATTGACTTGGGACATGATAGTTCCTCGATAAGTCGGGTTAGGCCTCCATGCATCCCAACGGCCAACCCTCCGAACCAGTCGAAAGGCACCCAGGCCATCGTGTCGATGCATGTGTGGGTTAATGCCTCGAAACGGCCGTAGCCTTCGAAGCGGGGCGCTTTATACCACAACCCCGGGCTCAGCGAAACCCGAACAGACATCCGGCACCACCCGACCACCCTGCCGTCCCTTATATAGGAGACCGCCAAGTCTGATAGACTTGCGTATTCCTCTCATTTGACCCGCGCGTACGCTGCGCCTGATAGAGAAATCGCATGACCGTTACCATCAAGACGCCCGAAGACATCGAGAAAATGCGCGTCGCCGGCCGTCTGGCCGCCGAAGTGCTGGAAATGATCGGCGAGCACGTCAAGCCTGGCGTCACCACCGACGAACTGGACCGCATCTGCCACGACTACATTGTCAACGTGCAGAAGGCCATTCCCGCGCCGCTGAACTACAAGGGCTTCCCCAAGTCCATCTGCACCTCGATCAACCACGTGGTGTGCCACGGTATCCCCAACGACAAGCCGCTCAAGGAAGGCGATATCGTCAACCTCGATATCACCGTGATCAAGGACGGCTACCACGGCGACACCAGCAAGATGTTCCTGGTCGGCAAGACCCCGGAATGGGCTGACCGCCTGTGCCAGATCACCCAGGAATGCATGTACAAGGGCATCGACGTGGTCAAGCCGGGTGCGCGCCTGGGCGACATCGGCGAAGTGATCCAGAAGTACGCCGAGAAGAACGGCTTCTCGGTGGTGCGCGAGTACTGCGGCCACGGCATCGGCAAGGTGTTCCACGAGGAGCCCCAGGTGCTGCACTACGGCCGCGCCGGCACCGGCCTGGAGCTCAAGGAAGGCATGATCTTCACCATCGAGCCGATGATCAACCAGGGCCGCCCGGAAACCCGCCTGCTGGGCGACGGCTGGACCGCCATCACCAAGGACCGCAAGCTGTCCGCGCAGTGGGAGCACACCGTGCTGGTCACCGCCGACGGCTACGAGATCCTGACCCTGCGCAACGACGAAAGCTTCCCGCGTACCTCGGTCTGAATGATTGTTCAAAATCTTGCGAGCTAGAGCAGAACAAGGCGCAACGACCAGCGGGAGTAACAGCCACAGGCTGGCCCGAAGGGTGAGCGCCAGCGAATCAAACAGGCGAGGACGCGGAGTTTACGTGCTGTAAATGAGCAGTCCTCGCCTGTTTTTAACGCAGTTATGCCGACGCGCAGCAGATTTTGTGTGGTTTGCAATCTCGCCGACGGCTGGGTAGAACATACAAATCCCGGCCCGGCACAGCCATCGGGCCTGGCGCCAAGCGCACAGGCCCGGTTGCCCTCTTGCCCCTGCCCTCCCCTAAGCCATTGATCAGGAAGGCCGCCATGCCGCAGGTGGATCCCGAGTTGTTCGACCGTGGGCAGTTCCAGGCGGAACTGGCCCTCAAATCCAGCCCCATCGCCGCCTTCAAGAAGGCCATTCGTCAGGCCAACGAGGTGCTCGACGCCCGCTTCAATGGCGGCCGCGACATCCGCCGGCTGATCGAGGACCGCGCCTGGTTCGTCGACCAGATCCTGCAGCGGGCCTGGAATCGCTTCGACTGGGGCGACGACGCCGACATCGCGCTGGTCGCCGTGGGCGGCTACGGGCGCGGCGAACTGCACCCGCACTCGGACATCGACCTGCTGATCCTGCTCGACAGCGAGGACCAGGAGACTTTCCGCGAGCCCATCGAAGGCTTCCTCACCCTGCTCTGGGACATCGGCCTGGAAGTCGGCCAGAGCGTGCGCTCGGTGGCCGAGTGTGCCGAGGAGGCCCGCGCCGACCTCACCGTGGTCACCAACCTGATGGAGTGCCGGACCATCTCCGGCCCCGACAACCTGCGCCTGCGCATGCTCGACGCCACCAGCGCGCAGCAGATGTGGCCCAGCGGACAGTTCTACCTGGCCAAGCGCAAGGAACAGATCCACCGCCACACCAAATACAACGACACCGAATACAACCTCGAGCCCAACGTGAAGGGCTCGCCCGGCGGCCTGCGCGACATCCAGACGCTGCTCTGGGTCGCCCGCCGCCATTTTGGCAGCCTCAACCTGCATGCCCTGGTGCGCGAGGGCTTCCTGGTCGAGAGCGAATGCTCGGTGCTGGCCTCCAGCCAGGAGTTTCTCTGGAAGGTCCGCTACGCCCTGCACATGCTCGCTGGCCGCGCCGAAGACCGCCTGCTGTTCGACCACCAGCGCAGCATCGCGAAGATACTCGGCTACGAGGGCAACGACGCCAAGCTGGCGGTCGAGCGTTTCATGCAGAAGTACTACCGCGTGGTGATGGCGGTTTCCGAGCTGAACGACCTGATCACCCAGCACTTCGAGGAAGTGATACTGCGGGCCGGCGAGAACGGCCAGATCCAGTCGCTCAACAGCCGCTTCCAACTGCGCGACGGCTACCTGGAAGTCACCCACGCCAACGTCTTCAAGCGCACCCCGTTCGCCCTGCTGGAAATCTTCGTACTGCTGGCCCAGCACCCGGAGATCAAAGGCGTGCGCGCCGATACCATCCGCCTGCTGCGCGACAGCCGGCATCTGATCGACGACGACTTCCGCCACGACATCCGCAACACCAGCCTGTTCATCGAGCTGTTCAAGTGCCAGGAAGGCATCCACCGCAACCTGCGGCGGATGAACCGCTACGGCATCCTCGGCCGCTACCTGCCGGAGTTCGGCCTGATCGTCGGGCAGATGCAGCACGACCTGTTCCACATCTATACGGTCGACGCCCACACCCTCAATCTGATCAAGCACCTGCGCAAGCTACGCCGCCCGGATATGGCGGAAAAGTACCCGCTGGCCAGCAAGATCATGGAGCGCCTGCCCAAGCCGGAGCTGATCTACATTGCCGGCCTGTATCACGACATCGCCAAGGGCCGCGGCGGCGACCATTCGGAACTCGGCGCGGTGGATGCCGAGCACTTCTGCCAGCGCCACCAGCTGCCGCCGTGGGACACCAACCTGGTGTCCTGGCTGGTGCAGAACCACCTGATCATGTCGACCACGGCCCAGCGCAAGGATTTGTCCGACCCGCAGGTGATCTACGACTTCGCCCAACTCATGGGCAACCAGACCTACCTCGACTACCTCTACGTGCTCACCGTGGCCGACATCAACGCCACCAACCCGACGCTGTGGAACTCCTGGCGCGCCAGCCTGCTGCGCCAGCTCTACACCGAGACCAAGCGCGCGCTGCGCCGCGGCCTGGAGAACCCGGTGGACCGCGAGGAGCAGATCCGCCAGACGCAGAGCGCGGCCATCGACATCCTGGTGCGCGGCGGCATCGACCAGGACGACGCCGAGCAGCTCTGGAGCCAGCTGGGCGACGACTACTTCCTGCGCCACACCGCCGCCGACGTGGCCTGGCACACCGAGGCCATCCTCCAGCACCCGGACGACGGCACCCCACTGGTACTGATCAGGGAAACCGCCCAGCGCGAGTTCGAAGGTGGCACGCAGATCTTCATTTACGCCGCCGACCAGCACGACTTCTTCGCCGTGACCGTGGCGGCGATGGACCAGCTCAACCTGAACATCCAGGATGCGCGGATCATCACCTCGACCAGCCTGTTCACCCTCGACACCTACATCGTGCTCGACGCCGATGGTGGTTCGATCGGTGACAATCCCGCCCGTGTCGCTGAAATTCGCGAAGGCCTGGTGAGTGCCCTGAAGGACCCGGACGAGTACCCGACCATCATCCAGCGCCGCGTACCGCGCCAGCTCAAGCACTTCGCCTTCGCCCCGCAGGTGACCATCTCCACCGACGCGGCCCGCCAGGTCAGCGTACTGGAAGTCACCGCGCCGGACCGTCCCGGCCTGCTGGCGCGCATCGGCGGGCTGTTCCTGGACTTCGACCTGTCGGTACAGAACGCCAAGATCGCCACCCTGGGCGAGCGCGTGGAGGACGTGTTCTTCGTCACCGATGCGCACAACCAGCCGCTCTCCGACCCAGATTTGTGCAAACGCATCCAGACCGCCCTGGTGGACATCCTCTCGGACAGCGGCCAGTACACCATGCCGGTGCGCATCAGCATCTAAGCCGTCTTTTGTAAGAATCAAGATAGAAAGAGCCTTGCCATGAATCCTGCCCTCGACTCGCTCCAGCCCTACCCCTTCGAGAAGCTCCGCGCCCTGCTGGCCGGCGCCCAGCCGCCGGCGGAGCTGAAGCCCATCGCGCTGTCCATCGGCGAGCCCAAGCACCGCTCGCCGGACTTCGTCGCCAAGGCCCTGGCCGACAACCTCGACCAGTTGGCGGTCTACCCGACCACCCTGGGCATTCCCGCCCTGCGCGAAGCCATCGCCGCATGGTGCGAGCGCCGCTTCAAGGTGCCGGCCGGCTGGCTGGACGCCGCGCGCCACGTGCTGCCGGTGAACGGCACCCGTGAGGCGCTGTTCGCCTTCACCCAGACCGTGGTGGACCGCAACGCCAAGGGCCTGGTGATCAGCCCGAATCCGTTCTACCAGATCTACGAAGGTGCGGCCCTGCTGGCCGGTGCCGAGCCGCACTACCTGCCCTGCCTGGAAGACAACGGCTTCAACCCGGACTTCGACGCCGTGCCGGCGGAGGTGTGGGCGCGCTGCCAGATCCTCTTCCTCTGCTCGCCGGGCAACCCCACCGGTGCTCTGGTGCCGCTGGAGACCCTGAAGAAGCTGATCGCCCTGGCCGACGAACACGACTTCGTGATCGCCGCCGACGAGTGCTACAGCGAGCTGTACTTCGACGAGCAGAACCCACCAGCCGGCCTGCTGACCGCCTGCGCCGAACTGGGCCGCTCGGATTTTGCGCGCTGCGTGGTGTTCCACAGCCTGTCCAAGCGCTCCAACCTGCCGGGCCTGCGTTCGGGCTTCGTCGCCGGTGACGCCGAGGTGCTGAAGAAATTCCTCCTGTACCGCACCTACCACGGCTGCGCCATGCCGGTTCAAACCCAACTGGCCAGCGTCGCGGCCTGGAAGGACGAGGATCACGTGCGCGCCAACCGCGACCTGTACCGCGAGAAGTTCGACGCTGTGCTGGACATCCTCGGCGGCGTGCTCGACGTGCAACGCCCGGACGGCAGCTTCTACCTGTGGGCCAAGACCCCGGTCGCCGACACCGAGTTCTGCCGCGGCCTGTTCGATGCGCAGCACGTTACCGTGGTGCCGGGCTCCTACCTGTCCCGCGAGGTGAACGGCGAGAACCCCGGCGCCAACCGCGTGCGCATGGCGCTGGTGGCTCCGCTGGCCGAATGCGTGGAAGCGGCCGAGCGGATCAAGCGCTACGTACAGGGCCTGTAAAGCTGCACACCCTGTAGGAACGAGCTTGCTCGCGAACGGATTCCTGCCGGACACCGGTGCCAGGCGGTTCGCGAAGCAAGCTCGCCCCTGCGAAAGCAATCAAAGCCTGTTTACACCCACCGCCCCGCCTTGCTGGTCACCCAGGCTTCCTGGGTGTCCAGCTCCCCCAGCACCTCGCGCAGAGTCTCGTCGTCGATCTCGTGCTCGCGGCGCATCCGGTACAGCTCCAGCCGCTGCGCGCGCAGCGCCTTGATGCGCAGCGCCTGATCGGCGAGTTCCAGACTGCGGGCTCGCTCGCGGGCCTCCAGGCTGTCCGGAGCAGGATCCAGCTGATGGCGGTATTCGGCCATCAGCTTCGCCTTGACCTCAGCCAACCGCGCCGTTACCTCGGCATCGGTGTTTTCCCTGGCTGGCAGCTCCTCGCTTTCCAGCATGCGGATCGCCGCCACCGCAGTCTTGCGCCAGACCTGCCCCACCTCCAGCTCGCGGCGGTCATTGCTGGCCGCCGGCAGTCCGCGCAGCAGGATCGGCAGGCCGATGGTCGCCGCCAGCAACGACACCAGGATCACTCCGGCGGCGATGAAGATGATCAGATCGCGCTGCGGAAACGGCGAGCCATCCCCCAGCAGCAACGGCACCGAGAGCACGCCCGCCAGGGTCACCGCCCCGCGCACCCCGCCCAGCGCGGAAATGGCCGACAGCCGCAGGGTCGGCTCCCCCGGACGACCGCCCAGTTCGACGCCCCACCAGCGCTCGAAGCGCACCGCGACCTTCCAGTAGCACCAGACCCAGGCGAAACGCAGCAGCAGCAACGCCGCGAAGACCGCCAGCACATAGAACAGCAGTTGCGACGAATGCCAGAGCATGTCGTCGGCATGGTGCGCCACCGACTTGAGGATGTCGGGCAACTGCAGGCCGAGCAGGAGGAACACCACCCCGTTGAAGGCGAACTCCAGCATCGACCACACGCTGCGGTTGAGCAGCCGGGTATTGGTCTGTCGCGGCAACAGGTCGACCCAGCTCTGCATCATGCCGGCCGCCACCGCGGCGAGGATGCCGGATACGCCCACCTCCTCGGCCACCATGTAGGAGGCGAACGGCAACAGCAGCATCAGCACCACGTGGGTCGCCGGATCGTCCCAGCCGCGACGGATCATCCAGCCACGGATGCGCCCCAGCAGCCAGCTCAGCAGCACGCCGCAGGCCAGGCCGCCCACCGCCACCAGCAGGAACGACAGGCTGGCATCCATCAGCGAGAAGGTTCCGGTCATGGCGGCGGCGATGGCGAACTTGAACGCCACCAGGCCCGAGGCATCGTTCATCAGCGCCTCGCCCTGCAGGACGTGCATCAAGCGCCTGGGCAGGCGATTCTGCGCAATGGCCGAGACCGCCAGCGCATCGGTGGGCGACAGCACCGCCGCCAGGGCGAAGGCCGCCGCCCAGGGAATCTCCGGTATCAACACGTGGATGAAGGCGCCACCGACCACCACCGTGACCAACACCAGGGCGAATGCCAGCGCCAGGATCGGCCCGCGCATCTTCCAGAACTCGCCCTTGGGCATGCGCCAGCCATCGACGAACAGCAGCGGTGGGATGAACAGGAACATGAAGAGTTCGGGATCGAGCGCCACGTGCAGCCCCAGACTCGGCCAGGCCAGCGCGGCGCCGGCGGCGATCTGGATCAATGGCAGCGGCAGCGGGATCAGCTGCGCGGCGAGCCGCGTGCCCCCGACGGTCAGCAGCAGGATCAGCACGGTGTAAACGGTTTGCATCGACGAACTCCCGGCACAGCGCTGCATTGAACCATCGGTGCAACGACGGATCAGCCTCCGGATCGGCAACAGACTGTTGCAATCCGCCGATTCCCCCGCCGGCATCCCGCAAGGCAACGGGAAGTGGCATAATCCCGCGCCTGAATAAAGCATGAAAAAGGAGATGCGCCCCGTGAGTCAGCGGACGCTGTATGGAATCAAGGCGTGCGACACCATGAAGAAAGCCCGCACCTGGCTGGACGAACATGGCGTCGAGTACGCATTCCACGACTACAAGACTAGCGGAATAGACCGCGCGCACCTGGAGCAATGGTGCGCCGAGCACGGTTGGGAAACCCTCCTGAACCGCGCCGGCACCACCTTCCGCAAGCTCGACGACGCCCGCAAAGCCGATCTCGACCAGGCCAAGGCCATCGAACTGATGCTCGCCCAGCCGTCGATGATCAAGCGCCCGGTTCTGGATCTGGGCGGCCGCACCCTGGTCGGCTTCAAGCCCGACAACTACGCCGCCGCGCTGGCCTGAGCCGTCCCGCCATGAGCATCGCCTGGGCCCTGTTCCTCCCCGCCTGCTTCGCCCTGAACCTGGCGCCGGGACCGAACAACCTGCTGTCGCTGAACAACGCCGCGCGCTTCGGCCTGCTGCGCGCGACCCTCGCCGGCAGCGGTCGCCTGCTGGCGTTCGCCGGCATGCTGGCCCTGGCCGCCTCCGGCCTGGCGCTGGTGCTGCAGACCTCGGCCTGGCTGTTCCTGGTGATCAAGGTGATTGGCGCCGCCTACCTGCTGTGGCTGGCCGTGCAACTCTGGCGCGCGCCCACCGCCGACCTGCAGGTGAATGGCGCCGCCGTCCCGGCCAGCAGCCTCTGGCGCCTGACGCGCCAGGAGTTCTGGGTCGCCGCCGGCAATCCCAAGGCAATTTTGATCTTCACCGCCTTCCTGCCGCAGTTCGTCGATCCGCACCAGGCCGTGGCCGCCCAGTTCGCCCAGCTCGGTACGGCCTTCCTGCTGCTGGAATGGCTGGCCATCGCCCTCTACGGGCTTGCCGGGCTCCACCTCGGCAAGCTGCTCGCCGGCGCACGCGCCCGGCGCCTGTTCAACCGTGGTTGCGCCGCGCTGCTGGGCAGCGCCGGGCTGGGCCTGCTGCTCAGCCGTCGTCCGGCCTGACCGAATACCCTCTTCGAGATTCTCTTTTCAAGGAAGCACCCACATGTCGAAATCCCTGTTCAGCCTGGCCTTCGGTGTCGGCACCCAGAACCGCCAGGGCAACTGGCTGGAAGTCTTCTACGCACAGCCGCTGCTCAAGCCCAGCGCCGAACTGGTCGCCGCGATCAGCCCGCTGCTGGCCTATCAGGGCGGCAACCAGGCGATCGCCTTCACTGCCCACCAGGCCTACCAGCTGGCCGACGCCGTCAAGGGCGTCGATGCAGCCCAGGCCGCCCTGCTCAACCGCCTGGCCGAGAGCCAGAAGCCGCTGGTCGCCACCGTGCTGGCCGAAGACGCCGCCCCCACCTCCACCCCGGAGGCGTATCTCAAGCTGCACCTGCTGTCCCATCGCCTGGCCAAGCCGCACGGCCTGAACCTGACCGGCATCTTCCCGCTGCTGCCGAACGTGGCCTGGACCAACCAGGGCGCCGTCGACCTGGCCGAACTGGCCGAGCTGCAACTGGAGGCGCGCCTGAAGGGCAAGCTGCTGGAAGTCTTCTCCGTCGACAAGTTCCCGAAGATGACCGACTACGTGGTCCCGAGCGGCGTGCGCATCGCCGACACCGCTCGCGTGCGCCTGGGCGCCTACATTGGTGAAGGCACCACCGTGATGCACGAAGGCTTCGTCAACTTCAACGGCGGCACCGAAGGCCCGGGCATGATCGAAGGCCGCGTCTCCGCGGGCGTGTTCGTCGGCAAGGGCTCTGACCTGGGCGGCGGCTGCTCCACCATGGGCACCCTGTCCGGCGGCGGCAACATCGTCATCAGCGTCGGCGAAGGCTGCCTGATCGGCGCCAATGCCGGCATCGGCATTCCGCTGGGCGACCGCAACATCGTCGAAGCCGGCCTGTACGTCACCGCCGGCACCAAGATCGCCGTGCTGGACGACCAGAACAACCTGGTGAAAGTGGTCAAGGGCCGCGACCTGGCTGGCCAGCCGGACCTGCTGTTCCGCCGCAACTCCCAGACCGGCGCGGTCGAGTGCAAGACCAACAAGACCGCGATCGAACTGAACGAAGCGCTGCACGCGCACAACTAAGCTTGAGCACCCCGCTCGCGCGGGGTTCGCACTAAGCTTGAAAAACGGGGGCTGCGGCCCCCGTTTTCCATTTTCCGCAACCGGCCACACGCCCATGTCCATTCCCTCGCCCTGGCGCTCCGACTTCCCGGCCCTTGCCACCTTCGAGGCCGAAGGCCAGACCTACCTCGACAGCGCCGCCACCGCACAGAAGCCCCAGGCCATGATCGATGCCCTGGCCGGCTACTACGCCAGCGGCGCCGCCAACGTACACCGCGCCCAGCACCTGCCCGGCGAACGCGCCACCCGTGCCTTCGAGGCCACCCGCACCCTGGCGGCCAATTGGCTGAACGGCGGCAGCCCGGCGCAGATCATCTTCACCGGCGGCACCACCGAAGCGCTGAACCTGCTGGCCTATGGCCTGGAAAGCCAGTTCCAGACCGGCGACGAGATCGTCATCAGCGCCCTGGAGCACCACGCCAACCTGCTGCCCTGGCAACAACTGGCACTCCGACGCGGGCTGAAACTGGTGGTCCTGCCCCTGGATCGTAGCGGGCGCATCGACCTGGAGCGCGCCGCCAGCCTGATCGGCCCGCGCACTCGACTGCTCGCCGTCAGCCAGTTGTCCAACGTGCTCGGCACCTGGCAACCGCTGCCGGAACTGCTGCAGATGGCTCGGCGGCACGCTGCGTTGACCGTGGTCGACGGCGCCCAGGGCGTGGTCCACGGCCGGCACAACCTGTCCGCGCTGGGCTGCGACTTCTACGTCTGCTCCAGCCACAAGCTCTACGGCCCGGAAGGGCTCGGCCTGCTCTGGGGCCGCCCGGAGGCACTGGAACGCCTGGCGCACTGGCAGTTCGGCGGCGAGATGGTCCACGTGGCGGACTACTTCGACGCACAGTTCCACAACGCCCCCATCGGCTTCGAGGCGGGCACCCCGCCCATCGGCGCGGTCATCGCCCTGGGTGCCACGCTGGAATGGCTGGCGCGCCTGGACGGCGCCGAAGTCAGTGCCCACGAGGCCATCCTCCACGCCCGCCTGCTCGCCGGCCTGCGCGCCCGCGATGGCGTGCGCGTGCTGGGCGAGCCGGAAGTGGCGCTGGCCAGCTTCGTGGTGGAGGGCGTGCACGTCGCCGACCTCGGCCACCTGCTCACCGAGCAGGGCATCGCCGTACGCGCCGGGCACCACTGCGCCATGCCGCTGATGAAGACCCTGGATGTCGCCGGTGCCCTGCGAGTCTCCCTCGGCCTGTACAACGACGGCGCCGACCTGGAGCGTTTCTTCCACGCGCTGGACAGTGCCCTGGAGCTGCTGCAATGAACCTGCCCGCCGCTGCCGCCGAGGCGCTGCAGGCCTTCACCGCGCTGCAAGGCTGGGAGCAGCGCGCGCGCCTGCTGATGCAATGGGGTGAACGCCTGGAACCGCTGAGCGATACCGAGCGCAGCGACGAACAGCGCGTGCACGGCTGCGAGAGCAATGTCTGGCTGGTGGCGGATTCGCGCGCTGGCCGTTGGCACTTCCGCGCTTACAGCGATGCGCGCCTGCTGCGCGGGCTGCTGGCGTTGCTGCTGGTGCGGGTGGATGGCTTGCCGGGGCCGGAGCTGGCGGAGGTCGATCTGGCGGGCTGGTTCAACCAACTGGGGCTCGGCCGGCAGCTATCGCCCTCGCGCAGCAATGGCTTGAATGCGGTGCTCAAGCGGATGCAGGAGCTGATCGTAGATTTGTAGGAGCGAGCTTGCTCGCGAACCGCTTGATTCCGTAGCTGCCGGAACCCGTTCGCGAGCAAGCTCGCTCCTACAAGAGCATTCAGCCCGCAGCGCGCTCCGAGGGCCGACGCGCGCCGGCGACAATCTTGTCCACCGCCCGCGCCGCCGCGACCATGCCGAAGGTGGCGGTGACCATCATCACCGCGCCGAAGCCGCCGGCGCAATCCAGCTTCACCCCTTCGCCGACGAAGCTCTTGGACTGGCACACGGTGCCGTCCGGCTTCGGGTAACGCAGCTGCTCGGTGGAAAACACGCACTGCACGCTGTAATGCCGGCCCGGCGTGCGCGAGAAGTTGTAGTCGCGGCGCAGCGTCGAGCGGACCTTGGCGGCCAACGGATCGTTGAAGGTCTTGTTCAGGTCGGCGACCTGGATCTGCGTCGGGTCCACCTGCCCGCCCGCGCCACCGGTGGTGATGATCTGCAACTTGCGGCGCTTGCACCAGGCGATCAGCGCGGCCTTGGCGGCGACGCTGTCGATGCAGTCGATCACGCAGTCCAGCTCGGGAGTGATGTAGTCCGCCATCGTCTCGCGGGTGACGAAATCGGTGACAGCGTGTACGACGATACCAGGGTTGATCGCCTTCAGGCGCTCGGCCATCACCTCGACCTTGGGCTTGCCCACGGCGCCCTGCAGCGCATGCACCTGGCGATTGGTGTTGGTGACGCAAACGTCGTCCAGGTCGAACAGCGAAATCTCGCCCACGCCGCTGCGCGCCAGGGCCTCGGCCGCCCAGGAACCCACGCCGCCGATCCCGACCACCGCCACATGGCTGGCCGCCAGCCGCTCCAGGCCCTCACGGCCGTAAAGCCGGGCGATTCCGCCGAAACGCTGTTCATCCAGTTGCATCGCCCACACCTCGCATCGAAACGGCCGGCATTCTATAACGACCGGACTCCTGTAACGACCGGCCCCCTATAACAATCGGCCTGGGCCCGCCTGCAACAAAGCCCGATTGCCACAGTCTCAGTCACGCGCCTGCCCCACATTCTAAACTGTCGGAAAATGCCCACGAACGCCCGCGCGGCGGACCGCCGGCAACCTGTACAGCCCCCGGAGTGCGGGGTAGGATGCGCCCCGTCCGAGCTATCCCGTACAGAGATTGTCCCGGCCCCTCCCCGTTCCACCCTTTGGAACCCGATCGCACCATGCCTGCACGCAAGTTCGGCCTCAACCTGGTGGTCTTCGTCGCCCTCGCGGCACTCTTCACCGGTTTCTGGGCCCTGTACAACCGCCCCGTCACGGTTCCCGCCTGGCCGGAAAGCATCTCCGGATTCTCCTTCTCGCCCTTTCGCCTGAACCAGAATCCACAGAAGAACCAGTTCCCCAGCGACGACGAGATCCGCTCGGACCTGGAACTGGTGGCGAAACAGACCGACAACATCCGCACCTATTCGGTGAAAGGCTCGCTGGCCGACATCCCGCGCCTGGCCGAGGAGCTCGGTATGCGCGTCAGCCTCGGCATCTGGATCGGTCCGGACGAGGCCGAGAACGAAGCCGAGATCGAGCGCGGCATCGAGATCGCCAACAACTCGCGCAGCGTGGTGCGAGTGATCGTCGGCAACGAGGCGCTGTTCCGCCGCGAGGTCACGGTCGAACAGATGACCGCCTACCTGGACCGCGTACGCAAGGCGGTGAAGGTGCCGGTGACCACCGCCGAGCAGTGGCACATCTATGAGAAGTACCCGGAGCTGGCCAAGCATGTCGACCTGATCGCCGCCCACGTGCTGCCCTACTGGGAGTTCACCCCGATGGACGACTCGGTACAGTTCGTCCTCGACCGCGCCCGCGAGCTGCGCGCCAGGTTCCCGCGCAAGCCGCTGCTGCTGGCCGAAGTCGGTTGGCCGAGCAATGGCCGCATGCGCGGCGGCGCCGACGCCACCGGCGCCGACCAGGCCATCTACCTGCGCCGGCTGACCAACGCACTGAACAAGAAGGGCTACAACTACTTCGTCGTCGAGGCCTTCGACCAGCCGTGGAAAGTCGGTGACGAAGGTTCGGTCGGTGCCTACTGGGGCGTCTACAACGCCCAGCGCCAGCCCAAGTTCAACTTCGAGGGGCCGGTGGTGAACATCCCGCAGTGGCGCGCCCTGGCAGTGGCCTCGGTGGTGATGGCACTGCTCGCCCTGACCCTGCTGATGATCGACGGCAGCGCCCTGCGCCAGCGCGGGCGGACCTTCCTCACCGTGGTCGCCTTCGCCGGCGGCTCGGTGCTGGTATGGATCGCCTACGACTACAGCCAGCAATACAGCACCTGGTTCAGCCTGACCGTCGGCGGCCTGCTGGGCATCGGCGCGCTGGGCGTGTTCATCGTCCTGCTCACCGAGGCCCACGAACTAGCCGAGACCGTCTGGGTGCGCAAGCGCCGCCGGCCGTTCGACCCGGTGCTGACCGACACCAGCTATCGCCCCAAGGTCTCGGTGCACGTGCCGTGCTACAACGAGCCGCCGGAGATGCTGAAGAAGACCCTGGATGCCCTGGCCAAGCTCGATTACCCGGACTACGAAGTCCTGATCATCGACAACAACACCAAGGACCCGGCCGTCTGGGAACCGGTGCGCGACTACTGCGAAGTGCTCGGCCCGCGCTTCCGCTTCTTCCACGTCGCGCCGCTGGCCGGCTTCAAGGGCGGCGCGCTGAACTACATCCTGCCGCACACCGCGCCGGACGCCGAAGTCGTCGCGGTGATCGACGCCGACTACTGCGTCGAGCCGAACTGGCTCAAGCAGATGGTGCCGCACTTCAGTGATCCGAAGATCGCCGTGGTGCAATCGCCGCAGGACTATCGCGACGGCGAGGAGAACGTCTTCAAGAAGCTCTGCTACGCCGAGTACAAGGGCTTCTTCCACATCGGCATGGTCACCCGCAACGACCGCGACGCGATCATCCAGCACGGCACCATGACCATGATCCGCCGTACCGTGATGGACGAGCTGAAGTGGGCCGACTGGACCATCTGCGAGGACGCCGAGCTGGGCCTGCGAGTGTTCGAGAAAGGCTATTCGGCCGCCTACTCGCACCAGAGTTTCGGCAAGGGGCTGATGCCGGATACCTTCATCGACTACAAGAAGCAGCGCTTCCGCTGGGCCTACGGCGCCATCCAGATCATGAAGGGCCACGCCCGCGCCCTGTTCCAGGGCAAAGACAGCAAGCTCACCCTCGGCCAGCGCTACCACTTCATCGCCGGCTGGCTGCCGTGGATCGCCGATGGCATGAACATCTTCTTCACCGTCGGTGCGCTGCTCTGGTCCTCGGCGATGATCATCGTGCCCAAGCGGGTCGACCCGCCGCTGCTGATCTTCGCCATCCCGCCGCTGGCGCTGTTCTTCTTCAAGTTCGGCAAGATCATGTTCCTCTACCGCCGCGCGGTGGGCGTGAACCTGCTGCGCTCGTTCCAGGCGGCCGTGGCCGGTCTGGCCCTGTCGCACACCATCGCCAAGGCGGTGCTCTACGGGGCGTTCACCAAGACCATCCCGTTCTTCCGCACGCCGAAGATGGCCTCCAACCACGGCATCCTCGTAGCCCTCGCCGAGGCGCGGGAGGAAGTCTTCATCATGCTGCTGCTGTGGGGCGCGGCGCTGGGCATCGTGCTGGTGCAGGGCGTACCGAGCCGGGACATGATGTTCTGGGTGTCCATGCTGCTGGTGCAGTCCCTGCCCTACCTCGCCGCACTGGTGATGGCGCTGCTGTCGTCGGCGCCAGGGCCGCAGCCGGCGCCGGCCGCGGACGCCGCGCCAGCCCGCTGAACCTTGTAGGAGCGAGCTGGCTCGCTCCTACCAAGGCCGTCACCGTCCATCTCCTCGTAGCAACGCCGGCCAAACGCCGGCGTTTTTGCTTTAAGATGGGCGCCTTTTTCCGTTCCACCCCCAGGATGCCCCTCATGTCCCTCTCGCCGACACTGGCCCTCGCCTGCGAGCTGATTCGCCGTCCCTCCGTCACACCGGTCGATGCCGACTGCCAGCAGTTGATGATGCAGCGCCTGGACGCCTGCGGCTTCGCCCTGGAGCCCATGCGCATCGAGGAAGTGGACAACTTCTGGGCCCTGCGCCAGGGCCGCGACGGCGCCAACGGCCCGGTGCTGTGCTTCGCCGGCCACACCGACGTGGTCCCCACCGGCCCCGAACAGGCCTGGCAGCACCAGCCGTTCGACGCCCTGATCGACGCCGACGGCATGCTCTGCGGCCGAGGAGCTGCGGACATGAAAGGCAGCCTGGCGTCGATGATCATCGCCACCGAGCGCTTCGTCGCCGACCACCCGGACCATCGCGGCAGCATCGCCTACCTGATCACCAGCGACGAGGAAGGCCCGGCCTATCACGGCACCAAGGCCGTGGTCGAGCGCCTGAAGGCGCGCAACGAGCGCCTGGACTGGTGCATCGTCGGCGAACCCTCCAGCACCACCCTGGTCGGCGACGTGGTGAAGAACGGTCGCCGTGGCTCCCTGGGCGCCACCCTTAGCGTGCGTGGCAAGCAGGGCCACGTGGCCTACCCGCACCTGGCGAAGAACCCGATCCATCTCGCCGCCCCGGCCCTGGCGGAGCTGGCTGCCGAGCACTGGGACAACGGCAACGACTACTTCCCGCCGACCAGCTTCCAGATCTCCAACATCAACGGCGGCACCGGCGCGACCAACGTGATCCCGGGCGAACTGAAGGTGATCTTCAACTTCCGCTTCTCCACCGAATCCACCGTGGAAGGCCTGCAGCAGCGCGTCGCCGCCATCCTCGACAAGCACGGCCTGGACTGGCACATCGACTGGGCGCTGTCCGGCCTGCCGTTCCTCACCCAACCGGGTGAGCTGCTCGACGGCGTGGCCGCCGCGATTCTTGCCGTCACGGGCCGCGAGACCACCCCCTCGACCTCGGGCGGCACTTCCGACGGCCGCTTCATCGCCACGATGGGCACCCAGGTGGTCGAGCTCGGGCCGGTGAACGCCACCATCCACCAGGTGGACGAACGCGTACTGGCCAGCGACCTCGATGTGCTGACCGAAATCTACTACCAGACCCTGGTGCGACTGCTGGCATGAGTGGAACCAACAAAGGCTTCTGCCTGGGCGCCATCCAGCCCGACACCCCGCCGCCCACGCCTGCCGCCGAGCGCCGCTACGCCCTGCGCGTGTACCAGATCGCCCAGCGTCGCCGTTCGCTGCCGACCGTGCTGCGCAGCGACCTGCCGCAGCCGCTGGGGAAAAAGGAATGCTGATCTGTCCGCTGTGCCGCGAGGCGCTCAGTACCGTCGACAATGGCGTGGCCTGCCCCGCCGGCCACCGTTTCGACCGCGCCCGCCAGGGCTATCTGAACCTGCTGCCGGTACAGCACAAGAAGAGTCTCGATCCGGGTGACAACGCAGCGATGGTCGAGGCACGCCGGCACTTCCTCGGCGCCGGCCACTACGCGCCGCTGGCCGGACGACTGGCCGGACTGGCCACCGAGCGCGCACCGGGCCGCTGGCTGGATATCGGTTGCGGCGAGGGCTACTACACCGCGCAACTGGGCGAAGCTCTTCCCGAGGCCGACGGCTATGCACTGGACATTTCCCGCGAGGCCGTCAAACGCGCCTGCCGCCGCGCCCCGCAACTGACCTGGATGGTCGCCAGCATGGCCCGCGTGCCGCTGGCCGATGCCTCCTGCCAGTTGCTGGCCAGCGTGTTCAGCCCGATCGACTGGAAGGAAGCGGCACGCCTGCTCACTCCAGGCGGCGGCGTGCTGCGTCTGGGTCCGGCGCGCGATCACCTGCTGGAACTGCGTCAGCGCCTGTACGACGAAGTCCGCGAGTACGTCGAAGACAAGCACCTCGCCGACTTGCCCGAAGAACTGAAGCTGGCACACAGCGAACAGCTGAGCTTCAAGCTGCCGCTGCACACCCGTGAAGCCCGCGAACACCTGCTGGCGATGACACCCCACGGCTGGCGGGTCAACCCCGAACGGCGCGAGCGCATCCTCGCCGAGCCTTTCGAGGTGACGGTCGCGGTACGCTACGATTGGCTGGAACGCCAAGAACCCTGACGAGGACGCCATGCGCCAACCGGATATCGAGATCTACCTCAAGGATGCCGACCAGGCCGCCGTCGGCGCCTGGCTGGAAAAGGCCCTTGGCCCCCGCTCCGAATGGCGCGCCCAGGGCGAGACGCTCAAGTGCACCGCCGGCAGCATCCCGGTTACCTGGCTGCCGAAAGCCGTGGGCAAGTGGAACAGCCTGTTCCTGGACAGCGACGCCACGCCGTGGGACGACGACGTCGCCTGCGCCCGCGATGCCTGCGCCGCGCTGGAGGTGGAAGTACGCTGCGCACCGGGCGGCTGGAGCGAGGATCAGGGCGAGGAGGACGCGGACCGCTGGCTGAAGGTGACCACCGCGGGCGTCGAAGAGATTACCTGGCGCACGAGCTGAACCCGACCCGGGCAAGGCTTGAAAAACAAAGGCCCATCCATTGGACGGGCCTTTGTCTTCGGGGGCTCAGACCTTGGCGACGTCTTCCGCCTGGAGGCCTTTCTGACCCTGGATCACCGAGAACTCCACTTTCTGGCCTTCGACCAGGGAGCGGTGACCATCGCCACGAATGGCACGGTAGTGAACGAAAACGTCCGGACCGCTATCGCGTTGAATGAATCCATAACCTTTGGCGTCATTGAACCACTTGACGGTTCCGACCTCACGATCAGCCATTACCACACTCTCCAACTTGCCTATTATTTTTGGGTGGCCCCCGAAATGAGGACTTCAACGGTTCGTCCGGCAGAACGTTTTCCTCATCATCCGACCTGGGCCAGAGCCGCGTTGGAAGGCAATTCGAATAACGCCCGCAGGCGACCGCGATCCCGAGTATATAAACCAAAAGTTACAGCTGGAAAGCACTTTTTCATCAACTCCGCGGCCCTATGACCAAACAGGCCAAAGTGCCATTTTTCGGGGCCTGCAGGGCCATTTTGGGGCTCGTTACCCTGCGTAACGAAAGTGTTTCGAACTTGGACTCGCTCACAACTTTGCACGATAGTTCCGGGCGTTTTCGCAACACCCGGCGCCTGTTTCCCAATCAGGGTTTGCGTCCCTGCATATCCTCCAGACGTCGCGCCAGCGCACCGGCCTGCTCCGGTTCGATGCGATAGGCCCAGTCGCTGCGCGCCAGGACCTGTCCCTCGGCAAAGCCTTCCACCCGATCCAGCAGCAACCACGGCTGCCCGCCCTGGCGCTGCAGATGGGCCGAGAGCCGCCCGCCGTCGAGCGTCTTCAGCGTCAGCGAAAGCTGCGGCGGGCCCTTGAACTGCACCTGATCCAACGGCGCAGCCTCGTTGAACAGCAGGTTGCCGAACGGCAGCGCCATTCCGTTCGCCGCCGCCTCATCGGGCAGCCGCGCGTCCTTGGGCAACTGACGCACCCGCAGGTTGGGTTCGCCGGGCTTGTCGCGGTAGACCGTCAAGGTCTCACCCTTGGGGTAGTGCACCGAGACTTCGGCGATGTCCTCGAAGGCAATACGGGTCACCCGCCGGTCCAGCCAGTCCAGTTCGTCGGGGGGCAGGTTCAGGAACTGATCGATCAGCCAGACCTGGTCGTCTCCCGGCTGGCGCACCAGGCGGCCGCCCTGCTGCGCGTTCTTGCCCAGCAGCACGTCGATGGGGGCGCCGGAGACCCGCTCCAGGGTCAGGCGCACGGCGGCGCCCTCGCCCTTCTCCGCCAGCCCGAGTCGGGCGAAGTTGGCCGGATCGCGTGTCTTGGGCTCGACCTTGCGCGCCTGCGCCAGGTCCTGCAGCAGGTCGCCGATCAGGCGTCCCGCCGCCCGGTAGTCTTCCTTCGCCGGCATCACCCAGCCGCCGTCCTTGCGCGCCACCTGGATCGGCGGCTGGCCGGGACGTTCGATACGCACGCCGCTGACCTGCTGCGGGTCGAGCCCCGGCAGGTAGTGGGTGTCTTCTACCGGCAAGGGTTCGGGCCCGCGCTGCAGCCAGAAGAACAGGCCGCCGAGGGCCATCACCAGCACTACCAGCAATAACAGGCTCTTGCGCTGCATGACGATCTCCTCAGCCGTGCCGGCGCCGGCGGCGCCATAACCACAGGGCGAGTACGCCGACCGTCAGCAGCACCGGCACCAGGGCGATGTTGATGACTTTCAGGCGCGTGCCGAGGGCGTCGATATCGGCATTGAGCTGAAACTGCACCTCGCGCAGCTCCTTGCGGATGCGCACGCGTTCCTGGATGAACTGTTGCACGGCATGCTGCTGTTCCGGCGTCAGTTCGGTGACCTTGCTCGGGTCCTGGTTCTGCAGCGCGGCCAGCTTCTGCTCGGTCTCGGCCAGGCGCTGCTTGAGTGCATCCTCCTTCTCGCGGAAGTGCGATTCGGCCTGGCGCTGCAGGTCGTCGACCACGCTGAACGGTCGGCTGAAGCGACCGCGCGAGCGCACGCTGATCAAGGCGTCGGAACCGGTCAGGTTGTCCAGGGTGTTGATCACGTAGTTGGCGTTGTCCGCCCAGGGCTGCGGCACGCGCTCGCCGAAGAAGTCCTGCACCTGTACCCACAGGCGGTCGGTGAGCAGGTCGGTGTCGGCCACGGCAATCACATTGATGTTCTCCGCGCTCGCGAGTCCGTCCTTGTGCCCCTCGATGCCCTGCGGGAACGCGCTCTGCGCCGGTCCCTGGATGCGTGCGGCGAGGGTGTAGCGCTCGCCGCTTGGCTTGAGTTCGCGCATCAGCGCGCCGGGGTCCTGCAGGTTGACGAACAGTCGCGCCTCGAACGGCATGGCGTAGGTGGAACTGCTCAGCAGCGGGGTGAAGCGGGTCTTCGCGCCGTCCAGCGGCTTGAGGATGCCGGCCGTGGCCAGGGTGATGCTGCTCAGCCCGGCGGTGGTGACGTCATCCGGGTCCAGCGCGCGTCTGTCCAGGTTCAGCCAGGCCGGATGGTGCGTCGTACGCTGGCCCTGGCCCATACCTACGTTCATGGCGTAGCGGCCGTCGCCCAGCACCTGGCCCGGCAACAGTTGCACACCCCAGGCCTTGAACAGCGGTTCGAGATCCGACGCCGGTTCACCGACCCCTTCCAGTACCGCCATCGGCGAGGCCTTGTCCGCCTCGCTGTAGGGATCGACGAACACCAGCAGTTTGCCGCCGCGCAGGACGAACTGGTCGATGGCGTAGAGCGTCTGCTGCGGCAGTTGCTTGGGGTGCACCAGCATCAGCACGCTGACGTCGTCGGGAATGCGGTCGACGTCCGTCTTCAGGCTCTTCAGGTCGAACTGCTGGCGCACTTCCTCCAGCAACATCCACGGCGAGGTGGGCTGCTGGGTCTGCATGTCGAAGCCACCGTTCAGGTTCAGCGTCGAGATCAATCCCACCACCGGCCGTTTGGGTTGCGCCAGCCCCTGGATCAGGCGGCTGACGTCGTACTCGAGGAACTGCTCCTGGTCCGGCTGGAAGAACGGGATCACCTGCACATCGTCCAGCGCATTGGTGCCGGCCAGGCCGAAGTACAGCGAATCGCCGCCACCCGGCAGCGGCACGCCCTGCAATCCGAACTCGGTGGCCTTGTCCTCGTCCTCGGAGAACGGCTGCGGGTCGATCAGGTGCAGGCGGATCCTGCCGTCGGCCTGGCGCTCGTAGGCCTTGAGCAGTTCCTCGACGCGCTTGGCGTAGTTGCGCAGCGGGACCAGGTCGCGGCTGCCTTTGTCGGAGTAGAAGAAGTACAGGTTCACCGGCTCCTTGAGCGAGCCGAGGATCTGCCTCGTTCCGTCGGAGATGGTGTAGAGCTTCTGTTGCGTCAGGTCCAGCCGCGCGCCGGTGAACAACAGGCCGGAGAGCATGTTGAACGCCAGGAACAGCAGCGCGATCACCACGAGTCCGGCCCCGGAAAGCATCATCTTTTTCATCTGGGCGTCCTCAGTCGGCTTTCTTCAGGTCGACCACCACCGCGGTGGCGGCCAGCCAGGCGGCGATCAGGCTGGCGAAGTACAGCAGGTCGCGCAGGTCGATCACGCCCTTGCCGATGGCGTCGAAGCGAGTGAGGAAACTCAGCGAGGCCACCGCATCGAGCAACCACTGCGGCGCCCAGGTACTGAAGGCGTCCAGCACCAGCGGGAAGCCACTGGCGATGAAGATGAAGCACACCACCACCGCGAGGATGAAGGCGATCACCTGGTTCTTCGCCAGCGCCGACATGCACGAGCCAATTGCCAGGTAGGCCCCGGCCAGCAGCCAGCTGCCCAGGTAGCCGGCGAGTATCGCGCCGTTGTCCGGCTCGCCCAGGTAATTGACGGTGATCACCATCGGGAAGGTCAGCAGCAGCGCCAGCCCGGCGAAGGCCCAGGCGGCGAGGAACTTGCCGGTCACCGCCTCGGCGCGGGTGATCGGCAGGGTCATCAGCAATTCGATGGTCCCCGACTTGCGTTCCTCCGCCCACAGGCGCATGGCGATGGCCGGAATCAGGAACAGATAGAGCCAGGGGTGGAAGTTGAAGAAGGCGTTCAGATCAGCCTGGTTCCGCTCGTAGAAACTGCCCAGGTAGAAGGTGAAAACGCCCGATAGCACAAGGAAAATGACGATGAACACGTAGGCCAGCGGCGTGGCGAAATAGCTCGCCAGCTCGCGCCTGAAGATGACCGGCAACTGCTTCATGCCGCCTCCCCTCGGGTCAGGCTGCGGAACACTTCGTCGAGGCGGCCGCGCTCGACACCCAGCTCGCGGATGTGCCAGCCGCGCTCGGCGATCAACGCATTGACCTGCGGGAAGATCACCTGCCCCGGCTGCGCCAGCACGGTCAGGATGCCGTCCACGGTGTTCTCTTCCAGCCCGGCGACGCCCGGCAGCGCCGCCAGCGCGGCGTGGTCCAGCGCGCCTTCGGCCACCAGCGTCACCGCCTGGTGGTAGCGCGAGCGGCTTTCCAGCGTCAGCGGCGTGCCGTCGGCCACCAGCCGGCCATTGGCGATCACCACGGCGCGGGTGCAGACCGCCGTGACCTCTTCGAGGATGTGCGTGGAAATGATGATGATGCGCCCGCAGGCCAGGCGGCGGATCAGCTCGCGCACCTGGTGCTTCTGGTTCGGGTCGAGGCCGTCGGTAGGCTCGTCGAGGATCAGCACCTGGGGATCATGGAGGATCGCCTGAGCCACGCCGACGCGGCGTTTGAAGCCTTTGGACAGGGTTTCGATGGACTGCTCGCGGACCTGCTCCAGTTCCAGTTGCTCGACCACCCGGCCGACCCGCTCGCGCTTCTGTGCGCCACGGAAGCCACGGACCTCGGCGATGAACTCGAGAAAGGCGCGGACCCTCATGTCGCCATAGCAGGGCGCCCCTTCGGGCAGGTAGCCGATCTGCCGCTGCGCCTCGAGCGTTTGGGTGAGGATGTCGTGGCCGAAGATGCTCGCGGTGCCGGAAGTCGGCGCGAGGAAGCCGGTCAGCATCTTCATGGTGGTGGACTTGCCGGCGCCGTTGGGGCCGAGGAACCCCAGCACCTCGCCCTGCGCCACGCGCAGCGACAGATCATCGACCGCCGTGTACGGGCCGAAGCGTTTCGTGAGTCTTGTTATTTCGATCATGGTCTCTCACCGTGCGCCCGTCCCGGTACGCGGAAACGCTGGAGGGAGACGGGCTCTCCAAATGGCAGCGGGACTATAGGAATGCACGGCGGGGCAATGCAAGGCAACGTGCCTTACCAAAGATTACAAGGCACGCCGCCATCACCAACGCTGCGGCCGACCCGGCACGGGCAGCCGCGAAGCGTCAGGGACTGACCTGGTAGCCGCGTCCCTGCAGGCAACTGCTGTAGGCGGTGGCGCTGGCCGAACTCTGCGCGCTCTGCTGATCGCGGCGGCCCTGGCGACGCTCCTGGCGCTGGCGCATACCGCCGGCCACCGCGCCGGCAGCGGCGACTTCACCGGCGCGGTTCTGCCGGTACTGCTGCTTGGTATCGTCGCTGACCCGGTCGTAGACCTCGTCATGCTGCCGCCCACGCACCTCGGCGCCGACCGCACCCGCCGCCGCCCCGGCTGCCGCGCCGCGCACGCGTCCGCCGACATGCGGGCTGGACGTGCCGGCGCTGCTCGCGGCGTTGGCGGCAACCCCGTTGCAGTAGTCCATGTCCTGCTGCATCTGCTGGCTGCTCTGGCCATTGAGCGGCATCACCGACTGAGCCCCGGCCGGCGTCGCGCAGACCAGCACCAGCAGACATCCCCAGGTAACGGTACGCATCGCTCCACCTCCATCGAATGGAACCCTGATCAAGCAGGATAGCCCCTGCCGACGGGGCGTCAGCCCGGCTCCGACCAAGCGCCCACGGCTTTGCCGCACGCCCCCTGATCCGGCACACTAGCGCCCCTGAGCAATCGCTCGTTTTACTTCTGCCAGCCATAGGGCCTGTATGCCACGTTACCCGTTCCGCCGCTTCGGCTTTGGTGCCCTGCGCCGCCTGCTGTACCTCTGGGTGCGCTCGGAAACCATCAACCAGTCGGCCTTCAGCCTGAAGATCGACCGCAGCAAGCCGGTCCTCTACGTCCTGCAGCAACCCTCGGTAACCGACCTCGCGGTGGTGGACAGCGAATGCCGCAAGGCCGGCCTGCCGCGGCCGGTGATGCCGGTGACAGTGGGTGAATCCATCGAGCCGGCGGCCTTCTTCTACCTGACGCCGGAGCCCGACTGGCTCGGCCGCCAGGACAAGCGCGGCGCGCCGCCGGCGCTGGTGCGCATGCTCGGCGCCATCGGCCAGAACGGTATCGACGACGCGCAGATCGTCCCGGTCAGCGTGTTCTGGGGGCAATCGCCGGACAGCGAAAAAAGCGCCTGGAAACTGCTGTTCGCCGACAACTGGGCCGTCACCGGGCGCCTGCGCAAACTGGCGCGCATCCTCATCCTCGGCCGCAAGACCCGCGTGCAGTTCTCCGCGCCCATCCACCTGCGCGAACTGGTCGAGCAGGACAAAGGCCATGCGCGCACCCTGCGCATGGTGCAACGCATCCTGCGGGTGCATTTCCGCAACCAGAAGACCGCGGTGATCGGCCCGGACCTCTCCCACCGCCGTACCCTGGTCAAGGGCCTGCTGCGCGCGCCGCTGGTGCGCCAGGCGATCCAGGAAGAGTGCGAGGCCCAGAAGATTTCCCAGGAGAAGGCCGAGGCCACCGCGCTGCGCTACGCCAACGAGATCGCCGCCGACGTCTCCTACCCGGTGATCCGCTTCCTCGAAGTGACCCTGACCTGGTTCTGGAACAAGCTCTACGAGGGCGTGAAGGTCAACCACATCGAGCGCGTGCAGGACGTCGCCCAGGGCCACGAGATCGTCTACGTGCCCTGCCACCGCAGCCACATCGACTACCTGCTGCTGTCCTACCTGCTGTTCCGCAACGGCCTGACCCCGCCGCACATCGCCGCCGGCATCAACCTCAACATGCCCATCGTCGGCTCCATCCTGCGCCGTGGCGGCGCCTTCTTCATGCGCCGCAGCTTCAAGGGCAACCAGCTGTACACCGCGGTGTTCAACGAATACCTGCACACCCTGTTCAGCCGCGGTTTCTCCACCGAGTACTTCGTCGAAGGCGGCCGCTCGCGCACCGGGCGCATGCTGCACCCGCGCACCGGCATGCTGGCGATCACCCTGCGCAGCTTCCTGCGCGACTCGCGCCGGCCCATCGTCTTCGTCCCGGTATACATCGGCTACGAGCGCGTACTCGAAGGCCGCACCTACCTGGGCGAGCTGCGCGGGGCGGCGAAGAAGAAGGAGTCGATCTTCGACATCTTCAAGGTCATCGGCGCGCTGAAGCAGCGCTTCGGCCAGGTCTGGGTGAACTTCGGCGAGCCGATCCACCTCGACCGCTTCCTCGACCAGCAGCAGCCGGACTGGCGCCAGCAGGCGCTGGGCCCGGAATACCGCCCGGCCTGGCTGTCGGACACCACCAACCACCTGGCCCGCGACGTCGCCCGCCACCTCAACGACGCCGCCGCGATCAACCCGGTGAACCTGGTCGCCCTGGCGCTGCTCTCCACCACCCGCCTGGCGCTGGACGAAACCGCCCTGGCGCGGGTGATCGACCTCTACCTCGAGCTGCTGCGCAAGGTGCCCTACTCGCCCAGCGCCACCCTGCCCGAGGGCGACGGCCAGCAGCTGGTCGAGTACGTGAAGAGCATGAACCTGCTCAGCGAGCAGAAGGACGCCCTCGGCCGCATCTGCTATCTCGACGAGCAGAACGCGGTGCTGATGACCTACTACCGCAACAACGTGCTGCACATCTTCGCCCTGCCGGCGCTGATCGCCAGCTTCTTCCAGAACAGCGGGCGGATCAGCCGCGAGCAGTTGCTGCGCTACACCCGCGCGCTGTATCCGTACCTGCAGGCCGAGCTGTTCATCCGCTGGAACCTGGACGAGCTGGACGCCGTGGTCGACCAGTGGCTGCAGGCCCTGGTGGCCAGCGAACTGCTCAAGCAGGAGAACGACACCTTCATCCGTCCGGCCCCCAGCTCGCGCCAGTACGTGCTACTGACCCTGCTGGCCCGCTCCATCGCCCAGACCCTGCAGCGTTTCTACATGGCCATCTCGCTGGTGCTCAACGCCGGACAGAAGCAGCTCAGCGCCGAGGAACTGGAAAACCTCTGCACCGTGATGGCCCAGCGCCTGTCGATCCTCCACGGCCTCAACGCCCCGGAGTTCTTCGACAAGAGCCTGTTCCGTCACTTCATCCAGACCCTGCTGGACGAAGATGTGCTGCGCAAGGACGAACACGGCAAGCTGAGCTACCACGAACTGCTCGGCGAACTGGCCGAAGGCGCGGCCAAGCGGGTGCTGCCGGCGGAAATCCGGCTGTCGATCCGCCAGGTCGCGCTGGACCGGCCCAGCCAGGAGCAATCCCCCAGCGCAGAGCCACCCGCCACCCAGGCCTAGCGCGCCCGTCGGCGACATCCGCCGAATACTTGACGCACCCTGCCGCGATCGTTAGTTTTCTGACACATCATCCATCGATCGCGGTCAGGGACGCTCCCGTGTTCAACAGGATCCTGCTCGTCTGCGTCGGCAACATCTGCCGTAGCCCCACCGCCGAACACCTGCTTCGCGAATCCCTGCCAGGCAGCGGCATCGCTATCGCCTCGGCGGGGATTAGCGCCCTGGTCGGCCACCCTATCGAGAGTACCGCGCTGGCTATCCTCGGCGACCACGGCCACCGTCCGCCGCCCCATCGCGCCCGTCAACTGAACCGCGAGCTGATCCACGAGGCCAACCTGGTGCTGGTCATGGAACACGGCCAGATCCAGGACGTCATCCGACTCTCGCCCGAGGCACGCGGCAAGACCTTCCTGCTCGGCAAATGGCTGCACAACCTGGAAATCCCCGACCCTTATCGCAAGGGCCCGGAGGCGTTCGAGCACAGCTACCGGCTGATCGAACGCGCGGTATCCAGCTGGGCCGGGCGGCTGCGCCCGCGAAGACAGCAGGTGCCCGGCCAGCCGGGCCAATCGGCATGACGCCGACACCTCCACGGACCCCGTTCGGTTGTCGGGTCCACCCTCGGCGCACGAAGCACCAGGAGTCCACAGCCGTCCATGAACAACCAGCACACGCCCCCGCCCTTCGATGACCGCGACCTCGGCCAGCCACCGCGCCGTCTGCGCATCCTGCATGTCGCCGAAACCATCCAGGGTGGCGTCGCCAGCTACCTGGAGACCCTGGACAAGACCTCCCCCCACGACAACCGCTTCCTGATCCCCGGCAGCCAGGCCCACTGCACCTCGATTGCTCCCGACAAACTGCTGCCGTTCAAGGGCGAGCGGCGGCTCACGCGCATCGCCCACCTGTTCAAGGCGCTGCATGGCGCCCTTCGGCGCGAACGCTATGACCTGATCCACCTGCACAGTTCGCTGGCCGGCTACGTCTTCGTCCTGCGCCGGCTGGCGCTGCTGAAATCTCCGCCCGCGGTGTACTGCGCCCACGGCTGGTCGTTCCTGCGCGAAACGTCACGCTTGGAACACCTGGCGTGCCGCTCCCTGGACTTCCTCACCGGCGTGCTCGCGAACGGCATCATTCATATATCCCGCACCGAGCAGGCGCGCGCGGCGTTCATCCCCAATGCCAACCAGGCCGTGCTCTACAACCCGATCGATCCGCACTACATCGCGCAACCGCCATCGACCGCCGAACGGTCGGCCAATACCGTGCTGTTCGTCGGTCGCCTGGATTACCAGAAGGGCTTCGACGTGCTCTACCGCGCCTTCCTCGATCCGGCGCTGCAGGACTGCCGGCTGCTGGTGGCCGGGTCGTCGGTACTCGCAAGCTCCGCCTACGGGGAAACCGCCAACGTCCGCTTTCTTGGCTGGCAGAACAAGGAAAGCCTGCACCGGCTCTACGAGCAGGCCACGCTGACCATCATGCCGTCACGCTGGGAAGGCTTCGGGCTGGTGGCCATCGAATCCCTCGCCAGGGGCACTCAGGTACTGGTCAACCAGACCGGCTCGCTGCCGGAGATCGTCGCGCCCGTAGGGCTGGTGGCGGACCTCTCGCGCGCGGACACACTGGTCGAACAGCTCAGGCACGCCCTCGACGCGCCGCCCCGCCATACGCCCGAAGCCCTGCACGCCTTCGTCAGGGAGCGCTTCGCGCCGGAGCGTTTCGCCCGCGAGCTCTCGGCCTTCTACGCCAGGACCCTGGGCATCGACGCCAGCCTGCAGAACCTGCCCGCGCAGTCGTAGCCAGTGTCTGGAGCCGGCCGCCGGGACATCCGGCAACACATCTCCCTCACCTGGATCAGGGACGCTGCAACTATCCTGGGGCATGCTTGTCCTACGCCCCCCTGAGTTCAAGGAGAGTCCCACCCCATGAAAGCCCTTCCCCTCCTCCTGATGGCCGGCCTGCTCGCCGCCTGCAGTTCCACGCCTCCGGCGAGCAAGGCATCGCTGGACGGCGAAGTGTTCTACCTGCAGCGCATCGCCCTGCCGCCGAGCGCGAAAGTGACGGTCAGCCTGCAGGACGTATCCCTGGCCGACGCCCCCGCCCAGGAACTGGCCCAGCAGACGCTGGAGCCGGGTCGCCAGGTGCCGCTGGCCTTCCATCTGGAATACGACCGCGACGCGGTCAAGCCGGGCCATAGCTATGCCGTCAGCGCGCGCATCGAGGACAATGGCCGCCTGATGTTCATCAGCACCGAGCGCCACAGCGTCAAGCTGGACGGCCAGGACCCGCAACCGCTGCGCGTACGCGTCGACCCGGTGCGCTGATTCACCACGCCGCCGGGTTTTCCCTGGCGGCGTCAGTCCGTTAATCTCCCCGCCTCATTCTCCACCTCGGCGGCCACACTGGCCGCCGAACTCCGTTCAAGGAAGTTTCGATGTTGCGAATCCCCGCTCTGCTGGCCGGCGCCCTGCTCTCGGTCAACGCCTTCGCCCTGTCCCTCTCCGACCTCAGCCAGAGCGACGCCTCGGGCGGCCTGAAGGACGCATTGACCCAGGGCGCGCAGGTCGCCGTGCGCCAGCTCAGCCAGCCTGGCGGCTTCAGCAATGACCCGCAGGTGCGCATCGAACTGCCGGGCAAACTGGGCAAGGCCGCCAAGACCATGAAGCAGTTCGGCATGGGCGCGCAGGTCGACCAGCTGGAAGCCAGCATGAACAAGGCCGCCGAGGCGGCCATGCCGCAGGCCCAGGCACTGCTGCTGGACGCCGTGAAGAAGATGACCGTGACCGACGCCAAGGGCATCCTCCAGGGTGGCGACGATGCCGCCACCGAATACCTCGACCGCAGCAGCCGCGAGCAACTGCGCGCCAAGTTCCTGCCGATCATCAAGCAGGCCACCGACCAGGTCGGCGTGGCCAAGCAGTACAACGCCTTCGCCAGCCAGGCCGCCGCCTTCGGCGTGGTCGACGCGAAAAGCGCCAACATCGAGAACTACGTGACCGAGGAAGCACTGGACGGCCTGTTCAAGGTCATCGCCGAACAGGAGAAAGGCATTCGCCAGAATCCCACCGCCGCGGCCACGGGCCTGGCGAAGAAGGTGTTCGGGGTGCTCTGAGCCTCTCCCGAACGGCAAAAGAAAAGGCCCGGCAGATGCCGGGCCTTTTCATGTCGAGCAGTTCCCGCTCGCGAACATCTCCCGGCGACCAGGGTGTGAAGCGGCTCGCTCCTACAACGGAGCTCGACCAGCAGGCGACTCCTCAGTCTCACTCTGGGCAATGAACTCCAGCATCTTTTCGCTGCCGTCGACCAGATCGGCGTGGATCGCTGCGCGGGCGGCGGTGCCGTCGCCTTCGCGCAGCGCCCGCAGGACGTCCCAATGATGCTCGATGGCCATGCGCTCGTTGAAGTCGGCGTAGGCCTGGGCGATCAGCGGGCCGGTGCGCATCCACAGGCTGTCGAGGAAGGCGCGCAGCAGCGGCATGCCAGCGACGTCGGCCAGGGCGAAATGGAACGCCTGATTGAGCTTGAGCGCCGAAACCAGGTCCTCGGCATGGATTGCCGCCAGGTTGGCGCGGATGTTGGCTTCCAGCGCATTCAATTGCTCGGCGCTGGCCCTGGCGGCAGCCGTCTCGGCCGCCAGCCCTTCGAGGGCCACGCGGATGCTGCGGATTTCCAGGTACTGCTCGCGGGTAAGCAGCGGCACGCGGATATCGCGCGGCGTCCTGAGTACCAGTGCCTGTTCCTTGGCCAGTTGCAGGATGGCGTCGCGCACCGGGGTCACGCTGGTACCCAGTTGCTGGGCCAGGTCGCGGATACGCAGGCGGTCGTCCGGCTTGAAGCGGCCGGTGATCAGCGCCTCGCGCAACAGCGCATAGACGCCGCTGCCCAGGTAGGAATGGTTCAGTCCTTCGATCGGGTAGTTCATCGCTTTCTCATCGCGTGCTGCGGCATTTCCGGCGCGCATGATGCGGATTGAGCGCGCCGGATGCCAGCGGGATCACACATGCTGGCCGCCGTTGATGTGGATTTCCGCGCCATTCACGTAGGACGCGCCACTGGTGCAGAGGAAATGGATCAACGAGGCGACCTCCTCCGGCTTGCCCAGGCGGTGCATGGGAATGTCGCGCTCGACGATCAGCTCGGTCCCGGAGGAAAGGATCGCGGTATCGATCTCCCCCGGCGCGATGGCATTGACGCGCACGCCGTGCGGGCCGAAGTCGTGGGCCATCTCGCGGGTCAGCGCCGCCAGCGCGGCCTTGGAGCAGGCGTAGGCGACGCCGGCGAAGGGATGCACCCGTGAACCGGCAATGGAGGTGACGTTGATCACCGAGCCCTTGGCCGCCTTCAGCTCATCGAACAGCCCGCGCGCCAGCAGCGCGGTGGAGAACAGGTTGACGTTGAACACTTTCAACCAGGTGGCGTAGTCGCTTTCCAGCACGCCCAGGCGCTCCCCGTCCTGCCCTTTCGGCGAGATGCCGGCGTTGTTCACCAGCGCGTGCAGGGTGCCACCGAGCTTTTCGCGGATCTGCGGCAGGCTGGCCTGCACGCTGTCGATGTCTTCCAGGTCCAGGTGGATGTGGTTGATCAGCCCTTCGGCCCAGGGGCATTCGGCGCTCCAGTCCTGGCGCGAGGCGGTGAACACGCGCCAGCCCGCGGCGTTGAAGTGCTTCACCGTCGCGTGGCCGATGCCGCGGCTGGCGCCGGTGAGCAGCAAGGTCTTGGTCGGATTCATTGCATCCCCCTGCAAAAAATGGACGTCCGTGGTGGCACGACGAGTATCGGCGTGCGCAATGGATCAAATAAAAACATGATGCATCATGTTTTGGAAGGTGTTTAAATCGACTTCGCGTCAGCCAATTCCAAACAACAACAAGAAACTGGAGGACATCCCATGCTCGACCGCACCTGCACCGCGCGCTCCTCACCCTGAGCCAACGGGCGACCGGTCGGCCTCCCAGCTCGGGCCGCCCCAGCCCTTCTCTTGAAGCTGCCTTCTTTTCGATGGGCCGGATTGGCCCGACCAGGAGTAATTGCATGTTCAAGAAAGCCGTAGCACTGATGATGCTGGCCGGCGGCGCCGCCCAGCTCCACGCCGAGACACTGACCGTGGTGTCCTTCGGTGGCGATAACAAGGTGGCCCAGGAAAAGGCCTTCTACAAACCCTTCGAGCAACAGGCCAAGGTCACCGTCCAGGGCGCCGAATACAACGGCGAGATGGCCAAGATCAAGGTCATGGCCGACACCGGCAAGACCAGTTGGGACGTGGTCGAGGTGGAATCCCCGGAACTCATGCGCGGTTGCAGCGAAGGCCTGTTCGAGCAGCTCGACTGGTCGAAGCTGGGCAAGCGCGAGGACTTCCTCGATGCGGCCGTGAGCGACTGCGGCGTGGGCATCTTCATCTGGTCCACGGTGCTGACCTATGACGCCAAGAAGCTCGCCAGCGCCCCGACCGGCTGGGCCGACTTCTGGGACGTGAAGAAGTACCCGGGCAAGCGCGGCCTGCGCCGTGGCGCCAAGTTCACCCTGGAGTTCGCCCTGGAAGCGGACGGCGTGAAACAGGCCGACCTGTACAAGGTGCTCGGCACCAAGGAAGGCGTGGACCGCGCGTTCAAGAAACTCGACGAGATCAAGCCCTACATCCAGTGGTGGGAAGCCGGCGCGCAACCGCTGCAATGGCTGGCCGCCGGCGACGTGGTGATGACCAGCGCCTACAACGGCCGCGTCGCCACCGCGCAGAAGGAAGGCCGCGACTTCGCCATCCAGTGGAACGGCAGCATCTACGACCTGGACCACTGGGCCATCGTCAAGGGCAGCCCGAAGAAGGAGCTCTCCGAGCAGTTCATCGCCCTGGCCAACAAGCCCGAGCAGCAGAAGGTCTTCGCCGAGAGCATCCCCTACGGCCCGACCAACAAGAACACCATCCCGCTGATCGACCCGGCCATCGCGCCGAAGCTGCCCACCGCGCCGCAGAACCTGGAAAACGCACGCGCGATGGACACCGAGTTCTGGATCGACCACGGCGAGGAACTGGAACAACGCTTCAACGCCTGGGCGAGCAAGTAAGCCGGTGGCGACCGTCCGGCCCGCCCCGGACGGTCGCGCCAGCCTCGCCGCAGCGCCTGTCCGCCTGAACCCGCAGTACCGCGCTACCCGCTCCACCCACGCTGAACCCGCTGGAGATGTACCCGTGCCCCTCAACACCGCGCCCGTCCACGACCACCTGCTGGAAGCGGCTCCCGCCCAAGTGAGCGACGTCCAGGCCACCGCCATTGCCGAGGAATACTTCGGCCAGCGCGGCACGCTGAACCGCCTCGCCGGCGAACGCGACCTGAACTTCCACATCAGCCACGGCCACGGCGGCGACCGCCTGCTCAAGCTCTCCCACCCGCTGGAAGATCCGCAGGTGGTAGACTTCCAGACCCGCGCCCTGCTGCGTGTCGAAGCTGCCGACCCAACCCTGGCCGTGCAGCGCGTCTATCCCTCGCTGGGCGGCGAGTACCAGATGCCTGTGGAAGTCGACGGCCAGCCAATGCTTGCGCGGCTGTTCTCCTTCGTCGACGGCGTACCGCTGCACCGCGTGCCGCAACGCAGCCGCGCCCTGCGTGAAAACCTCGGCGACGCCCTGGCGCGCCTCGGACTGGCGCTCAACGGCTTCGAACACCCGGCGTCCGGCCACGAACTGCTGTGGGACATGAAGCACGCCTCGCGCCTGCGCCGGCTGCTGGCCTACATCGAGGACCGCGAGCAGCGCGCGCTGGTCGAACGCTTCCTCGATAACTTCGAGCGCCACGCACTGCCCCGCCAGGCCACGCTGCGCGCCCAGGTCATCCATAACGACCTGAATCCGCACAATGTCATCGTCGACGCCGCGCATCCCGACCTGCTGCGCAACATCCTCGACTTCGGCGACATGGTCCACGCCCCGCTGATCAACGACCTCGGCGTCGCCGCCGCCTACCAGGTGGGCGAACCGGACGCGCCGCTGGCCCCCGCCTGCGAGATGATCGCCGCCTACCACCGACGCTGCCCGCTGCTTGAGGCCGAGCAGGAAATCCTCGCCGACCTGATCGCCACGCGCCTGATCATGACCCTGTGCATCACCGCCTGGCGCGCCAGCCTGCATCCCGAGAACCGCGACTACATCCTGCGCAACACCCGTCACGCCTGGCAGGGTCTGCAAGGCCTGGCCCGCCTGAGCCGCGAGCAGGCGCAGGAACAGATCGCCGCCGCCTGCCGCGCCCCGGCCCACTCCATCTCCAGCGGAAAAGAGGAGCCCCGCCCATGACCATGCCCAACGGATTCAGCCCGGCCGACGCCGACCGCCTGAGCGCTGAAGAGCGCCGCCTGATCGAGCGCCGCGAGCGCCTGCTCGGCCCGGCCTACCGGCTGTTCTACGAGCGCCCGCTGCACACCGTGCGCGGCGAAGGGGTCTGGCTCTATGACAAGCAGGGCAACCGCTACCTCGATGCCTACAACAACGTCGCCTCCATCGGCCACTGCCACCCGCGCGTGGTGCAGGCCATCGCCAGCCAGGCGGCGGTGCTGAACACCCACACCCGCTACCTGCAGGAAGGCATCCTCGACTACGCCGAGGACCTGCTCTCCACCTTCCCCGCCGGCCTCGACCAGGCGATGTTCACCTGCACCGGCAGCGAGGCCAACGACCTCGCCCTGCGCATCGCCCGCCACTACACCGGCGGCACCGGGGTGATCATCACCCGCTTCGCCTACCACGGCGTCACCGGCGACATCTCCGAACTCTCGCCCGCCCTGGGCAGCGGCATCACCCTGCCCGCCCACGCCCGTACCGTGCGTGCGCCGGACGCCTACCGGCTCGGCGCCGAAAACGTCGCCAGGACCCTGGCCGACGACGTGCGCGCCGCCATCGCCGACCTGCGCGCCCACGGCATCAAGCCCGCCGCGCTGCTGCTCGACGGCATCTTCGCCAGCGACGGCGTGCTGCCCGATCCAGCCGGTTTCCTCAGCGAAGCGGTGAAGGTTGCCCGCGACGAAGGCCTGCTCTACATCGCCGACGAAGTACAAAGCGGCTTCGCCCGTACCGGCGCGACGATGTGGGGCTTCCAGCGCCACGGCGTGCAGCCGGACCTGGTCACCCTCGGCAAGCCGATGGGCAACGGCCAGCCGATCGCCGGCGTGGTGGCCCGGGCGGACATCCTCGATACCTTCGGGCGCAACGTACGCTACTTCAACACCTTCGGCGGCAACCCGGTGTCCTGCGCGGCGGCCCAGGCGGTGCTCGACGTGATCCGCGACGAACGCTTGCAGGAACGCTCGCAGCGCATTGGCGACTTCATGCTCCAGGGCATCCGCAAGCTGGCCGAGCGCCATGAACTGATCGGCGACGTGCGCGGCGCGGGGTTGTTCCTCGGCGTCGAACTGGTGACCGAGCGCGCCGACAAGACGCCCGCCGCCCACCAGACCCGCCGCGTGGTCAACGCCATGCGCGAACGCGGCGTGCTGATCAGCGCCGCCGGCCCATTGGAGAACATCCTGAAGATCCGCCCGCTGCTGGCCTTCGAGCAGGAACACGCCGAGCTGTTCATCGACTGCCTGGACAAGGCATTGCAGGAAGTTGCCGGCTGAATCGACAGCGCAGGCAGAAACGGGCGTGGGCTACGGAGGTTTACCCCTCGCAGCCCACGCCCGTTTTCAATTCAGTGATCTTCAGAAACCTGCGCCGACGTTGATCATCGCGGCGGAATTGCCCAGCACCACCAGCTCGGTGCCGACCGGCCCGAGGCGAACGCCGAGGGAAGGAATGATCGCCGGTGCCACGCCGTAGCGGTTCAGCGGGATCTTGTCGCGGTACTTGCCGTGATAACCCTGCAACGCACCGCCGGTAACCTTGGCGTAGAACGGCGTACCCTCCCGGTCGAAACGCTTGCCGACGTAGGCATAGTTGGAGCGCTGGCTGAAGGAGTTGCGGAAGGTCGCCCCGCCGAACACGATACCGTCGGCTCGATTGCGCTCGAGGCCGATCAGATCCTGGTGGTTGTTGTGCTCCGGGTCGTGGCTCCAGTGAGTGGTGTAGACACTGCTCTGCAGGTACCAGAAATCCCCGCTCCCGGCTTGGGCGGCGGCGCAGCCGAGTGTCAGCAGCAGCGCAATCGACAGGGCGGAACGGTTCATGGCAACAGCCTCGGGGAGCCTTCAGAAAAACAGGCTCAAAGCCTAAGCCTCCCACCCTGAACCCTCTCTGAACCAATGCCGAACAGACCTGGACGAAGCTTTCTTCAGCCTTCCAGTGCGACCAGTTGCTGCCGGCTCTGCTCGAACCAGCGCAGCAGGTAGCCCGCCAGCAACTGCGTGCGGCGCGGCAGGCGGCCCTGGTACGGATGGATGAGGAATACCGGTTGGGTACGGGTCTGGTACTCGCGCAGCAGCCAGATCAGGCGACCTTCAGCCAATTCCTGCTGAATCATGTAGGACGGCAGCCGGCTGATACCCGCGCCGGCCAGCGCCGCCTTCTTCAGCAAGGTGTAGTGGTTGCTCGCCAGCAGGCCGCTGACCGTCACCCGGAACAGTTCGTGATGGCGCTGGTAGAGCCAGATGCCGCTGTCCTGGTAATGGGTGTTCTGCAGGCAGGAATGCCCGGCCAGTTCCGCCGGCGACTGCGGCACGCCGTGTTGCGCCAGATAATCCGGGGTGGCGCAGGTCAACTCCTGCAGGGCGAACAGCGGCTTGGCCACCAGGCGCTCGTCCACCGCCAGGCTGCCGGAACGAATCGCCAGATCGAAACCGTCCGCCACCAGGTCACGCCGTTCGTTGGACAGGTCCAGTTCGAGACGGACGTCCGGGGACTCGCGGGAAAATTCCATCAGCCAGGCATCGAAGAAAGTCTCGCCCAGGGACACCGGCACGCTCAAACGCACCGTGCCCCGCGCCTCGTCCTGCAACGCCAGCACCGCCTGCCGCGCTCGCACCGCCTGGAGGTTGAGCGCCTGGACCTCGGGCAACAGCGCAGCGCCCGCAGCGGTCAGCGACAGACGCCGCGTCGTGCGGTGCAGCAGCGTTGCACCCAGGGCCTGTTCCAGGGCGGAAATGCGCTTCGACAACTGCCCTTTGCTGCAGCCCAGGCGCTCCGCCGCGCGGGTGAAACTGCCGCATTCCAGGAGCACGGCGAAGGCCGAAAGGTCTTCCAGATCACTGGTAATTGTTTCCATATGAAAACCAAAGGTTGTCGATTGGCTGGATTATCACAACAAGACGCCACTTTACTCTGTAGTCGTCTTCAGCCAAATCCCCTCGGAGCCTTCATGAAAATCATCCTGATCGGTGCCAGCGGCACCCTCGGCCAGGCCGTCGCCAACGAACTGGGCCAGCGCCATGAGATCATCCGCGTCGGCCGCAACAGCGGCGACCTGCGCGTGGACATCACCGACAGCGCCTCGATCCGCGCACTGTTCGAGCAGACCGGCGGTTTCGACGCCCTGATCAGCGCCGCCGGCACGGTACACTTCGGCCCGCTCGCGGAAATGGGCGAGACGGAAATGGCAATCGGCCTGAAGGACAAGCTGATGGGCCAGGTGAACCTGGTGCTGATCGGCAGCCAGTACGCCAACGACGGCGCCTCCTTCACCCTCACCAGCGGCATTCTCAGCGAACAGCCGATCGTGCTGGGCAGCTCGGCCAGCCTGGTCAACGGTGCGCTGGAAGGCTTCGTGCGCAGCGCCGCCCTGGAGCTGCCGCGCGGCCAGCGGATCAACGCGGTGAGCCCGAACGTGCTGGAAGAGTCGATGGAAGGCTATGCGCCGTTCTTCCGCGGCTTCAAGCCGGTGCCGGCCGCCGACGCCGCCCTGGGCTTCGCCCGCAGCGTGGAAGGCGCGCAGACCGGGCAGGTATACAAGATCTGGTGATGGTGCAACGCGGGTGACACGTTCGCCTCGGTTCGCGAGCAAGCTCGCTCCTACAAGTTGCAGCGCTCTTCGTAGGAGCGAGCTTGCTCGCGAACGGATCCCTACTCGGTCTTCCCCGCGTAGCAGACCGGCGAACTCCCCTCGCCCTGCTTCTCCAGCTCGTCCTCGAGAAACTCCGCCAGCACCTGGGCATTGTTGTGATCCTCGTCCTTGGCCGCGTAGAGCAACGTCAAGTTGCCCTTCCGCGCCAGGTCGAGCAGCCCCATCCAGTACTCCGGGTGGGCATTCAGCTCGCGGTGGTACGCCGTGCGAAATTCTTCGAACAGCCCCGGATCGTGGTGGAAGCGCTGACGCAACTCGTTGGACGGTGAAACCTCCTTGGCCCACAGCTCCATCTGCAGGTCTTCCTTGCGGATCCCGCGCGGCCACAGGCGGTCCACCAACACACGCTGGCCATCCTCCGGTGCCGCCGGCTCATAGGCACGCTTGCAACGAATCATCCGATTTCCTCCCCGAGCCTGGCATTACCCTTGAGATGACCGGCTTCGCTGGGTAACGTGGGCCCACTTTCGAGGGAGCCCGTTCCATGCGATCCAGCCGTTTCATTCTGTTCAGCCTGCTACCCCTGTTCGCCGCCTGCCAGGTGTGGACACCGAACAAGACCGATCTTAACGCCTCCACCCGCCTGCAGGGCGAACTCAGCCGACAGGACGGCAAGCTGATGTTCCGCAGTTGCGCCGAACAGCGCCGCTTCAGCGTCGAGGACAGCGGCAATACCGGCCTGCCCCGCGAAGCCAGCAGCCTGTTCGACGACGGCGCCAGCACCCTGTTCGTCGACCTGCGCGGCAACTTCAGCGGCAGTACCGCCTCGGGCACCGACGGCAAGCTGGAAGTCAGCAAGATCTATCGCCTGCAGCACGAAGGCCCCGGCTGCGACGATCCGAACTTCAAGCGCAGCATCGTCCGCGCCCACGGCAATGAACCGGGCTGGAGCGTGCTGATCAACAACCAGGGGCTGCTGCTCGAACAGCCCGGCAAGGCATCGCTGGTGGTGCCCTACATCGCCGAGGGCCTGCCCAATGGCAGCACCAGCTACTCCAGCGAGGCCAACGGCGAAAAGCTGGAGCTCTGGGTCGCCCCGGCGCGCTGCCAGGACAGCATGAGCGGCGCGCTGACCAACCTGTCCGCCGAGCTGCGGGTGGACAACCAGGTCATGCAGGGTTGCGCCTATCCGGGCGGCTCCAGCAACGACTGACTGCCCCGCGCTCCCGCTTGCGGGGGAGAAGTAGCCTGAGGGGCCTTTGATCCTGCAGGAGCGGACCAGCGGTTTTCCCGACTCAGAGCGCTCGTTCGGCGGCCTGCCGTGCGTGGATGGCCGTGGTATCGAACAGCGGCACCGACGCGTCCTGCGGGCCGACCAGCAGGGAAATCTCGGTACAGCCCAGGATCACCGCCTGCGCGCCGCGCGCCACCAGCGAAGCGATGATGCTTCTATAGGCCTCGCGCGACTCATCGCGAATCCGTCCCAGGCACAGCTCCTCGTAGATGATCCGGTGCACCACCTGGCGCTCGTCTGCCGAGGGCGTCAGCACCGCCAGGCCGAACCGCTCCTGCAACCGGTCCTTGTAGAACGCCTGCTCCATCGTGAAGCGCGTGCCGAGCAGGCCGACCGTCGTCACCCCCGCCGCGCGGATCGCCTCGGCGGTCGGGTCGGCGATATGCAGCAGCGGAATGTCCACCGCCGCCTCGATGGCCGACGCCACCTTGTGCATTGTGTTGGTGCAGAGCACCAGGAAGTCCGCGCCAGCCGCCCGCAGCGAACGCGCCGCGTCGGCCAGCAGGCGTCCGGCGGCGTCCCAGTCGCCGGCATGCTGCAGACGCTCGATCTCGTGGAAATCCACGCTGTACAGCACGATCTTCGCCGAGTGAAGGCCGCCCAGGCGTTCCTTGATGGCCTGGTTGATCTGCCGGTAGTAGGGAATGGTGGATTCCCAGCTCATGCCGCCAATCAGTCCGATGGTTTTCATGGGTTCACTCCAGCCCACAGCAGGGAACGCCGCCCGACAGCGCCGCGCCCTGTTCGGCGCACTGGCGCACGGTCTCGATCAGCGGATCGAGATCGAAGCCCTGGGACAGCAGCCACAACGGGTTGTAATAGGTGGTCTCGTAGCGCTCGCCGCTGTCGCAGAGGATCGCCACGATCGAGCCGCTCTCGCCACGCGCCACCATCTGCTGCGCCACCAGCAGCGCGCCGACCAGATTGGTGCCGCTGGAACCGCCGACACGTCGGCCCAGTCGCTGCGCCAGGTAATGCATGGCCGCCAGCGACAGATCGTCCGGCACCTGGCAGCAGGCATCGATCACCGCGGGCAAGAAGGATGCTTCCACGCGCGGCCGACCGATACCCTCGATGCGCGAACCGTAGCTCAGCGTCAGGTTGCGGTCGCCGGTGCGGTAGGCATCGAAGAATACCGAGCGCTCGGCGTCGGCGCAGAGCACGCGGGTGTCATGCCGGCGATAGCGGGCGAAGCGGCCAAGGGTGGCCAGTGTGCCGCCAGTGCCGGGGCTGGAGACCAGCCAGGACGGTTCGGCGAAACGCTCGTGGCGCATCTGCTGGAAGATCGACTCGGCGATGTTGTTGTTCGCCCGCCAGTCGGTGGCGCGCTCAGCGTAGGTGAACTGGTCCATGAAGTGCCCGCCGGTTTCCTTCGCCAGGCGCTCGGACTCGGCGTAGATCTGCGTCGGGTCCTCCACCAGGTGCGCCTGGCCGCCGTAGAAGGCGATCTGCGCGATCTTCTCCTTGGAGGTGCTGGCCGGCACCACGGCAATGAACGGCAGGCCGAGCAGCCGCGCGAAGTAGGCTTCGGAGATCGCTGTCGAGCCGCTGGACGCCTCGATCACCGGAGCGCCCGGCTTCAGCCAGCCGTTGCACAGCGCGTAGAGGAACAGCGAGCGCGCCAGGCGGTGCTTGAGGCTGCCGGTGGGGTGGCTGGACTCGTCCTTGAAATACAGGTCGACGCCCGGCAGGCCAGGCATCTCGAGGGGGATCAAATGGGTATCGGCGCTGCGCTGGAAATCCGCCTCGATGATGCGAATCGCCTCGCGGGTCCAGTTACGGTCTTGGGCGGACATGCTGTTTCCTCGTCGAATGGCAGAAAGTCAGTCCAGCACACCGGCGGGTGGCGTGGGCGGCGCGCTGCGCCACTGACTGACGGCGACCCCGACGAACACCAGGCCGGCGGCCAGCGCCTGCTGGCCGCTGAACACTTCGCCCAGCAGCAGCGCGGCGAAGATCAGGGTGAACACCGGAATCAGGTTGATGAAGCCCGTCGCCTGGCTCGCCGGCAGGCGGCTGACGCCGAAGTTGTACAGGCCGTAGGCGCCGACGGTCACCACGCTGCCCAGGTAGATCAGCGCGAACCAGCCGCTGGGGCCTGGCGCGGACGGCAGCCCGGAGCTGACCAGCGCCAGCGGCAGGAAGAACAGCGAGCCGACGAACGCCTGCATGGCGGTCAGGATGAACGGCGAGTAGCGCGCCGACAGGTGCTTGAGCAACAAGGTGTAGCCGGTGGCGCAGAGCATCGCCAGCAGCTCGTAGAAGTTGCCCAGCAGCGGATGCGGCGCATGGCCGTCCGACTCGCTGGCCAAGGTCAGCCAGAGCGCGCCGAGCACCGCCAGGGCGAAACCGAACCAGGTGTTGCGAGCGATCTTCTCGTGCAGCAGGAAGAACGCCCCCACAGCCACCAGCAACGGCAGCAGCGCCGTGATCATGCCGGCCTGGGCGGCGCTGGTGTGCTGCAGCGCCAGGGACTCGAAGATGAAGTACAGGCAGGGCTCGCAGGCGGCGAGCCCGAGCAGCCATTTCCAGTCGCCCGGCCGGTAGTCGATGCGTCCGCGCCAGCGCCAGGCGATGAGGAAGATCAGGCTGCCCAGCGCCATGCGGGCGAAGATCACCCACATCGCCGGCATTTCCTGGAAGGCGAATTTCAGGGCGATGAAGGAACTGCCCCAGAGCGCCATCGCCAACACCAGGCACGCCAGGGCGAACGGCCGGGATTGCTGCACGGGACGCTCCAGTCAAAAGATCCCCGGAGTATAGGAGGCGCGCGCTTGCGGCCGACAGGTACAGAACGGGAGGGAAACTGTATGGGCCGGGCGGACGCCTGTAGGAGCGAGCTTGCTCGCGAACCGTCTCAACGACCTATCCGCCGGTGAATCCGTTCGCGAGCAAGCTCGCTCCTACAAAAGCAGGTCGGGATCACTCCCAGGGCTTGCCCTTGGTCCCCCGCTCCACCGGCGCACGCTGCTGCATCGCCGCCTTGGCCAGCAGGTGCGCACTGATCGGCGCGGTGATGAACAGGAACACAGTGATCAGCAGCTCATGCAGGCTGACGCCCTCGCCACGGGTGCTGAAGTACAGCATGGAGCCCAGGATCACCCCGCCGACACCCAGGGTCGACGCCTTGGTCGGCGCATGCAGGCGGGTATAGAAATCCGGCAACCGATACAGGCCGATGGCGCCGAACAGGGCGAACAGGCTGCCGGCCAGCAGCAACGCACTGACCAGCGCTTCGATGATCCATTCGCCGTTCATTCGATGATGTCTCCGCGCAGCAGGAACTTGGACAGGGCCACGGTGCTGACGAAGCCCATCACCGCTATCAGCAGCGCCGCCTCGAAGTACAGACCGCTACCCTTCCAGATGCCGAACAGCACGATCAGCGCGATGGCCTCGATCGACAGGGTGTCCAGCGCCAGGACGCGGTCCGCCGTACCCGGCCCGCGAATCAGCCGCGCCACGGTGAGCAGCAGCGCGAGCCCCAGGATCGCCAGGCACAAGGGAATCACGTAGCCGAGCATTCGAATACCTCCTTGAGCGGCGCCTCGTAGCGGGCCTTGATGTCCGCCGCCAGGGCCTGCGGGTCCGGCACGTCGAGGCCGTGGACCAGCAGCGTGCGGCGGTCGTCGCTGAGATCGGCGGAGACGGTTCCCGGCGTCAGGGTGATCACGCTGGCGAGGATGGTGATCGCCAGGTCGTCGGTCAGCTCCAGCGGAATCTCCACGAAGCCCGGCTGCAACCGGGACCTGGGCCCCAGCACCAGCCTGGCCACCTGCAGGTTGGCGAGCACGATGTCGTACAGCACCAGGCCGAGGAAGCGCAGCAGCAGGCCAGGCCGGCGAATGCGCGGCGCGGACAGCAGCAGGTTGCGGCACAGCAGCGGGATCGTCAGGCCGAGGAAGGCGCCGAGCAGCCAGTGGCCGAGGGAGAAATCGTTGACCAGCAGCAGCCAGGCGAACAGCAGGATGGCGCTGAGCAGCGGGTGCGGGAGGACGCGACGGATCATGCGCCACCTCCCAGCAGGATCGCCTGGCGGTACAGGTCGACATCCAGCAGTTGCGCCGCGGTCGCCTGGGCGTAGGCCAGCAGCGGCCGCGCGGCGACCACCAGCAGCGGCGCGCTGGCCAGTAGCCCGAAGGTCGCCAGCAGCTTCACCGGCTCACGCTCGGCGCTGCCCAGCACGGTGCGGCCAGTGCGCCAGAACAGCGTACTGCCAGCGCGGCTCAGCGCGACGATGGTCACCAGGCCGCTCACCAGCACCACGCTCCACAGGGCGATGGCTTCGCTGCCGCCGCTCACCGAACGCAGCAGCATCAGCTTGCCGAGGAACCCCGACAGCGGCGGCAGCCCGGCCACCGCGATGGCACCGAAGAAGAAGGCGCCGCCCAGCAGGTGTGGTTGCAGCAGCGCCGGTCCTTGCACCAGGCGGCCGGCCTTGTCGCCACGCTGGCGGGCGATCAGGTCGGCGAGCAGGAACAGCCCGCCCGCCACCCAGATGCTGTGCAGCATGTAGTAGAGCGCCGCCGACAGCGCCGCCTGGGTCCCCAACGCCAGCGCCGCCAGCAGGGTGCCGGCGGACACCACCACCAGGTACGACAGCAGCCCCTGCAGCGTGGTCGCCGCCAGCGCGCCCAGCGCACCGGCGACGATGCCCGCCAGCGCCAGCGGCCAGAGCCAGGCTTGCGCGAGGTTCGCCAGCTCGCCGGCCTGCTCGCCGAAGATCAGCGTGTAGACCCGCAGGATCGAATAGATGCCCACCTTGGTCATGATCGAGAACAGCGCCGCCACCGGCGCACTCGCCTCGGCATAGGCCCTGGGCAGCCAGAAGTACAGCGGCAGCAGCGCGGCCTTGAGGCCGAACACCACCAGCAGCAACAGCGCCGCCGCCCGCACCAGCGGCGCCTGCTCGACGCCCAGTTGCGCCACGCGCTCGGCCATGTGCGCCATGTTCAGGGTGCCGGTGATGCCGTAGAGCGTGCCCACCGCGATCAGGAAGAACGCCGAGCCGACCAAGTTTAGCACCACGTAGTGCACGCCCGCCCGCACCCGCCCTGCCCCGCCGCCATGCAGCAGCAGCGCATAGGAGGCGATCAGCAGGATCTCGAAGAACACGAAGAGGTTGAACAGATCCCCCGTGAGGAAGGCGCCATTCAGACCCAGCAACTGGAACTGGAACAGCGCGTGGAAGCGCTTGCCACGCCGGTCATCGCCACACAGCGCGTAGATCAGCGACAGGCAGGCGAGCAGCGCGGTGGCCGCGACCATCAGCGCGCTGAGGCGATCGAGCACGAGGATGATGCCGAACGGCGGTTGCCAGTTACCCAACGCGTAGAACTGCACCGCGCCGCTGTCGGCCTGTTGCAGCAGCACGGCGGAGAGCGGCAGCAGCGACAGGGTGGCGAGCAGCGACAGGCCGCGCTGCACCCGCTCGCCGAGCGGACCGGCGAGCAGCAGGCAGCCGGCGAACAGCGGCAGCAGGATGGGCAGGATCAGCCAGTGGTTCATCGGCCCTGCCCTCCTTCCTGGCCATTGCCACCGTCCACATGATCACCACCGGTCTCGGCCAGCCCACGCAGGGCCAGGACGATGACGAAGGCGGTCATGGCGAAGCCGATGACGATGGCGGTCAGCACCAGCGCCTGGGGGATCGGGTCGCCGGCGTTGGCGACCTTGCCGATCACCGCCGGATCGCCGGCCAGCCGGCCCATGGCGAAGAGGAACAGGTTGACCGCGTAGGACAGCAGGGTCAGCCCCAGCACCACCGGGAAGGTCCGCGCGCGCAGCAGCAGGTAGACGCCGCTGGCGGTCAGCAGGCCGAGGGCGATGGCGAACAGCGCTTCCATCAGTGCGCCTCCTTGGACAGCATCGGAGCCTCCGGCGGTGCGGTGACCGACCCCAGGCCCGAGAGGATCAGCAGCGTCGCGCCGACCACGGTGAAGTACACACCCAGGTCGAACAGCATCGCCGTGGCCAGCTCGATCTCACCCACCAGCGGGATGTCGAAGTGGCCGAATGCAGAGGTAAGGAACGGGAAGCCGAAGAACCAGGCGCCCAACCCGGTCAACCCGGCGATCAGCACGCCGAGCCCGGCGAGGCGGCTGTAGTCCAGCGGCAGGCGCGTGTTCACCCAGCGGTTGCCGCAGGCGATGTACTGCAGGACCAGCGCCACCGAGGTGATCAGCCCGGCGATGAAACCGCCGCCCGGCAGGTTGTGCCCGCGCAGGAAGATGAACACCGAAACCAGCAACGCCAGCGGCAGCATCAGCCGCGACAGCACGCCGAGGATCGGCGGGAAGCGGTCCGCCGCCCAGGTCCGCCCCTCGTCGTCACGCTCGGTGCGCAGCAGGCGCAGGCCATCGAGCAGGGCGAAGATGCCGACGGCGGCAATCGCCAGCACGGTGATCTCGCCGAGGGTATCGAAGCCACGGAAGTCGACCAGGATCACGTTCACCACGTTGTGGCCGCCACCGCCGGATACGCTGTTCTCCAGGTAATAGCCGGCGATGCTGTCGTACGGACGGGTCAGCACGGCATAGGCCAGCAGGGTCACCATCACGCCCGCGCCTATCGCCACCACGAAGTCGCGCAGGCGACGCAGGCTGCTGGATGACACCGGCGTGCGCGCCGGCAGGTAGTACAGTGCGAGCATCAGCAGGACCATCGTCACCACTTCCACCGACAGCTGGGTCAGCGCCAGGTCAGGCGCGGCGAAGCGGGCGAAGGCCAGCGCCACCAGCAGGCCGGCGATGCTGAGGATGACCAGCGCGGTCAGGCGCTGGCGATGGAACCACACGGTGAGAGGACCGGCCAGCGCCAGCAGGACCAGGCCCAGCGCGGTGATGCCGTCCAGGGGCGTCTGCGCGCGCGAGCCTTCGAGGCCCGACAGCGGCGCCAGGCCGGCGAACACCACCACCACGGCGGCCAGCACCAGCAGCATGGCGTAGCGCTGCAGAGAACCATTTTCCAGGTAGCCAGTAATCCGTGTGGCGATGCACGCCACGCGTTGCACCTGCTGTTCGAACACCAGCTTGGCGTCCACCACCGGCAACCCCGCGTACCAGTCGAACAGCGGCTTGCGCAGCACATAGAGCAGCACACCGCCGGCGCTGGCGACGAAGCTCATCGCCAGCGGCTCGTTGAAGCCATGCCAGATCGCCAGGCTGTACTCGGGCAACGCGCCGTTGAGGCTCGATGCGGCGGCGCCGGCCAGCAACGGGCCGACGGTCAGCGACGGCAGCACCCCCACCAGCAGGCAGATCAGCACGAGGATTTCCACCGGCACCTTCATGTAGCGCGGCGGCTCGTGGGGATGCGGATTGGGCAGGTTGATCGGCTCGCCGTTGAAGAACACGTCGTGGATGAAGCGCACCGAATAGCTCACCGAGAACAGCGCGCCCAGCGTCGCCAGCGCCGGGATCACCCAGTTGAAACTACCCATCATGCTCTGCGCCAGGGTCTCGCCGAAGAACATCTCCTTGCTGAGGAAACCATTGAGCAGCGGCACGCCGGCCATCGATGCCGAGGCCACCATCGCCAGCACGGCAGTGTGTGGCATGTACTTCCACATGCCGTTGATGCGGCGCATGTCGCGGCTGCCGGTCTCATGGTCGACTATCCCGGCGGCCATGAACAGCGAGGCCTTGAACGTGGCGTGATTGATGATGTGGAAGATCGCCGCGACGTTGGCCATCGGCGAATCGAGGCCGAACAGCAGGGTGATCAGGCCCAGGTGACTGATGGTCGAGTAGGCCAGCAGGCCCTTGAGATCATTCTGGAACAGCGCCATGAAGGCGCCCATCAGCAGGGTCGCAAGGCCGGTCAGGCTGACCAGGTAGAACCACAGGTCATTGCCCGAGAGCAGCGGATACAGGCGCGCCAGCAGGAACACACCGGCCTTCACCATAGTCGCCGAGTGCAGGTAGGCGGACACCGGCGTCGGCGCGGCCATCGCGTGGGGCAGCCAGAAATGGAAAGGGAACTGCGCGGACTTGGTGAATACTCCCAGCAGCACCAGGCACAGCGCCAGCGGGAACAACGGGCTGGACTGCAGCACCTCGCGCGCGCCGAGCACACTGGAAAGCTCGAAGCTGCCGACCACATGGCCGATCAGCAGGATACCGGCCAGCAGCGCGAGACCGCCGCCACCGGTGACCGCCAGAGACATGCGCGCACCCTTGCGCGCATCCGAGCGATGGCCCCAGAAGCCGATCAGCAGGAACGACGACAGGCTGGTCAGCTCCCAGAACACCAGCATCAGCAGCAGGTTCTCGCTCAGCACCACGCCGAGCATGGCGCCCATGAACAGCAGCAGGAAGGCGAAGAAGCGCCCGGCGGGCTCCTTCTCGGAGAGGTAGTAGCGGGCGTAGAGGATCACCAGCAGGCCGATCCCGAGGATCAGCAGGGCGAAGAGGAAGCCCAGGCCGTCCAGGCGCAGGCTGAGGTTCAGGCCCAGCTCCGGCAGCCACGGCGTGCTGACCACCCGGGCCTCGCCGCCCAGCACCGCGCGCTGGCTCAACAGCAGGATCAACCCCGTCAGCGGCACCAGGCCGGTGGCCGCCGCACAGGCGCTACGCCCGAAGCGTTCACTCAGGAGGGGCAGCAGCACCCCGAAGAAAGGCAGCGCAATGATCAGCGCCAGCATCATGACCCACTCCTATCGCCGCCGGGCGGCCCCATACAAACGACCCCGCGCCCTGCGGCCGGCGTGCGAAGGCAACGATTATCCATATCTATCGATTACGTGTCATGGATTGAACTATTACTAAAATCCAGACTGCCCACGCCCGTTGCGGCGCGCGCAGGAAACAGGCTCCCGGAAACGATAGCGCGCGACAGCCGGAAGACTGTCGCGCGCTGAAGTCCGGCTACCTCAGGGTAGCCGCATGGAGCTTAGTGGGAGACGCGGCTGGTGCCGTTGACGGTCAGGATGCGCACGCGCTCGCCGACACGGAACACGGCACCTTCGTCGACCTGCTGGACGTAGGCGCGGGTGCTGCCGTCGTCTTCGCGAACGGTGATTTCCACACCCTGGGTGCGGGTCAGGCCTTCCTCGGTGGCCGCACCGAGCAGGCCGCCAGCCACGGCGCCGATGATGGCGGTGACATAGCTGCCCTTGCCGCCACCGATGGCGCTACCGCCGATACCGCCGACCGCGGCGCCGGCAACGGAGCCAATCGGGGTCTTGGTGCCTTCGATCTTCACGGGGCGCAGGGCCTGGATGGTACCCATGCGAACGTTCTGCACGGTACGTGCCTCTTCACGGGTATAGGTGTCGCCAGTCAGGCTGGACTGGCAACCGCCAAGGGTGAGAGCCAGAGCAGCGAACGTCACAGCGAACAGGGCGGATTTACGCATGTATGAAACCTCCGGATAGGGCGACGAATATTAGACTCCGACGACAGCCCTGCTGTCACGCCAGGCCTTGCAACAAACTCGTACGGTTCAGCTTTCGTACAGTCTGAGCCAATAACCGTGAAAATGCCTGCCCCAGCTCAGCTTTATGTGGATCGATGGATCGGCTAGGGTAGGCGCCCGTACGAGGAGCGCTCATGGATTACTTCATCATCGTCGTCACCACCGCCGCCGGCCTGTACTTCCACTGGTGGATCTACTGGCGCATCCGCCGCTGGATGGATCGCGACCTCGCGCTGTCGCTGGCGGGCGATGATCCGGCCAAGCGCGGCTACCTGCTGCAGCGCCTGGAAGAAGCCAAGCGCCAGCGCGTCAAACGCCGCGACCTGCCCCAATGGTTGCAGCAGGCCGCCGACGATTACCGCGCCGCCTGAGCCAGCGTCCAGAACCGCGCCAAGGCTTCGGCGCGCCGTTCCAGCTCTCCCGCCGCCCGGGCACAGGCCTGGGCCAGGCTGATAGGCCCCGGCACCAGGCTGAACGCGGCCTCGATCCCCTCCTCCCGCAGTTCATCCAATCCTTCGCCCAGACTGCCGGCCAATGCGATCACCGGTACCCCGGCACGACGCGCCAGGCGCGCCACGCCGACCGGCGTCTTGCCGTGCAGGCTCTGGCCATCCAGGCGGCCTTCGCCGGTGATCACCAGCCCGGCGCCTTGCAGCGCCTGCTCCAGCCCCGACAACTCGGCGACCAGCTCGATACCCGGACGGAAGCGCGCCTTGAGGAAAGCCCGGCTGGCGAAGCCCAGGCCTCCCGCCGCCCCGACGCCGGGAAACAGGCTGTGATCCTCGCCCAGCGTTCGCGCGGCAACCTCGGCGAAATGCCGCAGCGCTGCATCCAGTTGTTCCACCTGGGCCGGGCTTGCGCCCTTCTGCGGCCCGAACACCGCCGAGGCGCCGTGCGCTCCGCACAGGGGATTGTTCACATCGGCGGCGACTTCGATCTCCACCTGCCGCAGGCGCGGATCGAGGCCGGACAGGTCGATCGCCATCAGCGTACCGAGCGCCGCGCCGCCGTCCCCCAGCTTGGCACCCTGGGCATCCAGGAAGCGAGCGCCCAGCGCTTGCAGCAAGCCCAGCCCGGCATCGTTGGTGGCGCTGCCGCCCAGCCCGAGAATGATCTTGCGCGCGCCGGCCTCCAGCGCCTCGTGCAGCAGCTCACCGGTACCCCGGCTGGTGGTGCGGGTCGCGTCGCGCTTGCGCTCCGGCACCCAGTGCAAGCCACTGGCGGCCGCCATTTCGATCACTGCGGTGCCGTCCTCGAGCCATCCCCAGTGTGCCGTCACCGGCTGCCCGAGCGGACCGCAGACCCGGCACTCGCGCCGCTCGCCCGGCTTGGCGGCCAGCAGCGCATCCACCGTGCCCTCCCCGCCGTCCGCCATCGGCCGCAGCAGCACCTCATCGGTTGGGCGCGCACGCAGCCAGCCACGGGCGATGGCCCGGGCGACGTCGGGTGCGCAAAGGCTTTCCTTGAAGGAATCCGGGGCGATGACGACTTTCATGGAGGCAGGTCCGTCGTGCGGAGGGATGAAGGCATCCTACACCGCATGAAAGACGAACATGGACCAGACCTGCAGGAGCGAACTTGCTCGCGAACAACCCCGTAGCGGTGGCTGGTTCGCGAGCAAGCTCGCTCCTACGAAAAGCGCATCGTCGTGACGGTGATGCACGGGTCAGTCAGGGGGCGAGACGCTCGCGCACCCAGGCGCCGTTCTCGACGCGGAAATTGAGACGATCATGCAGGCGGCTCGGACGCCCCTGCCAGAACTCGATGCGACTCGGCAGCAGGCGGTACCCGCCCCAGAAATCCGGGCAGGTCGGCGCCGTATCGGCGAAGCGCTTTTCGGTTTCCGCGAGCAGTTGCTCCAGCTCGCCGCGTCCGTCGATCACCCGGCTCTGCGGCGATGCCCAGGCCCCCAGTCGACTGCCCAGCGGGCGTACCCGGTAATAGGCGGCGGATTCTTCGCCGGAGACCTTCTCGACCTGCCCCTCGATGCGCACCTGGCGCTCCAGCGCCGGCCAGAAGAAGGTCATGGCCGCACGCGGGTTTTCACCCAGTTGCTGGCCCTTGGCGCTTTCGTAGTTGCTGAAGAAGGTGAAGCCGCGCTCATCCAGGCCCTTGAGCAGAAGCACCCGGCAATGCGGCTGCCCCTGGGCGTCCACGGTGGCAAGCATCATCGCGTTGGGTTCGACCGGCAGTTGCTCGGTCTTCACGGCCTCCTCGAACCACTGGTGGAACAGACTGAAAGGCTCGACGGGAGCCTGGGACTCATTCAGTCCGTCACGGGTATATTCGCGGCGCATATCGGCCAGGGTCTGAGCCATCGGAAGTCTCCTCGGAACGAAGGCCCCAAGCTTATCCAGAGTTGCGCCTTCGCGCTTGATCCACGACAAGCGACATTCCACTCGGAATGCCGCTTCCGTGAGCCGGGATCAGTTTTTCTGCGCCAGCGCCAGCAGGCTGGTGCGTTGGGTCAGCAGCACTTCGACGCGGCGATTCTGCGCGCGGCCCTCGACGCTGCCATTGTCGGCGCGCGGCAGGCTCGAACCGACGCCCTTCAGGCGCAGCCGGTCGGCGCCCAGGCCGCTCAGGCGGAAGATCGACGACACCGCCTGGGCACGCTGCAGGCTGACCTTGTCATTGAGCGCCTTGTCGCCCGAGCTGTCGCTGTGGCCCAGCACCAGCACGCCGCTTTCCGGGTCGTTCTGCAGCATCTTCGCGACATTGCCCAGCGGGCCGAGGGTGATCGGCAGCAGGAGCTCGGGACGCTTGGGATTGAAGGAGCTGTCCACCGGCGCGATCAGCACCAGTGCATTCTCGCGACGCTCGACGGTGAACTTGCTGCCGGCCACCGCCGCACGCAGGCTCTGCTCGCGCTGGTCCAGCCATTCCTTGCTTACTTGCAGGGTCTGCGGTTTCGCGCTCTTCTCCCCGGCGACCTGGCTATCGCCGGCACCGAACGGCCACCACCAGCGGTCGCCAGGCTGTTTGTCGGCGGCCGAGGCAATCCTGGGTGCCTCGACGGGCTTTTTCTCCACTGCCGGGGCCGCAGCGGTCGTCTCGACGTCCTTGCCGAAGGGCCACCATCCGTGGCTGCTGCCGGCAGCCGGGGCAGCGGCGGTGCTCTCCTTGTCCTTGGCCTGGAACTGACTGCAGGCGGACAGGCCGATGCAGAGGGCGAGCATGGAGATCTTCAGCGCATTCATGAGAGCGATTCCATAAGTCGGAACATGAAGGGAGACTGGAGCGCCACTGGCAGGCAGTGGCGCCCTGACTTCAGCAATCAGCTTAAGAATTGAGCATAACTTACTCAGTTGGAACGAGATTTTAAGTCCCAACTGACGAGCGGTGCATGCCAATGGCTATGCGAAGGCCGTCACAGTCGAGGACGGCCTTTCGAAGGCGCGGTGGGAAGAAGGTTCCTCCCGTCCGTCGCTACAGGCACTCGCCGGCGATGCGCGCCAGGCGCTGGGCGCGGGGGTCCATCAGCACGTAGGGGCCAAGGGTGTTGGTGACGAAGCCGAAGGCGAGCCCGCGCTCGGGGTCGGCGAAACCGATGGAACCGCCAGCGCCTGGGTGGCCGAAGACCCGTGGGCCGAGGCCATAGGTGGCGTTGGCCACGCTTGGTTGGTCAAGCATGCAGCCCAGGCCGAAGCGCGTACAGGTCAACAAGGTTCGATCCTCGCCAACGGCATGTTCGCGGGTGAGTTCGGCCAGCAGCGCGTCGTCCAGCAGCCTGCCCTGCAGCAGGCCGCTGTAGAAACCGGCCAGCGAGCGCGCGTTGCCGTGGCCGTTGGCCGCCGGCTGCGACATGCGCCGCCATTCCGGCTTGTTGGTGCTGGTGAGTACCGACGGCGGATTGGTGAAGGCGCGGGTGGAGAGCGCCGCAGGCTCGGTCATCATGGTCTTGAGCAGGCGCTGGGCGGCGGCATCGCCCAGGTTGCCCTTGCCACGGGCGATATGCGCCACGCGGTGAAACTCGGCGTCGTCCAAGCCGATATGGAAATCCAGCCCCAGCGGCTCAGCGGTGCGCGCGATGATGGCGGCACCCGGCTCACGGCCATCGACACGGCGGATCACTTCGCCGATCAGCCAACCGTAGGTGATCGGCGCGTAACCGTGCTCGACGCCCGGCGTCCACCAGGGCGTCTCGGCGGCCAGCGCAGCGGTCATGCTCGACCAGTCATAAAGGGCCTCCGGCGCCAGCGGCTCGCGGACCGCCGGCAGGCCGGCGCGATGGCAGAGCAGTTGGCGCACGGTGATGGCCTGCTTGCCGGCCTGGGCGAATTCCGGCCAGTAGCGTGCCACCGGGGCATCGAGCTCAAGCCTGCCCTCCCCCACCAGTTGCAGGGCGGCGACGGCCGCGAAGGTCTTGGTGCAGGAGAACAGGTTGAGCAGCGTATCGGCCTGCCAGTCCTGGCCAGGCTCCTTGCCCGCGCTGCCGGCCCAGAGGTCGACCAGCGTCTCGCCGCCAACCTGGATGCACAGCGCCGCACCGCGTTCCTGCGGGTCTTCGAACAGGGCGCTGAAGGCGTCGGCAACAGGGGTGAAGCGGTGGTCGCAATGGCCGTGCAGGGTCATCGGAATCTCCAGTGGGTGGGGCATGAACGAAGGGGCGGAGGCACCATTGTTCCAGCGCACTCCACCCCTGTGAACCCCGCTAAAGGCGGGTATCGGCCTTACGAATGACGCCTCATTGGCTGTCGGCCTGTTCCTCGTCGGCGTCGCCGGCGTCCGCCGGTACCGGTTTGGGTTCCGGCGCGGCCTTCGCCGCCGCGCGAGCCTGCTCGTCGATGGCCTTGAGCGCCTGCTGGTTGGCCTTGCGCACGGCGTCGACGAAGCCGGTGAACGGCAGGTCGGTGATGCCGACCAGGCCGATGTGGCCGTTCTCGCCATCGAGCAGGCGACCGGTCACCGGCTGGTCAAGGTACTGGAACCAGTGCGCGCCGACGACGTTCGGGGCCTTCACCGCCTCGGCGAGGAAGCGCCGGTAGGCTTCGCCGCGCTGCTGCTCGTTGTACACCTCGGCCACCCCGCCCCAGAACGGCCCGCGGTCACGGGAGCCGAAGTGGAACTCGGTGATCAGCACCGGCTTGTCCAGGCTGTTCACGTAGTTGGCGTCATAGCCCTGGTGCGGCAGCGGCACGTAGAGGTTGAAGCTGAGCAGGTCGCAGTACTGCGCGCAGGACGCCAGCGCCTCCGGCGTGCTGACGGCAAAACGCGGACCGAGCAACAGGTGGTTGGGCGCATGCCACTTCAGCGCGTCCTTGAGGGTCTTGAAGTACTGGTCGGCATACAGGCGCAGGAAGGCGCTGTAGTCCTGGGCGACGGCCGGATGTGCGTCGCTCGGCTGCGGCGCCTGGTAGCCGGGCGCGTCGAGGTCCTCCCAGGCGGCGATGGGCACGCCCCAGGCCTCGGCCAGCGCCTCGTGATCCGTGTACTTGTCCTTCAACTGTTTGATGAAGGCGCGCTTGGCCGGGCTGTCGGTGGACAGTTTCAGCGCCCCGAAGGCCAGCGCATAGTGCGACTGCGCATCGTCGCCGCGTCCGGCCCAGGCCAGCTCGTTGTCGGCGTAGTAGCCGAGCAGCCAGGCGTCCTCGCGATGGTCGCGAGCGGCGATGGCGATGGCGCGTTCGGCGGCCATCGCAAAGCGCGGGTCGAACGGGTCGGGCATGGCGCCCCACCAGTCGTAGCCGGTGCTGACGGTGGAATAGTCGCCGCTGATGGACAGCGGCACGCTGTAGGGCAGGCGCGGCGCCTCGGCGAACGCCGGATCGCTCCAGTCGCCCAGGGTGTTGAAGCCCCAGGCGCCGAGACGCTGCAGGGTGCGTTCGCGCCAGGCGGTCGCCGCGGCATCGCCGGTCAGCCCGCCATCGGTACGGAAGCGGTTGGCGGCGTAGAAGTCATACCAGCGGCCATTGCCGAAGGCCCGTCCTTGCTGGGCGCCGACGCCGCTGCGGTCGTCGCTCTGGCCGTAGAAGGCCGCCAGCGGATCGCCTTCCTTGGGCAGGCTGGCGAACATGTATTCACGGCCTTCGACGTAGGTCTGGCTGCTGTCGGCGTTCACCGCGTTGACGCCCAGGGACCAGAACGAATGCCCTTCGGGCGTGACCAGCCACCAGCGGCCATTGCGCTTCTCGGTGCGGAAGAAACCGGTGCCTTCGAAGGCCGGGCCATCCAGCAGGCCGCCAAAGGCATCGCGCCCCGTCGCCGGCTGCCATTTTTTCAGTTGTTCGCCTTCGGCATTCCAGGCATTGGCAAGCTGCTCGGCGCTCTTCACCTTTTCCGGCCAGTCGCCACGGCTGGCCTGGCCGAAGCCATCGACGATACCGGTATAGGCCTTGCGCCACTGGTCGCCGTCGGCATAGGTGCCGAAGCGGCCCAGGAGGATGTCCTGCGCCGCCTTGGGCGCATTCAGGTAGAGCTTCACCGCGCCGACCTGGCTGCGGTTCAGCTCGCCGCTCACCTTGCTGGCCAGCAGCAGGCGCTGGCCATCCTGGGTAACGGGCATGGGCACGCCGGCGCGCATGCCGAAATCTTCCGGCGCGGTGCCCCGCAACGGAATCAGCAGGGTCTGCGCCGGACCGGGCGGCAACGCGATGCTGGCATGCAGCCCCGGCGCGCCGGCGACACCTTCGATCGCCACTTCCAGGGTGATGGCCCAGTCCATGCCGTTCTGGATGCGCAGGCTCATGCTGTCGGCCTGGGACCAGTCCCAGCTGCCGTTGGCCGGCGCCAGGCTCAGGGTCGGCCGGGGTGCGGGGCTGAAGCTCACCCGCCGCAGGATCTCGCCTTCGGGCGTAGCCTCGGCGGTGGTGCTGGGCAGGTCGGCGTTCTGCGTGGTGACGGTGACCACGGCCATCGGTTTGACGAAGTTGAACAGGGTTTCATTGCCGCCGGCCGACCAGGCCGGGGCACTGGCAATGGCCAGGCTGAGCAGCAGCGGCAGATGCCAACGCATCGATGTCATGTGTTCGAGTCCTTGCAGCACGCCCGCCGAGTGGCGGGCGTTCGTTTGACAGCAAGCGCGCGATGGCGCTCCCGCGCACTCAAGCGATTTCGCGGCGGAAGGGAGGCAGCGCGTTGAGAATGGCCTTGCCGTAGCGTTGGGTCACCACGCGGCGGTCCAGCAGCGTGATGGTGCCGCGGTCCTGCTCGGTGCGCAGCAGGCGCCCACAGGCCTGTACCAGGCGCAGCGAGGCGTCGGGCACGGCGATCTCCATGAACGGGTTGCCGCCACGCGCCTCGATCCATTCCGACAGCGCCGCTTCCACCGGGTCGTCCGGCACGGCGAAGGGAATCTTGGCGATCACCACGTGCTCGCAATAGGCACCGGGCAGGTCCACACCCTCGGAGAAGCTGGCCAGGCCGAACAGCACGCTCGGCTCGCCATCGTCGACCCGCGAGCGGTGCTTGTTCAGGGTTTCCTGCTTGGACAGGTTGCCCTGGATCAGCACGCGCTTGCGCCAGTCGCGGTCCAGGCCGTCGAAGACCTCCTGCATCTGCTTGCGCGAAGAGAACAGGATCAGCGAACCGCGCGAACCTTCGACGATCTCCGGCAGCTCGCGGATGATCGCCGCGGTGTGGGCGGCGGCATCGCGCGGGTCGGCCTTGAGGTCGGGCACCCGCAGCACACCGGCGTCGGCATGGTGGAACGGGCTCGGCACCACGGCGGTGACGGCGGCACGCGGCAGGCCGGCGCGCATGCGATAGCGGTCGAAGGTGCCCAGCGCGGTAAGCGTCGCCGAGGTCACCAGCACGCCGTAGGCCACGTTCCACAGGTTGCGGCGCAGGGTCTCGGCGGCGAGGATCGGGCTGGCGTTGGCTTCGATGTCGTAGAAGGTGCCGCTCTCGGCCAGGGTCAGCCAGCGCGCCATCGGCGGGCTGTCTTCCGGGTCCTCGCAGGTGAAGGCGGTCCACAGTTCCCAGTTGCCCTGGGCGCGGGACAGCAGGCTGCCGAACAGCGGGTACCACTCCTCGGCCTGGTAACTGGCGATGCCGACGCTGCCCTCCCCGTCCATGGCTTCCTTGAGCAGTTCGGTGAGGCGGGTGAAGAGGTCGGTGAGCTTGGAGAAGCCCTTCTTCAGCTCGATGCCCATTTCGCGGATGTGCTCGGGGATCACCCCGCCCTCGAAGCGATGGCGCGGCCGCTCGCGGCCTTCCATGTCCTCGCCGGCGCGGAAGTCGCCGACCTCCTCGCAGGCGGTGAACATGAACTGCTGGTGCGTGCGCAGCTCGCGGGCCAGCTCCGGCACCTGCTCGATCAGGCGGCCGAGGTCACCCGGCAGCGGGTTCTGCGCCAGCAGCTTGGTCAGGTTCTTCTCCACCTGGCCCAGCCAGTCGGCGGTGGCGCGCAGGCGGGTGAAGTGGGCGAAGTGGCCGATGGCCTTGTCCGGCAGGTGATGGCCTTCGTCGAATACGTAGAGGGTGTCGCGCGGGTCCGGCAGGATCGCGCCGCCGCCCAGGGCGAGGTCGGCCAGCACCAGGTCATGGTTGGTGACGATCACGTCGACCTTGGTCATGCCTTCGCGCGCCTTGTAGAAGGCGCACTGCTGGAAGTTCGGGCAATGGCGATTGGTGCACTGGCTGTGGTCGGTGGTGACCTGCGCCCACTGCGCGTCCTCGATGGCCTCGGGCCAGGAGTCGCGGTCGCCGTCCCAGCGGTTGCCCGCCAGGCGCTCGATCATCTGGTTGAACAGCTTGGTGGAGGTCTCGTCCACGTCGATGCGGAAGCCTTCCTCCTCGAACAGCTGGGCGGTGGCGCTCTGTGCCTGGCCTTCCTGCAGCAGATGGTCGAGCTTGGACAGGCACATGTAGCGCCCGCGCCCCTTGGCCAGGGCGAAGCTGAACGACAGGCCGGAATTGCGCAGCAGGTCGGGCAGGTCCTTGTGGACGATCTGCTCCTGCAGGGCGACGGTGGCGGTGGCGACGACCAGGCGCTTGCCGGCAGCCTTGGCGCAGGCGATGGCGGCGAGGCTGTAGGCGACGGTCTTGCCGGTGCCGGTGCCGGCTTCCACGGCGACCACGGCGGCATCGCCCAGGCGATGGCCTTCCTCGTCGCTGGCGACGGTCCCCAGGACCTTGGCGACTTCGGCGATCATCAGGCGCTGGCCGTAGCGCGGCTTGAGTTCCTTGGCCTCGAGGAAGCGCGAATAGGCGCCCTGGATCGTGGCCTTGAGTTCGGTGCTGAGCATGGACTTCCCGGGCCCCGGACACGCCCTGGCGGACATATCCGGATGCTGGATAAATTTTCAGTGGTTCGAATCGGCGGCTATGATAGCGCGCTTGACTTCAATCGCCAGCGGAGATCGTCCGAATGACACCCTTTGCCTTCGTCTATGCCCTGCACGTCCTGGCCGCCCTGGTCTGGGTCGGCGGCATGTTCTTCGCCTGGATGGTGCTGCGCCCGGCCGCCGTCGCCGCGCTGGAGGCGCCGCCCCGGCTGAAGCTGTGGCTGGAGGTATTCCCGCGCTTCTTCCGCTGGGTGTGGGCGGCGGTGATCCTGCTGCCGGTGACCGGCATGGGCATGCTGCACCTGAGCTTCAACGGCATGGCCGGCGCGCCGCGTTATGTGCAGGTGATGATGGGCCTCTACGTGGCGATGCTCGCGCTGTTCCTGCGCCTCCAGGCGCTGCAACTGCCGGAGCTGCGCCACGCGGTGGAAGCGCAGGACTGGCCCGCAGGCGGCGCCGCGCTGGGCAAGATCCGCAAGACCGTGGGCCTGAACCTGCTGATCGGCATGGCGCTGGTGGCTTTCGTCGCCGCGCGCCCGCACTGGTAAATCGCTGCGCCCGCCCGCTTGCCGGGCGGGCCTGGCATCAGAAGCGTTTCACATCCAGGCGACCTTCGCGGCCCGCAGGACCTTCCGTGCCGCCCTTGCCATCCGAGCCCGGACGCTCGCCGGCCACCGAATAGAACCAGCAACCGCGCTCGGCACTGCGCGGCCCCGCCTTGCCCGCCTTGCCGCCGGCACCACCGGCGCCGCCCTCGAGACGCACCCTCACCCGCTCGACGTCGAACTGTTCCGGCACCTCCAGGCGCACCACGCCGCCGGCCGCGCCAGAGCTGCCATTGGCACCATCCTGACCATTGCCGGCGGGCCTCCCGCTGCCCCACAGGCAACCGGAGGTCTGCGCGCTGCCACCGTCCAGGCCGTCATAGCCCGGTGCGCCGACACCGCCGCGCACGTCGATCAACAGGTTCTCCACCTGCACGTCCTGCAGGTGCAGGACCAGGTTGCGGCCGCCGCTGGCCGGCTTGCTGAAGCTGCCCGAGCCGCCCTGCGCGGCAATCACGCTGCCGTCGGCCAGATTGCCGTGCTGAACATCGATCTGCAGCGTATCGCCACCGGGGAACACGCCCAGGCGCGCGTTCTTCGCCAGGTCCAGCTCGCCGATCTTCAGCACCTTCACCCGCGACGGAATGAGCAGCGCGCCTTCCTCGCCGACGCTGATGCGATCCAGGCTCAGGCTATCGCCCTTCACCGGCAGGCGCAGCACGGTATTGGCCTGGACCGAGACGTTTCCGGCAGCCGAACACGCCAGCGGCGCGCACAGCGCCAGGCCCAGCAACGACTTACGCATGGGTATCTCCTTCTACCTTCGCGGATGCCGGTCGCTCAGCCGCCGGCTGCGGCAAGGTGGCGAAATGGAAGACGCCGAACAGCAGTATCTGCAGACGGTCCATCCCCGGATGAGGTCGACCGCGCAGGCGTTTGCGCAGCGCCAGGACCTCGATGACGTGAATCAGCAGAATCAGCGCGCCGGCCGCATTGAGCAACGTACCAAAGGGATGTGCGAAAGGCTGGATCAGATTGGCCAGCACCGCCAGCCAGAACAGCAGGGCAATCAGCTTGCCCAAACCCAACAACGCCTTCATGAGATACCCCCGTTTTTTTCTTTGTCGGGGAACATACTCTGCTGCCGGAAGCGATGCCAGTGGCAAGCCACTATGACAAAGGGGGCCAGATGGCCCCCTTTGAGCACTCCATCACGCCTGGATCATTGACGCGTGATCTTGATCTCCACGCGGCGGTTCTCGGCGCGGCCTTCCTTGGTCTTGTTGTCGGCGACCGGCTGGCTCTCGCCATAGCCTTCGACCGACTTGATGCTGCTCGCCGGAACGCCCGCATCGACCAGATAGTTCGTCACGGCGTGGGCACGGCGCTCGGACAGTTTCTGGTTGTAGGCATCGCTGCCGACGCTGTCGGTGTGACCGGCAATGTTCAGCTCGGTGGTCGCCGCTTCGCCCTTCAGGCGGGTGGCGATGGTGTCGAGCTTGTCCTTGTCCTGCGCGTCGATCTTCGACGAGTCGAAGGCGAAGTGCAGGTCACGCACGACGATGGTCTCTTCCTTGGGCAATGGAGCCGGAGCGGGCTCAGGAGCCGGAGCGGGCGGCGGAACCTCCGCCACTTGTTCCTCGGCACCATGCACCCAGCAATAGGACGCCCCCAGCACACCGCCAATCAAGGCACCCCAACCCGCCCAGGCACTGCTTTCCGTAGCGCCCAGACCAGCGCCGCCGACACCGCCAACCACGGCGCACGTCGGCCAATCGGACTTCTGCAACCCTGCGCAGCCGGTGAGCAACGTGCTGACCAGCAGCAGGGGTAAAGCGGTCCTTGTGATGCTCATAAATTCATCTCTCCTCTAATGATCGGGTCTTGACCGACACTTACCGAGTAAAGACGGCACTGACAGAATGCGCCAGCACTAGGCCACAGGGGTGTCACACGCTAGTCTTCGTCCATCCATCATCGCCTTCGACGAGCCCCATGATTTCATCACGCACACCGCAACAAGCTCTCGCCGCCCTGCTCGACCGCTATGCGCCGCAGCGCCTGCTGCTGGTGGGCGCCAGCCAGATCCCGGCGGTGGATGCCTTCTGCGCCGCGCACCCGGACTGCGAACTGTTCCACGCCCCCGCCGGCGCGCTACCGGCGGACATCGCCGCGCACCGCTACGACCTGGCGCTGCTCGCCGACTGCCTGGAGCACCTGCCTCGGCGCGACGCCCAGCAACTGGTGGGCGGTATCCGCAACCTCAACAGCAGCAAGGTTGCCGTGCTGGTCGACCTGGACGCCGCGCAGGCCCAGGACACCGATTTCTACGCGCTGGCCATGCAGGCCAGCGAACGCTTCCAGCGCGACGCGCAGGTGCTCACCCTGTTCACCTACGATCTGCACGAATACAAGCAGGTCCCGGACTGGCTCAACGCCAAGTTCTGGGCCAACCCGGAAAACTTTGGGAAGTACTGGTGGTGACCATGACCGAACCGACCTGCCCCTGCGGAAGCGGCCGTCCTTTACCCGAATGCTGCGGCCGCTTCCATGCCGGCCAGCGCGCGCCCACGGCCGAGGCCCTGATGCGTTCGCGCTACAGCGCCTACGCCCTGGGCCTGGTGGACTACCTGCGCGATACCACCCTACCCGCCCAGCAGGCCAGCCTGGACCTGGAGGCCATCCGCACCTGGAGCCTGGGCAGCACCTGGCTGGGACTGGAGGTGGAAAGCCACGAAGTGCTCGGCGGCCAGCCGGAACATGCGCGGGTCACCTTCATCGCCCGCTGGCACGACGGCAACGGCGAGCACAGCCATCGCGAGTGCTCGGGTTTCGTCCAGCGCGAAGGCCACTGGTACTTCCTCGACCCGACCGTGCCGATGAAGCTCGGGCGCAACGATCCGTGTCCCTGCGGCGCCGGTGGCAAGCTGAAGAAATGCTGCGGACCGTGGATCGAGTGAATCGCGAACTCCCCCCACTTGGGGACGTTCGGTGTCTGGGCTAGAATCCGCGCTTTTTTCCGGGGCGGCGGTGTTTCGCCGCACCGGCTACCCCTGCCGGACCTCGCCATGCTGCTGACCGTTCTCTATATCATCGCCATCACCGCCGAAGCCATGACCGGCGCACTCTCCGCTGGACGCCGCAGCATGGACCTGTTCGGCGTGGTGCTGGTGGCCTGCGTCACCGCCCTGGGTGGCGGCTCGGTGCGCGACATGCTGCTGGGCCATTACCCGCTGACCTGGGTACGCCACCCGGAATACCTGGCGCTGACTGCCGGCGCGGCACTGGTCACCGTGTTCATCGCCCCGCTGATGCGCCACCTGCGCTCGCTGTTCCTCGCGCTGGACGCCGTGGGCCTGGTGGCCTTCACCCTGATCGGCTGCCAGGTCAGCCTGGAAATGGGCCACAGCCTGCTGATCGCGGCGGTCAGCGGCGTGATCACCGGGGTCTTCGGCGGCATCCTGCGGGACATCTTCTGCAACGACGTGCCACTGATCTTCCGTCGCGAACTCTATGCCAGCGTGTCCTTCGCCAGTGCCTGGTGCTACCTGATCTGCCTGCAGATCGACCTGCCCAAGGAGCAGGCCATGCTGATCACCCTGTTCGCCGGCTTCCTGTTCCGCATGCTGGCGATCCGCTTCCGCTGGGAAATGCCCAAGTTCGTCTACCAGGACGATCCGCAGCAGGGCGACTGATCAGTCCGCCAGCTTCAGGTGGCTGGTGTCCGGCGCGGGCGCCGCCGGGGCGGCCTTGGCCTGGCTCATGTCGCTGCCGACCGGGGCGACGCTGAACTGGCTGAGGTCCACGCGCGGCGCCTGGGCCTCGGGTTTCCCGTCCTGCAGGTCGGTGCCCACCGGTGCGAGGCCGAAGTCCGGCGCATCGACGGCAGCAAACGCCGCCATGTACCCGTCGCGCGGCGCCACCTTCAAGCGCCCTTGCGCCTGGGCGGCGGGCGGCTGTGCCGACGCGCTCGCCAGAGCCGCGGCGGGCGGCGGCGCCAGTTCGATCTCCTCGACCGGCGCATCCATGTCCACCACCTCGACAATGGCGCCGGCGCGCTCGATCACGCTGCGGTACTTCTCCGCCGACACCGCGTCCAGGTTGTTCTTGATCACCATGCGCCGGCCGGAGAACAGCAACTCGATGCGCTGAGCATCGGCCTGGAACAGCTTGGCCAGGTTGGCTTTCACGCTGTCGAGCTGGGCACCCGGCACGGTCCGACCCGAAAAGGCGATCTCATAGCGGCTCATCATCACTCTCCTGTGTTAACCCGCCGGTTACATTCGGCCAGTATGGTGCAGCTTCTTTTAACGTAACAACAACTTGCAGCCGAGCAGGTGCTTGGTACACTGGGGCGTCTTGGGGGATAGACATGAATTATCAGGCGCAAATGATAAGAATTTTCAGCCTGTTCTGGCTGCTCGGCCTTGTGTCGGGTTGCAGCTGGATGTCGGGTAACTTCATACAACCAGAAGTGAAACTGGTGAAGGTCGACGTCGTCAAAGCGCGCCTGCTGGAACAGGAATTTACCCTGCACTTCCGCATCGACAATCCGAACGACTTCAGCCTTCCGGTCCGTGGCCTGGCCTACAAGGTCAAGCTGAACGATATCGACCTGGCCGAGGGCGAGTCGAACAACTGGTTCACAGTACCCGCCAACGGCCATGAAACCTTCGAGGTCCCGGTAACCACCAACCTCTGGCGGCACATGAAGTACATCGTCAAGCTGCTGGAAGATCCGGACAAGCCGATCCGCTACCGTCTCGACGGCGAAGTGAAGACCGGCCTGCTGTTCGGCCAAGACGTGCACATCGCTCGCAATGGCGAGATAATTCCCGGCGATTTCATCCCCGAGTGAGCTTCACCATGAGCCAGGAACCCCACGTACACGGTCCGAACTGCAACCACGACCATGATCACGATCACCACCATGACCACCATGACCACGGTCACGTGCACGGCCCGCACTGCAACCACAGCCACGAGCCGGCACGCAATCCGCTGAAGGACGTGGGCCGCAACGATCCATGCCCCTGCGGCAGCGGCAACAAGTTCAAGAAGTGCCACGGCGCCTGAACCACGCCCTGACGCACCCCGCAGAAGGCCCGCCCAGTGCGGGCCTTCTGCTGTCCGTCCCGACGCTCGGCCAGCCGCTGAAAATCCCGCCGCGCGTGGCTTGCACAGCCTCCCTCGGCTCACTAACGTAGCGCCTTTCCACGCGACCCTTTGTGCAGGAGCACACCCTCATGGCCCCGCGAGCCTTCCGCCGGCTTCCCAGCTTCGGCCTTGCCGCCACCCTCAGCGCCGCCGTCAGCCTCGCCGGCTGCCAGAGCTGGCTGAACGACCGTTACGCCGGCAGCGTGACGCCCACCAGCGGCGTGCAGCCGATCAAGGGCCTCGCGGACAACGTATCGATCCGCCGCAACAGCCTGGGCATGCCGTTGATCGAGAGCAGCAACTTCCACGACGCGCTGTTCACCCTGGGCTACGTGCACGCCAGTGACCGCATCAGCCAGATGGTCGGCCTGCGCCTGATGGCCCAGGGGCGCCTGTCGGAAATGGTCGGCCCCGGCGCACTGGAAACCGACCGTTTCATGCGCACAGTGAACCTGAAGAAGGCGGCGGACGCCCTCTATGCCGGCGCCTCGCCGCGCATCAAGCGCTTCTTCGAGACCTATGCGCGCGGCGTCAACGCCTACCTGTTCCGCTACCGCGACAAGCTGCCGATGGACCTGGCCGAATCCGGCTACCGCCCCGAGTACTGGAAGCCAGAGGATTCCGCGCTGGTCTTCAGCCTGCTGAACTTCGGCCTGGCGGTGAACCTGCAGGAGGAAATCGCCTCGCTGGTGCTCGCTCAGAAAGTCGGCGCCGACAAGCTGCCCTGGCTGACACCGATCTACCCGGACGAAGCGCTGCCTCTCGAGGAGGCCGAAAAGCTCAAGGGCCTGCGCCTTGACGGCAAGATTGCCGGCCTCGACGCCCTCGACCGCGCCGCCGGCCAGATCGCCGCCCTGCAGATGATGGGCGTCGCCGCCTCCAACAACTGGGCCATCGCCCCGCAGCGTACGCGCAGCGGCAAGAGCCTCCTGGCCAACGACACCCACCTGCCGCTGTCCATGCCCTCGGTGTGGAACTACGTGCAGATCCGCTCGCCGAAGTTCAGCGCCGCCGGCGTCTCCATCGCCGGCGTACCGGGCGTGGTCGCCGGCTTCAACGGCAAGCTGGCCTGGGGCATGACGATGGTCATGGGCGACAACCAGGACCTCTTCCTCGAACAGGTGAAGCGCCAGGGCGGCAAGCTCTACTACCTCGCCAACGGCCAGTGGAAGCCGGCCATCGAACGCAACGAGACGTTCTTCATCAAGGGCCAGCGGCCGGTCCGTGAGATCATCTACGAGACCCGCCACGGCCCGCTGCTCAACAGCGCCCTGGGCGAGCGCAAGCACGAGTGGCAGCCGCTGCCGCTGTCCAGCGGCTACGGCATTGCCTACCAGAGCATCCAGGGCGAGTCCGACCGTACCCTCGACGCCTTCTTCGACCTGTCCCGTGCGAAGAACGTCGAACAGGCCTTCGATGCCACCCGCGACGTGCGTGCGATGGCGCTGAACATCCTGTTCGCCGACGAGAAGCACATTGGCTGGCAAGTCACCGGGCGCTTCCCCAACCGCAAGGAAGGCCGCGGCCTGCTGCCCTCTCCCGGCTGGGACGGCCGCTACGACTGGGACGGCTACGCCGAGCCGATCCTGCACCCGTCCGACCAGGACCCGGCACAAGGCTGGCTGGGCACCGCCAACCACCGCACCGTGCAGCCCGGCTACGGCGCGCAGCTGTCCAGCTCCTGGTACTACCCGGAGCGCTACGAGCGCATCGCGCAACTGGCCGGCGCCAGCAAGAGCCACGATTACCGCAGCATGATCGCCATGCAGTACGACCAGACCACGCCGTTTGCCGGCAAGCTGCAATCGATGCTGGACGCACCGGGCATGGCGCAACCGCTGAAGAAGGCCATCGACGCCCTGCCCACCGACCAGCGCGCCCGTGCCCGCGAAGCGCTGGACCGGATCATGGCGTTCGACGGCAAGCTCTCGCCGACCTCCTCCGACGCCGCTCTGTACGAGGCCTTCCTGCAGGAAAGCAGCAAGCAGATCTTCCTCGACGAACTGGGGCCGGAAGACAGCCCGGCCTGGAAAGCCTTCGTGGAGAACGCCAATCTCTCCTACTCGGCCCAGGCCGACCACCTGCTGGGCCGCGACGACAGCCCGTTCTGGGACGACGCCCGCACCCCGCAAAAGGAAGACAAGCCGGCGATCCTCGCCCGCAGCCTGGCCGCCGCCATCGCCTTCTGCGAGCAAACGCTGGGCAGCGACCGCCGCGCCTGGCAATGGGGCAAGCTGCACACCTACGAATGGCTCAGCGACAGCACCAGGATGGCGCCCAACCTGAGCGCCGGCCAGCGCGCCAGCCTCAACGCCATCAAAGGCTACCTGGACCGTGGCCCCTACCCCGCCGGCGGCGACCACACGACGCTGAACGTCTCGGCCTATCACTGGGGCCAGGACTTCGATACCTGGCTGATCCCGGCCATGCGCATCGTCGTCGACTTCGGCCAGAGCGAGCCGATGATCGGCCTCAACAGCAGCGGCCAGTCCGGCAACCCGGCCAGCCCGCACTATGCCGACGGCATCGACGCCTGGCTGAAGGGCAACTACATGAGCTTCCCCTTCCAGTCGCAGAACCTGGAGAAGGTCTACGGCGTGAAACGCCTGACGCTGGTCCCGGGCAAGTGACCGACTGAAAAAATTCTCCGGGGTCGGGAACTTGTGTCCCATCCCGGAATCAGAACAGTCGACTTACTCCATGATCATATTCGGGCACCCCTTGGGTGCCTTTCTTTTTTCCCGCCTCACTCCCGCTGTACGCCCCTTCTGCAAGAACCTTCCCGGTTGACACTCCCACGCATCCTTTCGACCAGGAGTCATCGTCATGTCCGAATCCCTCATCGTCATCACCGGCGGCCCCGGCGCCGGCAAAAGCACGCTGCTCGAACACCTGCACCACCATCACGGCCTGAACACCGTCGAGGAAGGCGGTCGGGCGATCATTCGCGAGCAGTTGGCCAGCGGCGGCGATGCCCTGCCGTGGGCGAACCGGGAGGCCTTCTGCCAGGCGATGCTCGCGCACGCGCTGACGACCCGCGAGCGAGCGCTCGATGCGGGTGGATTGTGGCTGTTCGATCGTGGCCTGCCGGATGTGCTGGGGTATGCGCGGCTCTGCGGCCTGCCGATTCCGGAGGAGCTGGAAACCGCCGCAAGGGAACTGCGCTACGGACCGACCGTGTTCCTGGCACCGGCGTGGGAAGCCATCTACCGCAACGACGCCGAACGCCGGCAGGACTTCGCCGAGGCGCAGCGAACGGCCACGATCATGAGCGAGCTTTACGCAGAGTTGGGCTACCGCGTGCTGGAGCTGCCCCGCGGCAGCCTGGAAGAGCGGGCGGAGTTCGTCTTGGCAGAGTGCCCCCCGAAGGTCGCAGCGGCAGATGCCCAATAAAAAACCGGGCCTTGGCCCGGTTCTTCACAACGGCAACGCGATCAGGCCTTGGGCAGGGTAACGCCGGTCTGCCCCTGGTACTTGCCGCCGCGATCGCGGTAGGAGACTTCGCAGGCTTCGTCCGACTGCAGGAACAGCATCTGTGCCACGCCTTCGTTGGCGTAGATTTTCGCCGGCAGGTTGGTGGTGTTGGAGAACTCCAGGGTCACGTGGCCTTCCCACTCCGGCTCCAGCGGTGTGACGTTGACGATGATGCCGCAGCGCGCGTAGGTGCTCTTGCCCAGGCAGATGGTCAGCACGTCGCGCGGAATGCGGAAGTACTCGACGGTACGGGCCAGGGCGAAGGAGTTCGGCGGGATGACGCAAACGTCGCTGTTGATGTCGACGAAACTCTTCTCGTCGAAGTTCTTCGGGTCGACCACAGCCGAATGGATGTTGGTGAACACCTTGAACTCGGCGGCGCAGCGCACATCGTAGCCGTAGCTGGAGACACCGTAGGAGATCACCCGGCTGTCATCGGCACCGCGAATCTGGCGCTCGACGAACGGCTCGATCATGCCGTGCTCCAGAGCCATGCGGCGAATCCACTTGTCCGATTTGATGCTCATGGCGGGCGTCCCGTAGCTGTTGAAAAAAGAAGGCGAATCTTACCGGCAGGCGCGCCGCCCGGCAAAGGGGCGCGCCCGGCGGCATTGTCACGGTTCAGTCGTCGCTGATGGAGATGCTCGGCATGTCCGGCGCGGCCTTCTCGCTCAGGGCGATACGCGCACCGACGCAGCGGGCCATTTCCTGGTAGATCATCGCCAACTGGCTTTCCGGGTCGGCGATCACGGTGGGTTTGCCGCCGTCGGCCTGCATGCGGATGGCCATCGACAGAGGCAGCGACGCCAGCAGCTCCACGCCATACTGCGCCGCCAGCTTCTCGCCGCCACCCTCGCCGAACAGGTGTTCGGCATGGCCGCAGTTGGAGCAGATGTGCACCGCCATGTTCTCCACCACGCCCAGCACCGGGATGTTGACCTTGCGGAACATCTCCACGCCCTTCCTGGCGTCGAGCAGAGCCAGGTCCTGCGGGGTGGTGACGATCACCGAGCCGGCCACCGGCACTTTCTGCGCCAGGGTCAGCTGGATGTCGCCGGTGCCCGGCGGCATGTCGATGACCAGGTAATCCAGGTCGTTCCAGGCGGTCTGGGTGATCAGTTGCAGCAGCGCGCCGGAAACCATCGGACCGCGCCACACCACCGGGGTGTTGTCGTCGGTGAGGAAGGCCATCGACATGACTTCGACGCCGTGGGCTTCCAGGGGGATGAACCACTTCTGCTCGCGGATCTTCGGCCGGGTGCCTTCGGGGATACCGAACATGATGCCCTGGCTCGGGCCATAGATGTCGGCGTCGAGGATGCCGACCCTGGCACCTTCGCGGGCCAGCGCCAGCGCGAGGTTGGCGGCGGTGGTGGACTTGCCCACGCCGCCCTTGCCGGAGGCCACGGCGATGATGTTCTTCACGTTGCTCATGCCCAGCACCTGGGCCTGAGCCTTGTGCGCGGCGATCCGGGTTTCCACCTTGACCTGGGCCGAGTCGACGCCGTCCAGCGCTTCCAGGGCCATCTGCACCGTCTGCGCCAGGCCGTTCTTGAACAGGCCGGCTGCGTAGCCCAGCTCCAGGGTCAGCGCGACGCGCCCGCCCTGGATGTCCAGCTCGCGCAGGTAGCCGGCGTCCAGCAGGTTCTGGCCGGTGTGGGGATCGGTGATCTGGCGGAGAAGGTTTTCTACCGTGGCTCGGTTGGCGGCGCCCATGCGTACTCCCGATGAAAGACTGAGCAGAATAGGCGGGCATAGTACGCCTCTCGCCGCAGCCTTGCTTGGGATCATCGGGAGTAAGCCGGGTTCGCGAGCAAGCTCGCTCCTACGCAAAGCCAGTCCCCTGCGGGGGCGAGCTTGCTCGCGAACAGCCCATGCGCCCAATGGTCGCGGATGGGCTCCGCCCTACAGCCAAGCGGCCCACGGGTGAAAAATTCGCCACGCCCCTATATAGTTGCCGACTTCCCTCGTTTTTCCGTCACGGCCGATCATCATGTCCGAAGCCCGCAAGATCCTCGTCACCAGCGCCCTGCCCTACGCCAACGGTTCGATCCACCTGGGTCACATGCTGGAGTACATCCAGACCGACATCTGGGTGCGTTTCCAGAAGATGCGTGGCAACCAGGCGGTGTACGTGTGCGCGGACGATGCCCACGGTTCGGCCATCATGCTGCGCGCAGAGCGCGAAGGCATCACCTCCGAGCAACTGATCGACGCCGTGCGCGCCGAACACATGGCCGATTTCGCCGACTTCCAGGTGAACTTCGACAACTACTACTCGACCCACTCGGACGAGAACCGCGAGCTGTCGTCCTCCATCTACGTCAAGCTGCGCGAAGCCGGCCACATCGCCACCCGCCCGGTGACCCAGTACTTCGACCCGGAAAAGCAGATGTTCCTGGCCGACCGCTTCATCAAGGGCACCTGCCCGAAGTGCGGCACCGCCGACCAGTACGGCGACAACTGCGAAGCCTGCGGCGCGACCTACTCGCCCACCGAGCTGAAGGACCCGAAATCGGCGATCTCCGGCGCCACGCCGGTGCTCAAGGAGTCGCTGCACTACTTCTTCAAGCTCCCCGACTTCGACGCCATGCTCAAGCAGTGGACCCGCAGCGGCGCCCTGCAGGAGTCGGTGGCGAACAAGATCGCCGAGTGGCTGGATTCCGGCCTGCAGGAATGGGACATCTCCCGCGATGCGCCCTACTTCGGCTTCGAGATCCCGGATGCGCCGGGCAAGTACTTCTACGTCTGGCTGGACGCGCCGATCGGCTACATGGCCAGCTTCCAGAACCTCTGCGCACGCCGTCCGGAGCTGAACTTCGATGCCTACTGGAACAAGGATTCCAAGGCCGAGCTGTACCACTTCATCGGCAAGGACATCGTCAACTTCCATGCGCTGTTCTGGCCGGCCATGCTCGAAGGCGCCGGCTACCGCAAGCCGACCGCGCTGAACGTGCACGGCTACCTGACCGTCAACGGCCAGAAGATGTCCAAGTCGCGCGGCACCTTCGTCAAGGCGCGCACCTACCTGGACCACCTGGACCCGGAATACCTGCGCTACTACTACGCCTCCAAGCTGGGCCGCGGCGTCGACGACCTCGACCTGAACCTCGAGGACTTCGTGCAGAAGGTCAACTCCGACCTGGTCGGCAAGGTGGTCAACATCGCCAGCCGTTGCGCCGGCTTCATCCACAAGGGCAACGCCGGCCTGCTGGTGGGCGCCAATCCGGCGCCGGAACTGGTGGAAGCCTTCCGCAGCGCTGCGCCGAGCATCGCCGCCGCCTACGAAGCCCGCGACTTCGGCCGCGCCATGCGCGAAATCATGGCCCTGGCCGACCAGGCCAACGCCTGGATCGCCGACAAGGCGCCGTGGGCCCTGAACAAGCAGGAAGGCAAGCAGGACGAAGTCCAGGCCATCTGCGCCCTGGGCGTCAACCTGTTCCGCCAGCTGGTGATCTTCCTCAAGCCGGTGCTGCCGAAGCTGGCCGAAGCCGCCGAAGCCTTCCTCAACGTCGCCCCGCTGAAGTGGAGCGACCACGAGCAGCTGCTGGCCAACCACCAGCTGAACCCGTTCAACCCGCTGATGACCCGAATCGAACCCGCGAAAATCGAAGCCATGATCGAAGCCTCCAAGGAAGACCTCGCAGCCTCCGCCGCCCAACCCGTCGGCAATGGCGAACTGGTGAAGAACCCCATCGCCGCCGAAATCAACTTCGACGCCTTCGCCGCCGTCGACCTGCGCATCGCGCTGATCGAGAAGTGTGAGTTCGTCGAGGGCGCCGACAAGCTGCTGCGCCTGACCCTGGATATCGGCGACGAGAAGCGCAACGTGTTCTCCGGCATCAAGAGCGCCTACCCGGAGCCGAGCAAGCTCGAAGGCCGCCTGACCCTCTACGTGGCCAACCTGGCGCCGCGCAAGATGAAGTTCGGCGTCTCCGAAGGCATGGTCCTGGCCGCCGGCCCCGGCGGTTCGGAAATCTACCTGCTGAGCCCGGACAGCGGCGCCAAGCCCGGCCAGCGCGTCAACTGACCGGTAGCCTGCCGCCCGCGAAGCCCAACCGATGTTGGGCTTCGCTGTTTTCAGGCCACGCGGATTGTCTTGCGCCAGCCATGCGCATAAATTATGCGCATATCACCACGGACCATCGCCATGCATGCTCCCTACGATCTCCAGGCCCCGAAGAAGCCGACCAACCTCAGCCTCAACAGCGACCTGCTGAAGAAGGCCCGGGAGCTGGACGTCAACCTGTCCGCCGTGCTGGAAGAGGCGCTGGCCGAAGAGGTCAAACAGCGCCTCGCCCGCCAATGGCTGGAGCAGAACCGCGAGGCCATCGACTCGTACAATCGCCATGTCGAGGAGAACGGTGTGTTCAGCGAGGGACTGCGGAGCTTCTGATGGCGCAGTTCAATCTCTATCGGAATCGCAATCCGCGCTCGCAGGAAGACATTCCGCTGCTGCTGGACGTGCAGAGCGAACTGCTGGATTCGCTGAAGACGCGCATGGTCATTCCGCTGAGCCGCAGCCAGTCGCTGCAGGGCATCAGCCGCCTGACGCCGAAGGTGACCTTCGACGAAATCGACTACCTGCTGCTGACGCCACAGATGGCGGGCATCTCCAGCCGCGATCTGGGCGAGCCGGTCGGCAGCCTGGCGCACTTGCGCGGCGAAATAATCGCGGCTATCGATCTACTGATCACTGGCATCTGAACGGCCATCCGGATGGATAACCCCCTGCAATGACCGAACTCGCCCTCATCCTGGTCAGCGCCATCCTGGTCAACAACTTCGTGCTGGTGCAGTTCCTCGGTCTGTGCCCGTTCATGGGCGTGTCGCGCAAGATCGAGACCGCCCTCGGCCTGTCCCTGGCCACCACCTTCGTCCTCACCCTCGCCTCGGTGTGCAGCTACATCCTGCAACGCTACGTGCTGCAGCCGCTGGACCTGGAGTTCCTGCGCACCATCGGCTTCATCCTGGTAATCGCCGTGGTGGTGCAGTTCACCGAGCTGCTGGTGAAGAAGAGCAGTCCGCTGTTGTACCGCGTGCTGGGCATCTTCCTGCCGCTGATCACCACCAACTGCATCGTCCTGGGCGTGGCGCTGCTCAATGCCAACAAGCCGGAGTACGGTTTCCTGCAATCCACCCTGCAGGGCTTCGGCGCCGGGCTGGGCTTTTCCCTGGTACTGGTGCTGTTCGCCGCCATGCGCGAGCGCATCGCCATCGCCGACGTGCCCAAGCCGTTCCAGGGCGCGGCCATCGGCATGATCACTGCCGGCCTGATGTCGCTGGCCTTCATGGGCTTCACCGGGTTGCTCAAGCCATGAGCACGGTGCTGCTCGCTGTCGCCATCCTCGCCCTGCTCTGCCTCGCCAGCGGCGCGCTGCTGGGCTATGCGGCGGTACGCCTGAAGGTGGAAGGCGACCCCGTGGCCGAACAGATCAACGCCCTGCTGCCGCAGACCCAGTGCGGCCAGTGCGGCTACGCCGGCTGCAAACCCTACGCCCAGGCCATCGCCGAGGGCGACGCGATCAACAAGTGCCCGCCCGGCGGCGCGGCCACCATCGCCGCCCTCGCCGACCTGCTGGACGTCGAGCCGCAGCCGCTGGACGCCGCCGAGGAAACCCCGCCGCGCGTGGCCTACATCCGCGAGGCCGAATGCATCGGCTGCACCAAGTGCATCCGCGCCTGCCCGGTGGACGCCATCGTCGGCGCGGCCAGGCTGATGCACACGGTGATCGTCGACGAATGCACCGGCTGCGACCTGTGCCTGGAGCCCTGCCCGGTGGACTGCATCGAGATGCGCGATCTGCCGGTGAGCATCACGGACTGGAAATGGCCATTGCCGGATACCCGGCTGATCGCCAGCGACCGGGAGCAGGCGGCATGAATGCGCAGGTCTGGAGCTTCCCCGGCGGCATCCATCCGCCGGAGAACAAGCGGCAATCCACCGCAACGCCGATCCAGCGGCCGCCACTGCCGCGCCTGCTGGTCCTGCCGCTGCAACAGCACATTGGAGCGCCCGCGCTGCCCTGCGTCGAGGTCGGCCAGCGCGTGCTCAAGGGGCAGATGATCGCCGAGCCGGGCAGCGCCATCAGCGCCGCGCTGCACGCTCCGACCTCCGGCACCGTGGTCGCGCTGGGCGAACAGCCTTACCCGCACGCCTCCGGGCTGACGGCGCCGGCCATCGTCATCGACAGCGACGGCCAGGATGAATGGGCTGAGCTCGCGCCCTGCCCCGAGTATGCGTCTCTCTCCGCGGTCGAACTGCTGGAGCGCATCCGCCACGCCGGCATCGCCGGGCTGGGTGGTGCCGGCTTCCCCACCGCCGCCAAACTGGCCACGCGCCCGCAGGACGACCTGCACACCCTGGTCATCAACGGCGCCGAGTGCGAACCCTACATCAGCGCCGACGACCTGCTGATGCGCGAGCGCGCGGCGGAGCTGGTGCAAGGCATCGACATCCTCGTGCACATCCTGCAGCCGGAGCAGGTGCTGATCGGCATCGAGGACAACAAGCCCGAGGCACTGGCCGCCGTGCAAGCCGCCATCGGCGAACGGAACGTCACGCTGCGGGCGATTCCGACCAAATACCCCTCGGGCGGCGAGCGTCAGTTGATCCAGGTTCTCAGCGGCCGCGAAGTGCCCTCCGGCGGGCTGCCGGCGGACATCGGCATGCTCTGCGTGAACGTCGGCACCACCGTAGCCGTGGCCGATGCCGTGCTGCGCGGACGGCCGCTGATCTCGCGCATCGCCACCCTGACCGGCGCGGCGCTGGAGCGCCCGTGCAACGTCGAAGCGCTGCTCGGCACGCCAGTGGGCGAACTGCTGGATTTCGCCGGCCTCGACCGTTCGAAGCTGGACCGTCTGATCCTCGGCGGGCCGCTGATGGGCATCAGCCTGCCCTCGCTGGACGTGCCGCTGATCAAGACCAGCAACTGTCTGCTGGCCGCCAGCGCGACGGAACTGCCGCCGGCGCCACCGGCCATGCCCTGCATCCGTTGCGGCGACTGCGCCCAGGTCTGCCCTGCCAGCCTGCTGCCGCAACAGCTGCACTACTTCGCCCTCGGCGCGCAGCACGAGCAGTTGCAGGCGCACAACCTGTTCGACTGTATCGAGTGCGGCGCCTGCGCCTACGTCTGCCCGTCGAGCATCCCGCTGGTGCAGTACTACCGCGCGGCCAAGGCCGATATCCGCGAGTTGCAGCAGCGCCAGTTGAAGGCCGAACAATCGCGCCTGCGCTTCGAACAGCGCCAGGACCGTCTGCGCCGCGAGGAAGAACAACGCACCGTCGACCGCCTGGCCCGCCAGGAACGCGTCGCGCGGGCGCAGGAAAGCGAAGCCAAGGTGGAGGCGACGGTGCCGGCAGCGCAATCGGTGATCGAGCGGGTGAAGGCCGAGAAGGCCGTGGGCAACGCGCCGGACCGGCTCAAGCGGCTGAAGATCGAGGCGAGCATGGCCCAGGTCGCGTTGAAGAAGGCCGAGAAACAGCTCGCCAGCCACGACACCGAACAACTGCGCGCCCAGGTCGTCGAATTGCGTGAGGCCGCCGGGCAGGTCAAGGCCGCGTTGGCGGCAGCCGAGGCGGAGAGCCATACCGCGCCAGCTCCGCTCGACAACGAAGCCACGCTGAAGAAAGCCAGGATCGACGCCGCAATGGCCCGCGCCCAGGTGAAGAAATCCGAGAAGGCCTTCGGCGAATCGCCCACGGACGAACAGCGCGCCACCCTCGCGTCACTGCGCGAGGACGTCGAGCGCATCGAACGCCAACTCAACGAATTGCAGGGGACCGCCATGCCGACCGAACCGAAAGCCACCCAAGCCGTCGACGGAATCCTAGCCCTGCGCCAGGCCAAGCTCGTGTACATCGCCCAGCGCGACGCCCTGCGCCAGGCCGAACGCGACGGCGCTTCCGAAGAAGAACTGGGCGCGGTCCGCCAGGCTCTGGCCGCCGCGGAAGCCGCCCTGCACGCCGCCGAGGACGCCAGTGGCAAGGCGCCGCCGGACCTGGTGCGCACCGACAAGCACCCGATGAGCGCCACCCTCCGGGCCGCCAGGACCGAACTGGCCTACGCCCGCGCCGACCTGAAGAAACTCGAACGCGAAGGCGCCGGCAACGCAGCCCTGGATACCGCCCGTGCCCGCCTGCAAGCGGCCGAACGCGCCGTGGCCGACGCCAGCGGCGAGACGCCTTGATGAAACTGCCGCGCACCGCCTCGCCCCACGCCACCGGCAGCAACCGCACGCAGAAGGTCATGCTGACCTTGCTGGCCGCCTGTGCGCCGGGCGCCCTGGTGCTGATCGGCCTGTACGGCGTCGGCACGCTGTTCAACCTGCTCTGGTGCAGCCTGATCGCGCTGGCCACCGAGGCGGCGATGCTCAGGCTGCGCAATCGCCCGCTGGTTTTCTTCCTCAAGGACGGCAGCGCGCTGGTCACCGCCGTGCTGCTGGCCCTCGCCCTGCCGCCTTACGCGCCGTGGTGGCTGAGCCTGATCGCCACGGTCTTCGCCCTGGTGTTCGGCAAGCACCTGTATGGCGGATTGGGGCAGAACCCGTTCAATCCGGCGATGATCGGCTACGTGGTGGTGCTGGTGTCCTTCCCGCTGCAGATGAGCCAATGGCCGGCGCCGGACAGCGCGCTGGGTCTCGGCGAAGGGCTGCGGCAGATCCTCGGCGTCGCCGGCCAGGCGCCGGACGCCTGGGTCGGCGCCACCGCGCTGGACGTGCTGCGCAACAACAACAGCCTGACGATGGACGAACTGCTGGCACAATCCAGCGCCTTCGGCCATATCGGCGGGCGCGGCATGGAACTGGTCAACCTGGCGTTCCTCGCCGGTGGGCTGTTCCTGCTCTGGCGCAAGCTGTTCACCTGGCACGCGCCGGTGGGCATGCTCGGCGCACTGTTCGTCACGAGCCTGCTGTTCTGGAACGGCTCCGGCTCCGACTCCCACGGCTCGCCGCTGCTGCACCTGTTCAGCGGCGCGACCATGCTCGGCGCCTTCTTCATCGTCACCGATCCCGTCTCCGGCGCCACCAGCAATCGTGGACGCCTGGTGTTCGGCATCGGCGTCGGCGTGCTCACCTATGTGATCCGTGCCTGGGGCGGCTACCCGGACGGCGTGGCCTTCGCCGTGCTGCTGATGAACCTCGCCGCGCCGACCATCGACTACTACAGCCGTCCACGCACCTACGGGCACAAGAAGCCCGAGCGTGGCTTCAAGGTGGGGGACTGACATGCCCGGCGCCCCTCGCTCGATGCTGAAGAACGCCCTGGTGCTCGGCCTGTTCGCCGTGGTCACGGTGGGCGGGGTGGCGCTGGTCCACCAGCTCACCGCGCAGCGCATCGACGATGCCCAGCGCGAAGCGCGCGGCCGCGCCCTGCTGGAACTGTTGCCGGCGGGCAGCTATGACAACCATCCGCTGGACAGCCAGGTCGACGCCTTCGATCCCAAGCTGCTCGGCCGCAACGCGCCGGCCCCTGCCTTCGTCGCCCGCCGCCAGGGCCAGGCCACGGCAGTGATCCTCCAGGCCATAGCGCCGGACGGCTACAGCGGCTCCATCCAACTGCTGGTGGGCGTCACCGCCGAAGGCCGGCTGCTCGGCGTGCGCGTCGCCGCGCACAAGGAAACCCCGGGGCTGGGCGACAAGATCGAGCTGGGCAAGAGCGACTGGCTGCACGGCTTCGACGGCCGCTCGCTGACCGACCCGGCGGAGGCCGGCTGGAAGGTGAAGAAGGACGGCGGCCAGTTCGACCAGTTCGCCGGTGCCACCGTCACCCCGCGCGCCGTGGTGAAGGCTACGCACAAGGCGCTGCAGTACTTCGATGCGCACAAGGCCGAACTGCTCGCGCCCGCCGCGCAAGCGGCCACGGGAGACAGCCATGAGTAACCCCGGCTACCGCGAACTGGCCCTGCAGGGGCTGTGGAAGAACAATCCGGGGCTGGTGCAACTGCTCGGCCTGTGCCCGCTGCTGGGCACCAGCAACTCCGTGGTCAACGCCCTCGGGCTGGGCCTGGCGACCCTCTTCGTGCTGGCTTGCTCCAACGCGGCGGTGGCGCTGATCCGTGGAGCGGTGACCGAGGCCGTGCGCCTGCCCGCCTTCGTCCTGATCATCGCCGCGCTGACCACCTGCATCGAACTGCTGATGCAGGCCTGGACCTACGAGCTGTACCAGATCCTCGGCATCTTCATCCCGCTGATCACCACCAACTGCGTGATCCTCGGCCGCGCCGAAGCCTTTGCCTCGCGCCACGGCGTGCTGCGTTCGACCTTCGACGGCCTGATGATGGGCAGCGGGTTCGCCCTGGTGCTGCTGGTAGTGGGTACGCTGCGCGAACTGCTCGGACATGGCACCCTGCTGGCCGGCATGGAGCTGCTGTTCGGCCCGGCGGCGGCGACCTGGAAAATCCAGATGTTCCCGCATGGCCAGGGCTTCCTGCTGGCCATCCTGCCGCCCGGCGCCTTCCTGGTGCTGGGCCTGCTGATTGCCCTGAAAAACCGTATCGATGAGAGCCTGGCGGAACGCGCCAAGGCGCAGGCGGGCGATGGTCCCGCGAGCGAGCGCCAACGCGTCCGCGTGACCGGAGTGATCGAATGAATGCCGCCAAGCGCGCGGAAATTTTCCGCCGTCTGCAAGAAGACAATCCCAACCCCGAAACCGAACTGGCCTACAGCACGCCCTTCGAGCTGCTGATCGCGGTGATCCTCTCCGCCCAGGCCACCGACGTCGGGGTGAACAAGGCCACGGCGAAGCTCTATCCGGTGGCCAACACCCCGGAGGCCATCCATGCCCTGGGCGTGGACGGGCTGTCGGAGTACATCAAGACCATCGGTCTGTACAACAGCAAGGCCAGGAACGTCATCGAGACGTGCCGCATCCTCGTCGAGAAGCACGGCAGCCAGGTACCGGACAACCGCGAGGACCTCGAAGCCCTGCCCGGCGTCGGCCGCAAGACCGCCAACGTGGTGCTCAACACCGCCTTCCGACAGCCGGCAATGGCCGTGGACACCCACATCTTCCGCGTCGCCAACCGTACCGGGATAGCCCCGGGCAAGAATGTGCTGGAAGTCGAGAAGAAATTGCTGAAATTCGTCCCCAGGGAATACCTGCTCGATGCCCACCACTGGCTGATCCTGCACGGGCGCTACGTTTGCAAGGCGCGCAAGCCGCAGTGCGGCAGTTGCCGGATCGAGGACCTGTGCGAGTACAAGTACAAGACGTCCGACGATTGAGAAATATCGGAAAATTCCTTAGGACTCATTGAAAAAATCTTTTTTACCACCCGGTTCTTTGTCGATATAAGGGGCGCCAACACACCCCGTGTTGTGGAGTGCACCGAATGGCAAACGACAAAGAAGACCTCGAACTCGAGGACGATGTCAGCACAGACGACAGCGATGATGGCGTCGAAGCCTCGGCGGAGGTCGCCAAGACCAACCTGACCAAGCGCCGCATCATCGACAACTACCTCGAAGAGCGTCGCCTGCAGCGTCAGTTGTCCGACTACGACTTCGACCTGTAAGCCTGCTCCTGAACCGTATGAAAAAGCCCCGCATCCTGGCGGGGCTTTTTGTTTGCGTAGGAGCGAGCTTGCTCGCGAACATTGCTTCCCGGCGACTCCGGTGCTGGGCGGTTCGCGAGCAATAACGATGGCGTCCCCCTCGCTCCTACAGGATCAAACCTCGACGCCGGCGCGCTGCACCACCCGGTAGCACGGCTCGTACGCCGCACCGCCCGGCAGCTTCATGCGGTGCTGCTCGACGAAGGCCTGCAGCAGTGCGTCCAGCGGCTCCATGATCGCCGCATCGCCGTTGATCTCATACGGGCCGTACTCCTCGATCATGCGGATGCCATGTTCCTTCACGTTGCCGGCGACGATGCCGGAGAACGCCCGACGCAGGTTCGCCGCCAGCTCGTGAGGCGGTACATCGCGACCCAGATCCAGGCCGGCCATGTTCTCGTGGGTCGGCTCGAACGGACGCTGGAAGCCCTCGTCGATCTTCAGCAGCCAGTTGAAGTGGTAGGCATCGTTGCGCTCGCGGCGGAACTGCTTGACCCGCTTGAGGCCGGTGCTCATTTCCCGCGCCACCTCCGCCGGATCGTCGATGATGATGCGGTAGCGCTGCTGCGCCGCTTCGCCCAGCGTCGCGCCGACGAAGGCGTGCAGTTGCTCGATGTAGGCTGCCGCGCTGCGCGGTCCGGTGAGCACCAGGGGGAATGGCATGTCCTGGTTTTCCGGGTGCATGAGGATGCCCAGCAGGTAGAGGAACTCCTCCGCCGTACCGACGCCGCCGGGGAACACGATGATGCCATGACCGACGCGGACGAAGGCCTCCAGGCGCTTCTCGATATCCGGCAGGATCACCAGTTCGTTGACGATGGGGTTCGGCGCCTCGGCGGCGATGATCCCCGGCTCGCTCAGGCCCAGGTAGCGGCCATCGGTGATGCGCTGCTTGGCATGACCGATGGTGGCGCCCTTCATCGGGCCCTTCATCACGCCCGGGCCGCAGCCGGTGCAGACATCGAGGCTGCGCAAGCCCAGTTCGTGGCCGACCTTCTTGGTGTACTTGTACTCGTTGGTGCTGATGGAGTGGCCGCCCCAGCACACGACGATCTTCGGCTCCACGCCAGCGTGCAGGGCGCGGGCGTTGCGCAGCAGGTGGAAGACGTAGTCGGTGATGCCGGCCGAGCTGTCCAGGCCGAAGCGCCGGCTGTTCAGTGCGTTCTGCGTGTAGACGATGTCGCGCAGGGCGCTGAACAGCATCTCGCGGGTGCTGGCGATCATCTCGCCGTCGACGAAGGCGTCGGCCGGCGCGTTGAACAGTTCCAGGCGCACGCCACGGTCCTGCTGGTGGATTTCCAGTTCGAAGTCGCGGTAGGCGTCGAGGATGTGCTTGGCGTTGTCGATCTGCGTGCCGGTGTTGAGGATGGCCAGGGCACACTGGCGGAAGAGCTTGTAGGTACTGCCCGAGCCCGCTTCGCTGAGCTGGTGGACTTCACGCTGGGAGAGGGTTTCGAGGCTGCCCTTGGGGCTAACCGAGGCATTGTTTACCGGTCTTGGGGACATGCTGTATTCCATGACTTAGGACGCCGGGCGCCTGGGCGCGGGGCCTCCGGAAAATCGGTGCGGCCGCCCATCGGCCGTCATTGCCAGGTGCGGCGCGGCGGGGATTGTCCGGCCCGCGCGCTGCTCCTGAGTCTCTGACAAGCGAATGGCGGAAACTGCTTCCGCAATCGACGCATCCCGCGCCGACGCAGGGTTGAGTATGACCGCTCCGGTGTCGTTCTGATGACAGCCGGGAAAGAAAAACCCCGCCAGGGAGACGGGGTTTCTCGAAGAGTGCGCGGGGGGAATGATCGAAGGATCAGTCCTTGCGCTGCGGCGAAAGCAGCTCGATCTTGTAGCCGTCCGGATCCTCGACGAAGGCCAGGATGCTGGTGCCGTGTTTCATCGGGCCCGGCTCGCGGGTGATCTTGCCGCCACGGGAGCGGATGTCCTCGCAGGCCTTGTAGACATCCGCCACTTCCAGGGCGATGTGACCGTAGCCGGTGCCCAGTTCGTACTGGTCCACGCCCCAGTTGTAGGTCAGCTCGATGACGCTGTTCTCGTCTTCACTGCCGTAGCCGACGAAGGCCAGGGTGAACTGGCCGTCCGGATAGTCCTTGCGGCGTAGCAGGGTCATGCCCAGGATTTCGGTGTAGAAGGCGATGGATTTGTCCAGGTCGCCGACGCGCAGCATGGTGTGCAGCAGTCTCATCGATTCTTCCTCATCAGGCGCCCCGGTGGGGGCTTATAAACACGAACCCCGGCTCGTGGCCGGGGTTCGTTGTGCTTTTCGTAGGAGCGAGCTTGCTCGCGAATCGCGCAAAAAGCAAAGGCTTCGCGAGTACGCTCGCTCCTACCCAAGGGGCGCTCAGAACAGCTTGCGGCCCTTGTTCGCGGCGATGCGCATGCGCAGCGCGTTGAGCTTGATGAAGCCAGCGGCATCGGCCTGGTTGTAGGCGCCGCCGTCTTCCTCGAAGGTCGCGATGTTGGCATCGAACAGCGAGTCATCGGACTTGCGGCCGACCACGATGACGTTGCCCTTGTACAGCTTCAGGCGCACGACGCCGTTCACGTATTCCTGGGACGCATCGATCATCTGCTGGAGCATCTCGCGCTCCGGGCTCCACCAGTAGCCGGTGTAGATCAGCTTGGCGTAGCGCGGCATCAGCTCGTCCTTCAGGTGAGCGACTTCGCGGTCCAGGGTGATCGACTCGATGGCGCGGTGCGCCTTGAGCATGATGGTGCCGCCGGGGGTCTCGTAGCAGCCGCGGGACTTCATGCCGACGTAGCGGTTCTCGACGATGTCCAGACGGCCGATGCCGTTGGCGCCGCCGATACGGTTCAGTTCGGTCAGCACCTGGGCCGGGGTCATGTCCTTGCCGTCGATGGCGACGATGTCGCCCTTGCGGTAGGTCAGCTCGATGTAGGTCGGGGTATCGGGGGCCTTCTCCGGGGAGACGGTCCACTTCCACATGTCCTCTTCGTGCTCGGTCCAGGTGTCTTCCAGCACGCCGCCTTCATAGGAGATGTGCAGCAGGTTGGCATCCATGGAGTACGGCGACTTCTTCTTGCCGTGGCGCTCGATCGGGATGTTGTGGGTTTCGGCGTAGTCCATCAGCTTCTCGCGGGACAGCAGGTCCCACTCGCGCCAGGGAGCGATCACCTTCACGCCCGGCTTGAGGGCATAGGCGCCCAGCTCGAAGCGCACCTGGTCGTTGCCCTTGCCGGTGGCGCCGTGGGAGATGGCATCGGCGCCGGTCTCGTTGGCGATCTCGATCAGGCGCTTGGCGATCAGCGGACGGGCGATGGAAGTACCCAGCAGGTACTCGCCTTCGTAGATGGTGTTGGCACGGAACATCGGGTAGACGAAGTCGCGGACGAACTCTTCTCGCAGGTCCTCGATGTAGATCTCTTTGACACCCAGCGCCTTGGCCTTGGCACGGGCCGGCTCGACCTCCTCGCCCTGACCCAGGTCGGCGGTGAAGGTCACCACTTCGCAGTTATAGGTATCCTGCAGCCACTTCAGAATTACCGAGGTGTCCAGGCCACCGGAATACGCCAGGACTACCTTCTTCACGTCCGCCATGCCACTCAACTCCACGGGGGTTGTCACGAAAGGGACCGATTCTACTGCCCGCTCAGGATTATTTACAGAGGCGCGACAGCTTTTGACGACAAAGCGACAAATACTATCGTCAGTGCGACTCGCTGCCGCAGCTTCAGCTCCTGGGCGCGGGACTGGCCGCCGCCGGTGGGGCCGCGCCCGCTGTCGAGGCTTCCGGCGCAGCGGGCGCCGCTGAAGCCGGAGCGGCCGGCTCTGCCTCGGCGGCAGGTCCGCGAGACAGGTTCACCGTCACCCGACGATTGCGCGCCCGGTTGGCTTCGGAATTGTTCTTCACCAGCGGATAGCGCTCGCCATAGAAACGCAGGGTGATCTGCGACTCCGGCACGCCATTGGCCTTGAGATAGTCCATCACCGCGACGGCACGGCGGCGCGAGGTATCGCGGTTGGCCAGGCGATTGCCGCTGTTGTCGGAATGACCGTCGAGCTCGATGCGGTTCACGCTCGGGTCGGCCTTCATATATTGCAGGATGATGTCCAGCTTGGCGCGGCCCAGCGCGTCGAGCCCGGTGCCGCCGTCCGGGAAGCCGATCTGGCTCTGTCGGACCTGATCGAAATTCACCGGCAGCATCTTCGCCGAACAATCCTGGAACTGCGCATAACCGGCGGCAAAACGCGTCGGCAACAGGCGCACCAGCAAACGCTCGCCATCACGGGTGCGGTGCCGGACCTCCGGCGTACGGCCTTCCAGCAGGCCGCCGAGCAGACGCCCGGCCTGCTGCTGGGTGCTGTTGAACGGCACGTCGCCAGCGCCGACCTGCACGGCGCCCAGGTTTACCTCGCCCTGCCCCGGCCGCCACGGCGGGGCCGCCGCCAGCAGCGTCGCCGCGCCGCGCCCGAGCCAGTCCTGCTGGGGCTTGAGACGGAAGGTCGGTTGCTCACCGGCGCGCCAGACGAACTCGCCCAGGCCGAAGCCCGCCACGTTCTGCGACAGCCGGCATTCGAACTGGTCGCCCGCCACCGTCCATTCGGCGCTTTCCAGGCGCGTCTGAAAGGTCAGCCCCCAGGCCGGCAGGCTCGCGCAAAGGACAAGCAGGAAAAGAAGAGACTGGCGCACGGCGGTTCCACACAAGCTGGATTGGTTCTTCGAATCTATCGGTCAGCCACGGCGAAACTTGATAGCGAGTGCCGCCGACAGCCTTTTCCGGTAGCATTTCCCCACATCTTTCCGCTGCAACCGCCCTCCTGGAATCCGCATGTCCGACCGCCTGACACTCCTGCGCCCCGACGACTGGCACATCCACCTGCGCGACGGCGCCGCGCTCGCGCAAACCGTCGGCGACGCCGCCCGCACCTTCGGCCGCGCCATCATCATGCCGAATCTGGTTCCGCCGGTACGCAATGCCGTCGAAGCCGACGCCTACCGCCAGCGCATCCTGGCCGCCCGTCCGGCCGGCAGCCGCTTCGAGCCGCTGATGGTGCTCTACCTCACCGACCGCACCAGCGCCGACGACGTGCGCGCTGCCAAGGCCTCGGGCTACGTGCACGCCGCCAAGCTGTACCCGGCCGGCGCCACCACCAACTCCGATTCCGGCGTGACCAGCGTCGACAACATCTTCCACGTGCTCGAAGCCATGGCCGACGTCGGCCTGCCGCTGCTGGTGCATGGCGAGGTGACCCGCGCCGAGATCGACGTGTTCGACCGCGAGAAGCGCTTCATCGACGAGCACCTGACCCGCGTGGTCGAGCGCTTCCCGACCCTCAAGGTGGTCCTCGAGCACATCACCACCGGCGATGCCGCCGCCTTCGTCAAGGCCGCCCCGGCCAACGTCGGCGCCACCATCACCGCGCACCACCTGCTGTACAACCGCAACCACATGCTGGTCGGCGGTATCCGCCCGCACTTCTATTGCCTGCCGATCCTCAAGCGCAACACCCACCAGGAAGCCCTGCTGGATGCGGCCACGAGCGGCAGCCCGAAGTTCTTCCTCGGCACCGACTCCGCGCCCCACGCGCGCCACGCCAAGGAAGCCGCCTGCGGTTGCGCCGGCTGCTATACCGCCTATGCCGCCATCGAGATGTACGCCGAGGCCTTCGAGCAACGCAACGCGCTGGACAAGCTGGAAGCCTTCGCCAGCTTCCATGGCCCGGACTTCTACGGCCTGCCGCGCAACAGCGACCGCATCACCCTGGTGCGTGAAGAGTGGGAAGCCCCGGCGGCCCTGCCGTTCGGCGACTTCGACGTGGTCCCGCTGCGTGCCGGCGAGAAACTGCGCTGGCGCCTGCTGGAGACCGAGGCATGAGTGACGAGAACGAAATCTTCGAAGAAGAACTCGACGGTTCCTTCCCGCCCGGCCCGCGCCATCCGATGGCGCGCCGCTTCCGTGGCTACCTGCCGGTGGTGGTGGACGTCGAGACCGGTGGCTTCAACGCCGGCACCGACGCGCTGCTGGAAATCGCCGCCGTCACCATCGGCATGGACGAGAGCGGCTACCTGTTCCCGGAGCACACCTACTTCTTCCGTGTGGAGCCCTTCGAAGGCGCCAACATCGAGCAGGCCGCGCTGGAGTTCACCGGCATCAAGCTGGACCACCCGCTGCGCATGGCCGTGCCGGAAGAACAGGCGCTGACCGAGATCTTCCGCGGCGTGCGCAAGTCGCTGAAGTCCAACGGCTGCAAGCGGGCGATCCTGGTCGGCCACAACAGCAGCTTCGACCTGGGCTTCCTCAACGCCGCGGTGAACCGCAGCGGCGTGAAGCGCAACCCGTTCCACCCGTTCTCCAGCTTCGACACCGCCACCCTCGCCGGCCTCGCCTACGGCCAGACCGTCCTGGCCAAGGCCTGCCAGACCGCCGGCATCGAGTTCGACAACCGCGAGGCGCACTCGGCGCGCTACGACACCGAGAAGACCGCCGAGCTGTTCTGCGGCATCGTCAACCGCTGGAAAGAGTTCGGCGGCTGGATGGAAGACGATCACTGATCGTTCTTCCCGTCTCCATGTAAACGCCTCGCACCTGCGGGGCGTTTTCTTTCTCCTACAAGGCCTGCGCACTCTCTGCACGCGCTTTCTGTAGCGAGCTTGCTCGCGAACAAGACGTCAGCGTCGGGGCTTACGTCCGCGGGGCGATGGTTCGCGAGCAGGCTCGCTCCTACGAAGAGCTTTACCGCGCGCCCACAAAAAAGCCCCGCCAAGGCGGGGCTCTTTCATGCACAGCCAGCCTTACAGCCTGCCGGCATTCTCTGCCAAGTAGGCGGCGACGCCTTCCGGCGAGGCGGTCATGCCCTTGTCGCCCTTCTTCCAGTTGGCCGGGCAGACTTCGCCATGCTCCTCGGTGAACTGCAGGGCATCGACCAGACGCAGCAGTTCGTCCATGTTGCGGCCCAGCGGCAGGTCGTTGACGATCTGCGAGCGCACCACGCCGTTCTGGTCGATCAGGAAGGCGCCACGGAACGCGACACCGTCGGCGGACTCGACGTCATAAGCCTTGGCGATTTCATGGGTGATGTCGGCGGCCAGGGTGTACTGGACCGGGCCGATGCCGCCCTTATCCACCGGGGTGTTGCGCCAGGCGTTATGGGTGAAGTGGGAGTCGATGGACACGCCGATCACTTCGACGTTACGCGCCTTGAAATCAGGGATGCGGCGGTCCAGGGCGATCAGTTCGGACGGGCAGACGAAGGTGAAGTCCAGCGGATAGAAGAACACCAGGCCGTACTTGCCCTTGATGGCTTCGGACAGCACGAAGCTATCGACGATCTCGCCGCTGCCGAGGACGGCGGCTACGTTGAAGTCGGGAGCTTTCTTACCTACGAGTACGCTCATTCCATGTTTCCTTCGGTGGTGAGGACGTAAGGGAGTGCAAGATGCCCTGCCCGGCATGAAGCGGCCGGATCCGCGGCTATCCACTCCAGAGGGGCGGCCATGATACACCGCGGCTTTCCGGTGCGCCCAGCGCACGCCCTTCTCCCCGCAACGCTAACCCTTTGGCGGAAATGACCATTTGTCCGGTGGAAGAAAAGCCCGCCCACAAATTTTGACAATCATTCTCATTAAGATTAGTATCGCCTCCAACAACCCCATAGCGACCAGTAGTGCAACCATGTACGTCTGTCTCTGCCAAGGTGTCACCGATACCCATATCCGCGATGCGATCTACGAAGGTTGCTGCAACTACCGCGAAGTGCGTGAAAGCACCGGCGTCGGTACCCAGTGCGGCAAGTGTGCCTGCCTCGCCAAGCAGGTGGTCCGCGAGACCCTTGGCGAACTGCAGAGCGCGCAGTCGGTGAACTATTCCCTCGCCTATGCGGCAAGCTGATCGAGGCGATCTACGCTCAGTTCAGCTGAAGACTCCAGAAAACCGGGCCATGCCCGGTTTTTTTATGCCTGAAATTCAGCATCTTACTGCCGAGATGAGGAATGAAAACATTCGCATTCATATTCCTTTTTATAAGGTTTTCAAGTACTTATGTTTGACAGCCAGTTATAAGAGGACCACACTTTCAGACTCTCCCACTCCACACGGCAGGACTCCGGCATGAAAGGCGACAAGAAAGTCATCCAGCACTTGAACAAGGTCCTCGGCAACGAGCTGATCGCCATCAACCAATACTTCCTGCACTCGCGCATGTGGAACGACTGGGGCCTGAAACGCCTCGGCGCGCACGAGTACCACGAATCCATCGATGAGATGAAACACGCCGACAAGCTCATCGAACGCATCCTGTTCCTCGAAGGCCTGCCCAACCTGCAGGACCTGGGCAAGCTGCTGGTCGGCGAGAACACCCAGGAAATGCTGCAGTGCGACCTGAACCTGGAACTCAAGGCCGCCAAGGATCTGCGCGACGCCATCGTGCACTGCGAAAACGTGCATGACTACGTGAGCCGCGATCTGCTCAAGGACATCCTCGAGTCCGAGGAAGAACACATCGACTACCTGGAAACCCAGCTGGGCCTGATCCAGAAGGTCGGCCTGGAGAACTACCTGCAGTCGCACATGCACGAAGACGACTGATCAGGAAAAAGGCACCGGCGCGGTTGTGGACGCCGGTGCCCTTCCCTTCTCAAGCGTTCGCCTTCGGCGGACGGCGCACCAGCGATGCCTTGAGCACCAGCCCGGCACACAGCCCCACCACCACCAGCAACGACAGACGCAGCCCCACGTGCTCGGCGAGGAAGCCGATCAGCGGCGGCCCCATCAGCAAGCCCCCATAGCCGAACGACGCCACCGCGGCCACGCCGCTGGAAGGCTCGACACCCGGTCGATTGCCCGCCGCGCCGATCAGGATCGGCACCACCACCGACAGTCCCGCGCCCACCAGGGCGAAGCCGGCGATTGCGCCCGCCACCGAAGGGCTGAACAACGCCAGCAGCATGCCCGTGCACGCCAGCAGCGCCAGGTTGCGCACCAGCGCCTCGTCGGCGAAACGCACCCGCAGGCGGTCGCCGAACAGCCGTCCCAGCACCATAGTCGCGGAGAATGCCGCGAAGCCCAGGGCCGCCAGGCGTTCGGACGCGCCCATTACCTGATGCAGTAGCAAGGCACCCCAGTCGGCAACCGCGCCTTCGGAGACGAATGCGCACAGAGTCAGCAGACCCAGGCCAATCAGCGCCGGTGGCGGCAGGCGCCAGCCGCGTTGGGCTGGCGCCTCTTCCTCCACGGGTTCCGGACGCCCTTCGAACAGGTGACGGGCGAAGAACGGCAGGATCGCCACGGCGATCAGCGCCAGCAGGGTGAAATGCCGGATCGGCGCCAGGTCCGCGAAGGCCGCCGCCCCCACCGCGCCGACCAGGCCGCCCAGGCTGTACATGCCGTGCAGGCTGGAAATGCAGGGCCGACCGAGGCGCCGCTCCACTTCCACGGCCTGGGTGTTCATCGCCACGTCCATGCAGGCGAAGGTCAGACCGACCACCAGGAAGCCTGCCGCCAGCTCCCAGACGTTCCGCGCCAGCCCCAGCAAGGGGAAGCAGGCCATCAGCGCCAACCCGGAGACGACGGTGAGCGCCCGGCTGCCGTAGCGACGCACCAGGGAGCCGGCGAAGACGAACGCCAGCAGCGCGCCGAAGCCCGCGCCCAACAGGGCCTGGCCGAGCTGCTGCTCGTCCACCCCGGTCATGCCCTTGAGCGCCGGCACCCGCCCCATCACGCTCCCGTGCACCATCCCGCCCATCGCGAAACAGTATCCACACGCCCAGCGCGCGGCGTTGGCCCGCGTTTGTTCAGTCATTTGTTTTTCCCAAAAACAAAGCCCCGCCGAAGCGGGGCTTTGTGCGGCAGCAGGAAAGACTCAGGCGTCGGCCTTGCCTACGGCTTCCTTGATCAGCGGTTGCAGCTCACCCTTCTCGAACATCTCGGCCAGGATGTCGCTGCCGCCGACCAGCTCACCGCCGACCCACAGTTGCGGGAAGGTCGGCCAGTTGGCGTACTTGGGCAGGTTGGCGCGGATTTCCGGGTTCTGCAGGATATCCACGTAGGCGAACTTCTCGCCGCAAGCCATCAGCACCTGTGCGGCGCGGGACGAGAAACCGCACTGGGGAGCGTTCGGCGAACCCTTCATGTACAGCAGGACAGGGTTGTTGGCGATCTGCTCTTTGATGGTATCGATGATATCCATGAACTTCCTCGGCTGAACTATCAGATACTGACCCGGCAATCCCCACGGTGGGCTTTGGCCGGCACGGTACCGCGCATTGTACTGCAAAGCCGAGTACAACGCTCGGCTTTGCAGGTGACGTGCGTCAGCTTGTCAGGCCGCCTCGACCTCCACCGGCACGCCATTGAGCGCCGTGTTGCCGGAGAGCGCATCCAGGTGGCGTTCGTCGGTCAGGTCGTTGGCGCTCACCCCACCCTGTTCGCGGGCGATGGACAACTGCACGCCCGGCCGCCCGTGCCCCCAGCCGTGGGGCAGGCTGACCACGCCGGCCATCACCTCGTCACTGGCCGCCACCTCGATCTCGATGCTGCCGACCCGCGAGCGCACTCGCACTTTCTGGCCGTCGACCAGCCCGCGCGACGCGAGGTCCTGCGGGTGCATGAGCAGTTGGTGGCGCGGTTTGCCCTTCACCAGGCGGCGATAGTTGTGCATCCAGGAATTGTTGCTGCGCACATGGCGACGGCCAATCAGCAGCAGTTGATCCAGCGCCGGTGCCTGGGCATCGGCGAAGCGTCGCAGGTCGTTCAGCAGGATTTCCGGGGCGGCCTCGACACTCCGGCTGGCAGTCTTCAGGCGCGCAGCAAGGTTGGGCCGCAGCGGCCCGAGGTCCAGCCCGTGGGGATACTCGCGCAGCCGCGCCAGGTTGAGCTTGTGTTCGGACGCATCGCCATAGGGGCCGAAACGCAGCCCCATTTCGATCATCTGCTCCGGCGCCATCGTTGGTTTCAGCTCACCGCCCATGCGCGCGGCGTAGGCCTTGGCCAGACCGACGAAGATCTCCCAGTCGTGCAGCGCGCCCTGCGGCCTGGACAGCACCGCCTCGTTGAAGCGGGTGACGTTGCGCACCGCGAAGACATTGAAGGTGGTGTCGTAGTGATCGTGCTCCAGCGGCGCGGTGGGCGGCAGGATCAGGTCGGCGTAGCGCGTCGTCTCGTTGATGTAGAGATCGATGCTGAGCATGAACTCCAGGCCGTCCAGTGCCTGTTCCAGGCGCCGGCCATTGGGCGTGGACAACACCGGGTTGCCCGCCACCGTCACCAGCGCGCGGACCTGCCCCTCCCCTTCGCTCAGCATTTCCTCCGCCAGCGCCGCCACCGGCAGCTCGCCGCCGTACTCCGGCAAGCCGGACACGCGGCTCCGCCAGCGGTTGAAGGCGCCACCGGAGGTAGTCGCCACCAGGTCCACCGCCGGCGTGGTGCACAGCGTGCCGCCCACGCGGTCGAGGTTGCCGGTGAGCAGGTTGATCAGTTGCACCAGCCACTGGCAGAGGCTGCCGAACACCTGCGTCGAAACACCCATGCGCCCATAGCAGACGGCCTTGTCGGCGGCGGCGAAGTCGCGCGCCAGCTGGCGAATGTCCTGCGCCGGCACGCCACAGCGTTCGGCCAGCGCCTCGACCTTGAACGGTTTCAGTGCCTCGCGCACCGCGTCCAGGCCGGTTACCGGCAGGTGTGTCTGGCGGAGCAGGTTTTCGCTGAACAACGTATCGAGAATACCCAGCAGCAGCGCCGCGTCCTCGCCGGGGCGGACGAACAGGTGCCGGTCGGCCAGCGCCGCCGTCTCGGTACGGCGCGGATCGACGACCACCAGCTTGCCGCCCCGCGACTTCAGCGTTTTCAGACGCTTCTCCACATCCGGTACGGTCATGATGCTGCCGTTGGATGCCAGTGGGTTGCCACCGAGGATCAGCATGAAATCGGTATGGTCGATGTCCGGGATCGGGATCAGCAGGCCGTGGCCGAACATCTGCTGGCTCACCAGGTGGTGCGGCAACTGGTCCACCGACGTCGCCGAATAGCGGTTGCGCGTTTTCAACTGGCCGAGGAAGTAGTTGCTGTGGGTCATCAGCCCGTAGTTGTGCACGCTGGGATTGCCCTGGTACACGGCCACGGCATCGTTGCCGTGGCGTGAACGGATCTCCGCCAGGCGCGTGGCGACCAGCTCGAAAGCCTCGTCCCAGCCAATCGGTTGCCACTCCTCGCCGACGCGGCGCATCGGTTGGCGCAGGCGGTCCGGGTCATTCTGGATGTCCTGCAGCGCGACGGCCTTGGGGCAAACATGCCCGCGGCTGAAACTATCCTGCGGATCGCCCTTGATCGAGAGGATGCGCTCATCCTCGGTCTCGATGGTCAGGCCGCAGATGGCCTCGCACAGATGGCACGCACGGTGGTGGAGGGTCTTGCTCATGGCTCGCCTCGTTATTGTTGTCGCCGGCGCCTCATGGGGCCGGTCGTCTTGTCGAGCAAGCACTATGGAGCGGGGATACGACGAACGCCACTAGCGTCAGTCGGGTGAATCGGGGGGCATCAGGGGGGAGGATGGAAGGATCGCGCGGACACCGAGGCACCCGCGCAATGCGCCGGCGGGATCATCCCGCCGGCAGGGCGGCTCAGTGGATGCTCTTGATCGAGCCCTTGTTGCCGGTGACCTTGACGTCGACTTTCTTGAAGATGAAGTAATCCTGGACGTTCACTTCATAGCGCGGCGCCACGATCAGGTCGGAGCCGGAGCTCTTCACTGCCTTGAAGGCCGCCGCCGCCTTGGCGCTGGAGACCGGGTCGAAGGCACCCAGACCCAGGCCGCCGGATTCGCCACCGTAGGTCACGCCGTCGGCGAACTGGGAGTCGCCGCCGAACTTCAGGAAACCGAACAGGACGTTGACCTGGGATTGACCGCTGATGGTCTCACCTACGGCGACATCGGCCTTCAGGCCAGTCTTGACTTCCTGGTCCAGCGCAGCGCTCGGCTGGCTGATATTGTAGGTGGTGCAGCCGCCGGCGGTGGCAATCACGGCGGTGATGGCAGCGGACATCCAGAACTTCTTCATGAAACAACTCCTTAGGGGATGAAACGGATACACCACCTTCTGATGGCGGCGAAAAGCTACCAATCGCCCCTGGAGCACGTATGTAGTCCACCGCCTCTAAAGCCGTCGGAAACGTCCCAGAGCCCTGCGCTGTGCGAAACTTGCGTAGATCCGTCATTTCCTTATAGGATCGCGCCTTCCCCCATTTTCCGCTCCATGCGGTCCCGCCGCAGGTTCAGCCCGTTTTTTCTCACGAAAGCCGGTCGGTACCTCGGCCCGATTCTGAGAATAAGTAGTAGGTACGAACCATGAGCGCACGGCACTTCCTCTCGATGCTGGATTACACGACCGACGAACTCCTCGGTCTGATCCGCCGCGGCAGCGAGCTGAAGGACCTGCGTGACCGAGGCGTGCTCTACGAACCGCTGAAGAACCGCGTGCTGGGCATGATCTTCGAGAAGGCCTCGACGCGGACGCGGATTTCCTTCGAAGCCGGCATGATCCAGCTCGGCGGCCAGGCCATCTTCCTCTCCCCGCGCGATACCCAGCTGGGCCGTGGCGAGCCGATCGCCGACGCCGCGCGGGTGATGTCGCGGATGGTCGATGCGGTGATGATCCGCACCTTCGCCCACAGCAACCTGATCGAGTTCTCCGAGAACTCCCGCGTGCCGGTGATCAACGGCCTGTCGGACGACCTGCACCCCTGCCAGTTGCTGGCCGACATGCAGACCTTCCATGAGCATCGCGGCAGCATCGCCGGCAAGACCGTGGCCTGGATCGGCGACGGCAACAACATGTGCAACAGCTACATCGAGGCGGCCATCCGTTTCGACTTCCAGCTGCGCGTGGCCTGCCCGGAAGGTTACGAGCCCAACGCCGACCTGCTGGAACTGGCCGGCGAGCGCGTGAAGGTCGTGCGCGAGCCGCGCGAAGCGGTGGCCGGCGCGCATCTGGTGAGCACCGACGTGTGGGCCTCGATGGGCCAGGAAGACGAAGCGGCCGCGCGCCTGCGCCTGTTCCAGCCATATCAGGTAACACGTGCGCTGCTCGACGGCGCGGCGGCGGATGTACTATTCATGCACTGCCTGCCGGCCCACCGTGGCGAAGAGATCAGCGAAGACCTGCTGGACGACGCGCGCTCAGTGGCCTGGGACCAGGCGGAAAACCGTCTCCACGCCCAGAAGGCCCTGCTCGAACTGCTGGTCGAGCACGCCCACTACGCCTGAGAGCCTGCCCATAATCTGCCTGCGCGGCCCCGGGCGGCGTTGGAATCAGGTAAAAAATGCTCATTCAGCAGGCGTAAACTGCGCTTTTTTACCTGATTCCGCCTGGCCCGGACTGCGCTCGGCGAGATTCTGAACAGGCTCTACGTTCAATGACCCAAACGCTACTGCTCACCCTCGACGATCTTTCCTGTGGCTATGAACAGCAGCGTGTGGTGCAAGGCGTCAGCCTGCACCTGAACGCCGGCGACATCGGCTGCCTGCTCGGCCCCTCGGGCTGCGGCAAGACCACCACCCTGCGCGCCATCGCCGGTTTCGAGCCGGTGCAGAGCGGGCGCATCGAACTGGCCGGCGAAGTGATTTCCCGCCCCGGCTTCACCCTGTCGCCGGAGAAGCGCCGGATCGGCATGGTGTTCCAGGACTACGCGCTGTTCCCGCACCTGTCGGTGGCGGACAACATCGCCTTCGGCATCCGCAAGCATCCCGAGCGCGAGCGCATCGTCACCGAACTGCTGCAGTTGGTGAAGCTCGACCGCCTCGGCCAGCGTTACCCGCACGAACTCTCCGGCGGCCAGCAGCAACGCGTGGCCCTGGCCCGCGCGCTGGCCCCGCAGCCACAACTGCTGCTGCTCGACGAACCCTTCTCCAACCTCGACGTGGAGTTGCGCCGCCAGCTCAGCCACGAGGTACGCGACATCCTCAAGGCGCGCGGCACCAGCGCGATCCTGGTCACCCACGACCAGGAAGAGGCCTTCGCCGTCAGCGACCACGTCGGTGTGTTCCGCCACGGCGTGCTGGAGCAGTGGGACACCCCGTTCAATCTCTACCACGAGCCGCAGACGCCCTTCGTCGCCAGCTTCGTCGGCCAGGGCTATTTCATTCGCGGCCAGATGCACGGAGCCGATGCGGTGCAGACCGAACTGGGCGTGCTGCGCGGCAACCGCGCCTACAACCTGCCCGACGGCTGCGCGGTGGACGTGCTGCTGCGCCCGGACGACCTGGTCCCCGCGACCGATGGCACGCTGAAGGCGCGGATCGTCGGCAAGTCATTCCTGGGCGCGGCGACCCTCTACCGCCTGCAGTTGCCCACGGGCACCCTGCTGGAGTCGATCTTCCCCAGCCACGCCGATCACCAGCCCGGCGATGAAGTGGGCATCAGCGTCGCCGCCGAGCACCTGGTGCTGTTCCCCGCCCAGGGCAGCGTGGAAGCGCACCAGGCCCTCGGCCACCAGCGCTGAACCTCAGAGGACCATCCGGCCACTGGCGATCAGCCGCGCGTGGCCAGCGATGCGCACCCGGTCGCCCTCGAGGCGGCACCACAGTTCACCGCCGCGCGCCGAGCACTGGTAGGCGCGCATCTGCAACTTGTTCAGACGCTGCGACCAGTAAGGGATCAGGCTGCAATGGGCGGCGCCGGTCACCGGGTCTTCGTTGAGGCCGATGGCCGGGGCGAAGAAGCGCGAGACGAAGTCATAGTCGTCGCCACGCGCGGTGACGATCACGCCCAGGTACGGCATCCGCGACAGCGCCGCGAAGTCGGGCGAGCAACTACGCACGGCCTGCTCGGACTCCAGCAGCACCAGCAGGTGCACCGGCGTGTTCAGGGCGTCCACCACCGGCAGGCCCAGCGCCTGTTCCAGTTCCACGGTGCTGCCCACCTCGCTCGGCGGCTGCGCGGGGAAATCCAGGGCCAGCCGGCCTTCCTCGCGGAACACCCGCAGCGGCCCGGATTGCGAGTTGAGTTCCAGGGACTGGCCCGGCTCGCCGAACACCTCGAACAGCACATGGGCGCTGGCCAGCGTGGCATGGCCGCACAGCGGCACCTCGGCGGTCGGGGTGAACCAGCGGATGCGCCAGCCTTCGGCCTCCTGCACCAGGAAAGCGGTCTCGGACAGGTTGTGCTCGGCGGCGATCCTCTGCATCAACTCATCGGCCAGCCAGGCATCGAGGCGGTAAACCATCGCCGGGTTGCCGGCGAAGGGACGGTCGGTGAAGGCGTCCACCTGATGGAAATCGAGTTGCATGGCAGTCTCCTGAAAGTGATGCCCGAGCATGACAGAAGCCGATGGAGCACGAACCGTACAGAAGGGGCCAGACAGTCCCCCGCCCGCTTCAACAAGCAGCGACCGATCAGCTTCGACCGATGGGCGCGAATTTCGCCGAGGTCAGGCCCGCCAGGGTCGCGGCGCTCAGTTCCACTTCCAGCCCGCGCCGGCCGGCGCTGACATGGATGGTCGGGAAGCCCTGGGCGGATTCGTCGATAAAGGTGCGCAGGCGCTTCTTCTGTCCCAGCGGGCTGATGCCGCCCACCAGGTAGCCGGTGGCGCGCTGCGCAGCGTTGGGGTCGGCCATGTCGGCCTTCTTCACGCCCGCCGCGTGGGCCAGCGCCTTGAGGTCCAGGCTGCCCACTACCGGCACCACCGCCACCAGCAGTTCACCCTTCTCGCTCGCCGCCAGCAGCGTCTTGAATACCCGCGCCGGGTCGAGGTTGAGTTTCTCGGCGGCCTCCAGGCCATAGGACGGCGCCTTGGGGTCGTGCTCGTAGCTCAGCACCTGGTGTTCGGCGCGGTTCTTTTTCAGCAGGTCGATGGCGGGGGTCATGATCGGCAGGCTTCTCGCAGGCGGCTTTCCAGCGCATAACAGTAAGCCAAGGTGTGGCGCACTGCACGGTGTTCGCTTCACCGACGCGGATGAATCCCGTATGTTCACCGCCAGTCCCTGCCCGGACCTGCCGCCGGGGTTGCCGAACGAAATCCGCACAAGGCCGCCGCCATGACCGACCTTACGAACAAGAAATACGTCGTTGCCCTCGACCAGGGCACCACCAGCTCGCGCGCCATCGTCTTCGACCATGACGCCAACGTGGTCAGCGTGGCCCAGCGCGAGTTCGCGCAGATCTACCCGCAGCCGGGCTGGGTCGAGCACGACCCGATGGAAATCTGGGCGACCCAGAGTTCGACCCTGGTGGAAGCCCTCGCCCAGGCCAACATCGGCTTCGGCGAAGTGGCCGCCATCGGTATCACCAACCAGCGCGAAACCACCCTGGTGTGGGACAAGGCCAGCGGCCGGCCGATCCACAACGCCATCGTCTGGCAGTGCCGGCGCAGCGCGGCGATCTGCGAGCAGCTCAAGCGCGACGGCCTGGAGCAGCACATCCGCGACACCACCGGGCTGGTCATCGACCCCTACTTCTCCGGCACCAAGCTGAAGTGGATCCTCGACAACGTCGAAGGCGCCCGCGAACGCGCCCAGCGCGGCGAGTTGCTGTTCGGCACGGTCGACAGCTGGCTGATCTGGAAGCTCACCGAAGGCGAGGTGCACGTCACCGACTACACCAACGCCTCGCGCACCCTGATGTTCGACATCCACCAGCGTGACTGGGACGAGCGCCTGCTCACCGCGCTGGACATCCCGCGCGCCATGCTGCCCCAGGTACGCGCGTCCTCGGAAATCTACGGCCACTGCAAGGTCGGCGGCCTGGGCGTGCACCGCACGCCGATTGCCGGGATTGCTGGCGACCAGCAGGCCGCGCTGTTCGGCCAGATGTGCGTGGAACCGGGCCAGGCGAAGAACACCTACGGCACCGGCTGCTTCCTGCTGATGAACACCGGCGCCAAGGCGGTGAAGTCCACCCACGGCCTGCTCACCACCATCGCCTGCGGACCGCGCGGCGAAGTGGCCTATGCGCTGGAAGGCGCGGTGTTCAACGGCGGTTCCACCGTGCAGTGGCTGCGCGACGAACTGAAGGTGATCAACGACGCCCACGACTCGGAGTACTTCGCCACCAAGGTGAAAGACAGCAACGGCGTCTACCTGGTCCCCGCCTTCACCGGCCTCGGCGCGCCCTACTGGGACCCGTACGCCCGTGGCGCGCTGTTCGGCCTGACCCGCGGGGTGAAGGCCGACCACCTGATCCGCGCCACCCTCGAATCCATCGCCTACCAGACCCGCGACGTGCTCGACGCCATGCAGCAGGACGCCGGCGAGCCGCTGCGCGCCCTGCGCGTGGACGGTGGCGCGGTCGCCAACAACTTCCTCATGCAGTTCCAGGCCGACATCCTCGGCACCCCGGTGGAACGCCCGCAAATGCGCGAAACTACAGCGCTGGGCGCCGCGCTGCTGGCGGGCCTGGCCTGCGGTTTCTGGGGCAGCCTGGCCGAACTGAAGAACAAGGCGGTGATCGAGCGGGTATTCCAACCAGCCTGCGACGAGGCCGAGCGCGCGCGGCTGTATGCGGGGTGGAAGAAAGCCGTGGAGCGTACGCGTGGCTGGGCGGCCGAGGACTGACGCGCATGGCTCTTTGTAGGAGCGAGCTTGCTCGCTAACCGCCTGATGCCGACGTGCCAAGTGGGGTTAGCGAGCAAGCTCGCTCCCACAAGTTCATGACATACCCTGCCCACTCCGGCATCCTTGCCCCTTCGGCCCGTCCGCACGAGCACCGCGCATGAACCTGCCACCCCGACAGCAAAGCATCCTCGACCTGGTCCGTGAACGTGGCTACCTGAGCATCGAGGAGCTCGCCCAGCAGTTCACCGTGACCCCGCAGACCATCCGCCGCGACATCAACCAGCTCGCCGAACAGAGCCTGCTGCGCCGCTACCACGGCGGCGCGGCCTGGGATTCGAGCATCGAGAACACCGCCTACAACACCCGCGCCGACCAGATGCGCGACGAGAAGCAGCGCATCGCGGAAGCCATCGCCGGGCACATCCCGGACAACGCCTCGTTGTTCATCAACATCGGCACCACCACCGAAGCCATCGCCCGCGCCCTGCTCGGCCATCGCCACCTGAAGATCATCACCAACAACCTGCACGTGGCCAGCATCCTCGCCGGCAAGGACGACTTCGAAGTGCTGGTCGCCGGCGGCACCGTGCGCGGCGACGGCGGCGTGGTCGGCCAGGCGGCGGTGGACTTCATCGAGCAGTTCCGCGTCGACTTCGCCGTGGTCGGGATCAGCGGCATCGACGAAGACGGCAGCCTGCTGGACTTCGACTACCAGGAAGTGCGCGTCTCCCGCGCCATCATCGACAACGCCCGGCAGGTGTTCCTCGCCGCAGACTCCAGCAAGTTCGGGCGCAACGCCGTGGTGCGCCTGGGCCCGATCGCCCTGGTCAACCGCGTGTTCACCGACAGCCCGCCACCCGCCGCCGTGGCACGCCTGCTGACACAGCACAAGGTCCAGCTCGAGCTGGTCTGAACGCCACTCCAGTCTTTTCAATTTCGAATAATCTGACGAACGCCCGCGCGATTTCGCGCCTTGAACTGGTCATATTTCGTTCATGGAACTAAGATATTTTCGAAAACGAACATAAATACGTTCATTTCCACTCGAGGCGGCCCCCATGAACTCAACCCGCTCGCGCAACGCGCCCCTGGCTGAAGTCTATGACCTGGCCGTCGTCGGCGGCGGCATCAATGGCGTGGGTATCGCGGCGGACGCCGCCGGGCGCGGCCTCTCGGTGTTCCTCTGCGAACAGCACGACCTCGCCAGCCACACCTCCTCCGCCAGCAGCAAGCTCATCCACGGCGGCCTGCGCTACCTCGAACACCATGAGTTCCGCCTGGTGCGCGAAGCCTTGGCCGAACGCGAAGTGCTGCTGGCCAAGGCGCCGCACATCGTCCACCCGCTGCGCTTCGTTCTGCCGCACCGACCGCACCTGCGTCCGGCCTGGATGATCCGCGCCGGCCTGTTCCTCTACGACCACCTGGGCAAGCGCGAAAAACTGCCGGCCTCCCGTGGCCTGCGCTTTGGCCCGCAAAGCCCGCTGAAGGCCGACATCAGCCGCGGTTTCGAATATTCCGACTGCACTGTCGACGACGCTCGCCTGGTGGTGCTCAACGCCATGAGCGCCCGCGAGCACGGCGCGCATATCCACCCGCGCACCCGCTGCGTCAGCGCGCGGCGCAGCAAGGGCTTGTGGCACCTGCATCTGGAGCGCCGGGACGGCAGCCTCTACTCGGTCCGCGCCCGCGGCCTGGTGAACGCCGCCGGGCCCTGGGTCGACCGCTTCCTGCGCGAGGAACTGCGCCAGAAACCGCCCTACGGCATCCGCCTGATCCAGGGCAGCCACCTGATCGTGCCGCGCCTGTACGACGGCGACCACGCCTACATCCTGCAGAACGAGGACCGGCGCATCGTCTTCGCCATTCCCTACCTGCAGCACTTCACCCTGATCGGCACCACCGACCGCGAGTACCGGGGCGACCCGACGCAGCTCCAGATCAGCGAAGATGAAATCGATTACCTGCTGAACGTGGTCAATGCCCACTTCACGCGCCAGCTCGGCCGCGACGACATACTGCGCAGCTTCTCCGGCGTACGGCCGCTGTGCGACGACGAGTCGGACGATCCTTCGGCCGTCACCCGCGACTACACCCTGGCGCTGGACAACACCCCCGGTGAAGCCCCGCTGCTCTCGGTGTTCGGCGGCAAGCTGACCACCTACCGCAAGCTCGCCGAAGCCGCGCTGGAGCAACTGGCACCGTCGTTCACCGGCGTCATGGGCCCGCGCTGGACCGCCACCGCCCCGCTACCCGGCGGCGAATCGATGGGCAGCGTCGAAGACCTGGCGATCCAGCTGATGGGGCGCCTGCGCCAGCTCGACCCGGCCCTCGCCCGGCGCTGGGCCAGCACCTACGGCAGCCGCATCTGGAACCTGCTGGACGGCGCACAAGAGGTCGGCGAGCTGGGCGAACACCTGGGTGGCGGGCTCTATGCCCGCGAAGTGGAATACCTGTGCCGCGAGGAATGGGCGCGCGACGCCGACGACATCCTCTGGCGCCGCACCAAGCTCGGCCTGTTCCTCACCGAGCGGCAGCAGGAGCGGCTGGCACAGTTCCTGCGCAGCGAAAGTCCGAGGGAACCGAGCACACAGGTTGCCTGAGCGTCCGCGGTCGGATTGCAGGCCTGGAGGCAAACGCCATGCTCGCCGATAATGCTCGACGCCATCATCCCTGTGGCGTCGCTGTATCGAGACCTTCGTGGACCTGATTCTCAAGGCAACCCTCGGCGCCGGCGTGGTGCTGATCCTCGCCGCGCTGTCGAAGACACGCAATTACTACATCGCCGGGCTGGTGCCGCTGTTTCCCACCTTCGCCCTGATTGCCCACTACATTGTGGGCAAGAGTCGCTCGCTGGATGACCTGAAGACCACCATCGCGTTCGGCATGTGGTCGATCATCCCCTACTTCGTCTACCTCGCCGCGCTCTACCTATTGGTGGATCGCCTGCGCCTGGATTTGTCGCTGGCGATGGCGGCGCTGGCCTGGCTGGTGGCCGCCTCGCTGCTGGTGACCATCTGGGTGCGCCTGCACTGAATCAGGCGCGCTCGGCGATGGCGCAGTCGTACACGGCCTGCATGGCAGCGATGTCCTCGCCGGAAGTCCTTGCTGGAAGTGGCCGGCCAGCCGTAGACGGCCTCGACGTTGGGCGAGCAGGTCACCTGCTGATCAGGTTGTCGTCGCTGCCACAGGTCACTTGTGCATCGCGGTGCGCGAGATACCCAGCGCCGTGCCCGCGGTCTGCAGATGGTAATCCGTTGCCCGGAAGCCTCTTTACGCAGCGAGCGTGCTCGCGAACCGCCCGACGCCAAAACTCGCCGGGAAACGGATTCGCGAGCAGGCTCGCTCCTGCAAAGAGCCGCGCGACGCTAGAGCTGCGCGACATGCCCGCCGCCGTGATGCGCCCGCAGGTAAGGCAGCACCGCACCGAGCAGCGGCGCCTTGAAATCCTCCTGGAAGCGGTGCGCCATGCCGGGGATCAGTTTCAGCTCCGAACCACGGATATGCGCCGCCACATGCACCCCGTGCATCACCGGCAGCAACGGATCGGCGGTGCCGTGGACCACCAGGGTCGGCACGTCCAGGCGGTTGAGCAAGGCCACCCGGCTCGGTTCGGCGAGGATCGCCAGCAGTTGCCGCTGCACACCCTCGGGGTTGAAGGCACGGTCGTAGGACCGGGCCGCCTGCTCCAGCAGTTGCTGGCGGTCGTCGCGCACGTCGGGGCTGCCGAGCGCGGCCAGCAGGTCGGCCTGCTGCTCGATGGCCTGCTCACGGCTGGCGGCCTCGCGCCGGGCGAGCAGGCGCAACAGCGACTCGCTGGGCGCCGGCAGGCCCTCCGCGCCGGAACTGGTCATCACCAGGGTCAGGCTGATCACCCGGTCCGGCGCAAGGTCGGCGACGTGCTGGGCGATCATCCCGCCCATGCTCGCGCCCAGCACATGGGCACGCTCGACGTGCAAGGCATCGAGCAGGCGCAGCGCATCGTCCGCCATGTCGGTCAGGCTGTAGGGAGCGCTCACCGGCAGCCCCAGGCGGTAGCGGATCACTTCGTAGGTCAGGTTGTCGCTGGGCGTGGGAATGCGCCAGGCGGACAGCCCGACATCGCGGTTGTCATAACGGATCACCCGGAAGCCCTGCTGGCAGAGCGCCTCGACCACCTCGTCGGGCCAGTGGATCAGTTGGCCGCCCAGGCCCATGATCAGCAGCAGCGTCGGGTCCTGCGGACGGCCGATGCTCTGGTAGGCCAGGCGCACGTCGCCCAGGTCGACCAGATCGGTCGGCACCCTGGGATCGCAACGATCGCCGGCAAAGGAAAGCGAGGGCAGTCCGCACAAAAGGGCGACCGCCAGCAGGAAGGCACGCATGATGAAAATCCGGAACGCAAAACCCCAGTGGAACGGGATTCTGATGAATTTCCGTCATTCGCTCTGCCACAGGTCCGTGACAATTTGATGAAAGGCGCCGAGTGGTCACGGACGGCCCTTCCCCTGACCCTGATCAAGGGCGAAGTGCCCCACCGCTGGAGAAGATAAGGGACCACCGCACGGAACCGCTCACATGGCCTACCCCCTCCTGCTCATCCTGCACCTGCTCGCCGCGATCCTGTTCATCGGCACGGTGTTCTTCGAAGTCCTGATCCTGGAGAGCGTTCGCCGCCACGTACCGGCGCGGGCCATGCGCGCGGTGGAGGCCGCCGTCGGCCGGCGCGCCCGGCACCTGATGCCGTGGGTCATCCTGACCCTGTTCGGCGCCGGCCTGGGCATGCTGTACCTACGCTACCTGCCGCTGCTGGCCGATCCGCTGGCATCCCCCTTCGCCACCCTGCTCAGCCTCAAGCTGCTGCTGGCCACCAGCGTGCTCGGACACTTCGCCTTCGCCATGTACTCCTTCCGTACCGGCCGCATGACCGGCCAGCGCTCGCGGCGCATCCACTACAGCGTGTTCGTCCACGTGCTGGCCATCGTCGTGCTGGCCAAGAGCATGTTCTACCTGAGCTGGTGACACCCGCGCTCAGGCGAACTCGCGGCGCAACTGGCGGGCCGCCGCGACCAGGTTGATCAGCGCCGCCTCCGTCTCCGGCCAGCCACGGGTCTTCAGGCCGCAGTCGGGGTTGACCCACAGACGTCCGGCGGGAATCCGCTGCGCCGCCTTGCGCAGCAGGGCGACCATTTCCTCGGTACCCGGTACGCGCGGCGAGTGGATGTCGTAGACGCCCGGGCCGATCTCGTTGGGGTACTCGAACGCCTCGAAGGCCTCCAGCAACTCCATGTCCGAGCGCGAAGTCTCGAGAGTGATCACATCGGCGTCCATCGCGGCGATGGACTCGATCACATCGTTGAATTCGCTGTAGCACATGTGGGTGTGGATCTGGGTTTCGTCGCGCACGCCCGAAGCACACAGGCGGAAGGCCTCGGTGGCCCAGTCCAGATAGGATTTCCACTGTTCCCGGCGTAACGGCAGGCCCTCGCGGAACGCCGCTTCGTCGATCTGCACGATACGGATGCCGGCGCGCTCCAGGTCTTCCACCTCGTCGCGGATCGCCAGCGCCAACTGACGCGCCTGCACCTCGCGCGGCACATCCTCGCGCGGGAAGGACCACATCAGCATGGTCACCGGACCGGTCAGCATGCCCTTCATCACCTTGCCGGTGAGGCTCTGCGCATACCTGATCCACTCCACGGTCATGGCCTGCGGGCGGCTCAGGTCGCCGTAGATCACCGCCGGTTTCACGCAGCGGGAACCGTAGCTCTGCACCCAGCCGAAGCGGGTGAAGGCGTAGCCGTCGAGCTGCTCGGCGAAGTATTCGACCATGTCGTTACGCTCGGCCTCGCCATGTACCAGCACATCCAGGCCAAGCCCTTCCTGCAGCTCCACGGCGTGACGGATTTCGCCGTGCATGGCCTCCGCGTAGTCCGCTTCGGACAGTTGCCCCTGACGGAACGCCTGGCGCGCCAGACGGATCGCCGGCGTCTGCGGGAAGGAACCGATGGTGGTGGTCGGGAACAGCGGCAGGTCGAGCCTGGCTCGCTGCTTTTCGATACGCACGGCAAAGGGCGACTGGCGTCGCGCATCCCGGGGACGAATACCGGCCACTCGCGCCTGCACCTCGGGCTTGTGAATGCGCGGCGAAGCGGCGCGACGGGCCCGCACGGCCGCGTTCCCGGCCAGCGCGGCAAGCACCTCCGGCGCTTCGGGCTCGCTCACCGCCCGTGCCAGCAGCGCCACTTCGGCGCACTTCTGCACGGCGAAAGCCAGGGAATCCTTCAGCTCGGCCTCCAACTGCTCCTCGCGGTCCAGGTCCACCGGGCAATGCAGCAACGAACAGGACGGCGCAACCCAGAGCCGCTCGCCCAGCCGTTCGTGGGCATGGCGCAGTACCTCCAGCGCCGCTTCGAGATCGCAGCGCCAGACATTGCGGCCGTTCACCAGGCCCAGGGACAGCACCTTGTAGGACGGCAGGCGATCGAGAATGCTCGGGTACTGCTGCGGCGCGCGCACCAGGTCGATGTGCAGGCCGTCCAGCGGCAGGCTCGCGGCCAGCCCGAGGTTGTCTTCGAGACCGCCGAAGTAGGTAGCGATCAGCTTCTTCAGCGGTTCGCGCTGGAGCAGGTTGTAGGCGCGCTCGAATGCGTTCTTCCAGTCCTGCGGCAGGTCGAGCGCCAGGATCGGCTCGTCGATCTGCACCCACTCCACGCCCTGGGCGGCCAGACGCTGGAAGATCTGGCCATAGACCGGCAGCAGCCGTTCGAGCAAGTCGAGCTTGTCGAAACCGGCGTGCTCGCCCTTGAGCTTGCCCAGCCACAGGTAGGTCAGCGGGCCGATCAGCACCGGCTTGACCGCATGCCCCAGCGCCAGCGCCTCGTCCACCTCGTCGAACAGTTGCTCCCAGCTCAACTGGAACTGCTGGTCGACGCTGAACTCCGGGACCAGGTAGTGGTAATTGGTGTCGAACCACTTGGTCAGCTCTTGCGCAAAGCCGGGCTGCCCATGCGCACCGCCGCAGCAGGCATCGTTGCCGCGGCCACGGGCCATCGCGAACAGGGTCTGCAGCGTCGGCTGGCCGTCCTGCGGGCGGAAGCGCTCGGGAATCGCGCCGAAGGTCAGAGAATGGGTCAGCACCTGGTCATACCAGGCGAAATCCCCCACCGGCAGCAGATCGATACCGGCGTCCTTCTGTACCTGCCAGTGCGCGGCGCGCAGCTCGCGCCCCACCTTGCGCAGCCCGGCTTCATCCAGCTCGCCTTTCCAGAAGGCTTCCAACGCCTTCTTCAGTTCACGGTCGCGACCGATGCGGGGAAAACCGAGGGTGTGGGCCAATGCCATGACGGAAACTCCAGTCCAATACGTCAGATGCAGGCATTGTCGACAGCCGGGTGTTCATGAGACAAACTCAATTCCTTCGCGTTGAAATCAAGTTTTCCTCATATTGAGATCGAGGCCGGCATCATGCTTGAACTCCGTCACCTGAAAACCCTCCACGCCCTGCGCGAGGCCGACAGTCTCGTGGAGGCGGCCGAGCGCCTGCACCTCACCCAGTCCGCCCTCTCCCACCAGTTCAAGGAGCTGGAGGAGCGCCTGGGCCTGTCGCTGTTCATCCGCAAGACCAAGCCGGTGCGCTTCACCAGCGCCGGCCTGCGCCTGCTGCAACTGGCGGATTCCGTGCTGCCGCAACTGCGCGGCGCCGAACGCGACCTGGCGCGGCTGGCCGGCGGCACCGCGGGACGCCTGCACATGGCGATCGAGTGCCACAGCTGCTTCCAGTGGCTGATGCCGACCATCGACCAGTTCCGCGACGCCTGGCCGGAAGTGGAGCTGGACCTCGCCTCGGGCTTCTCCTTCGCCCCGCTGCCGGCGCTGGCCCGCGGCGACCTCGACCTGGTGGTGACCTCCGACCCGGTGGACCTCGCCGGCATCACCTATGTGCCGCTGTTCACCTACGAGGCGCTGCTGGCGGTGGACAACCACCATGCGCTGTCCGGCAAGTCCTTCATCGTGCCGGAAGACCTCGCCAGCCAGACGCTGATCACCTACCCCATTGAACGCGACCGCCTGGACATCTTCACCCGCTTCCTGGAACCGGCCGACATCGAGCCGGCGCAGGTGCGCACCTCGGAACTGACGGTGATGATGATGCAACTGGTGGCATCCGGGCGCGGCGTCTGCAGCCTGCCCAACTGGGCGCTGCACGAATACAGCTCGCGCGGTTACGTCACCGCCAAGCGCCTGGGGGAGAAAGGTCTGTACTGCACGCTGTTCGCGGCGATCCGTGCCGACATGCTGGACGCGCCGTTCATGCGCGACTTCCTGCTGACGGCGAAGGACACCTCGTTCGCCACCCTGGAAGGGGTCAGCGCGGCGAAGGGGTAAGTCGCGAAGCGCTTGCGGGGCCGATGTTCGGCCGATGTTCGCGAGCAAGCTCGCTCCTACAGGTAGCACCTGCTCTTCGTAGGAGCGAGCTTGCTCGCGAACGAATGCCCACACCCATCAGAACAGCGCAATGCTGTAGCTCAGGTACAGGCGGTTCTCGTCGACGTCGCGGCTGAAGTCGGAGCGGTAGGTCGCGTTGCGCCAGGTCAGGCCCAGGCCCTTCAGGGCGCCGCTCTGCAGCACGTACTTGATGTCGGTGTCGCGCTCCCATTCGCGGCTGCCCGCGCCCGAGGTCGGCTGCGCGTCGCGGCCGCTGAAGTAGCGGGTCATGAAGCTCAGGCCGGGCAGGCCCAGCGGGGCGAAGTCGTAGTCGTAGCGCGCCTGCCAGGAGCGTTCCCCGGCCTCGGCGAAATCGCCGTACTGGCCGAAGTTGATCAGGTAGGGATCGGTCCCGTCCAGGTATGGAAACGCGCTGTCGCCGTGCATGCGCTGGTAACCCAGGCCGATGGCGTGGCCATTGTGCAGGCGGTAGGTGACCAGGCCGCTGAAGGAGCGGTTGTCGATCCTGCCGCCGCGCCCATCGCCGGCGTCCCTGCTGAGCGCCAGGCGCAGGTCGGTTTCCAGGCTGTCCGCGCCGATGCGTGTCTGGCTCTTCAGGCCGAGGAAGTGCTGGTCGTAGACATCCTCCAGCTCGCCGTAGTGGTAGCTTCCGGTCCAGCCCGGCGCGAACTGGTAGTCCAGGCCGCCCAGGTAGAAGTGGTCGGCCTGCACCGCCCCGGCGAAGCGGCCGTTGCGGTTGAACAGCGCCAGGTCGCTGGTGCCCGCCTCGTTGCGCTGGCTGACCTCGTCCAGGCGCCCCAGGTTGAGGGTCAGGCCGCTCACTTCGCCGGAGGTCAGCAGGCCGCCCTGGAACACCTGCGGGAACAGGCGGCCGTAGTTGGGCTGCACGGTGGGCAGCTTGGGCACCAGCGCGCCGATCTTCAGCTCCGTGCGGGAGATGCGCAGCTTGGCCGTCGGATCGAGCCTAGCATAGTCGTCCGCCGCGCGCCCATCGCCCTGCACCGGGAGCAGCCCGGTGCCGCTGCGGTCGGGACTCGAATCGAGCTTGACGCCCAGCTTGCCGAGGACGTCCAGGCCGACGCCGAGCGTGCCGGCGGTATAGCCCGAGCGGTAGTCGAGGAGAAAGCCCTGGGCCCACTCATCGCTCTTCGAGCGGCCGGCGCCGTCGCGGAAATCGCGGTTCATGTAGAAATTGCGCATGGACAGGCTGGCCTTGCCGTCCTCCAGGAAACCGTCGGCCAGCGCCAGCGGCGGGACGCAGCAGGCAGCCAGGGCGGCCGGCAGGAAAACGATGTTTTTCTTGTTGTTGTTCATCGATGCTCTCCAGAAATCTCCAGGGCGCCGGACGGCGCCCCGTCCGCGCGCCTCAGACGCGCTCGATCACCATCGCCACGCCCTGGCCGACCCCGACGCACAGGCTGACCACGGCGTAACGCAGGTTGCGGCTGTGCAACGCCCGGCTGGCGGTCAGGACCAGCCGGGCGCCGGACGCGCCCAACGGATGGCCAAGGGCGATGGCGCCGCCATTGGGGTTGACCCGTGGGTCGTCGAAGTCCAGGCCAAGCGCCTTCAGGCAGGCCAGGACCTGCGAGGCGAACGCCTCGTTGATCTCGATGAGGTCGACCTCGTGCAGGCCGAGGCCGGCGCGCTGCAGCGCGACCTGGATCGCCCGGTGCGGGCCGATGCCCATGATGCGCGGCTCCACGCCGACGCTGGCGGAGGCCAGGACCCGCGCCAGCGGCCGCACACCGTGGCGCTCGCCGATCTCGCGGTCGCCGAGCAGCAGCACCGCCGCGCCGTCGTTGATGCCCGAGGCGTTGCCGGCGGTCACCACGCCGCCGGGGAACAGCGACGGCAGGCGGGACAGCGCCGCCAGGTCCGATTGCGGGCGCGGATGCTCGTCGTGCTCGACCAGCAGCACCTCGCCCCTGCGCCCGGACGGCACCTCGACGGGCATGATCTCGCCGGCGAAGAAACCGGCCTGCAGCGCCGCCTGGTAGCGCGCCTGGGAGGCGGCGGCGAAGCGGTCCGCATCCTCCCGGGCGATGCCGAACTCGCGCGCCACGTTGTCGCCGGTCTCCGGCATGCTGTCGTTGCCATGCCGCTCGACCAGCCGCGGATTGGCGAAACGCGCGCCGATGGTGCTGTCGAAGACGTTCAGCGCCCGGCTGAAGGCGCTGTCCGCCTTGCCCATGACGAACGGCGCGCGCGACATGCTTTCGGCGCCGCCGGCCAGGTACAGCCGGCCCTCGCCACAGGTGATCGCGCGCGCCGCGTCGATCACCGCCGACAGGCCGCTGGCGCACAGGCGGTTGACCGTCTGCCCCGGCACCCGCCAGGGCAGGCCGGCGGCGAGCAGGGCGTTGCGCGCCAGGTTGCGGCTATCCTCGCCGGCCTGGTTGGTGCAGCCGAGGATCACATCCTCCAGGTCGTCGACAGCGAAGCCGGAGGTTTCCACGACCCGCGCCAGCAGCGCGCCGACCAGGTCGTCTGGGCGTACCCGGGACAGGGCTCCGGCATGGCGGCCGAACGGAGTGCGCAGGCCGGCGTATATATAGGCATCGAGCATGATCAGGTTCTCGCAGGGAAAGAGGGATGGTCAGGCCGGCAACGGGTTTTCCGGCTGGCACAGGGAAATCCCCAGGCTGGCGCGGCGGCGCAGCCAGGGGCTCGGGCGGTAGCGCGGGTCACCGTTGAGCGCGTGGATGCGTTCGAGGATGCGCAGCAGGCGCGCGGCGCCCAGCCGGTCGCCCCACTCCAGCGGCCCGTGGGGATAACCCAGGCCGAGACGCACCGCCAGGTCGATATCGGCCACCGAGGCGATGCCCTGCTGGGCGATGTCGCAGGCCAGGTTGACGATCGACGCGAGCGTGCGCTGGACGATGAAGCCCGTGCTGTCGCGGATCACCGTCACCCCGGCGCCATCGCGGGCGAACAGCGCGTGGGCGGCGCGCTGCATGTCCGCGCGGGTCAGCGGGTTGAGCATCAGGCAGCGATGCTGCGCGAGGTCCGCCAGGGTATCGACGGCCACCACTCGCGCCGGATCGACGGCGAAACGCTGCGCGGCATGGGTGGCATCGTCGCCGAGCGGCGCCAGCAGGCACAGCGCATCGTCGGAGGGACGCTCGCCGGACTCGACTTCGGCGCCCAGGCGCTCCAGCAACGCCAGCAGGCGGGTACGGCCGAGCTGGTCGTCGGCGCCCAGCCACACCGGCGGCGACACCGTGCAGGCCGGCGCGGCCTGGGCCGTAGCACGCGGCGCCGCGCCTTCGCCGTCATATGGATAGAAGCCCTGGCCGCTCTTGCGCCCCAGGTGCCCGGCCGCGAGCATCTGCCGCAGCAGTGGATGCGGCCGGTAGCGCGGCTCCTCGTAGAACTGCCGGTAGACCGACTCCATCACCGGCAGGCTGACGTCGAGCCCGATCAGGTCGAGCAGCTCGAACGGTCCCATGCGGAAGCCGGCGCTTTCGCGCAGCACGGCGTCGATCGCCGCCGCGTCGGCCACGCCCTCGCCGAGGATGCGCAGCGCCTCGGTGCCGAACGCGCGTCCGGCGTGGTTGACGATGAAACCGGGAGTGTCCCTGGCGCGCACCGGCTGATGGCCCATGACGCTGACCAGCTCGCACAGGCGTGCGCCGACCTCGCCGTGGGTGGCGAGGCCTTCGATCACCTCGACCAGGCGCATCAGCGGCACCGGGTTGAAGAAATGCAGGCCGGCGACGCGGCCGGAATCGCGGCAGACCGAGGCGATGGCGGTGATCGACAGCGACGAGGTATTGCTCGCCAGGATGGTTCCCGCGTCCAGCACCTCCTCCAGCTGGCGGAACAGCGCCTGCTTGGCTTCGAGGTTCTCGACGATGGCCTCGACCACCACCTGGCAGTCGCGCAGCGCCTCCAGGCTCTGCGCGACGTGCAGGTTGCCGACCGCCCGGTCGGCGGCCTCGGCCGTCAGCCGGCCCTTTTCCACCCGCTTCGCGAGGATCGCCGCGATACCGTCGCGGGCACTCTGCGCCGCGCCGGCGCGGACATCGAACAGGTACGCCTGCAGCCCGGCCTGCGCCGCGACCTGGGCGATGCCCTGCCCCATGGCGCCGGCACCGACGATGCCGACGCTGGTGATCGGTTGACTGCTCATTCTCCGCGATACTCCGGCTTGCGCTTGTCGAGGAAGGCGCGCATGCCTTCCTTCTGGTCCTTCGAATCGAACAGCAGCTGGAAGGCCTTGCGCTCCAGCGCCAGGGCGTGGTCCAGCGGCATATCCATGCCGGCCAGCACCACCTCCTTGATCTGCGCCAGCGCCAGCGGCGGCATGGCGGCCATGCCGCGGGCCAGTTCCAGCGCCCTGGGCAGGGTCTGGGCGTCGGCCACCACCTCGCTGACCAGCCCCATCGCCAGCGCCTCTTCGGCGCGCACCATGCAGCCGGTCAGCAGCATGCGCAGCGCCTGGTACTTGCCGACCGCCCGCACCAGACGCTGGGTGCCGCCGGCGCCGGGCATCACGCCAACCTTGATCTCTGGCTGGGCGAAACGCGCGGAGGCACCGGCGACGATCAGGTCGCAGTGCATCGCCAGTTCGCAGCCGCCGCCCAGGGCGTAGCCGTTGACGGCGGCGATGACCGGCTTGGCGCAGCGGGAAATCGCCTGCCAGTGGCGCTCGACGTGGCGCCGGTAGATCTGCAGCGCGCCGGCATCGACCATTTCGCCGAGGTCCGCTCCGGCGGCGAATACTTTGTCGCCGCCGGTGACGACGATCACCCGGGTCTCGGCGCAGTCGTTCAATTGCACGAAGTGCTCGGCCAGCTCCTCGCGCAGGGTCATGTTCAGGGCGTTCAGCGCCGCCGGGCGGTTCAGCCGCAGCAGGGCCACACCCTCCTCCGGACGTTCCAGCAACAGCGTGGATTCGGGGCGCACGGCCCCCTGGCAAGAGCTCATGACGATCTCCGGCTATTCGATTCGGGAAGTCGGCGGCCGGCGATGCCCGGCCGCTTCGACGGAGGCGCGTTTCAGCCGCGAACGATGCCGCGCTGGAACAGGGTCTCGATCACCTCGGGGGCAGGGCCGAGGTCTTCGAGCACCTCGCGGGTGCTTTCGCCCAGCGCCGGCGGCGGGCTGCGGTAGCTGGCGGGGGTGCGCGACAGCTTCACCGGCGAGGCGAGGCCACGGTAGTCGCCCATTTCCACCAGCAGCCCGCGATGGCGGGTGTGCGGGTGCTCGACCACCCGGTCCACCGTGGCGATGGCGCCGCAGGGCACGCCGAGTCGGATCAGCCGCTCGGCCAGCTCGCGGCCGTCGTGCGCCGCCAGATGGCCTTCCAGCACCTGCTTCAGCGCCAGGCGGTTGACCGAGCGCTTGCCGTTGTCGGTGAAGCGCGGGTCTTCCAGCAGTTCGCCGGCGCCCAGGTATTCGCACAGCCTGGCGAACTGCCGGTCGTTGCCGACCGCGAGGAAGATCGGCTCGGTGCCGGTACGGTAGCTGTCGTACGGAGCGATGTTGGGATGGGCGTTGCCGGTGCGCTGCGGCGTGCGGCCGGAAGCGAAGTAGTTCGGCATGTGCGGATGCAGCAGGGAAATGCCGCAGTCGTACAGGGCGATGTCGATGGACTGCCCGTGCCCGCTGAGCTGGCGCTCGTTCAGCGCCAGCAGGATGCCGACCATCGCGTTCAGCCCGGTGACCATGTCGACGATCGGCAGGCCGATGCGCAGCGGCTCGCCCTGCGCATCGCCGTTCACGCTCATCAGCCCGGCCATCGCCTGGATCGCCGCGTCGTAGCCGGGCAGCCCGCCGAGCGGACCATCGGCGCCGAAACCGGAAACCGCGCAGTGGATCAGCCGCGGGAAGCGCCTGCTCAGCACGTCCTGGTAGTCGATGCCCCAGCGCGCCAGGGTGCCGGGCTTGAAGTTCTCGATCAGCACGTCGGCGCCTTCCAGCAGTTGCAGCAGCACCTCGATGCCTTCCGGCTTCGACAGGTCGACGGCGATGCCCTTCTTGTTGCGGTTGACGCCGATGAAGTAGGACGCCGTGTCGCCTTCGAAGGGCGGCCCCCAGCCACGGGTCTCGTCGCCGCCCAGGGGTTCCAGCTTGATCACTTCGGCGCCGTGGTCGGCCAACGCCTGGGAACAGTACGGGCCGCCCAGGACCCGGCTCAGATCGATGATTTTCAGGCCACGCAGGGCACCGGTCGCATTGTTCATGGCAGCTCTCTGATTGTTATTGGTTGAGCGCGGTCAGGCCGGCAGCAGTTGCATGGCCTCGGCCTGCGACAGGCTCGCTTCGCCGACCACCCTGGCCAGCAGCTCCGCCCTGCCTGCCCAGTCCGCCAGGCGCAGCGGGTCGCGCGGCAGCAGCTTGTGTTCGAGGAGCAGGTGGGCCAGCGCCAGGCGGCGGTAGTCGGGCGCCTGACGGCCGGCTTCCCAGGCCATGAAGATCGCCGTGCAGATGTGATAGAGCGCGCTGCCCGCCTGGCGGACCTGCTCGTCCTGGCGCTGCCCGGCCACTTCGCGCATGCAGTCCAGGGTGCGTTCCAGGACCGACTCGAAGAGCGCGCGGCTGTTCTCCGCCAGCCCGCTGTCATCCAGCAGCCCGCGCAGGTACTGGTGCAGGGGCTCCAGGGCCTGTTCGCGGGTGACCGCGCGGGCGATGTCCAGCGCCACGATGTTGCTGGTGCCTTCCCAAATCGAGCCGAGGTGGGCGTCACGCACCAGGCGCGGGTCGCTCCACTCCTCGATGTAGCCCACGCCGCCGCGCACCTCCATGGCGTCGCCGGTCACCCGGCGGGCGTCGCGGCAGGCGCGGAACTTGATCAGCGGGGTGAGGATGCGCACGCATTTCTGCGCGCCGACGTCGCCGCCGTCGGCACGCGGCAGCAGCGTGGCGATCTGCATGAACATGGAGCGCGCCTGTTCGGCGGGCAGCATCATCTTCAGCAGTTGCTTCTGCATCAGCGGCATGTCGATCAGGTGCTTGCCGAAGGCGCGGCGGTTGCGCGAGATGAACAGCGCTTCGTTCAACCCACGGCGCATCAGGCCGGCGGCGCGCACGCCGTTGGACAGGCGCGACATGTTGACCATGTCGGCCATCTGCTGGAAGCCACGGCCGATCTCGCCGATCAGGTAGGCGGTGGCGCCTTCCAGGCAGATCTCGCCGCTGGCCATGGAGCGGCTGCCCAGCTTGTCCTTCAGGCGCAGGATGCGATAGGCGTTGCGCGAGCCGTCCGGGCGGATCTTCGGCAGGAGGAACAGGGTGACGCCCTGCATGCCTTCCGGCGCGCCTTCGGGGCGGGCGAGGACCATCGCCAGGTCGGCGTCCGGGTTGGAGCAGAACCACTTGTCGCCGTACAGCTTCCACTCGCCGTCCTCCAGCCGCGCGCGGGTCCGGGTGCGGGCGACGTCGGAGCCGGCGGCCTGTTCGGTCATGAACATCGCGCCCTGGAACAGGCTGTCGAAGTCACGCGAGGCCAGCGACGGCAGGTAGCGCTCGACCAGTTCCGGCGAGCCGTACCTGCGCAGGGTGCGGGTCAGCGAGTCGGTCATGCTGACCGGGCAGCAGAGGCCGAACTCGGCCTGCACGAACAGATAGGTGAGCGCGTATTTCACCAGCGGCGGCGGGCCGTCCGGGCGGTGGCTCATGGACGCCAGGCCGAGTTCGGAGTAGGCCACGCGCTCCAGCGCGACGAAGTCCGGGTGCTTGTGGATGCTCTGCACATCCTCGCCGCGGCGGGTGCGGGCGGCCAGCAGCGGCGGGTTCTTGTCCGCCGACAGCGCCAGCATGTCCAGTTCGTCCCCCGCCCGCGCGCCGAGCTGCTGGAGAACCGGCAGCCACTGGGCGAGCACATCGGGCTGCAGGTAGACATCGAGCAGCCGGCGCAGCCCCGGATCGCAGGAATACAGGTTCATCCCGCGGCTGTCCGGAATGTTCAGGTCATCTACGGGAAGTACTTCGGGCATGGACGTCATGGCGTAGCTCCTACTTGTTTTACGCCGAGACTAGGGGAAGGTTTCGATAAGTATCCAATACAATAAAAATCACCTACGATAAGAAAAACAAATCGTAGAAATGCGTGCGCCCCCTATGGACCTCAAGCAACTCCGCTACTTCATCGCCGTCGCCGAAGAGCTGCATTTCGGCCGCGCGGCGGCGCGCCTGTTTATCTCCCAGCCGGCGCTGAGCTTCGATATCAAGAAGCTGGAGGAGCAACTGGGCATCCAGTTGCTGGTGCGCAACAACAAGTCGGTGAAGCTGACCACCGCCGGCCAGGTGCTGCTGGAGGAGGCGCGCAACCTGCTGCTGCAGGCCGAGCAGGTGAAGCGCCTGACGCAGTTGTCCGCCAAGGGCACGGTCGGCCGGCTGCGCGTGGGGTTCGTCAACTCCATGCTCTATCGCGGCCTGCCGAAGGCGGTGACGCGCTTCGAGGAAGAGCACCCCAACATGGAAGTGGTGCTGATGGAGATGAACACCTCGGAACAGGCGCTGGCGCTGCAGCGCGGGCAGATCGACATCGGCTTCGTGCACTGGAGCAAGCTGCCGCCGGAGATCGTCTCCGAATGCCTGATCGCCGACCCGTTCCTCTGTTGCCTGCCCCCGCAGCACCCGCTGGCCAGCGGCTCGCGGATCGACCTCGCCGAGCTCAGGGAGGCGGATTTCATCCTCTTCCCGCGCACCGTGTCGCCGCACTACCACGACCTGATCATCGCTCGCTGCGTGGATGCCGGCTTCAGCCCGCACATCCGCCACGAGGCGCGGCTCTGGCAGACCATCGCCACCATGGTCAGCCTCGGCATGGGCGTCGCCCTGCTGCCGAAGACCCTGTGCCTGGCCTGGAAGGACCAGGTGAGCTGCCTGGAGATCGAACAGCCCGGCGCGCTCTCCGAACTCCACGCCATTCTCTCCGCCAATGACGCGCCGCAGGCGGCGGAAGGCTTCCTCGCGGTGATGAAGACCTGCCTGGCCGCCCCGTAGAGCCCGCGCGGCCCGCGCCATATGGAATCGATTATCGAACAATAAGATTAAAAGATTATTTATTTCACCAGGTGCCGCATAGACTCCGCTCACCCCGGGGCAAAACCGACCGCACGCAAGACGGCGAAACCTCTCGTTTCGCTTCCCCCGCCGCACCCAAACGACGCGGCAAGGACCTGCGTATCTGCGGAAAACAAAAATAACCAGGACTTGCCCTATGCACAGCACAACGCCCCGGGACGACTCCGTCCTCCACAAGAAGGCCCGCAAGGCGGGTATCGCCTCCTTCATCGGCACCACCATCGAGTGGTATGACTTCTACATCTATGGCCTGGCTGCCGCACTGGTATTTGGCAAGGTGTTCTTCCCCAGCGACATGGACCCGGGCCTGGCCACGCTGCTGTCCTTCGTCACGCTGTGGTCCGGCTTCATCGCCCGCCCGCTCGGCGGCATCATCTTCGGCCACCTCGGCGACAGGATCGGCCGCAAGAACACCCTGGTGATCACCCTGATCATGATGGGCATCGCCACCACCTGCATCGGCGTGCTGCCGGTCTATGCGGACATCGGCATATGGGCGCCGATCGCGCTGGTGGTGCTGCGCATCATCCAGGGCATCGCGGTGGGCGGCGAATGGGGTGGCGCCATCCTGATCGCCAGCGAGAGCGCGCCCAAGGGCAAGGGCATCCTCTACGCCGCCTTCGCCCAGCAGGGCTCGCCCACCGGCAACCTGCTGGCGACCGTGGTGTTCTTCGCCCTCAGCAGCCTGCCGGCCTCCGAGTTCATCCTCTGGGGCTGGCGCATTCCCTTCCTGCTCTCGGCGGCCCTGGTCATCATCGGCATGGTCATCCGCCTGCGGCTGGAAGAGTCGGAAGACATGAAGCGCCTGCTGCAACAGAAGAAGACCGTGAAACTGCCGATCGCGGAGGTGCTGAGCAAGCACTGGCGGATCGTCCTGCTGGGCGCCGGCGTGCTGCCGATCATCCACGTCACCTACTTCAAGAGCACCTTCGCCCTGTCCTGGGCGACCAAGACGCTGGGCTACAGCCAGGGCACCTTCCTCAGCATCATCGTCATCGCCCTGGTGGTGCAGTTCATCAGCCAGCCGATCGGCGCGCTGCTCACCTCGCGGATCGACATGCGCAAGGCCGTCTGCCTGATGGTGCTGCCGGAGTTCATCCTGATGCCGGCGATGTTCTTCGCGGTGGAAACCAAGATCTACTGGATCGCCGCCGTCGGCATGTGCCTGGCCACCGTGCCGCACGCGATGTTCTACGGCGCGGTGGGCGGCATCCTGGCCCGCGCCTTCCCCGCCCGCGTCCGCTATACCGGCCTGTCGCTGGCCTACCAGCTCTGCTCGCTGCTGATCGGCGGCGGTACGCCGGTCCTCGCCCAGTGGATTCTCAACAGCACCGGCAGCATCGTCGGCGTGGCCATCGCCTCGGCGATGTACGCGGTGGTTTCCCTGGCCTGCACCCTGATCCTGCTCAGGCTCACCGGCTTCCGCGCCAGCGACCTGTCCACCGCCGAGCAGGCCGACGCCGAGGAACTGCGCGAGGAAAGGAGCGCAGCCAGCAAGCAGGAACCAGTCGCTCATCAACCCGCTGCGCGACGAGCTCTCGCCTGAGTTCGGCGCGCGGCACCGACTACGCCCTCTTCCGGAAACAGCAGAGGGCGTTTTTCATGGTTCATCGCGCCTTCCCAGGCTCTGCGGAGAGCCCAAAAAAAAGACCCGCCATTGCTGGCGGGCCAAGAACGTTAACGATTGACTAGTCGATCAATCATTAGGGCGCCCTGTAGGAACAGGGCACGGACATATGATCCAACAGCTGACAGCCACCTCCAAGCCCAGATATCCGCGTAAGAAAAAACCTCAGAAGATTGGGATAAAGACTACATCGTCGGCATTTTCCTGAGGCACATGGACCTCAGGCTTCCGAACAGTAGATATTTCCCACTTCGTCCTCCGAAGACTGAGATTGAAGGGCGCAGGAACAGTGAACGAAAAAAGCCCATCCTCGCGGATGGGCTTCAGGGGGCTAACGGATGCAACGTCTTTCTCGTCGTCAGATGCCGCTGACGCCACGAGATGGGGATCGACGCGGCGTTGGGGCAATCATTGATCAGCAGCGCTGATTGACAAAGAAAGCCACAAGCAAAAAAGAAACTTCCCACATAGCTTGAGATCGTTTTCGCAAAACACGCACTGATCTCCCGGCACGTCCCGAATGCCGCTACGCCATCGCCCTGGCCGGGACGCAATCACGGCACCTTGGCCTCGGCGGCCCGGGCGTGTTCCGCCGCCCACTGCTCATCGCGCTCGCGCACGCGGGCGAAAGCCGGCCGCGCCGTGACGAGTTCGACGTAGCGTTCGAATACCGGCAGTTTGGGCACCACGCCGAAACCGATGGTCCAGCTCAGCGCCGACCCCCACAGCACGTCGGCAGCCGTCATGCGGCCGCCCAGCAGGTAAGGCCCCTGCTCCAGTTGCGCGGCCAGGGTTCTGATCACGCTGTCGTAGTCGCCGTACGGACTCATGGCCGGCGGCGGCGGGTCGCGCTTGAGCGCGCGGTCGAGGATGGCCGGCTCGAAGCTGGAGCCATAGAACACCAGCCAGCGCAGGTACGGGCCGCGCAGCGAGTCATCCAGGGCGGGCGCAAGGCCTGCGCGGGGGAACAGGTCGGCGAGGTAGAGGTAGACCGCGCCCTGCTCGGTCACCAGCGCCTCGCCGTGGCGAATCGCCGGGACCTTGCCCATCGGGTTGATGGCCAGGTATGCCGGCTGGCGCTGCTGGCCGGCCTTCATGTTGATCAGTTCGAGGTCATAGTCGGCGCCCAGCTCCTCCAGCAGCACCAGGGTGCCGCTGGAGCGAGTCTGGGGCGAATGGTACAGGGTGATGCGGGACATGGCGGGGGCTCCTCGGGCACCGCATGGAGCCCCCAGCATAGCCCCGCCAGACCGTTATGCCTCGTCGAAGTGCATCTCCGGCGGTTGCTCGCGGAAACCGCCGGTGATCACCGCCAGGTAGACCACGCCGATCGCCAGCCAGGATGCGCCGAGCCAGATCGCCAGGTGGTCGAGACTGACCATCAGCCACAGGTCGGCAAGCAGGCCGATCAGCGGGAACAGCAGGAACAGCACCCGCTCGCGCAGGCCACGGCGCTCGGCGTTCAGGTAGTAGTGGAAGATCACCGAGAGGTTCACCAGGCTGAAGGCCAGGAAGGCGCCGAAGTTGATGAACGAGGTGGAGGTGGTGACGTCCATGCGCAGCGCCAGCAGCGCCACCACGCCGCACAGCACGATGCTGTTCACCGGGGTCTCGAAGCGCTTGCCGATGCGACCGAAGAACGGGCGCGGCAGTACGCCGTCGCGGCCCATCGCGAACAGCAGGCGCGAGGCGCTGGCCTGGGCCGACAGTCCGGAGGTGAACTGGCCGACGATCAGGCCGACGAGGAAGAAGCTGACGAACAGATCGCCACCGATGTTGCGGGCAATTTCGTAGGCGGCGGAATCGGCGTTCTGGAACTCCAGCGACGGATGCGCCAGTTGTACGAAGTAGCTGGCGGCGATGAAGATGCCGCCACCGATCAGGGTGATCAGCAGGATCGCGCGCGGAATGGTCTTGCGCGGCTCATGGGTTTCTTCGGTCAGGGTGCTGACCGCGTCGAAGCCCAGGAAGGAGTAGCAGGCGATGGCCGCGCCGCCCATGATCAGCGGCAGTTGGGTGCCTTCCTTGAGGAAGGGCTCCAGGGTCCACAACGGACGGCTGGCGTCGCCCATCACGTAGTGGATCGCCAGGCCGACGAAGGCCAGCAGCACCAGGAACTGCACCAGCATCAGCACGCCATTGATGTTCTTCGCCAGGCGCAGGCCGACCACGTTGATCGCGGTGGTCACGCCGATGAACGCCAGCACCCAGAGCGCCTGGGGCACCGCCGGGAAGGCGGAGTGCAGGTAGGCCGCGCCGATCAGCCAGATGGCCATCGGCAGGAACAGGTAGTCCAGCAGCACCGCCCAGCCGGCGAGGAAGCCCAGTTTCGGGCTGATCGACTTGCGCACGTAGGTGTAGGCGGAGCCGGCCACCGGGAAGGCGGCGGCCATGCGCCCATAGCTGAGCGCGGTGAAGAGCATCGCTACCGAGGCGACGAGATAGGCCGAAGGCACCACGCCACGAGTGACGTCGGCGAGGATGCCGAAGGTGCCGAGGACGATGATCGGGGTCATGTAGGCGATGCCGAACAGCACCACCGAACCCAGCGACAGGGTTCGTTTCAGTCGAGCCATTACTGCTTACTCCGCATTGTGTTTGTTATGGCAGCGCAAAGTTGCTGGCCTGCGCTCACCCGCAGGCCTCGCGGGCGCTCTCGTCGCCCGTCGATCGTGGAACAACGCTGTGTCGGCGCGGCCCTGCGCCCCGGCTCCGCAGAAGCCGGATGGGACACTCAGGTGGGAATGATCAATTCGCGCAGGCCGCCGTCGTGCTCGCGCATCTCGCCCGGCAGTACGAAGCGGCGCTCGGCCAGGTAGCTGTAGTCGCGGCGCGCCTGGGCCAGGCGTTCGAAATCCAGCTCGACGATCTGCCGGCACTCTTCGCGGCCGGCCTCGCAGAGCAGTTGGCCGAAGGGATCGACCGCCGCGCTGCCGCCGACGAACACCAGCTCGTCGTCACCCTCGCCGACGCGGTTGACCATCACGGCGTAGGCCTGGTTTTCCATCGCGCGGCCCATGATCGCGGTGCGGTGGGTCGGGCCGTAGGGGTCCATGTTGCCGTTGGTCACGATGATCAGCTCGGCGCCCAGTTGGCCGAGGGCGCGTACGGACTCGGGAAACTCGATGTCGAAGCAGATCACGATGCCGACGCGGATGCCGTTCCACAGGCAGGTGGCGTAGCGGTCGCCGGGGGTGAAGATGCCGCGGTCCGATGCCCACAGGTGCGTCTTGCGGTATTGCATGGCGATACCGTCGGGGGTGACCAGCAGCGTGGTGTTGTAGAAGCGGCCGTCGGCGGCTTCGGCAAAACCCACGGCGACCGAGATGTTCTTCTCCCGTGCGGCACGCAGCACGGCCTGCACGCTGGGACCGTCGATCGGTTCGGCGATGGCAGCGATGTTGGCCTCGGTGGGGAAGCCGGTCAGTTGGGTTTCGGGGAACACCACCAGTTGACTGTCCGGGGCGCAGGCGTGGATGGCGTCGAGGGTACGCGCCAGGTTCCAGGCCACATCGCCATCACGGCCAGCGAGTTGAACGAGTTCGACTTTCATGGGGGCTCCTCGGGTGTTTCATGGACGGGCGCGAAGACATGACCCGATGCCGCAAAAGGGTCAGAATGCGCACCGCGCCGGCGTAAAGGCATTCACCGAGTATGCCGGCGGCGCCCTCACCGGGTAATTACGCCCGCGTGGTAACCCAACGGGGGTAGAGTCATGGGCCTTTCCCTGCAGGACATCGCCTGGCACCGCTCGGTCGGGCAACTGATCGAGGCGCTGGACAAGCCGAACTTCTGGACCTCGCTGGTGCGCCTGCTGGGTCAGTATGTGCCCTTCGACAGCTGGGTGGTGCTGCTTTTCAGCAATGGCAGGCCGCAGGTGTTCGCCGAATGTCCCGGCGAAGATGGCGGGCCGGACCCGCTGTTCCAGGACTACCTCAGGGGCCTCTACCTGCTCGACCCGTTCTACATCGCCAGCCGCGAGGCCCCCGGCAGCGGCTTGTTCCGCCTGGACGACGTGGCCCCGGAAATGTTCGAGCAGACCGACTACTACCAGCGCTACTTCAGCCTCAACGTGGTGGCCGACGAAGTGCAGATCAACGTGCAGCTCGACGGCGAACGCACCCTCTGCTGCTCGCTGGGCAGCAAGGGCCGCTTCACCCCGGAGCAGATCGCTTTACTCGCGCTGGTGCAGCCCTGGGTCGCGGGCCTGATGCGCCAGCGCATGGCCTTCGAGCGCGAAGTGCAGGAAGCGCCCCCGCCGCCGCGCTGGCAGAACCGCCTGGAAGCCACCGCCCAACAGGTGGAAACCCCACTCACCGCCCGCGAACTGGAAGTCGGCCGCTTGATGCTCAGTGGCTGCTCCAGCAAGGAAATCGCCCGCAAGCTGGCCATTTCCGCCGAAACGGTGAAGGTCCACCGCAAGCACATGTACGCCAAGCTCGGGATCAAGTCGCAGTCGGAATTGTTCTCGCTGTTTTTGCAGGCGCAGGGGTGACATCGCACCTTACGCGTTTGTAGGAGCGAGCTTGCTCGCGAACCGCGCGCCAGCGGAGATACCTGGAAATTCTGTTCGCGAGCAAGCTCGCTCCTACAGAAAGCAGCCAGCCGTCGAGCAGCCGGTGAGCAACCGCGGCATTGCGGGTCCATGCTTGAGGACAGGAGGAATCCCCCATGACCCTCAGTGTTTTCGACATGTTCAAGCCCGGCGTCGGGCCATCCAGCTCCCACACCGTGGGGCCGATGCGCGCTACCCGCGAGTTCGTCGACCGCCTGCGGGCGGACGACCGACTGGAGCGGGTGGCGGCGATCGAGGTGCACCTCTACGGCTCCCTCAGCGCCACCGGCAAAGGTCACGCCACCGACCGCGCCTGCCTGATCGGCCTGCTCGGCATCGATCCGGCGGAAGCCGATCCAGCCGCCCTGGCGCCACAGGTGGACGACATCCTGCTGCGCCGTCGCCTGCGCCTGGGCGGCGCGCGGGAGATCGACTTCGATCCGGCGCGGCACCTGGTCTTCCACGACGGCAGCCTGCCCGCCCATCCCAACGGGCTGCACCTGCGCGCGCTGGACGACGACGGCCGGTTGCTGGCCGAGCGCGTCTGCTATTCCGTGGGCGGCGGTTTCGTGGTGGACCAGGCCGACTTCAACACCGACCGCGCCCTGCCCGGCAACCCCACGCCCTACCCCTTCCACAGCGCCGAGGAGCTGCTGCGCCTGTGCCATCAGCATGAGTTCAAGCGCATCAGCGACCTGATGTGGGCCAATGAACTGGCCGTGCGCAGCGCGGCGGAAATCCACGCCGGCCTGGCCCATATCTGGGACGAAATGCAGGCCTGCGTGCGCCGTGGACTGGAAACCGAAGGCACCCTGCCCGGCGGGCTCAAGGTGCGCCGTCGCGCCCCCATGCTCTACCGCCGGTTGAACGAAGCGGACAGCGGCAACCTGATCGCCAGCACCCTCGGCGCGATGGACTGGGTCGATCTCTGGGCGCTGGCGGTGAACGAGGAGAACGCCGCCGGTGGCCGGGTGGTGACCGCGCCCACCAACGGCGCCGCCGGCATCGTTCCGGCGGTGCTGCACTACTACGCGCGCTACGCCCCCCGGGCCGACGCGGAGGCCATCGAACGCTACCTGCTGACCGCCGCCGCCATCGGCATCCTGTGCAAGCTCAACGCCTCGATCTCCGGCGCCGAAGTGGGTTGCCAGGGCGAAGTCGGCTCGGCCTGCGCGATGGCCGCCGGCGCCCTGGCGGAAGTCCTCGGCGGCAGCCTGGAACAGGTGGAGAACGCCGCCGAGATCGGCCTGGAGCACAACCTCGGCCTGACGTGCGACCCGGTGGCCGGCCTGGTGCAGGTACCCTGTATCGAGCGCAACGCGATGGCTTCGCTCAAGGCCATCAACGCCGCCCAACTGGCCCTGCGCGGCGACGGCCAGCATCTGGTCAGCCTCGACAAGGCCATCGACACCCTGCGCGACACCGGGCGGGACATGATGGACAAGTACAAGGAGACCTCCAAGGGCGGGCTGGCAGTCAACGTGATTGCCTGTTAATCCGGCTGAATGCGGGTTCGCGAGCAAGCTCGCTCCTACGAAGTGCAAGCCGGTGCCAACCCTGTAGGAGCGAGCTTGCTCGCGAACAGCCCAGGTACGGATGTGGCCGTTTCTCGCAGCTCCCGAAACACCCTTTCTCAGTCCCGGAAAAAATCGTTAGCCAGCTTTCTTTTTCCCCTGCTTCGGGCTACCGTCGGTGCCCGCCAGAACTGGAATGACCTCCGAAAGCCCATCGCCTTGCCCTTTGTCCAGGCACGTTCGCGCAATACCTGCCATGCTCTGTGACGGCCCTTTCGACCCAACCTGACCGTGATAAGCCCAACGACTGGAGACTCCATGAACCTGTCGCTGCTCAGCCGCTACGCCTTCTTCGCCGCCTGCATCCTGTTTACCCTGATCAGCCTGCCCTTCCTCGGCCACGTCTGGCCCCTGACCCTGCTGACCTTCGCCCTCAGCGTGCTCGGCGTCATCGACCTCCGCCAGCAGCACCACGCGGTACGGCGCAACTACCCGATCCTCGGCAACATCCGCTACCTGGTGGAAGGCATCCGCCCGGAAATCCGCCAGTACCTGCTCGAGGGGGACAACGACGCCCTGCCCTTCTCCCGTGCCCAGCGGGCGCTGGTCTACTCGCGGGCGAAGAACGAGAGCGCCGACAAACCGTTCGGCACCCTGATCGACGTCTACCAGTCGGGCTTCGAGTTCATCGCCCACTCCATCCGCCCGGCGCCGGTGGCCGATCCCTGCACCTTCCGCGTCGACGTGGGCGGCCCGGAATGCAAGCAGCCCTACTCCATCTCGGTGTTCAACATCTCGGCGATGAGCTTCGGCTCCCTCAGCGCCAACGCCATCCGCGCGCTGAACAAGGGCGCGAAGATGGGCAACTTCATCCACGACACCGGCGAGGGCAGCATCAGCCCCTACCACCGCGAGTACGGCGGCGACCTGACCTGGGAACTGGGCAGCGGCTACTTCGGCTGCCGCACCCCGGATGGCCACTTCGACCCGGAGCGCTTCGCCAGGCAGGCGGTCGACCCGCAGGTGAAGATGATCGAGATCAAGCTCAGCCAGGGCGCCAAGCCCGGCCACGGCGGCATCCTGCCCAAGCACAAGGTGACCCCGGAAATCGCCTCCACCCGTGGTGTACCGCTGGGCCAGGACTGCATCTCGCCCTCCTCCCACAGCGCCTTCAGCACGCCCAAGGAGCTGCTCGACTTCATCGTCAAACTGCGCGAACTCTCCGGCGGCAAGCCGGTGGGCTTCAAGCTGTGCATCGGCCACCCGTGGGAGTTCATGGGCATCGCCAAGGCCATGCAGGAGACCGGCATCCTCCCCGACTTCATCGTGGTCGACGGCAAGGAAGGCGGCACCGGCGCCGCGCCGCTGGAGTTCACCGACCACATGGGCCTGCCGATGCGCGAGGGCCTGTTGTTCGTGCACAACACCCTGGTCGGCCTGAACCTGCGCGACAAGATCCGCATCGGCGCCAGCGGCAAGATCGTCAGCGCCTTCGATATCGCCAGCGTGCTGGCGATGGGCGCCGACTGGGCCAACTCGGCGCGCGGCTTCATGTTCGCCATCGGCTGCATCCAGTCGCAGAGCTGCCACACCAACAAGTGCCCGACCGGCGTGGCCACCCAGGACCCGCTGCGCCAACGCGCCCTGGTGGTGCCGGACAAGGCCGAGCGGGTGCGCAACTTCCACCGCAACACCCTCAAGGGCCTGGCCGAGATGATCGCCGCGGCCGGCATCGAGCATCCCTCGCAACTGGAAGCCAGGCATCTGGTGCGTCGCGTGTCGGCCACCGAGATCCGCCTGTTCTCGCACCTGCACTACTTCCTCAAGCCCGGCGAACTGCTCTCGGGCAACATCGAGGGCGAGTTCTACGAGCGCATCTGGCGTATGGCGCGCAGCGACAGCTTCGAGGCGGCGGCGGGCTGACGCCGGCACGAAAAAAGCCCCGGCAACCTGCAGGTTGCCGGGGCTTTTCCTGGCTCAGATGGTCCGCGAGAAGCGCTCCTGCTGCCCACCGCCCAGGTAGGCATCGAAAGCCATCGCCACGCTGCGCATCATCAGTTGCCCCTGGGGCAGCAGCACCAGCGCATCGCCGTGCAGCTCGATCAGGCCGTCGCCGACCTGCTCCTGCAACTGCTGCAGCGATTCCTCGAAATACTCCCTGAAACGGATACCGTGGCGCGCTTCCAGCGGTGCGTAGTCCACGCGGCCATGACACATCAGCGCGCCGATCACCTCGCGGCGCAGGCGGTCGTCGTCGGTCAGGCGGTAGCCCTTGTGCACCGGCAGCAGCCCCTCGTTAAGGCGCGCGTAGTACTGCGACAGCTCCTTCACGTTCTGCCCGTAGGTGTCGCCGACCTTGCTGATGGACGACACGCCCAGGGCGATCAGGTCGCAGTCGGCGTGGGTCGAGTAGCCCTGGAAGTTGCGTTGCAGCGTACCGTTGGCGCGGGCCACGGTCAGCTCGTCGTCGGGCAGCGCGAAGTGGTCCATGCCGATGTAGGCATAGCCCTCCCCGGTCAGCCGGCGGATGGTCAGTTCCAGCAGTTCCAGCTTGCGCTCGGGCGGCGGCATGTCCTCGCGGCGGATCAGCCGCTGCGCGCGCACCCGCTCGGGCAGGTGGGCGTAGCTGTAGGCGGCGATGCGGTCGGGACGCAATGCGACGATCTTGCTCAGGGTGGCGTCGAAGCTCTCCACCGTCTGCAGCGGCAGGCCGTAGATCAGGTCCACGGAAACCGACTTGAAGCGCGCCTCGCGGGCGGCGTGGATGAGGTCGAAGATCTGCTGCTCGCTCTGTACGCGATTGACCGCCGCCTGGACCTTCTCGTCGAAATCCTGCACGCCGAAGCTCAGGCGGTTGAAGCCCTGGGCGCGCAGCTCGGCGATGCGTTCGCGGCTGATGGTGCGCGGATCGACCTCGATGGAGAACTCATGGTCGTCGCTCTCGTCCAGGTTGAAATGCTCGCGCAGGCAATCCATCAGCTCGGTCAACTGTGCACTGGTCAGGTAGGTGGGCGTACCGCCCCCCAGGTGCAATTGGGTGAGCTTGCGCGAACCGTCGAACAATGCCGCCTGCATGGCGATCTCGCGCTTGAGGTAGTCGAGGTATTCGACGGCGCGGTGGGTCTTCTGGGTGATGATCTTGTTGCAGGCGCAGTAGTAGCACAGGCTCTGGCAGAACGGGATGTGGATGTACACCGAGAGTGGCTTGGACGGTGCCTCGTTGCTGCGCCGGGCCGCTGCGCGGTAGTCGTCGGCGGCGAAGGCGCCGTGGAACTGCGGCGCGGTGGGGTAGGACGTATAGCGCGGGCCGGGGCGGTCGTACTTCTCCACCAGCGCGCGGTTGAAACTCATAGATTCGGGCATGACACGGCTCCTCTGGCGCTGGCAGTCTGTCGCTGCAAGTCGCCGACGCACAATACACCGATCACGCTACGCCGCTCCTGTGCAGGATCAAGAACTTCCCACTCGATGCCGCCCGAAGCATCCTCCGGACGGGGCATGCCAGGCGCAGCCGGACAGCCTGTAGCGCCTCAAAGGATACCGGTGCGCCGCAGCGCCTCGCGCAGGTGTTCGATGAACGCATGGATCTTGCGCGTGGCCCGGCGGTTGCTCGGGTACACGGCGAGGATCTGCGAGCCGAAGGTGTCCGGCTCGAAGTAGAACGCATCCAGCACCGTGACCAGCCGTCCGCAGCGCAGGTGATCCAGCACGCTCCAGCGTGGGCACGGCAGCAGGCCGTGTCCGGCCAGGCAGGCGGTGAGCAACATGGCCTGGTTGTCGCTGCTCAGGCGTCCGCTGCGCGGCGTGGAGTAGCGCTCGCCGTCCAGGTCGAACCACCAGCGGTCGTCCAGCGCCGGGTGGCGGTAGATCAGGCAGTCGTGCTCGATGACCTCGCGCGGATGCTGGGGCGTGCCGCGCCGTGCCAGGTACAGGGGACTGGCGCAGACAGCGATGCGGCTTTCCGCCAGTGGCTGCGCGATCAGCCCCGGCAGGTCGCTGTTGCCCATGCGCAACGCGAGGTCGTAGCGGCCGTCGAGCAGGTCGAGGTAGCTGTCGGAGAGGTCCACCTGCAGGCGTACGTCCGGGTGCAGGGCGAGGAAGTCCGCGCAGGCCTGGTCGAGGAAGGCCGGGCCGAACAGCAGCGGCGCGGTGATGCGCAGCACGCCCCGCAGGCTGTGCTGCAACTGGGCGATCTCCTCGGTGGTCTCGCGCATCCGCTCCAGCACCTCGCGGGCGCCGTCCAGGTAAAGCTGGCCGGCCTCGGTCAACGACATGCTGCGCGTGGTGCGCTCGAACAGCCGCGCGCCCAGTTCGCTCTCCAGCAGGCCGATGGCCTTGGTGACGGCCGAGGGAGTCTTGCCCAGTCGCTCGGCTGCGCGGCTGAAACTGCCGGTTTCAGCGCTGGCAACGAACATCGTCAGGCTGCTGAACTTGTCCATATTATTTCCAGATTTTCACAAGTGTTATGAGCCGTTGCGCCTTCCTGGCCGCTGGCCGCCCCGATAGCCTCTTGCGCAGACCAATAAAAATCAACCGGTACACAAGGGGAAGTCATGCACACGTTGCTCAAAGGCGCGCTGGCCGTTGCAATCGCGCTCGGCACTTTGGAAGCACAGGCACAGAACGCGGACCTGATCCTGCTCAACGGCAAGGTTTTCACCGCCGAGCCGGGCCAGGCGCTGCAACAGGCGGTCGCGGTGGCCGATGGCAAGGTGCTGAAAGTGGGCACCAACGACGAGATCCGCGCCCTGGGCGACGCCGGCAGCAAGGTCGTCGACCTCGGTGGCAAGGTGCTGATGCCCGGCTTCATCGACAGCCACTCGCACTCCATCTTCGGTGGCCTGGAGCTGATCTCCGCCAGCCTGCAGGATGAGGAAATGGACCTCGACGCCTTCGTCAAGCGCTTGAAGAAGGACCGCGACAGCGGCAGGGCGATGGCGGGCGACGTGGTGGTGATGAACGGCATGAACTCCACCTACTGGTCCCAGTCCGAGGGCCTGGCGCAGCGCCTGAACAACGGCGAGTGGGAGAACGTGCCGGTGATCCTGATCGGCAGCGACCACCACACCGCCTGGGCCAACGCCGCCATGCTCAAGCGCGCCGGGCTCGATGCGCAGCGCCTGCGTGGCCTGAGCGCCCTGGAACAGCAGAACATCGCCCACGACAAGCACTTCAATCCCACCGGCTTCCTCGTCGATTCCGGCTTCGACCTGGCCGCGGCCGCCATGCCCGTCGCCGACACCCAGACCATGAAGCGTGCGGGCGTGGCCGCGGTGAAGTACAACAACAGCCTCGGCATCACCGCCTGGATGGACCCGGCGGCCAACGGCGCACCGGGTGAGGCGCTGTTCAACATCACGCCCACCGAGAAGAGCGTCGGCGTGCTGCCGGTGTACCGCGACCTGGCCCGTGACGGCCAGCTCAGCGCCCACGTCGCGGCGCTGCTGGTGGCCAATCCGAAGAGCCGTCCGGCCGATCTCGCGGTGCTGGACAAGGTGCGCCAGCAGTTCCAGGGCATCCCCAACCTGACCCTGCCGGGGATCAAGATCTTCGCCGACGGCGTGATCGAGTTCCCGGCGCAGTCCGCCGCGCTGCTGGAAGACTACAAGAACAGCCACAAGCCCGGCGAACTGCTGATCGACCCGCAGCATTTCGGCGAACTGGTCAGCGCCGCCGACGCCCGTGGCTGGCTGGTGCACATCCACGCCATCGGCGACCGCGCGGTGCGCGAATCGCTCAACGGCATCGCCCAGGCGCGCAAGGACCGGCAGAGCGGCATCCGCCACTCGATCACCCACCTGCAACTGGTCAGCCCGCAGGACTTCCCGCGCTTCAAGTCGCTGGGCGTGATCGCCTCGATGCAACTGGACTGGGCCACCGCCGAGCCCTACACGGTCGAGTTGGTGAAGCCCTACATCGCCGACGACGCCTATCGCTACATGTACCCGGCGAAATCGCTGCTGGACAACGGCGCCACCATCGCCGGCGCCAGCGACTGGCCGGTATCCACCCCGGACCCGCTGAAGGCCGTCTACCAGGCGGTGACCCGCCAGGGCGAGCAAGGCGTGCTGAATGCCGCCGAGCGCGTCGACCGCCAGACCATGTTCTACGCCTACACCCGCAATGCCGCGCAGGCCATCGGCCTGGAGCGGAAGATCGGCAGCCTGGCCCCCGGCAAGCAGGCCGACATGGTCGTCCTCGACCGCGACGTGTTCAGCGTGCCCGAGCAGCAACTGGCCGAAGCCCGCGTGCTGCACACCCTGTTCGAAGGCCGCGAAGTCTACCGCGCCGACGACGCTCCGGCTCTCTGACGAGCCGGGCTCCTGCGTCGGGACCTGAACACCCCCGGCGCCCTGCCCGCCAGCCCAGCCCTTCCTCCAAGCCCCCGACGACGCCGGGAGGGCTGGCGCTGCGCGGGCCTTTTCGCCCTGCCCCACAGACAATCACAACAAAGGGACAACCGCATGAACCGCCCGCAATGGCTCATCGGCGCGCTGCTCGCCTGCGCGCCGCTCACCCCCGCCCTGGCCGTGGAGCTCAGCCAGGACTTCGCCCTGCAGATCGACGCCGCGCTGCTCAGCGACTACCGCACCCGTGGCATCTCGCAGACCCAGGGCGACCCGGCCGCCCAGCTCGGCCTCACCCTGCAGCATGCCAGCGGCCCGTACCTGGGGGCCTGGACCTCCAACGTCGACTACGGCTACGACCACAAGACCCGCCAGGAAATGGACTACTACCTCGGCTGGTACTGGCAGGCCAACGACGATGTCGCCCTGGACCTGGGCTATCTCAAGTACAGCTACCCCAAGGAAAGCCAGTTCAACCAGAGCGACGTGTACGCCATCCTCCACGCCTATGGCTTCGAGCTGGCGGCCTACTACGGTGACGACTACCCCACCTATTTCGGCGAGAAGCAGAGCAATCTCTACACCTACCTGGCCTACAACGCCGAACTGCCGGCCGAGTTCCAGTTGCGCGTGCGCTATGGCCGCAACGACGCGAAGGACCCGCTCTACCTTTCCGGCGGCGAAGACACCCGCGACACCTACCACGAGTGGGAGGTCAAACTGAGCCATGAGCTGGTGGGGCTGGATTGGGCGGTGAGTTACATCGATACCGACCTGTCCCGGTACGAATGCCTGAACAACTTCGGCTTCAAGGACGCCTGTACCGCCACGGTGGTGGCCAGCGTGGCGAAGAGTTTCTGAGGCGAAAGCCAACCGGGGCGCCGCGTGAATCGCGGCGTCCCGATGCACACGGGGAGTTCGCGTTGCGCCCGCCGGCCTCAGAACTTGTAGTTGACCTCCAGCGTCAACGAGCGCTCGGGGGCGGGCTGCCGTCCCCAGGGGCTGGTGTCGATGCCACGGAAGTAATACTGGCGATTGAACAGGTTGCTGATACCGGCCGACGCCGTCAGGACACTCTGGTCCTGCAGGGGAAACTCCCGCTGGATCGCCGTATTCCACAGCCAATAGGCTGGCAGTTCCCCGACCGTCGCATTGGCATCCTCGTCAGCGCTATTCGCGGCGTCGGTATAGGCGCTGCTGACATACAGACCATCCAGGCTGTAGGTCCAGAACTCGGCGAAGCGGTACTGGCCATCCACACCGAACTGCTGCCGGGAGGCATAGGGCACGTCGTTCCCCTTGAACTCCCCACTGCGCTGCTCGGCATCCAGGTAGGCATAGCTGGCGTGCAGATCGAGCTCGGGCAGGGCTTCCGGCGTCCAGAACACCTCGGTCTCGATACCCTGGTGCCGGGTGCTGCCGATGTTCTGGAAGCGGTCGGTGGTCGCCGAATAGACGATCTGGTCGTCGAAATCGATGCGGTAGACACCGAAGTCCACACGCAAGCCATCCCAGGGGATGTAGCGGACCCCGGTTTCATAGTTCCAGGCCAGTTCCGCGCCGACATCCCCCTCCTTCACGATCTGCGTCACTTGCGGCGGGCGCAGGGACTTCTGGGCATTGGCATACAGGTACCACTCGTCAGTGGCCTGGAAGCCGATGGTCAGCCCCGGAAGCCACTCTTCGGATCGGTTGTCCTTGCGGACCTGGGTCAGGCCGTCGTCATAGTCCATGCGGGCGTTTTCATAACGCACCCCCGGCGTGATGGTGAGGCGGCGATCCATCAGGCCGATGGCATTGCTCAGGTAGACCGCCTGGGCGTCATCGTTGAACTTCCAATCACGGAACGGCGTGGTGACGCCCGTCGCCAGGCTCTGCCTGTTCACCTTGTAATCGATGTCCTCGCTGACGTAGCGCGCCCCGACCAGCCAGGTCTGGCTGACCTGCTCGTCGTCGATGCTCAGGCTCAATCGCGGCTCGCTGCCCCAGACCTTGAAGTCACGCGGGCCATCCTGGCGGGTCAGGGGCGACGCATCGGGGGTGAACGGCAGGCCGACCACGAAGTTGCGGTAGCTGTCGTGGGCGAAGTTGGTCCAGCTGAACTCCACCGAGTCGAAGGGCCCGATGCTGCCCAGTTGCTCGGTGTAGGTGCCCCAGACTCGCGTCGTATCGCCTTCGAAGCGGTCAAGCGGACGGGTGGACTGGCGCGGATCGTGTCGATAGTCCTCCGGCGACAGCGCGCCGGCCAGGTCCATGTCGGCCTTGTAGTACTGGACGCCAAAGCTCAGATCGCGGTAGTCGTCGATATTCCACTGTCCGCGTAGCCGGTAGTTCTGCACATCGGTATCGGAATGCTCGCGCCCGGCCTCGCCGCTGAGCGTATTGAGGTCCAGTTGCAGGCCGAAGTTGTCGGTCAGGAAGCCGCCGGTGCCGACATAGGTGTCCCACAGCTGCCGCCCTCCGGGGTAGAAGGTCGCCTTCTCCTTGAGGTTGGTTTCCCAGGTGCGCGGGATCGGCCGGCTGATGAAGTTGATCACGCCCCCGACGTTGTTGGGGCCGTACTGGACGGCCGCGCCGCCCTTGACCACGTCGATTCGATCGACCATCGCCAGCGTCACCGGAAACAGGGAAAGACCGGTTTGCCCATAGGGCGCCAGCGCCAGCGGAATGCCGTCGGACAGGGCCTGGATGCGGCCACTGCGGCTTTCATAGAGGCCGCGGACGGCAATCTGCGGCAGTGCGCCCGTACCGGTCTCGTCGAAGATCTTCACCCCTGGCACGCGCTGGAGCGCATCGTCCACGCCCCGCACGCTGGGCTTCTGCAATTGGGCGGAATCCACCAGGGTACGGCTGCCGGCATAGCTGATGACCTCCGGCGCGCTGGCATTCCCCAGCACATCGCCGGTGATCACCATCGGTGCGAGAGGGGCAGGCGCTTCCGCCTGGACGTTCTGCCCGGTGGCAGTCCCCGGCACGATGATGAAGGTTCCATCCTCCTTGGCGACGGCGTGCAGCCCGGTGCCTTCCAGCAGTTTCTGCAGGGCCTGCTCGAGGGTGTAGCTGCCCTTCAGCGCCGGGCTGGGCCGGTCATTGGCGATATCGCTGGCGAACAGGATTTGCGACGAGGACTGCCTGGCCAGGTCGTTCAGGGCGTGTTCCAGCCTGGAGCTGGGCAGGTCGAGGGTGAAGGTGTCCTGGGCACTCGCATAGGCGGCCAGCAACAGATTGCCGGCCAGCACGGAAAGCGACAACAGGGCTCGGGGCACAGGGGTGCGCATGGGGAGGGATTCCTTGTGAATGATTCTGGTTTCCCTCCATGCCGCTGCCCGAACGGCAAAACCCTACCTCCGCCCTGATTATTTTTTCGCAGGTCGCCTTTGCAGGTGCGCCGTGCCATCCGAATCGAAGCTCAGTTCGACGGGCAGGACACCCGGCAGCAGCTTGAGCAGCGACTCCACGTTCTCGCTCTTGAACACCCCGTTGATCGGCAGGTCGGCCAGCTCCGGATCGTCCAGGACAATCCTCGGCCCCCGGTAACGCTGCATCGCCTCCAGCGCCTGTTTCAGCGGAGTACGCTTGAAGACCAGCTTGCCGTCCTGCCAGGCCGTCGCTGTGGCGGTGTCCACGGTTCTGGGAGCGGAAAGCCGCCCGTCATGCGTGATGGCCTGCTGCCCGGGCGCAAGGTGCGCTTCGCTGTCCCCCGCGCCAACCAGGACGCTGCCACGCAACAGGGTCACCTGCACGTCCGCTCCCGCATTCAGCACATTGAACAGCGTGCCCTTGACCTGTACCCGGGTGGTGCCGGCGAGGACCTGGAACGGGCGCAGGCGCGCCCTGGAGACATCGAACAGGGCTTGCCCGTCCTGCAACTCGGCGCGGCGCGAGCGAAGGTGCCAGGCCAGCGACACGCGGGTGCCGCCGTCGAGGGTCAGATGGGAGCCATCGGCCAGCGCCAGGGTTCGACGCTGCCCCGGCTCCGTCGCGAACTGCTCGTGACGGTAGGCGGGGTCCAGCCAGAACAGCAGCGCGATGAGCAGCAACGACGCTACGCCGGCCAAGGGCGCACGGGGTTTGCGCGGCTTCGGCACGGGCAGGGGGAAACGTTCGCGGAGCAGGTCGCGGTGACGCTCCAGGACGTCCTCTTCGGGCTGGAAGGGTTGCTTGTTCGGACCGGATGCACTCACGGCGATTATCCTTTTCGCTCCAGATGCGCGCGACACGCCAGCATGCCCAGGCGCAAGTGCTTCTCCACCGTCTTCAGGGATATGCCCATCTGCCTGGCAACCTCGCCCTGCGGGAGGCCGTGGATCTTGTGCATGACGAACACCATCCGGCAACGGACCGGCAACGCTTCGATCGCCTCGACCAAACGCTCCAGTTCACGCTCGGACTCGCAGTGCCGATAGGGCGAAGGCGCCGGGCAAACCGGCTCGGCCGCCTCGACCAGAGGGGCCGTCAGCGCGCGCCGGCGGCGCTCGCTACGGTAGCGGTCCACCGCGCGGTCGCTGGATATCTTCCGCAGCAGCGCCAGCGGCGATTGTATGCCGTGCCGTTCGGAGCGCTCCAGCATCTCCACGCAAACGTCGTGCACCACTTCCTGGGCAAATCCACGGTCCCCGAAACGGCGGCGTACATGCTCCACCAACTCATCGTAGTGATGGACCAGCGCAGCGAGTAAAGACGGCTTGGCGGACATGGATGGCAGCGCGGACGGATGAGTGGGTAGGCAGCCGTCGATCATAAATGATATTTAATCGCATTGGTAACCTATTCTCTATTGATCCGTCGCCTCGAACGCTCGACGCCAGGTGGAGCTCGCCTGCCCGCTGCCTCACGGCCACCGGCAGGGCCGCGCTACCCATTGCCCAGGAAACGGCCCCGGTACTCCGCCGAAGGCATCAGGCAGCGGTCCTCGCGGCCGAACAGGCGATAGCGGTTGCGGGCGATACGGTCGTAGAGCCCGTCGCGCAACGACATCGGCACCAGCCACAGGACGCGCAGCCAGTTCCACGGCGCCGGCAGTTGGCCGATCACCCGCAGGAAGGCTTCGCTGCGCTCGTAGCCGCAGTGGCCGTCGATGTACAGCAGGGTGTCGAAATAGTCGGTCGGCAGCCCGAACCAGTCGAGGATCGCCTGGCCTTCCGGGGACTGCACGCTGCACAGTTTCAGGCGCCGGTCGCGATCATGGCGCAGCAGGAAGCGGCTCCAGCCCGTGCAGAGGCGACAGACGCCATCGAACAACACAACCTTGTCACCGGGAAGCATGTCGGGGGGCAGCGGCATGGCGTCGTCTCCAGAACCCTGGTACGCACACTCTGCCCGCCGTATGTGACAACTACGGACTTTCGTCGCTCACCCCATTGGCCAGTGAATACAACCGGTACTCCACCCAGCCCGGTCCCAGCCGCCCCTCGCCCACCGCGAGCAGATGGTTCAGCCAGCGGTAGCGCTCATCCCCGACTTCGAAGCGCGGCTGGATCATGAAATAGGTATCGCCATACTCCGTGCTCTCGCCCCGGGACACCGCCGTGATGACCCTCGGATTGGCCACCAGCAGCCCGTTATGCTGCATCAGTATCCGCGCCCCATCGTCGGTGCGCAGCACCAGGCGCACCTCCAGGTGCCAGCCGCCATCGTTATCCACCAGGATCCAGTCGCCCCCGCCGGGCAACACGTCGCCGCTCAGGCGCCGCCCCTGGAAGGTCCCCCCGCCGGCCGCCGAGATCAAACGCTGACCGTGGGGCACCCGGCCGATCTCCAGCGGCACGCTCGCCTTCACACTCATGGTCATCAGCGGCTCGAGTTTCATCGACAGCTCCTGTCAGGCATCTTCATGGCCCCTTGAGTAAAGCAGCCGCCCCCGACACCGGCCACGCTCAGCCGAAGCGATAGCGCAGCAGCCGCCCCATGCGCCGCAGCGCCGGAATCGCCAGGGTGATCCGGTAGAGCAGGCGTACGCCCAGGGACATCCGGGCGATCTGCGCCTCGTCGTAGGGCTCGACGGCGTCGACGAAACGCAGGCCGGGCACCTGCGCCTCCAGTTCGGCATTGTCGTCGATGCCCCAGTGCAGGATGGCGCCGGTCTTGCGAATCATCGGATGGTATTGCATCCAGCGGATGCCCTGCCGCGTGTAGCCGTCGAAGATCAGCTCGCCGCTGCCGCAATGGGCGACCAGCGCGCGCAGCAGCCAGGGCAGCGCATCGCTTTCCACATAGGGCAGCACACCCTCGGCGACGATCAGCACCGGCTGGCCGACCGGCACCACGCGCCACCAGTCCGGCTCGGTCAGCGCGCTGGATACCAGGTGGCAGTTCTCCCGCTCCGGATACAGGCGCTCGCGCAGGGCGATCACCTCGGGGAAATCCACCTCGAACCACTGCACCGTGGAGGGCGGATCGATACGCCACACCCGGCTGTCGAGGCCGCAGCCCAGTTGCAGGATCACCGCCGCAGGGTGGCGCGCGAGAAAGTCGCGCACCCAGTCGTCGAACAGCTTGGCACGCAGCGCCACGCCGATCTGCCCGGCACGGCCGATGTGCAGGCGGGCGAAGTCATAGTCGACCCGGTCCAGCGTCCGGCGGGCGACGTGGTCGTGCAGCAGGCTGTCCGCCAGCTCGCTCTCCTTCGCCTTGGCATAGAAGGTGATCAGCAGCGTTTCCGGCGTCCCGTGCAGGTCGATGCGTTCCACGTCACGGGTGCAGGTAGTAGAGCTTGTTGATGATCGACCACTGCGAACCGATGCGCAGCAGCGACAGGTAATCGGTGAAGTGCATGCCGAGGAAGTCGTCCGTCACCTTCGCCACCGCGCTGTCGCCGGTGACATCCAGCGACTTCAGCTCCCACACCGGCGGAGCCCCGGTCGGCGGCGGCGACTCGGCCTTGATCGCGCCGATGAAATCGTCCAGCGAGGCCCACTCCAGGTCACCGTGGTAGTTGCCGATGATCTTGCACGACGGATGGAACGCCTGGCGCAACCTGGCCTCGTCGGCAAAGGTCATGCCCTCCACGTAATCCGCAAGGACCCGGTTGATGGCGGCGCTGTCCGCCGTGTAATTGCTCATCTGTGCTGCCCTCCCTGCCGGTGCGTCCGGTCATCGGGCAAGGCTAGCACCGTGCCCCGGCCGCGCCGTTCGCGGCGACGACCGGGGACGCGCTTCGCAAGGGCGTCAGACCACCGCCAGATGCCGCTTGCGCGTGGGCGGCGGGAAGGCGGCGTCGAGCGCTTCGAGGTCCTCGGGCGTCAGGCGCAGTTGCAGCGCGGCGGCGTTGTCACGCACGTGCAGCGGCTCCACGGCCTTGGGAATGGCGATCACGCCCGGCTGGTGGATCAGCCAGGCCAGCGCCACGCGGGCCGGGGTGGCGTCGTGGCGGCCGGCGATTTCGGCCAGGGTACGATGGCGCAGCAAGCGACCGCCCTGCCCGACCGGACAGTAGGCCATCAGCGGCATGCGCTCCTCCTGGCACCAGGGCAGCAGGTCCCACTCGATGCCGCGCTCCTCCAGGCTGTACTGCACCTGGTTGGTGGCGCAGGCCGGCTCGTTCAGTTCCTGCATGTCGTCGAGGTCGAAGTTGGACACGCCCCAGCGGCGGATCTTGCCGGCCTCGCGCAGGCGCTCGAAGGCTTCCACCGTTTCCTCCAGCGGATACTGGCCGCGCCAGTGCAGCAGGTAGAGGTCCAGGCAGTCGGTGCGCAGGCGCTTCAGGCTGCGCTCGCAGGCTTCGGGGATACCGCGCCGGCTGGCATTGTGCGGATAGACCTTGCTGACCAGGAAGACCTGGTCGCGCAGCCCGGCGATGGCCTCGCCAACCACTTCCTCCGAGCCCCCTTCGCCATACATCTCGGCGCTGTCGATCAGGGTCAGGCCGCGCTCGATGCCTTCGCGCAGGGCAGCGACTTCGCGCTTGCGCTGGAAGCTGTCTTCGCCCAGGCGCCAGGTGCCCTGGCCGATGGCGGGAACGGCGGTGCCGTCGGCGAATACCACAGTGTTCATCTCGTGCTCCTTGTTGCGGCTGTCATGCTCGCGATTGTCATGGCGACACGGGGCCAGCCGCCCGAAACCGGACGACGGGCACACAGGGTAGCGCAGAAGCAGGAGCCAGGTTGCGGATCAGCGGTTGGTCTGCAGATGCCGGCGCGCGGCGTGGCGCTCGATGGCCAGGTCGATCAGCCGGCTGACCAGCTCGCTGTAGGTCATCCCGGCGGCCTGCCAGAGCTTGGGGTACATGCTGATGCGAGTGAAACCGGGCAGCGAGTTCAGCTCGTTGACCAGTACCTCGCCGCTGTCGGTGAGGAACACGTCGACCCGCGCCAGCCCCGAGCACTCCAGGGCGAGGAAGGCCTCCACGGCAAGCTGACGGATGCGCTCGCTGGCCTCTGCGGGAATGTCCGCCGGCACCACGACCTTGGCGGCATCCTCGTCGATGTACTTGCTGTCGTAGGAGTAGAAGCCACTGCCCACGACGATCTCGCCACAGCCGCTGGCGATGGGCTGCTCGTTGCCCAGTACCGCGCACTCGATCTCGCGGCCCTGCACGGCGGCCTCCACCAGCACCTTGTCGTCGAAGGCCAGCGCGAGGCGCACGGCTTCGTCGTAGGCGGCCTCGTCTTCGACCTTGCTCACGCCCACCGAGGAACCCATGTTCGCCGGCTTGATGAACAGCGGCAGGCCGAGCTTGCGCTGCGCCTCGTCGAACGACGTGCGCGAGACATTGGCGCGGGTCAGGGTGACGAACGGCGTGATGGCGATGCCGGCGTCGCGCAGCAGGCGCTTGCTCACGTCCTTGTCCATGCAGATGGCCGAACCGAGTACGTCGGAGCCGACGAAGGGAATGTCGGCCATGCGCAGCAGGCCCTGCAGGCAACCGTCTTCGCCCTGGGTGCCGTGGACGATGGGGAAGATCACATCGACGTGATCGAGCAGTTGGCGGCTGCCGGTTTCCACCAGTTGCTGCTCAGCCTTGCCCGGCACCACGGCCAGTTCGCGGTTGGAGCGGTTGAGGGCGATCAGTGCCGGGTTTTCCTGGTTGAGCAGGTAGTCGGAGGCATCGTTGAGGTGCCAGCGGCCTTCCTTGTCGATACCCACCAGCACCGGTTCGAAACGCTCGCGGTCCAGCGCGTCGACGATATTCTTCGCCGATTGCAGGGACACTTCGTGCTCCGCCGAACGCCCACCGAAAATCACCCCAACGCGCAACTTGCCCATGACAGTCTCCGCATGATCGATGGGCGCTTTCTAACACGGGCTCCGGCGCTTGGGTAGGAACAGTGGCTGGCGAACAGACGAGCCGGCGTTCAGTACCTGCCCAGCTCCTGCGCCAGCTCGCGGGCAGCCTGCCCGCTGTGCACGCCGGGGAACAGGTGGGTGAAAGGCAAGGCCACGAAGCGCCCTTCGCGCACGGCGCGCAAGCGCGAGAGCACCGGGTCGGCGCGCAACGTTCGGATCTTCTGCCCGGCCGTGGACCACAGTGCATCGGCCAGCAGGATCACGTCCGGATCGCGCGCCAGCAGTTGTTCGCTGTTGGCGGTGAAGCCACCCAGGTCGACATCCTCGAACAGGTTGTGCGCGCCGGCAGCGTGCAGCAACTGAGTGACCACGCCGCGCCGCCCCTGGCTCTCCAGGCCGTTGCTGGCGCTATCGAGGTAGAAGACGTCCAGCAGTTGGCGGCCGGTCGAAAGCCGGCGCGCTTCGGCCAGCTCGGCGCGCTGCCGGCGGATCAGATCCTGCGCCCGCTCCTGCTCGCCAAGCAGATCGCCCAGAGTCTTCAGGTCCGTCTCGACACCAGCGAACAGATCGTCCTGCCAAACTCCGCAACCGGCATCCAGCAGGTAGCTGGCGACGCCGTGGCCGGCCAGTTCCTCGCGAGACAGATTGCCCAGCCGAAAGGCCGAGGCGAAGCCGGCCACCACCAGGTCCGGGCGCTGCGCGTAGACCGCTTCCGCCGACGGATACTGGCGCGACAGCAGCGGCACGCCGCGATAGCTTCCTTTGGTCAGGTCGAGATCGTCATCGATGTAGGCCACGCCGATCAGCCGCTCCCCGGCGCCCAGCGCCAGCAGCAGGTCGGCGGCGTGCTGGTTGAGGGCGAGGATGCGTTGCGGCGGGTGGTCGATCTGCCAGGTACGGGCGCAGTTGCGGTAGTCCTGCGCGGAAGCAGTTACCGACCCCAGAATCAACGCCAAACCAAGCGCCAGGCTTGACCTGTAGGAGCGAGCTTGCTCGCGAACAGCGCCAGCTCTGAAACATCGCGGACGAAGTCCGCTCCTACGCTCCTGGGAAGTCCGTACCGGGATTCTCCCTTCACCCCGACCCTCTAGCAGCCTATGCCGGCTGAAAGCTCGGCCTTCCCCTGTACCGAACGGTCCCATCTCCCTCCGGGCAGGGGTTAGGGTGAGGAGCCGTTGAAGGAGGACGACGAACCCAACTCCCTGCATCCAGCGGTTCGCGAGCAAGCTCGCTCCTACGAAGCGCGAGTGCGTCATAGTTCATCCACCCGCAGCTCCGCCACCGGCACGCCGTCACGCAGATGCTCCGCCACCACCCGGCACACCTGCTCGTCACTGCGCAGGCCATACCAGACACGTTCGGGATACACCGTCAGCAGCGGCCCGCGATTACACGGGAACTGGCAGCCGGTGCGGGTCAGCAGGGCGCCCTCGGCGTTCTCGTAGAGGTCGAGGCGGATCAACTCGCGGCGCAGGGTCTTCCACAACGGTAGCGCGCCGCGCCGCACGCAGCGCGGCCCGGTGCAGAGGAACAGGTGATACCGGTGTGGCGGCGGCGCAGACCAGTCCGGCTGCGACGGCACCGCGCCGACGCCCTGGCAGTCCAGCTGTTGCGCCGGATCGTCAATCGCCGTCAGCACCGCCGCCACATCCAGCCCGCGCCGACCGAGCGCCGAAGCGGTGACCTTCGGCAACGGCGCCTGCGGATGCTCCCCGCACAGCGCAGCCAGTTCCGCGCGCAGCCACTCGAGATAGGCGCCGTCGGCGGTCGGTTCGAGGTCCACCAGCAGCAGTTCGATACTCTCGGCCAACAGCTCGCGCACCCGCCCCCAGAGCGAATCGAAACCCTCACCGGTGTCGATGCATTCGACGCCGGCGAGGCGCGCCGATACCTCGCGCAGTAGGCGTTCGCCCTGGGCTCCGGCCAGCGGGCCGACCAGCAGGATGGCCTTCATCAGAAGCTGAAGGTGTAGCGCAGCTCGGCGGTGCGCGGCCGGCCGAGGTTGTCCACCTGGCGGATGCCGTTGCTGCTGCGGCCGGTGGCGTAGTCGCGGTCCAGCAGGTTCTCCAGCAGCAGGCTCAGGCGATGCGCGCGGGCGCCGTCGAGGTATCGGTAGGCATCGCCATCGAGCACGCTGTAGTGACCGTAGTCGTCGTCCTGGGCGCTGACGATGGAGCCGACGTAGCGCGCGGCAAGACCGGCCCCCCAGAGGTTGTCGTCATAGCCCAGGCGCAGGCGGGCAAAGAAGTGCGGGATGTTGTTCACCGTCACGCCGTCGTGGCTGTCCACGAGATTGCGCGTGGCGTCGGCGGAGAGCTGCCAGTGCCGGCCGAACTGCCACTGGCCGTTGGCTTCCACGCCACGCACGGTGATCTCGCCATTGCCGTTCACCCATTGATCGCCGACGAGGGTGATGAGGTCGGTGATCTCGCGACGGAACAGGGTGACGCTGCCGCTCCACGGCTGGTCGAACAGCTCGCCGGTGTAGTCCAGGCCCAGTTCGGCGTTGCGGCTGCGCTCGGGCTTGAGGTCGCGATTGCCGACTTCGTCGCCTGGTTCGTTGACGAACAGTTGCTCGGCGGTAGGCAACTTGAAGGCGGTGCCCAACTGGCCGCGCAGTTTGAGCTGCTGCGTGAGGTCGTAGAGCGAGGTCAGCATCCACACCGTGGCGCCCTCACCGCCCGAGATTTCCTCGCGGCGCACGCCCAGGCTCGGGTGCCAGTCGGGCAGCGCCTCGATGTTCGGTCGCAGCTGGGCGTAGAGCGCGTGGGATTCGGCCTTGTCGTTGTCGATGATCAGCACATCGTCCTGGCCCTTGTACCACTGGTTGTCGTTGCCGAAGACCAGCTCGTGGCCACCGCCGAAGCGTGCCTTGCCTTCGAGCTGCGCGCCCCAGTCGGTGAAGCCCCAGTAGTCGTTGTGATTGAGCACCTGGGTAGCGCCGCCCTGCAGGTTGTAGACGCGGTCGTAGCGGGTGTCCCAATCGTTGAGGTGGGTCTTGGCGAACCAGCTGAAATCGTCGCCGACACTCTGCTGGAAGGTCGCCGTGGCGATCTGCTGCACGCGGTTGTTGCTGGTGTGGTGGTTGGAGGTCGGCCGGGCGAAGTCCAGTTCGGCATCGGCGTACTGGTAGAACAGCTCCAGGCGCGAAGCGTCGCCGATGGCCTGGATGGCCTTGGCGCCGAACACGTTGACGTCGTACGAGCGACGCTTGTCGCTGACCGTACTGGTCATGTCCTGGTCGCGGTACGGCTGGTAGCCGTCGGAGCGGTTGTGGCTGACGTAGGCCATCAGGCCAAGGTCGCCCAGGCCGTTGTGCACGATCTTCTCGGCGCGGGCATCACCGCTGCGCCCCTTGAAGGTGTCCAGGCCGAGGTTCACCTCGCCGGATGCCTCGCGACTGCGCGCGCTGCGGGTGACGATGTTGATCACCCCGGACACCGCCTGGGTGCCGAACAGCAGGCCCTGGCCGCCCTTGAGCACTTCGATGCGCTCCACCGCGGTGGTCGGCAGGGTGTCGAGGTAGATGCCGCCGTAGAGGCGGTTGTTCAGGCGCACACCGTCCAGCAGGATCAGCGTGTCGTCGTTGCGTCCGCCGAGCAGCGAGTAGGTGCCGTAGTCGAACGGGCCGTTCTTCGGCGCGACGAACAGGCCGGGCACGTACATCTGCAGCACGCGGGTGATGTCGGCGCTGGGGCCGGCGCGTTCGATCTGCTGGCGGTCGATGACCTCCAGCTTGCTGCCGTAGCGGGCCATGTCCGCCACGGTGGTGGACTCCACCGAAGGCGCGTTGACGACTTCGTCGGCCAGGTTCAGCGGCGCTGCCGACAGGTGCGGGCCGAGGACGCAGAGGGAGAAAACGGGAGTCCAGCGCAGGGCACGCCGGTTCGGATAGATAGGAAGTTGCAAGGTGATCGCCTCGAAATCGGGATTTCGCAGGCGGCGCAGCGACACCCGGAACGAGCGCGCCCCGGGAACCGGCTCACGCCCGCCCACCGCGGGTTTGCCAAACAGGTTCCAGGCCGGTCTCCGGGCTTGCGAGGATCATGAAACATCCGCCTTCCCATGCCTGAGCACAGTGGCCTTGTGGATGCTCCGCTCGCTTACCGTTGCGGGGGCAGCGCCGGACTGATCGCACGAGGGCGACGCACCGGCTTCCCGTTTCACCCCACGCACGGCGGCGGGGGGCACCTGAAACGGGGCGAATCTGAACATTCGGGGAACGAAAGCGTCAAGCACGGGGGTTGAACAGGATGTTGCGGGAGCGGCGCAAAAGCGCAGGATCAGTGCCAGGGATCGTAGGTACCGAAACTCCAGATGTGCCCTTCCGGATCACGGCAGGTGAAACCCTGGCCGCCGTAGTCCTCGTCCTTGATGTCGATGACGATCTGCGCGCCACCGTCCACTACCGCGCGATACAGCGCCTCGGCATCCCTCACCACCACATAGATGCTCTGGGTGCAGCCGCCAATCTCGTCGGGCTGGCGCATCAGCCGGCCGTACTCGTTGTCGTGCAGCGACCCGAGCATCACCAGCCCACTGCCATCGGCCAGCGCCAACTGCGCGTGGGCGATGCCGCCGTGGTCATCGGCGACCACCAGCTGCCGCTGGAAACCGAAGGTGGCGCACAGCCAGTCGATGGCCTGCGGCGCATCGCGGTAGCGCAGGCAGGGAATGACGCTGGGGCGGGCGATGGGAGCGGGCGTGGGCATGGCGATCTCCGGCGAAAAAGGGCGCGAGGTTCTGAGCATAGTCGCCCGCTTTGCGCTGCTCAGCGCTGCCCGGCGACCAACCGCAACACGGGGAGCGACACCGAAGCGCAAGTTCCTGCAAGACCGCTCCAGGGACCAGCAGTAGTTTGGACAGAACGATCCCAAGGAGAAAACCACCGTGACCCAACGCCAACCGATCAACCTGCAGGACAAGCTCGGCCGCATCACTGAGACCTGGCAGCCGCGAGTGATCGCCGAGATGAACGACTACCAGTTCAAGGTGGTGAAGCTGCACGGCGATTTCGTCTGGCACAGCCACGCCGACACCGACGAGACCTTCATCGTGCTCGACGGCGAGCTGCGCATCGACTTCCGCGACGGCCCGCTGACCCTGCGAGCCGGCGAACTCTACGTGGTGCCTCGCGGCGTCGAGCACAAGCCCTATGCCGAACACGAGGTGCAGGTGATGCTGATCGAACCGCGCGGCGTGCTGAACACCGGCGACCAGGGCGGCGAACGCACGGCGGAGAATGATCGCTGGATCTGACCGTCGATCACCTGCCCTGGCGACCGCCGATCAGCGGCCGCTCCCGCTTCGCTGGCTGCTGCTATGCCTGTCGGAAGAACGCCGCTCCCAGCCGGAGACTGTCACGCCTGGGATACACAGGCGCGGCTCTGGCGGCGTCGCCGGTTCGGGTCCGCGTCCAGCGAAGCCCGGAGCCGGGCCGGAGGTGCGACATGCTTTATCTGGTGAACTGGACCATCCCCATCGAGAACCGCGACAGGATCATCCAGCGCTTCCTCAAGACCGGCGGCCAGCCGCCGCCCGGCGTGAAGCTGGTCGGTCGCTGGCACGCTATGGGCCACATGCTCGGCTTCGGCCTGGCGGAAGCCGAGAACCCCCTCGACGTGCAACGCTGGATGCTGCAGTGGACCGACCTGATGCACCTGCAGGTGCACCCGGCGATGACCGACGCGGAATATGCACCGCTGCTCGCGCAGATGCTGCAGCAGGCGGCGGACACCCCATCGGTCAGTCCCTGAGCGCGACCTCGCCCGGCTTGGCGCCGAAGCGCTTGCGGTAGTCGCTCGGCGCCATGCCGGTGATCTTGCGGAAGGTGCTGCGGAACGAGCCTGGATCGAGGTAGCCAACGGTGTAGGCGATGTGGTCCACCGTACCGTTGGTGAACTCCAGCAGCTCGCGCGCCTTGCCCACCCGCAGGTGCTGGCAGTACTCGGTAGGCTTGAGTCCGGTAGCGGAGCGGAAACGGCGCAGGAAGGTGCGCTCCTCCAGCCCTGCCTGGGCGGCCATGGCGGCGAGGCTGACGTCCACCGCGCCATTGCCCTGCAGCCAGTGCTGCACCTTGAGGATCGCGGCGTCGCCATGCCCCAGCAGCGGCGCGAAGTTGCTGCCGCACTGCTGGGCGCTGTCGCTGTGCTCCACCACCAGGAAGCGCGCGGTGCGGTTGGCGATGCTCGGGCCGAGCAGGCGGTCGACGATGCGCAGGCCGAGGTCCGACCAGGCCATCAGCCCGGCGGAGGTGATCAGGTCGCCATCATCGACGATCGGCTTGTGCGCCTCCAGGCGCACCCTGGGAAAACGCCGGGCGAAGGCCTCGGCCCCGCTCCAATGGGCGGTGGCGGAACGCCCATCGAGCAGGCCCGCCTCGGCCACCAGCAGCCCGCCGATGCACACCGAACCGACGATGGCGCCCTGCGCATGGCGCGCGGCCAGCCATTCGGTGAGATGGCGCAAGGGCTCAGCATCCGGCAGGCCGAACAGCGCCGGAGGGACGAGCACGGCGACCAGCCGGCTGTCCACGTCCGGGCGCGTGTCGAAGATACGCCGGGGCTCGCCGCCGTCCTCGCCGGACCAGTGGCTGACGCGCAGCGCCGGCAACTGCTGCGCGGCTTCTTCGCCAGCGATCCGCTCGGCCACCGCGAACAGGTCGGTCAACCCATGCAGCGCCGCCGCCTGCACACCGGGGTAGAGCAGCAACCCGATCTCGACGACGCTCCGTTGCACAACCATTGTCAGTTTTCCCCCGGTTATTGTCGTTCCGCCTGATCCCCCCGCGGCGCGCGGCGAACCATACTGGTTCCACTTCCTCACCCCTCAACGTTCAAGAAGGACTTCGGAAATGGCCAAGCAAGCGCTCATCCTAGTGGATATCCAGAACGACTACTTCCCTTCCGGCAAATGGCCGCTGGTCGGCATCGAGGCCGCCGCCGACCAGGCCGCCAGGGTGCTCGCCGCCTTCCGCGAGCGCGGTGATCTGGTGGTGCACGTGCGTCACGAATTCGAAAGCGCCGACGCGCCGTTCTTCGCCCCCGGCAGCGAGGGCGCCAAGATCCACGGCAAGGTAGCCAATCTGCCCGGCGAGCCGGTGGTGCTCAAGCATTTCGTCAACTCGTTCCGCGATACCGACCTGAAGGCCATCCTCGACCAGCACGGCATCGAGTCGCTGGTGGTCGTCGGGCACATGAGCCACATGTGCGTTGACGGCGCCACCCGCGCGGCCGCCGACTTCGGCTACCCGGTCACCGTGCTGCACGATGCCTGCGCCACCCTGGACCTGGAGTTCAACGGCGTGAAGGTGCCGGCCGCGCAGGTTCACGCGGCCTACATGGCAGCCCTGGCCTTTGCCTACGCCGAAGTGGTGTCCACCACCGAGTACCTGAATCGCTGAAAAGCACCGTAACGCTTATGTAGGAGCGAGCTTGCTCGCGAACCGCTTGACACCTTGGGTACCGGGCAGGTTCGCGAGCAAGCTCGCTCCTACAGTTGAGGACGGTCCTGCATATTGGGGAAAGGACGAGCACCGCTTTGCTGGCTTTCCGCTATGATCGACGCTCAATCGCCTGTCGATAAGGACATCCCATGAGCGTTTCGTCGATCGTCACCCTGGCCATCATCGCTGGCGTGATCTTCCTGCTGATCAGCGTGTTCAACCGCCTGGTGGCACTGCGCAACCGCTACCAGAACGCCTTCGCGCAGATCGAAGTGCAGCTCAAGCGCCGCTACGACCTGATCCCCAACCTGGTGGAAACCGCCAAGGCCTATCTCAAGCACGAGCGGGAAACCCTGGAAGCCGTGATCGCCGCGCGCAACGCCGCCGTCGCCGGCCTCAAGGCCGCCGCCAGCCAGCCGGGCGAAGCCTCGCGCATGGCCCAGCTGGCCAGCGCGGAAAGCGCCCTGGGCGGTGCCCTGGGCCGCCTCAACGTGACTCTGGAAGCCTACCCGGACCTCAAGGCTTCGCAGAACCTGCAGCAGGTCAGCGAGGAACTGTCGAGTACCGAGAACAAGGTCGCCTTCGCCCGCCAGGCCTACAACGATGCGGTGATGGAATACAACACCTACCGCCAGTCGTTCCCCGCCAACTTCCTGGCCACCACCTACGGCCACAGCAAGGACGCCAGTCTGCTGGAGTACGAGGACAGCAAGGCAATCCAGGCCGCGCCGAAAGTCGCCTTCTGACCTGCTCGTCGATGAATTTCTTCGAACACCAGGACCGCGCCCGCAGGCAGACCGGGCGCCTGGTCCTGCTGCTCACCATCGCGGTGGCCTGCCTGGTGATCATCACCAGCCTGGCGCTGGGCTGGCTCTGGCGCTACCTGGGTGAGCCCACGCTGCACCTGACCTCGCGCACCTCCCTGCCCGATCCGGAGCTGTACCTGTCGGTGGCCGCCGTGATCGTCGGCGTGGTCGTGCTTGGCGCGCTGTACAAGCAGGTGCAATTGAGCGCCGGCGGCAAGGTGGTGGCCGAGAGCCTGGGCGGCCGCCTGCTCAACCTCAGCGCCAGCAACGCCGACGAGCGCCGCCTGCTCAATGTCGTCGAGGAAATGGCCCTGGCCTCCGGGTCGCCGGTGCCGCCGGTGTACGTGCTGGAAGACGGCTCGATCAACGCCTTCGCCGCCGGCCTGACCCCGCGCGATGCGGTGATCGGCATCACCCGTGGCGCCATCGAGCAGCTCGAACGCAACGAGCTGCAGGGCGTGATCGCCCACGAATTCAGCCATATCCACCACGGCGACATGCTGCTCAACACCCGGCTGACCGCGCTGCTGCACGGCATCCTCCTGCTCGGCCTGATCGGCGGCATGCTGCTGCGCGGCTGGAGCGAGACCAGCACCGGCATCCGCGTCGGCAGCCGGAGCAGCAGCAACGACAAGAACGGCGGCGGCAGCGTGGTGCTGCTGGTGCTGGGCGCCGGCGTGGTGCTCTATGTGCTGGGCTACGTCGGCACCTTCTTCGGCCAACTGATCAAGGCTTCGGTGAGCCGCCAGCGCGAGTACCTGGCCGACGCCTCGGCGGTGCAGTTCACCCGCGATCCCTCGACCATCGCCGGGGCACTCAAGAAGATCGGCGGCAACCCGCTGGGCGCCCTGCTCAGCGCGCCGCGCGCCGCCGAGTTCAGCCACCTGTACTTCGGCGATGGGGTGGGCAGCAGCTGGTTCGACACCCACCCGCCGCTCAAGGATCGCATCCGCCGCGTCGATCCGGGCTGGGACGGCCGCTACCCGAAATTCGAGCCGCGCCTGGACATAGCGCTGATGAGCAAGGAAGCCTGGACCGCCGCCGTCACCGGCCAGCCTTACCAGCCCAGCGCGGTGGAGGTGGCGGTCGCCGCCGTCGGCGCACCGACTGCCGCCCACCTGCTGGAAGCCCGCAGCACCCTGCAGCGCCTGGACGAGCGCCTGCAGCGCGCCGCCCATGACAGCGAAGGCGCCGAGGCGCTGATCTACGGCCTGCTGCTGGACAGCGAGCCCGGCCAGCGCGCGCGCCAGTTGGAAGAGATCAAGAAGCGCCTGAACCTGAGCCTGGCGCTACAGCTCGACCTGCTGGAGGAGCCGCTGCTGCACCTCGACCCCGGCCAGCGCCTGCCATTGCTGGACCTGGCCATGCCGGCGCTGAAGCAGTTCGACGTCCAGGGCTTCCTCACCCTGCGCGAGAACATGGCGCTGCTGATCAAGTTCGACGGCGCGGTGAAACTGCTGGAGTGGACCCTGCTGCGGATCGTCGAACGCAACCTGCGGCCGGGCAGCGGGAAGATCGGCAATATGCCGCTGGCGGAGCTCGCCGAGGAGTCCGCGACACTGCTGGCCTTCCTCGCCCGCGTCGGCGAAAGCCGCGATCCACAGGTCGAACAGGCCTTCGCCGATGCCTGGGGCGGCCTGCCCTTCACGCCCCGGCCGCTGCCGGCCGCCGGCCGGTTGCGCGAACTGGAAGGCGCGCTGAAGCGGCTGGAACACCTGCGGCCACTGCAGAAGCCGCAGTTGCTCAAGGCAATGGCCCGTTGCATCGAGCACGATGGCCGCATCAGCCCCGCCGAAGCCGAGCTCATGCGCGCCGTGGCGGACATTCTCGACTGCCCCATGCCGCCGTTGCTGGCGACCTGACGCCGCCTTCGCAAGCGCAACCGGCTGGCACCGAACTCAACCTGTAGGGGCGAGCTTGCTCGCGAACCCACCACACCAAACCCACCGGCGGATCACGGGCGGAGTCCACATCGACACAGGCGCTAAGCTCCGGCCCCCATTGGAAGCCGGGAGTCATCCGCGATGGATTCCGCGGACAGGTCCGCTCCCACGAAGGACGCGATCCGCCCCTGCTCCGGCGTGTGAAGCCCTCCAGATACACGTCCGCATGCCCCTTTCAGGGCCGAAGCTGAAAGGCGCACAAAAGCAAAGGGCCTCCGAAGAGGCCCTTTGCATTCACGCAACCATCGCTTACGCGCGGCTGGCGGCACCGCCCTGCTCACCCTTGGGCGCCAGGTTCAGTGCGTAGTACAGCACCGTCAGCAGCACCAGGAAGGCCGGGCCGATGTACAGCGCGATGCGGGTGTCCTCGAAGAACGCCATCAGCACCACCACCAGCACCAGGAAGGCCATCGCCAGATAGGAGCTGACCGGGTACAGCCACATCTTGAACTGCAGCCTGCCGGCTTCGGCGGCGGAGAGGCCACGGCGGAACTTGAGCTGGGCCAGCAGGATCATCGCCCAGGTCCAGATCGCACCGAAGGTGGCGATGGAGGTCACCCAGGTGAACACCTTTTCCGGCACCAGGTAGTTCAGCAGCACGCCCAGCAGCAGCGCGACGATGGACAGCAGCAGTGCGTTGCGCGGCACGCCGCCTCTGGAGGTCTTGGCGAACACGGCCGGGGCCTGGCCATGCTGGGCCAGGCTGTAGAGCATGCGCCCGGTGCTGAAGATGCCGCCGTTGCAGGACGACAGCGCGGCGGTGATCACCACGAAGTTGATGATGCCGGCGGCGGTCTTGATGCCCAGTCGCTCGAAGGTCATCACGAAGGGGCTGCCCTGGGTGCCGATCTCGTTCCACGGGTAGATCGACATGATCACGAACAGCGCGCCGACGTAGAACAGCAGGATGCGCCAGAACACCGAGTTGATCGCACCGGGAATGGTCTTCTGCGGGTTCTTCGCTTCACCGGCGGTGAGGCCGATCATCTCCACGCCCAGGTAGGCGAACATCACCATCTGCAGCGACATCAGCACGCCGCTGATGCCGTGGGGCATGAAACCACCGTTGCTCCAGATGTTGGAGATGCCGGTGGCGATACCGTCGTTGCCCAGGCCGAAGAGGATCATGCCGCCGCCGACCAGGATCATGGCGACGATGGTGACGATCTTGATCAGGGCGAACCAGAACTCGAACTCACCGAAGGCGCGCACCGCCACCAGGTTGATGGTGCCCATGCTCGCCAGGGCGGCCAGCGCCCAGATCCAGCGCGGCACGTCGGGGAACCAGATGCCCATGTAGATGGCCACCGCGGTGATCTCCGCGACGCAGGTCACCAGCCAGAGGAACCAGTAGTTCCAGCCGGTCAGGTAGCCGGCCAGCGGGCCGAGGTAGTCCTGCGCATAGCGGGCGAAGGAGCCGGCCACGGGATTGTGCACGGCCATCTCACCGAGGGCGCGCATGATCACGAGGATGGCGAGACCGCCGATGATGTAGGAGAGCATGATGGCCGGGCCGGCCATCTGGATGGCCTTGGCCGAACCGAGGAACAGGCCGACGCCGATGCAGGCGCCCAGGGCCATGAGACGGATGTGCCGCTCGTTGAGATCCCTTTGGAGATCGTGGGACGACATGGTGATGCAACCTCATTTTGTTCTTGGGGAATATCAGCCACGGACTCTGAGTGCAGTCGGGATGCGGAACCACCGAAAAGGCTTCGCCACCGCGCCGTTCGGCACGGAGGGAGAAGTGTCTGGCAATTCCAGGACGGCACACCGGAAGAGGCTGCCCGCTCTTGTGAAGCGGACGTGGGCATTGCGGGAGGACCACGGCTGAGGTCGCCGCCGAATGTACACAAGTCCACCGAAGACGTCTGCCCCAATCGGGTGCAATTTGACCAAAGGCGTAGAGACGATTCGTCGCGTCAGGCGCAACCCGGTCCTACCCAGCCGCCCAGCGGTTGCACCTCCAGCAGCAGCGAGCCGGGCCTGCCGCTCTCGGGATGGCGCGGCTCGCGCAACTGCCGCACACGCCAGCCGCTACCGGCCAGCAGCGCCAGCCAGGACTCCAGGGTACGGAAGAACCAGGGCATCGGCGCGCTGAAGGCCTCGCCGAAGGCGGCGAAGGTTTCCAGCCGCCAACCATCGGCATAGGGCTCGTCGCCGCAGGCGGACCAGGGGTGCACGGTCTGGATCAGCAGGCGGCCGCCGGGGTCGAGGCGTTCGCGCAGCGCCAGGAGCAGCGGCGCAATGGATTCGTCGAGCAGGGCGAAGTTGCAGACCAGTACGTCGAAGCGGCCCAAGCTTTCGCCCTCGGCGATCAGGCCGGCGTAATCCATCACCTCGAAGCGTCCTCCACCCGCTTGACGGGCCGCCTCGATCAGCGGCGCGGACGCATCCACCCCCACGCACTGGCTGCCGCGCTCCGCCAGGGCCCGGCACAGCCAGCCTTCGCCGCAGCCGATGTCCAGCAGGCGGCGCGCCGGCCCGGCGGCGACGGCGCTGAGGATCGCCGCGTCAGTCACCAGGCGCCGGCTCTCGATGCGCTGCTCGCGCACGGCGCGGGTCCAGGCGTCGGCGTTGGCCTGCCAACTGTGGCGGATGCGGGCGCTCGGGTCGGTCACGGAAGCCTCCTGCTGTGCATGCGATGAACCATGCCTTGCGAATCGCGGCGCTGGTGTCGGGCGGTTCGCGAGCAAGCTCGCTCCTACAGGTGGACTCCGGCACGCCTTTCGTAGGAGCGAGCTTGCTCGCGAACCCCGCCCAGCTATCGAAACAGGAATGGACTCTCTCGATCCTGCGCAAACCTGCCACACAGGCGTGAACCTCGGCCCCTCGGCAACGGCTACTGCGTCTTCCACGCCTTGGGCACCGCCAGCCCCTTGGTCGACGGTCCCTGTGGCAGCATCTCGCGGCAGCCGGCGTCGCGGAACGGCCCTCCGACCTTCTGCCAACCGTCCCCCGGCGAGGTCTGCTGGCAGGTATAGCGGCCGTCCAGCCTGCTCTGCCACTTGTAGAACGGCATGGGCGCGGCGACGGCGCCGAACGAAACCAGCAGCAGGGACGCAACGGGCAGAAATAACGAACGCATGGCCGGAAAGTCCTGTCGAAGAAGTGAGGGTCTACCGACGCTGGAGCACGGTACGGCAAAACCTGGCAGACCCGACCATTGCACCTGCTGGCCGTCGGCAAATCAACCCGGTGGGCCTGGAAGGGTACTCCAGGCGCGCAGATTTCCCGCCGCCGACTACGCTGGAAATTAGGAAAGCCGCTGTCCCAGGGCTTTCGCGGCGTCGGGAGGGGCGTCGGTCGTCACGTGGGCGGAGTCCGCTTACCTAGGCTGTTGTCTGAGCATGGGCAGGTCGTGAAATGGATAGCTCGAAGCATTCCGGTACGCACAGTGCAGCTCAACCGGGTCGCTCGGAGCCCGGTATTTCCCCGACGAAAGTTCATCATCATCGTTTCCTGCTGCTGTTCCTCTTCCTGTTGCCGCTGCTCGCCGCCATCGGTGCCGCCCTGCTCTACGAGGCGCGTACGTCCATACTGCAGGCGCGCGAGCTGGCGCGCTACGCCGGCGAGCTGACCTGGAAACTGGCGCAGGGCCCCAGCAGCGAGGTGGTGTATCCGCAGAACGGCCCGTTCGACCGCCGCCTGGGCTACCTGCAACTGCCGGCCTTCCTCGATCGCCTGCACCAGCGCAACTACATCACCCTCAGTCAGGCGCGCTTCTCCGCACCGCTGATGCAGTACGCCAGCCACGGCCTGTTCCCGCCCTACCCCGAGAAGTCCCAGGCCGGCGTGGACATCGCCGACTGCCGCGGCCTGCCGATCTACAACTTCCGCTATCCGCAGCGGCTGTACGCCAACTTCGAGAGCGTTTCCCCGCTGATCGTGCAGAGCCTGCTGTTCATCGAGAACCGCGACCTGCTGGACACCCAGCGCCCCTACCTGAACCCGGCCATCGACTGGAGCCGCTTCACCCAGGCCTCGGCGGCGCAACTGGGCAAGATGGTCGGCATGGGCAACCACGCCCCCGGCGGCAGCACCCTGGCCACGCAGATCGAAAAGTACCGGCACTCCGAGGACGGTCGCACCAACTCCATCGCCGACAAGCTGCGGCAAATGGCATCGGCCAGCGTGCGCACCTACCAGGGCGGCGCGGAAAACCTGCTGGCACGGCGCAACGTGGTGCTCACCTACCTCAACTCGGTGCCGCTCTCGGCGCAGCCGGGCTACGGCGAAGTCAGCGGCCTGCCCGATGGCCTGTGGATCTGGTACGGCGCCGACTACCAGCAGGTCAACCAGTTGCTCAACGCACCGCCGGCCAGCGGCGTCTCGCTGGTCGAGCAGGGCAAGGCGCTGCGCCAGGTCGTCTCGCTGATGATCGCCCACCGCCGCCCCTCCTGGTACCTGGCACGTGGCCGCGACCAGCTGTCGGTGCTGACCGACAGCTACCTGCGCCTGCTGGCCCAGTCCGGCGTCATCGCCACCTCGCTGCGCGATGCGGCGCTGAACCAGCAACTGGCCTTCCGCGATCCGCGCAACCAGCCCACCGTCACCCCGCTGGAGAACAACAAGGGCGTGACCCTGGCGCGCACCCGCATGGCCGGGATGCTCGACGTGCCGCTGTATGACCTGGACCGCTTCGACCTGTCCTTCAGCACCACCCTGCAGCACGAGCTGCAGGAGCAGGTCACCGCCTACCTGCGGCGCCTCTCCGATCCGGCGTTCGCCGCGCAGATCGGGCTGTTCGGCGAACACCTGCTGTCCGAGGACAAGACCCGGGACGTGCGCTACAGCTTCACCCTGTTCGAGCGCACCCCCAGCGGCAACCGCGTGCGCGTACAGACCGACAACACCGAGCAACCGTTCGACATCAACGAAGGCAGCAAGCTGGAACTGGGCTCCACCGCCAAATTGCGGGTACTGGCGAGCTACCTGGAAACCGTGGCCGAGCTGCACCGGCAATACGCGGCGCTGCCGGCCGCCGAGCTGAAGAAAGTGCCGGTGGAGCCGCTGGACTTCATCAGCCGCTGGGCCGTCGACTACCTGCTCACCACCAAGGACCGCAACCTGCCGGACATGCTGGCCGCGGCCATGCAGCGCAAGTATTCCGCCAGCCCCTACGAGAGCTTCTTCACCGGCGGCGGCATCCACACCTTCAGCAACTTCCGCAAGGAGGACAACGGCCGCATCCCGACCCTGCAGGACGCCCTGCGCGAGTCGATCAACCTGCCCTTCGTGCGCCTGCTGCGCGACCTGGTGCGGCATGACATCTATGCCAACTCCGGCAGCAAGGTCGCCGTGCTGGCCGACGACAAGGACCCGCGCCGCCGCGACTACCTCGACCGTTTCGTCGACAAGGAAAGCCAGGTCTACCTGCTGCGCTTCTGGCAGAAGTACAAGGGCAAGACCACCGACGAACGCCTCGACACCTTCCTCGACGGCCTGCGCGCCTGGCCGGTGCGGTTGGCAGCGATCCACCGCTACCTGCAGCCGCAGGCGGACCTGCCGACCTTCAGCGCCTTCCTCCAGGAGCGCCTGAAGAAAGGCAAGTACGCCGGCGACAAACTGACCGACAAGCGCATCGCCGACCTCTACACGCGCTACGGTCCGGGCGCCTTCGACCTCAACGACCAGGGCTACGTGGCCCGTGTGCACCCGCTGGAACTCTGGCTGCTGAGCTACCTGCAACGGCAGCCGGCGGCCAGTTTCAACGACGCGGTGGCGGCCAGTGCGGAGGAACGCAAGCTGGTCTATGGCTGGCTGTTCAAGTCGCGGCACAAGTACGCGCGCGACAAGCGCATCCGCATCATGCTGGAAGTGGAAGCCTTCCTCGACCTGCACGAACAGTGGAAACGCCTGGGCTACCCCTTCGACCACCTGGTGCCGTCGCTGGCCACCGCGCTGGGCAGCTCGGGCGACCGCCCGGCGGCGCTGGCCGAGCTGATGGGGATCATCCTCAACGACGGCGTACGCCTGCCGACCCTGCGCATCGACAGCCTGCGCTTCGCCGCCAACACGCCGTACGAAACCAGCCTCGGCCCGCAATCGAACACCGGGCGCCAGGTGATGCGTTCGGAAGTGGCCCAGGCCCTGCGCACCGCGCTGTCCCGGGTGGTGGACGCCGGCACCGCGCGGCGCCTGTCCGGCACCTTCAAGCTGGCCGACGGCAGCGCCCTGGTGATGGGCGGCAAGACCGGCACCGGCGACAACCGCATCGAGAGCGTGACCCGCAGCGGCTGGGTGAAGAGCTCCAAGGCGATGAACCGCACGGCGACCTTCGTGTTCTACCTCGGCCCGCGCCACTTCGGCACCCTCACCGCCTACGTGGCCGGCAGCGAGTCGGACAACTTCAAATTCACCTCGGCCCTGCCGGTACAAGTGCTCAAGGGCATGGCGCCGATGCTGGCGAGCTACCTGGAACCGGGGATCAGCACCGGGTGCCAGGAGCGGATCGACAATCTGCGGGTGAGCTGGCGCTGAACACTGGCGCCAACTCGCCCAGCTCCCACGGGGTAGCCATCCCGCACCGACGCCACCTGGGGGTTGTAGGAGCGAGCTTGCTCGCGAACCCCACCCGGCCCCCAAGGCATCAGGCGGTTCGCGAGCAAGCTCGCTCCTACAAGAGCCCCCCTCACTTGCCCTGGACAGACTTCACGAACAACGCCTCAACCTGCTCCCGCGCCCAGGGCGTGCGGCGCAGGAAAGTGAGGCTGGACTTGATGCTCGGGTCGTTCTTGAAGCAGCGCACGTCGATGCGCTTGGCCAGGCCGTCCCAGCCGTACTGCGCGACCAACTGGTTGAGGATGGCTTCCAGGGTCATGCCATGCAGCGGGTTCTTCGGTTTGTCGTTCATGTTCGGTGCCGTCGTGGAGAATGCGCGGCACCTTACCACCAAGAATCAGCCACAGGCGATCAGGCCCGCAACCCGGCCACGCCAGCCACGATCAGGGCGACCGACGCCAGCTTGGTCAGGGTCAGCGCCTCGCCCAGCAGCAGGAAACCGAAGAACACCGTGCCCAGCGTGCCGATGGCCGTCCACACCGGGTAGGCGATGCTCACCGGCAACTGGCGCATCGCCAGGGTGAGGAAGAAGATCCCGCCGATCACCGCGAGCACCGTCACCACGGTCGGCAGGGGCCGGGTGAAGCCCTCGGCATACTTCATCGACACCGCGAACATCACCTCGAACACCGCGGCCACCATCAACATCGCCCAAGCCATCACGCACGCGCCCACTCGCTCTCGGCGAGGTCGGCCAGGGCCTTTTCAGCCTGTTGACAGGAGGCGCGGAAGGCTTCGGGATTGCCCTCCTCACCCTCGGCGGCAATCACCTGCACGTCTTCTATACCGAGGAAACCCAGCGCCACGCGCAGCCAGGCGTCGGCATGGTTCATCCACTCCAGCTCACCCCCCGGCCCCATGCCTGCGCCGCCACGGCTGGTGACGATCAACGCCTTGCGCCCCTTGAGCAGCGGCTCGTACTGCGCCTCGCCCTCCTTCAGGTGCAAGTCGAAGGTGCGGCCGATGCGGACGACCTGGTCGACCCAGGCCTTCAACCCGCTGGGCACGCTGAAGTTGTACATGGGCGTGGAGATCACCAGCAGATCGTGGTCGAGCAGTTCGTCCACCAACTCGTCGCTCAACGCCAGATCAGCCTGCATGCTCGCCGGGCGGTTCTGCGGTTCGGGATGGAACGCCGCCGCGATGAAGGACTCGCCCACATGGGGCAGATCGGCGCGCCCGACTTCGCGGCGGGTGAGCCGCGCCTGTGGCAACGCGGCGAGGAAGCCTTCGGCCAGGCGCCGGGAATGGGAGCGCTCGGCGCGGGGACTGGCGTGAATGGCAAGAATCCTGTTCATCTATAACTCCTTCAACCGGATGTACACTGGAAAGGCCCTGAATGAGCCTCTCTTTTGCCGCCAAAGCTATTTCCCGGTGAATGGACAAACAACTGAGGGGAACTGCATCCAGATGAATCCAACTCATCCGTGGAGAACGCCATGTTCGCCAACCTGCCACTGCCGGCCCTGCGCACCTTCGAATCCGCCGCCCGCCAGCTGAGTTTCAAGGCCGCCGCCCAGGAACTGTCGGTGACCCCCACCGCGGTATCCCACCAGGTCCGCGCGCTGGAGGACTGGCTCGGGCTGCCGTTGTTCGAGCGCCTGCCGCGCCAGGTGCGCCTGACCGAGGCCGGCGAACGGCTGTTCCGCAGCCTCCACGGCGCGCTGCTGGAGGTGTCGCAGGCGGTGGACAGCCTGCGCCCGCAGCGCAGCGCCGGCAGCCTGACGATCTCCACCACGCCGGCCTTCGCCGCGCTGTGGCTGGTGCCGCGCCTGGGGCGCTTCTACGCGCGCCACCCGCACATCCGCCTGCGCCTGGACAGCCAGTGCGAACTGCTCGACCTGCAGCAGGACGCCAGCGTCGACCTGGCGATCCGCTACGGCTTCGGCGACTACCCGCGCATGCATAGCCAGTTCCTGCTCGGCGAACGCTTCGCGGTGTACGGCGCACCGGCCCTGGTGGCCACCGCCGACGTGAACGTGCCGGAGATGATCGGCGTGCGCTGGCACAACTCCGAGCTCTACGAGCGCGGCTGGAAGGCCTGGTGCGCGGTCGCCGGCGAAGAGTGCCTGCTGACCCGTGCGGTGCAGCGCGAATACGAGGAAGAGTTCTATGCATTGCAGGCGGCCATCGCTGGCCAGGGGCTGGTGCTGGCCAGCTCGCTGCTGGTCTCGGAGTCCGTGGAGAAGGGCCTGCTGATGCCCTACCGTCCCGAGATCAACGTCCCCGGCGCGCGCTACACCGCCCTCTGCGTGCCGGGCCGCGAGCGCCATCCTCCGGTGCGCGCCTTCCTCGACTGGCTGGCCGAGGAATCGGCCCAGGCCGCCGACCCGCTGATCGACAACGCCGCCTGAGGCCGGTCAACGCGCTTGTCGCTGCACCCGCGCACGCCGGCCTCGCCGTGCGCGATGGGCAACCCGTGGGTAGAATTACGCCTGCCGCAACAACAATTCTTCTTTGCCAGGGACACGCCTCCTGCGTGATTCCACGGCACGGCCTGAGCCCCACTTCACCTCAGGATTCCCATGAACACCGCGCAACACACCCACACCGGCAGTTGGCTGAGCGTCATCGCCCTGGCCCTTGCCGCCTTCATCTTCAATACCACCGAGTTCGTTCCGGTGGGCCTGCTCAGCGACATCGGCAAGAGCTTCGACATGCGCCCGGAACAGACCGGGCTGATGCTCACCCTCTACGCCTGGGTGGTTTCCCTCACTTCGCTGCCGCTGATGCTGCTGACCCGCAACATGGAACGCCGCCGCCTGCTGGTGGTGATCTTCTGCCTGTTCATCGGCAGCCACCTGCTCTCGGGCGTCGCCTGGAACTTCACCGTGCTGATGCTCAGCCGCTTCGGCATCGCCTTCGCCCACGCGGTGTTCTGGTCGATCACCGCCTCGCTGGCGGTCCGCGTGGCGCCGCCAGGACAGCAGGCGAAAGCCCTTGGCCTGCTCGCCACCGGCACCATCCTGGCGATGGTGCTGGGCATTCCGCTGGGGCGCGTGCTGGGCGAGGCGCTGGGCTGGCGCACGACCTTCCTCGCCATCGCCGGGGTGTCGGTGGTGGTGGTGCTCTGGCTGGCGCGCTCGCTGCCGCTGCTGCCGAGCCAGAACTCCGGCTCCCTGCGCAGCCTGCCGCTGCTGCTGCGCCGTCCGGCGCTGGTGTCGATGTACGCGCTCACCGTACTGGTGATCACCGCGCAGTTCACCGCCTACAGCTACATCGAACCGTTCGCCCGCGAGGTCGCCGCGCTGGACAGCCAGAAGACCACCCTGCTCCTGCTGCTGTTCGGCGGCGCCGGGGTGTTCGGCTCGATCCTCTTCAGCCGCTACAGCGAGCGTTTCCCGCGTGCCTTCCCCTGCACAGCCATCGCCGTGCTCGGCGCCTGCCTGTTGCTGCTCCTGCCGCTGGCGCGCTCGTCCACCGCGCTGCTGGTCCTGAGCCTGTTCTGGGGCGCGGCGATTCTCTGCTTCGGCCTGGCGCTGCAGGCCAAGGTGCTGCAACTGGCCCATGACGCCACCGACGTGGCGATGGCGATGTTCTCCGGCCTGTACAACGTCGGCATCGGCGGCGGAGCGCTGCTCGGCAGCCGTGTGGCGGCGGGCGCGGGGCTGCAGTGGATCGGCCATGTCGGCGGCGCGCTGGCGGTGGTCGGCCTGCTGCTGTGCCTGTTCGCCTGCTGGCGCTATGCGGCGGCGCTCAGCGGTGGCCACGCTTCGCACTGACGCATCAGCGAAACCTGTAGGAGCGAGGGGGACGCCATCGTTATTGCTCGCGACCCCGCCCCGCTGCGATCCCCGTTCGCGAGCAAGCTCCTACGAAGAGACCCAAACGAAAAAGGCCGCGCCTCCCTTCCGGGAGCGCGGCCTTTCTCATTCAGCGAAGGATCAACGGCTGGCGGCCGACGAACCCTCCGGCAGATGCGCTTCCGCGTACTCGGCCTCGGCGGCCTCGAAACGCTGGATCATCGCCTTGGACGGCGCGGAGCCGAGCAGGCTGAACACCACGATGGAAACGCTGGAGAAGATGAAGCCCGGAATGATCTCGTACAGGCCGAGCCAGCCGAACTGCTTCCAGACGATCACGGTGACCGCACCGACGACGATGCCGGCCAGCGCACCGTTGCGGGTCATGCCCTTCCACAGCACGGAGAACAGCACCAGCGGACCGAAGGCGGCGCCGAAGCCGGCCCAGGCGTAGGACACCAGGCCCAGTACGCGGTTGTCCGGGTTGGCGGCCAGGGCGATGGCGATCAGCGCCACCAGCAGCACCATGGCGCGACCGACCCACACCAGCTCGACCTGGCTGGCGCTCTTGCGCAGGAAGGCCTTGTAGAAGTCTTCGGTCAGTGCCGAGGAGCACACCAGCAACTGGCAGCTCAGGGTGCTCATCACCGCGGCGAGAATGGCGGACAGCAGCACGCCGGCGATCCACGGGTTGAAGAGGATCTTCGCCAGCTCGATGAAGATGCGCTCATGGTTCTCGCCCACGGCGCCAGCCTGCTCCGGGTGCGCCTGGAAGTAGGCGATGCCGAAGAAGCCGACGGCCACGGCGCCGCCCAGGCAGAGGATCATCCAGGTCATGGAGATGCGGCGGGCAGCCGGGATCGACTTGACCGAATCGGCGGCCATGAAGCGCGCCAGGATGTGCGGCTGGCCGAAGTAACCCAGGCCCCAGGCCATCAGCGAAATCACGCCGACGAAGGAGGCGCCCTTGAACATGTCGAAGTTGGCGGCGTCCTTCAGCTCGATGGCGGCGAAGGCCGGATCGATACCGCCGGTGGCGAGCAGCACGAAGACCGGCGTGAGGATCAGCGCGAAGATCATCAGCGAGGCCTGCACGGTGTCGGTCCAGCTCACCGCCAGGAAGCCACCGACGAAGGTGTAGGCGATGGTCGCGGCGGCACCGGCCCACAGCGCGGTCTCGTAGGACATGCCGAAGGTGCTTTCGAACAGGCGGGCGCCGGCGACGATGCCGGAGGCGCAGTAGATGGTGAAGAACACCAGGATCACCAGCGCGGAAATCACCCGCAGGATGCGGCTGTTGTCCTCGAAGCGGGTGCTGAAGTAGTCCGGCAGGGTCAGGGCGTTGCCGTTGTGCTCGGTGTGCACGCGCAGGCGGCCGGCGACGAACAGCCAGTTCAGGTAGGCGCCGCAGATCAGGCCGATGGCGATCCAGCTTTCCGAGATACCCGACAGGTAGATGGCGCCCGGCAGGCCCATCAGCAGCCAGCCGCTCATGTCCGAGGCGCCGGCCGACAGCGCGGTGACGAAGCTGCCGAGACTGCGGCCACCGAGGATGTAGTCGGAGAAGTTGTTGGTCGAACGATAGGCGGCCAAGCCGATCAGAACCATAGCCGCGATGTAGATCACGAAGGTGATCAGGGTTGGCGTGTTGACGCTCATGGGGACTCCCCTACAGCTTGTTTTTATCCAGGCCCGCTGGGTAACGCGGGCCCTTGACTGGCAGCCGGCGCGGTTGGCGCCGACCGGTTAGCGCTTGCCCTCCAGCAAGCCGAGGTGCGCGTGGCGCCAGGTGGCACCGAACCGCTACGCATCCCGTCGCAGGCCCGCCGTCGTCCTTGCCGGCGCATTCCTGCGGCCGCCGTCTCACCACGGCGACCTTCCGTCCACCTTCGCCGATGGGGCGAAGTGCGGGCGGCATGACCGGGCATTGCCCGGCGATCCGTCAGGCGCCGGGTCTGGCGCCCATGATCCGCCGAAAGCCCACGGGCCGCATGATACGCGGCTTGCCGTGGCGGCTAGGGCGATCGATCAGAACTGTGCTCACGCGCGCCATGAGAGGCGGCAAGGGGTGGCCGGCGCGCGAAGGCGCGGATTGTACAGAAAGCGGGGAAGTCGGTTGCACCAGTCCGACCGACGACGGCACAAGGCCACGGGCGGGCGTCGTGGGCCGGGCCGTGGCGGAGCTGGCGCGGGCGCCAGGAAGCGCGCCGCAGGCGAAGACAGAACCGGTGATGGGCATATTGCCCCTCCCGCGTATCGGACTGGATGTTGTTCTTGATCTTGACCGGGTTGCACCTAGGAACACCTGCAACGCGGTTGGCGGACTCTATGGGTTGCACCCAACGAATTTCTTGCCGAAAACTCTGGAGTTCTTGCAAAAGACTCCGGCCCGCGCCGGAAATCACTGACCATTTGGTCAGCTATACCGGCAGTGCAGGCGGGCGAACTCAGCGGCGGCGCAGGCTGCCCGGGGTCAAGCCCAGGTAACGGCGCATGGTGGTGGTCAGCGCGCTCTGGCTGGAGAAGCCGCACTCCCCCGCCACCCGCACCAGCGGCAGGTCGCTTTCGCGCAGCAGGCGCGCCGCGCGATCCAGGCGCTGGCGCAGCAGGTACTGGTGGGGCGTGAGGCCAATCCGGTCCTTGAACTGCGCATGGAACTGGCTGGGGCTGAGGCAGGCGACCTGCGCCAACTCCGCCACCGTGATGCGCCGGGCCAGGTGCTCGCCGATGTAGGTATCCAGCCGCTCCAGGTCCAACGGACCGCTGCGCGGCGCCTGGTCCTCACCGAACAGGCGAAGGTGCAACGCCCGCAGCAGGACGCCACCCAGCGCTCGGGCCAGCAGCGGATCGTTGCCGTAACGGGCGATTTCGGCGCCGGCGTAGCTGAGCAGGTTCTGGAAATCGGCATCCAGGGTCGGATAGCGCGGCGCCTCGAACAGGCGCGCCAGCAGGTCGCGATCCTGTTCGCCGGTGCCGGCTTCGTCGAGATCGACAATCAGCATGCGGTTGTCGCCCAGGCCGGCGAACTCGTGGTCGACATCCCCCGGCACCAGGCAGGCGCGCATCCGGCAGACCTCGCCGCCCCGGCCATCGACCTCGAACTCCGCGCGGCCACTGAGCGACATCACCAACTGGTGATGGCCGTGGGCGTGGTGATGGGCTTGGTCGGACAGGCGAGCGAGACGGGTTTCGAACATGGCACGAACTGATCAAATTTTGAGCATGGTACGGGATTCGGCCAGGCCTGCCCAGTACCCAGGTGCAACCAGGCGCAACTCCAAAGACACGCAAGCACCAAAGCCTCTAAGCCGGAAAATATTGCTAACCAACAGATATGTTATGTTATAACAAATAACACATTTCCACTTTGCCCTTCCCCGCCGCCTGGCGCATCCCTGACCACGAGGGAGGGGTTCGCTTTGCCAGAAGAAAAACCAGGAGTTCGTCATGCCCCCATCCCTTTCCCGCCCGCGCTGGCGTCTAGCACCGCTGGGCCTGGCCCTGTGCGCCGGCACGCCGTCGCTGGCGGATGCCGCCCCCACCGAACTGGAGCCCCAGGTGATCACCGCTAACCCGCTGGGCGATAGCTCCCCCGCCGCGCCCAGCAGCGTCCTGCAGGGCGACGAGCTGACCCTGCGGCAGAAAGGCAGCCTGGGCGAAACCCTCAACGGCACGCCCGGCGTGTCCTCCACCTGGTTCGGCCCCGGCGCCAGCCGCCCGGTGATCCGCGGCATGGACGGCGACCGCATCCGCCTGCTGCGCAATGGCGTGGGCGCGCTGGACGCTTCCTCGCTGTCCTATGACCACGCCGTGCCGGAAGATCCCAACGTGGTCGAGCGCATCGAGGTGGTCCGCGGCCCGGCCGCCCTGCTCTACGGCGGCAACGCCATTGGCGGCGTGGTCAACAGCTTCGACAACCGCATCCCCAGCGAACCGGTGGACGGCATCCACGGCCAGGGCGAGCTGCGCTACGGCGGCTCGGACACCACCCGCAGCGCCGCCGGCGCGCTGGAAGCCGGCGACGGCAACTTCGCCCTGCACCTGGACGCCGGCTCCCGCGAGTTCAACGACCTGCGCATCCCAGGCTATGCCCACTCCAGCCGCCAGCGCGCAATCGACGGAGACGAGCGCAAGCATCGCGTCGATAACAGCGACGGCCGCCAGGACAGCGGCGCCATCGGCGGCAGCTACCACTGGGACCACGGCTATGCCGGCCTGTCCTACAGCGGCTACGACAGCAACTACGGCTCGCCCGCCGAAGACGACGTGCGCCTGAAGATGCAGCAGGACCGCTACGCCTTCGCCTCGGAAATCCGCGACCTCGACGGCCCCTTCAGTTCGGTGAAGCTGGACGCCGCCTACACCGAGTACCAGCACAAGGAAATCGCGGACGGCGAGACCGGCACCACCTTCAAGAATGACGGGTACGAAGCGCGCATCGAGGCGCGGCACAAGCCCATCGGTCCGCTGGACGGCGTGGTCGGCGCGCAGGTCGCCAACAGCCGCTTCTCGGCACTGGGCGAAGAAGCCTTCGTGCCGCACACCGAGACCGACAGCGCCGCGCTGTTCTTCCTGGAGAACTGGCAGGCCAGCGAACGTCTCGCCCTGAACCTCGGCGGTCGCGCGGAACACACCCGCATCGACCCGAACGCCAAGGACAACGAGCGCTTCGCCGAGAACGACGGCTCGCGCAGCTTCACCGCCGGCAGCCTGTCCACCGGTGCGGTCTACACCCTGACGCCGATCTGGTCGCTGGCCGCCACCCTGGCCTACACCGAGCGCGCGCCGACCTTCTACGAGCTGTACGCCAACGGCGCCCATGCCGCCACCGGCACCTATGAAGTGGGCGACGCCGACGCGAGCAAGGAAAAGGCCGTCTCCACCGACCTCGCCCTGCGCTTCGACAGCGGCCGCCACAAGGGCAGCGTCGGCGTGTTCTACAGCCGCTTCTCCAACTACATCGGCCTGCTGGCCAGCGGACGCTATCGCGACGAGGAAGGCGCGGTGGTGGACGCCGGCGACGACGAGGCGCTGCCCGAATACCTCTACAGCGGCGTGAAGGCGGACTTCTATGGCGTCGAGGCGCAGGACCGCATCCACCTGCTGGACAGCCCCTACGGCCGCTTCGACCTGGAGCTCTCCGGCGACTACACCCGCGCCAAGAACAAGGACACCGGCGAAGCCCTGCCGCGCATCGCCCCGCTGCGCCTGAACAGCGCGCTACTGTGGGAGCTGCAGCAATGGCAGGCGCGGCTGGAAGTGGAATACGCCGCCGACCAGAACCGCGTGCCGGAGAACGAGCTGCGCACCGACGGCTACACCACCCTCGGCGCCAGCCTCGGCTATAGCTTCGACCTGGGCGACAGCCGCTGGCTGGCCTTCGTCAAGGGCGAGAACCTCACCGACCAGACCGTGCGCTACGCCAGCTCGATCCTGCGCGACAGCGTACCGGCCGGTGGGCGTGGTATCCAGGCCGGCGTGAGAGTCGCCTTCTGACGATCTAGGGCCGACGCCCGGCGTAATCCCGGGCGAACTGCGCGGCGATCCGCCCGGACCGCGACCCGCGATGGGTCGCCCAGCGGATCGCCGCCTGTTCCCAGCCGTCCTGCCGCACGCCGCCCAGGCCGTGGTACTCCAGCCAGCGGGCGACCGTTTCCAGGTACTGCTCCTGGCTGAAGGCATAGAAAGATATCCACAGGCCGAAACGCTCGGAGAGCGAGACCTTCTCCTCCACCGCCTCGCCGGGATGCAGCTCGCCGCTCTCGCTACGCTGGAAGGCCAGATTGTCCTCGGCGCGCTCGGCCAGCAGGTGGCGGCGGTTAGAGGTGGCGTAGATCAGCACGTTGCCGGACTGCCCGGCCACCGAGCCGTCGAGTACCGTCTTCAGGCCCTTGTAGCCGGTCTCGCCGTCCTCGAAGGAGAGGTCGTCGCAGAACAGGATGAAGCGCTCCGGGCGATGACGCAGCAGGTCGATGATCTGCGGTAGGTCGGCCAGGTGCTCCTTGTCCACCTCGATCAGGCGCAGCCCTTCGGCCTGGAAAGCATGCAGGCAGGCTTTCACCAGCGAACTCTTGCCGGTTCCGCGCGCGCCGGTCAGCAGCACGTTGTTGGCCGGACGGCCGGCGACGAACTGGCGGGTGTTCTGTTCGATCAGCCCTTTCTGCCGGTCGACGTTGCGCAGGTCGCCAAAGGCGATCAGCGCCGGCTCGCGCACCGGCACCAGGCGCGGCTGGCCCTGGCGGTATTCCCACAGATGGGCGATGGCGCCCTCCTCCAGCACCAGTTCGGGGCGCGGTGGCAGGGATTGTTCGAGCAACCGGGCGATACGAGCCAGTTGTTCGGCGATAATGGACATGTCGTTCATGGCGGGATCATCGAAGCAGATGGGGACTGTTCAGCAGCCTAGCGATGGGGGAAAGTGGGCGTCTAACGATAAATAGGCAGCCAGATGCGTAAAAAGGACATCCCTGTCGAGGCCGAGCTGGATCACGGCGACGAGCGCGCGGCCAGCCCGGTCGCTGCCGTCGCCCTGGACTTCCCCGACGGCCACCAAGTGCCGGCCCACAGCCATCGCCGCGCGCAGCTGCTGTACGCCGTGCGCGGCGTGCTGGTGGTGGGTAGCGCCAGCGGCCAGTGGGTGGTGCCGGACAACCGTGGCCTGTGGATACCCGCCGGCGTCGAGCACTGGACGCGCATGGTCGGCGACGTGCAGGTGCGCACCCTCTACGTGGAACCGGACAGCGCCCCGCACCTGCCGCGGAATTGCTGCGTGCTGGCAGTCTCGCCGCTGTTGCGCGAACTGATCCTCGCGGCGCTGACGATCAGCGGTGAGGTAACGCCGAACTCCCGAGACGGCCGCGTCCTCGGCCTGCTGCTCGATGAATTGCGCGAAGAACCCGTGCTTCCGCTGCACCTGCCCCTGCCGGCACACCCACGCCTGCGCACGCTGTGCCAGGCTATCCAGCACCAGCCCGGTGAACATGCCGGCCTCGCCGACTGGGCGCGCCAGGCGAACGTCGACAGCAAGACGGTGCAACGCTGGTTCCTCCGCGAAACCGGGCTGACGTTCGGCCAATGGCGCCAGCAGGCGCGGCTGCTGGCGGCGCTGGAGCGCCTGGCCCTGGGCGACAGCGTGCTGAGCGTGGCGCTGGAAGTGGGCTACAGCACGCCCAGCGCCTTCAGCGCCATGTTCAGCCGCCAGTTCGGCCGGCCACCCAGCGATTTCCTGCGGCCACGGCCGCTAATACGTTCGTAAGCAATTTCCTGCAACATCCATTCGACACTCATCGCCAAGCATGGGATTGAAACCCCGTGCCGATTTCCCCATCTAGACTGTCATGTTCAATCAGTCAGGTGCCTCATGAGCGACCACGACGAGATTCACGATATCCATAGCGCCGAAGAGGTCAGCAACACCGGGCTGGTGTTGCCGGGGCAGAACCTGCCGACCACGGTCTACGTCATTCCGATCCACAATCGACCGTTCTTCCCAGCGCAGGTGCTGCCGGTGATCGTCAACGAAGAGCCGTGGGCGGAAACCCTCGAGCTGGTGGCCAAGACCGAACACCACTCGCTGGCGCTGTTCTTCATGGACAACCCGCCGGAAGACCCGCGCCACTTCGACCCCAACAGCCTGCCCGAGCACGGCACCCTGGTGCGCGTGCACCACGCCAGCCGCGAGGGCGGCAAGCTGCAGTTCGTCGCCCAGGGCCTGGCGCGGGTGCGTATCCGTGGCTGGATCAAGCGCCATCGCCCGCCGTTCCTGGTGGAAGTGGACTACCCGCACACGCCCAGCGACCCGAGCGACGAGGTGAAGGCCTACGGCATGGCCCTGATCAACGCGATCAAGGAGTTGCTGCCGCTCAACCCGCTGTACAGCGAAGAGCTGAAGAACTATCTCAACCGCTTCAACCCGAATGATCCGTCGCCGCTGACCGACTTCGCCGCCGCGCTGACCACCGCGCCCGGCACCGAGCTGCAGGGCGTGCTGGACACCGTGCCGATTCTCAAGCGCATGGAGAAGGTGCTGCCGCTGCTGCGCAAGGAAGTGGAAGTCGCGCGCCTGCAGAAGGAGCTGTCCGCCGAGGTCAACCGCAAGATCGGCGAGCGCCAGCGCGAGTTCTTCCTCAAGGAGCAGTTGAAGATCATCCAGCAGGAGCTGGGCATCACCAAGGACGACAAGAGCGCCGACTCCGACGAGTTCCGCGCCCGCCTGGCGGGCAAGGTCCTCCCCGAACAGGCGAAGAAGCGCATCGACGAGGAGCTGAACAAGCTGTCGATCCTGGAGACCGGCTCGCCCGAGTACGCCGTCACCCGCAACTACCTGGACTGGGCCACCTCGCTGCCCTGGGGGTTGCTGGGCACCGACAAGCTCGACCTGAAACACGCGCGCAAGGTGCTCGACAAGTACCACGCGGGCCTCGACGACGTGAAGGACCGCATCCTCGAGTTCCTCGCCGTGGGCGCCTTCAAGGGCGAGATCGCCGGCTCCATCGTACTGCTGGTGGGCCCGCCCGGCGTAGGCAAGACCAGCATCGGCAAGTCCATCGCCGAGAGCCTGGGGCGGCCGTTCTACCGCTTCAGCGTCGGCGGCATGCGCGACGAGGCGGAGATCAAGGGCCACCGCCGCACCTACATCGGCGCCCTGCCCGGCAAGCTGGTGCAGGCGCTCAAGGAAGTGCAGGTGATGAACCCGGTGATCATGCTCGACGAGATCGACAAGCTCGGCAGCAGCTACCAGGGCGATCCGGCCTCGGCGCTGCTGGAGACGCTGGATCCGGAGCAGAACGTCGAGTTCCTCGACCATTACCTGGACCTGCGCCTGGACCTGTCCAAGGTGCTGTTCGTCTGCACCGCCAACACCCTGGACGCGATCCCCGGCCCGCTGCTCGACCGGATGGAAGTGATCCGCCTCTCCGGCTACATCGGCGAGGAAAAACTGGCCATCGCCAAGCGCCACCTGTGGCCCAAGCAGTTGGAGAAGGCCGGCGTGCCGAAGAGCCGCCTGTCGATCAACGACGCCGCCCTGCGCGCGGTGATCGAGGGCTACGCCCGCGAGGCCGGAGTGCGCCAGCTGGAGAAAGTCCTCGGCAAGCTGGTGCGCAAGTCGGTGGTGAAGTTGCTCGAAGACCCGGAGTCGGTGGTGAAGATCGGCGCCAAGGACCTGGAGGACTACCTCGGCATGCCGGTGTTCCGCACCGAGCAGGTGCTCTCCGGCATCGGCGTGATCACCGGCCTGGCCTGGACCAGCATGGGCGGCGCGACCCTGCCCATCGAGGCGACGCGCATCCACACGCTGAACCGCGGCTTCAAGCTCACCGGCCAGTTGGGCGACGTGATGAAGGAGTCGGCGGAGATCGCCTACAGCTACATCAGCTCGCACCTGAAGCAGTACGGCGGCGATGCCGGCTTCTTCGACCAGGCCTTCGTCCACCTGCACGTACCCGAGGGCGCCACGCCCAAGGACGGCCCCAGCGCCGGCGTCACGATGGCCAGCGCCCTGCTGTCCCTGGCGCGCAACCAGGCGCCGAAAAAGGGCGTGGCCATGACCGGCGAGCTGACCCTCACTGGCCAGGTGCTGCCGATTGGCGGCGTGCGCGAGAAGGTCATCGCCGCGCGTCGGCAGAAGATCCATGAGCTGATCCTGCCGGAAGCCAACCGTGGCGACTTCGAGGAACTGCCGGAGTACCTCAAGGAAGACATCACCGTGCATTTCGCCAAGCGTTATGGCGATGTGGCCAAGGTGCTGTTCCCGGGCTGACGGAGCGTAGGGCGTATAACGTTCGACGTTATGCGCCCTACCGTGCCCGCCACCGAACCCTCGCCACCGGATGATCCCCTGTAGGAGCGAGCTTGCTCGCGAACCGCCCAACACCGGTGCCACAGGGAAACTCCGTTCGCGAGCAAGCTCGCTCCTACGAAAGAGCAACCCGCCCGCAGTCTTCCCTCTTTGTCCGATTGCGCTATCCTGCGGCCCAGTCTGGTTCCCACCCCAGGAGTCGCCATGCCGTCGTACCGCCTGTTGCTCCCCCTCTCCCTGGCCCTGCTCGCCGGCTGCGCCGGGCAGTCCAAACCCGTGGTCACCCTGGAAGACGCCAGTGACTGCAACCCCCTGAAGCTGCGCGAAGGCCAGGAGCTGGTGCTGATCCTGCCAAGCAACCCCACCACCGGGTTCCGTTGGGAAATGCGCAATGCCGCCAATGGCCTGCTGCGCAGCCTGGGCCCCGAGGTCTACAGCAACCCCGAAGATGCAGGCCTGGTCGGCAGTGCCGGCGAATCCACCTGGCGCTTCCGCGTGACCGGCACCGGCGAGGACAAGCTGGAACTGGCCTACCGCCGCCCCTGGGAAGCGGAAGTCGCGCCTGCGCAGACCTTCGTCTGCCCCATCGCCGTCAAGTAGATCGCCGCGCGCTGACCGCCCGGCGCCATAAGCCGCTCGCGCTGACGCCACAGGCCTGTGGCGGCGCGGTGCATTGCGGCACAGTGGACACACATTTCCACGGGAGGGAACCCCATGCGCTGGGCATTTCTGGCATTCGGTGGCGCCGTCGCCTACCTGCTCGCCGTCACCTTCGACCTGCCGCCCTTGCGCATGCTGTGCAAGCCGCTGCCGGTCCTCGCGCTGCTGTTCTGGGTGCTGAGCACACCGGCCGACGCCTACCGGCGCTGGATCGCGACAGGCCTGGTGCTGTCGATGCTCGGCGACATCCTGCTGGAATGGCCGCTCAACGCCTTCGTCCCCGGACTCGCCGCCTTCCTGCTGGCGCACCTGGCCTACCTGCTGGCCTACCTCGCCGATACCCGCCGCCTGGCGCCGACAGGCCTGCTGTTCGCCGGCCTGATCGGTGGCGGGCTGTTCGCCCTGCTCTACAGCCGGGGCCTGGGTCCGCTGCTGCTGCCAATCGCGCTGTACAGCCTGACCATCAGTTGCATGCTCTGGCGCGCCCTCGCCCGCCTCGGCCGGAACGACCTGCCCGCCGCCAGCCGCAACCTCGCCGCCGTCGGCGCCCTGCTGTTCGTCAGCTCCGACGCGATGATCGGTATCAGCCGATTCGTCGGCGCCTTCGACGGCTCCTCCTACGCCATCATGCTCACCTACTGGCTGGGCCAGTTCGGTATCGCGGCCTCGGTCACAAGTCGTCACCTGGCTCTGCCATACTCCTCGGGACAACCCACTACCCGAGTCTGACATGCTGCATTTCGCCGTAGCGGCTCTGCTCCTGTGCAGCGCACTGATCGCCAGTGCCGAGCCGCTGCGCCTGGCCGGCGACGACTGGTGCCCCTACATCTGCCCGGACAACCCGGACAAGCCCGGTTACCTGCTCGAAGCCCTGTCCCGCATCCTGAACCAGCCACCGATCTTCGAGCCCCTGCCCTGGCCGCGCGCCCTGCAGATGGCCCGCGAAGGCCTGGTGGACGGCGTGGTCGGCGCCTATCCGGAGGAGTCGGAAAACCTCGCCATCGGCGACGAGCCCATCGGCTGGGTGACCATGCGCTTCTACACCCGCGCCGACAGCCAATGGCACTACCAGGGACCGGCGTCGCTGGACGACCAGTCCATCGGCCTTGCCCAGGGCTATTCCTACGGCGCGCAGCTGGACGCCTGGCGCGACAGCCACCTGGACGATCACGACCAGGTGCAGGTCCTCAGCGGCGAGCGGGTACTGGAGCGCAACATCCAGAAGCTGCTGCTCGGCCGCATCAGCGTGTTGCTTGAAGACAGCCGGATCGTTGAACACTATCTCCACCGCCACCGCCTGTCCGAGCGGGTTCGAGCAGCCGGACAGCTTGCCGATAAACGTCCCATGTACGTCGCCCTCAACCCTCGCCTGGAGTCGCTCAAGGAGCGCCTGGCCGAGCTCGACGACGGCCTGCGCGAGTTTCGCCGGAACGACCAGTGGAAGGCGGTGATGCAGGGATACGGAGTGGCTGTGGAGTAGGCTTCCCAGGGCGTGAGAAAAGTCCGGCACAGCGGTTAGCCTTCGGCTATAGATCAATGACAAGAGACTGCGAGAAGGGGAGCTTCCATGCGTGCAGTAGTTCGCTCGATGATGTTGCTGGGAGCAGGCCTGATGCTCTCCGCCTGTGGCAGCCTGCTGCCCAGCGAACGTGCGGAAGTGCAGTCGCCTTTCCTGGACTATCAGGATGCACAGAGCCGCTTCAACCAGGTCGATACCGGGAAAACCACCCGCTCGCAGCTCTATGCGCTGGGCTTCGACCCGTTGTCCCAGGGCAACGCCAAGATGCTCTCGTTCATCGATGTGCGGCTGATGTTCGTGCAACCCAACATTCCCATCGACTACCTGCCCGACGGCCTGATCACCTGCCTGCAGGCGAAGGATCGCTGCGTCGGCTATGCCTTCGACTTCAGCAAGACCGACAGCCAGCGGGTCGGCAGCTTCTGGGCCGACATTTTCAACTTCCGCAAGCGCCGTGAAGTCCAGGGCTGGTCGTTCCGCCCGGTGTTCGTGCTGATCGACGACGTGGTGGTGCACAAGACCAGCAACGGCGAGCCGAACATCCGCCGCCGGGAAGACAAGAAGAACCCGCTCGGCCCGCTGCAGGGCGCCGGCGAATACTTCTCCGACCAGCTCAAGTGACCCTTATCGGCTGAAGCTTGGGCGCGCCCGGCGCCTCGGCTACAATGCGCGCCCCGGCAAACCGGGCGCGCCGCGTCCTGTTGCCTGTTCAGCGTAACGAGGCCCCATCCAGCGTGAGCGAATCCGACCGCATCTTCGCCCAGCCGCAAACCCAGGTTCCCGACTTCACCTTCAACGAGGACGTGGTGCGAGTCTTCCCGGACATGATCAAGCGATCGGTGCCGGGCTACCCCACCATCGTCGAGAACATCGGTGTGCTCGGCGCGCGCTTCGCCGCCCCGAACAGCGTGCTCTACGACCTCGGCTGCTCGCTGGGCGCCGTGACCCAGGCGCTGCGCCGCCACGTGAAGACCGAGGGCTGCCGTGTCATCGGCGTGGACAACTCCGCGCCGATGATCGAGCGCTGCGGCGAATACCTGCGCGCCCAGGACGCCATGCACCAGGAACTGCTGCCGGTCGAACTGATCGAGGCGGACATCCTCAAGCTGGACCTCAAGCCCTGCTCGCTGATCGCGCTGAACTTCACCCTGCAGTTCATCGCCCCCGAACAGCGCCTGGATCTGCTCACCCGCCTGCACAGCGCCCTGCTGCCCGGCGGCGCGCTGATCCTCTCGGAAAAACTGCGCTTCGCCGACGAGCAGGAGCACGAGCTGCTCACCGACCTGCACATCGACTTCAAGCGCGCCAATGGCTACAGCGAACTGGAAATCGCCCAGAAACGCACCGCCATCGAGAACGTCATGCGCCCCGACACCCTGGATACCCACCGCGAGCGCCTGCTGGCCGCCGGTTTTTCCAAGGTCGTGCCCTGGTTCCAGTGCCTCAACTTCGCCTCCCTGATTGCCCTGCCATGATCGAACGCTTCGACTTGGGCCGCCTGCGCCTTGAACTGGCTGGCACGCCACTGGAATCCTGGGCCGCCTCGCTGCCCGCGCAACTGGCCAGCAAGGTCGAGGATGGCCACGGCGACCTCGAACGCTGGCTGACCGCGGTGGACCGCCTGCCGCCGCTGCAAGCCGCCGCCGTCGAGTTGCGCGAGCGCTTCAACCTCGAAGGCGACTGTGACGAGGACACCCGCGCACAGCTCAAGCTCGCCCTGCAAGGGCTGATCCCGTGGCGCAAGGGGCCGTTCAACCTGTTCGGCGTGCATATCGACACCGAATGGCGCTCGGACTGGAAGTGGGCGCGCGTCTCGCCGCACATCGACCTGGTCGGCAAACGCGTCCTCGACGTCGGCTGCGGCAACGGCTACTACCAGTGGCGCATGCTCGGCGCCGGCGCGCGCAGCGTGGTCGGCGTGGACCCGAACTGGCTGTTCTTCTGCCAGTTCCTCGCCATGAAGCGCTACCTGCCGGACCTGCCGGCCTGGCACCTGCCCTTCGCCCTGGAAGACCTGCCGGAAAAGCTGGAAGGCTTCGACAGCGTGTTCTCGATGGGTGTGCTCTACCATCGCCGCTCGCCCATCGACCACCTGCTGGCGCTCAAGGACTGCCTGCGTCGTGGCGGCGAACTGGTGCTGGAAACCCTGGTGGTGGACGGCGACGTGAACACCGTGCTGGTGCCCGAGGACCGTTACGCGCAGATGCGCAACGTGTGGTTCCTGCCGTCGGTGCCGGCGCTGGAGCTGTGGCTGCGCCGCGCAGGCTTCACCGAGGTGCGCAGCGTGGACATCAGCCGTACCTCGGTGGAAGAGCAACGCGCCACCGAGTGGATGCGCTACCAGTCGCTGCCGGACTTCCTCGACCCGGACGACCACAGCCGCACCCTCGAAGGCCTGCCGGCGCCGCTGCGCGCCACGCTGGTGGCGCGCAAGCCCTAGGTTGCGTCGGGTTCGCGAGCAAGCTCGCTCCTACACGTCAGCCGGCCACCACGGCACCGCGCTTCGTAGGAGCGAGCTTGCTCGCGAACCTCGGCGAATCAGCGATTCGCCGCCGCCACGATCAGCGCCTTCATCTCGGCAACCGCCTGCTTGAAGCCCACGAACAGCGCGTGGGCAACGATGGCATGGCCAATGTTCAGCTCGTTGATCCCGGCAATCGCCGCCACCGGCTCGGCGTTGTGGTAATGCAGGCCGTGGCCGGCATTGACGATCAGGCCGTGGGACAGGCCGAACTCCACGCCATCGCGAATGCGCGCCAGCTCATGGGCGGCTTCGGCCGGGTTGTGGGCGTCGGCATAACGGCCGGTGTGCAGCTCGATGGCCGGCGCACCAATCCGCGCGGAGGCTTCGATCTGGCGCGGGTCCGGGTCGATGAACAGCGATACCTCACAGCCCGCGGCGAACAGGCGCTGCACTGCCGCGCGGATGCGCACCTCCTGCCCGGCGACGTCCAGCCCACCCTCGGTGGTCAGTTCCTGGCGGGTTTCCGGCACCAGGCAGACGTGGACCGGGCGGATGATCTCGGCAAAAGCCATCATCTCTTCGGTGACGCCCATCTCGAAGTTCATGCGGGTCTGCAGCACTTCGGCGAGCACGCGTACGTCGCGGTCCTGGATGTGCCGGCGATCCTCGCGCAGGTGCACGGTGATGCCGTCGGCACCGGCTTCCTCGGCGTCCAGCGCGGCTTTCACCGGGTCGGGGTAGCGGGTGCCACGGGCCTGGCGCAGGGTGGCGACGTGGTCGATGTTCACACCCAGCAGAATACGGTTGGCTTCAGTCACGGGAGTTGTCCTTGCGATTCATGAATAACTCGCGGCTGACCAACGGTCGGCCGCCAAGATGGGGTGCCAGGGCCTGGCGCATCAGACGTTTGGCTGCCGCCAGGGCCCCCGGCGCGCTCCAATCGGCCTCGGCCATCGCCAGCAGGTCGGCGCCGTGGAACAGCCCCGGCTGCAGGCTGCCGACCGGCTCGAGGCCCGAGTCCGGCAGCAATCGGTAGAGACCCTCGGGAGCCACCGGTTGGCCGACGATATCGCTGTCCAGGGAGAAACCATAGCCCAGCTCGTCCAGCAGCCGCCATTCGAAGGCTCGCAACAGCGGCTCCAGCGGCCGCCCGGCGGCCAGCAGCGGCAGGGTCGCTCGGTAATGGTCGAACAGCGCGGGATGCGGGTCTTCCGCCGGCAACAGGCGGATCATCAGCTCGTTGAGGTACAGGCCGCTGAACAGCGCTTCGCCACTGAGCAGGTTGGGAATGCCGTTGGCTTCCAGGCGTACGACGTTCTTCAGGTCGCTGCGTCCGCGAAACTCGGCCTCCAGCGGCACGAAGGGCCGCGCCAGCGCCCCGGCCTTGCCCCGCGCACCGCGCAATACGGCCCGCAGCCGGCCCTGGGGCGTAAGGAAATCCACCAGCGCGCTGGTTTCCTTGTAGGGGCGGCTGTGCAGGACGAAGGCGGCTTGGGCAGTAGAAGCGAGGCTCATGGCGCTGCGCCTGGAGTGGGAGTCGGGAGGCAGGCGCACTCGGGCGCCCGAAGGATGGGCCCCGCGAAGGCTCGCGGGGCAGTGCAGGTCAGAGGTCGCCGTAGCCCAGCGAACGCAGCGCGCGCTCGTCGTCGGACCAGCCACCCTTCACTTTCACCCAGAGGTTGAGCATGACCTTGGAGTCGAACAGCACCTCCATGTCCTTGCGGGCGTTCTGGCCGATGCTTTTGATCCGCTCGCCCTTCTCGCCGATGATGATCTTCTTCTGGCCGTCACGTTCCACCAGGATCAGTGCGTGGATATGCAGGATCGGGCCGTCCTGCTTGAACTCTTCGATCTCCACGGTGACCTGGTACGGCAGCTCGGCGCCCAGCTGGCGCATGATCTTCTCACGCACCAGCTCGGCGGCGAGGAAACGGCTGCTGCGGTCGGTGATCTGGTCTTCCGGGAAGAAGTGTTCGCACTCGGGCAGGCGCTCGGCGACCAGACCCTCGAGAATATCCAGGTTCTGCCCGTGCTGGGCAGAAATCGGCACGACTTCGGCGTTGGGCAGTTGCTCGGCCAGCCATTGCAGGTGCGGCAGCAGCTCGCCCTTGTCGTCCATGCGGTCGACCTTGTTCACCGCCAGCAGGACCGGGCAGCTCACGTACTTGACCTTGTCGTAGACCATCTGGTCTTCGTCGGTCCAGCGGTTGCGGTCGACGACGAAGATCACCACGTCGACGTCCTTCAGCGCGGCGCTGGCCGAACGGTTCATGTAGCGGTTGAGCGCCTTGTCGTTGTCCTTGTGCAGGCCGGGAGTATCGACGTAGACCGCCTGCACGTCACCCTCGGTCTTGATGCCCAGCAGGGTGTGGCGGGTGGTCTGCGGCTTGCGCGAGGTGATCGCCAGCTTCTGCCCGAGGATGTGGTTGAGCAGGGTCGACTTGCCCACGTTGGGGCGGCCGACGATGGCGACGTAGCCGCAACGAACGGCGCCTGCTTCATCGTGCTCGGATCGGTCGTGCTGGTCTTGCTCGTGCTCACTCATGGCCATTCTCCACGCCCAGGGCTGCCAGCGCGGCGGCGGCGGCCACCTGCTCGGCGATGCGGCGGCTGCCGCCGTGACCGTGGGTCTTGTCGTTCAGCAGGGCAACCTCGCACTCGACGAAGAAGGTGCGGCAATGCGGCTCGCCCTGGATATCCACCACGTCGTAACGCGGCAACTCGCACCCGCGCGATTGCAGGAACTCCTGCAGGCGGGTCTTGGGATCCTTGTTGGTGTCCACCGGGGTCAGCTCACGCAGCTGCGGGCCGAGCCAGGCCATGATCCGCTCGCGGGCGGAATCCATGCCGGTGTCCAGGTAGATGGCGCCGATCAGCGCCTCCATCGCATCGGCCAGGATCGACTCGCGGCGGAAACCGCCGCTCTTCAGCTCGCCGGAGCCCAGACGCAGGTAGTCGCCCAACTCGAAACCACGGGCCAGCAGGGCCAGGGTTTCGCCTTTCACCAGGCGCGCGCGCAGGCGTGACAACTGGCCTTCGCGGGCTTGGGGAAAGTGGTTGAACAGGGCTTCGCCGATGACGAAGTTGAGGATGGCGTCACCCAGGAACTCCAGGCGCTCGTTGTTGCGCCCGGCGAAACTGCGATGGGTCAGCGCCAGGACCATCAGGTCCTGGTCGCGAAAGGTATAGCCAAGCTTGCGCTCGAGTCGATCCAGACTGTTACTCACGGCATTCGTACACGGAATTCTTTGTCGAAGTTGACCACCAGATCAATGTTCTGCACCAGTGGCTCGCGTTTTTCGTATTTCAGGTGGGCGCGGAACTCGTTGTTCTCGAGTTGCACGTCCAGGGCATCTTCCAACTTGAGGTCGCGGATGTTGTTGAGCATCAGCGCCTTGCTCACGTAAGCGTAGAACTCTGGAACGCTACGCACTTCGGCCGCCTTGTCGGTTTCCACCGAAGTGATGGCCTTCTCGATGGCGTAGTAGTCCAGGTAATGCGGGATGATCTTGAACGCCGTGCTGGCCAGGAACGCCACAACGGCGAGTACCACCAGCCAGCTCAGCAGCGACAGGCCCTTCTGCGAACGTGCGTACTTCATATCGACCTCATGTCGGTATCGTTCTTATTGTCCGCCAATCGCGGCGGGTTCAAGTGCAAGCGGGGCTGCCTCGCTCCCCGCGTGCAGCCCCGCCCGGGTTCTAGCACTGTTCGCCACCCGAAGGCTTCGAACGTCTCACAACTTTAGTGGATCACGCCCACTCGCGAGAAATTCGGCAGGTTGCGCTGTTTCGGCTCAGGCCAGCTCATCCAGACCGCGAACGCCTTGCCGACGATATTGCGGTCCGGAACCATGCCCAGCAGGTTCTTCGGAATCTTCGGGTCGTTCCAGTAGCGACTGTCGTTGGAGTTGTCGCGGTTGTCGCCCATCATGAAGTAATGCTCGGCCGGCACTTTCCACTGCCGGCCCGGCTCGATGCGGTAGCGGGTCATTTCCTTGCGGATCAGGTGCTCGACGTCGCCCAGTTTTTCCTTGTACAGCGTCACGCTGCCCAGGCTGCCCGGCTCCTCGCCCATCAGTCTCTCGGCCACCAGTTGGTCGTTGACGTAGAGACGCTTGTCGCTGGTGTAGCGGATGGTATCGCCGGGAACGCCGATCACACGCTTGATGTAGTTGATGTTCGGGTCGCTCGGGTAGCGGAACACCATGACATCGCCGCGCTGCGGATCGCCCACCGGGATCACCTTGGTGTCCAGCACCGGCAAGCGGATTCCGTAGGCAAACTTGTTGACCAGGATGAAGTCACCCACTTCCAGGGTAGGCTTCATCGAGCCGGACGGAATCTGGAACGGCTCGACCAGGAAGGAACGCAGCACCAGCACGATGAACAGTACGGGGAAGAAGGACTTGCCGTACTCGACCAGCACCGGTTCCTTGTTCAGTTTTTCCAGCACTTCCGGATCAGGCTCGCTGACCGTGCCTTCATAGGCGGAAATGGCCGCCCGGCGGCGCGGTGCGAACAGCACCAGGTCCACCAGGGCAAGAACGCCGCACACAGCAACGGCGATCACCAGCAACAGCGGGAAATTCAGTGTCATAGGGTTCAACTGTCCACTTTGAGCACAGCGAGGAAGGCTTCCTGGGGAATCTCCACGCTACCGACCTGCTTCATCCTTTTCTTACCGGCCTTCTGCTTTTCCAGCAGCTTGCGCTTACGGCTCACATCACCACCGTAGCACTTGGCCAGCACGTTCTTCCTGAGCGCCTTGACCGTCGAACGGGCGATGATCTGCCCACCGATGGCCGCTTGAATCGCGACGTCGAACATCTGCCGCGGAATCAGTTCCTTCATCTTCTCCACCAGCTGACGGCCCTTGTAAGGGGCGTTGTCGCGGTGGACGATCAGGGCGAGGGCGTCAACCTTCTCGCCGTTGATCAGCACGTCGAGACGAACCAGGTTGGCCGGCTCGAAGCGATCGAAGCTGTAGTCCAGCGAAGCATAGCCGCGGCTGGTGGACTTCAGGCGATCGAAGAAGTCCAGCACCACTTCGTTCATCGGCAGATCGTAGATCACCTGGACCTGGCCGCTGAGGAAGTGCATGTCGCGTTGTACGCCACGCTTCTCGATGCACAGGGTAATGACGTTGCCCAGGTGCTCCTGAGGCACAAGAATGGTGGCGCGACAGATTGGCTCACGCATCTCGTCGATGGACGAGAGGTCGGGCAGCTTGGACGGGTTGTCGACATAGAGGATGTCGCCGTTCTTCTGCACGATCTCGAAGATCACGGTCGGCGCGGTGGTGATCAGGTCCAGGTCGTATTCGCGCTCCAGGCGCTCCTGGATGATCTCCATGTGCAGCATGCCGAGGAAGCCGATGCGGAAGCCGAAGCCCAGGGCTTCGGAGCTTTCCGGCTCGTACTGCAGCGCGGCGTCGTTCAGGGTCAGCTTCTGCAGGGCTTCGCGGAAGTCCTCGAAGTCATCGGAGCTGACCGGGAAGAGGCCGGCGTAGACCTGCGGCTTGATGCGCTTGAAGCCCGGCAGGACTTCCACGTCCGGGGTGTTGGACAGGGTCAGGGTGTCGCCCACCGGCGCACCGAGGATGTCCTTGATACCGGCGATGATGAAGCCCACTTCGCCGGCCTTGAGGTCCGCAGTCTCGGTGTGCTTCGGGGTGAAGACGCCGACGCTGTCCACCTGGTGGAGCTTGCCGGTGGACTTCACCAGGATCTTGTCGCCTTTCTTGACGCGGCCGTGCTTCACCCGCACCAGCGAGACCACGCCCAGGTAGTTGTCGAACCAGGAGTCGATGATCAGCGCCTGCAGCGGCGCGTCGATCTCGCCTTCCGGAGCGGGAATGGCGCTGACCAGACGCTCCAGCACGTCCTCCACACCCATGCCGCTCTTGGCCGAGCAGGCCACGGCGTCGGTGGCGTCGATGCCGATGATGCTTTCGATCTCGTCCTTCACGCGGTCCGGATCGGCCTGCGGCAGGTCCATCTTGTTCAGGACCGGCATCACTTCCAGGCCCTGCTCGATGGCGGTGTAGCAGTTGGCGACCGACTGCGCTTCCACGCCTTGCCCTGCGTCCACCACCAGCAGCGCGCCCTCGCAGGCGGCCAGCGAACGGCTGACTTCATAGGTGAAGTCGACGTGACCGGGGGTGTCGATGAAGTTCAGCTGGTAGGTCTTGCCGTCCTTCGCCTTGTAGTGAAGGGTGACGCTGTGCGCCTTGATGGTGATGCCGCGCTCGCGTTCCAGGTCCATTGAATCGAGGACCTGGGCCTCCATCTCGCGGTCGGACAGGCCGCCACAGATCTGGATGAAGCGGTCGGCCAGCGTCGACTTGCCATGGTCGATGTGGGCAATGATGGAGAAATTGCGGATATGACTCAGGTCACTCACGGCTGAACACACTCGAAAGGCTGAAGGCGGCAATCCGCCGAAAAATAGCCGGGGAGTTTACCTGACTACGGCACCATGCGCCACGCCGCGCCGGACGGACAGGCATGAAAAAGGGCGGTCGAAACCGCCCTTTTTCAGTACCCGGGCCTTACTCGGCCAGCTTGAAGGTAATGAAGCTCGCACGCCCCTGGCGCAGCACGCGCATGGAGATGGAGCGATCCTTCGGCAGAGACTTGGCGATCTCGGAGAAGCTCTTGGAGGAGTCCACCGCGCGGTTGTTCAGGTGAGTGATCACATCACCCGGGCGCAGGCCGATCATCGCCGCCGGACCACCCTGGACTTCCTTGATCACCACGCCGCCCTTGATGTCCAGCGACTTGCGCTGTTCGGCGGTCAGTTCGGCGACGGTCACGCCCAGGCGGTTGCTGCTGCGCTCGGCGCCCTTGCCTTGGACGGCGGCGACTTCATCGTCTTCGTCCGGCAGGTTGCCGATGGTCATGTTCAGCGTCTTGCGATTGCCGTCACGAATGACCTCCAGAGCCGCCTTGTCGCCCGGCTTCATGTTGCCCACCAGATGCGGCAGGTCAGCCGACTCGTTGATGGCCTGACCATTCAGACTGAGGATCACGTCGCCAACCTGCAGGCCGCCCTTGGCCGCCGGACCGTCTTCGACCAGCTGCGCCACCAGGGCGCCGGACGGTTTGTCCAGCCCGAAGGACTCGGCCAGATCCTTGTTCACTTCCTGGATCACCACGCCCAGCCAGCCGCGGCTGACCTTGCCAGCCTTCTTCAACTGATCGGCGACGTTCATCGCCACGTCGATCGGAATGGCGAAGGACAGGCCCATGAAGCCACCGGAGCGGGTGAAGATCTGCGAGTTGATGCCCACGACCTCACCCTGCAGGTTCAGCAGCGGGCCGCCGGAGTTACCCGGGTTGATCGCCACGTCGGTCTGGATGAACGGCACGTAGTTCTCGTTCGGCAGGCTGCGGCCCTTGGCGCTGACGATACCGGCGGTCACCGAATGGTCGAAGCCGAACGGCGAGCCGATGGCCAGCACCCACTCGCCCACTTTCAGCTTGTCGGAGTCGCCCAGCTTGAGGGTCGGCAGGCCCTTGGCCTCGATCTTCAGCACGGCGACGTCGCTGCGCGGGTCGGCGCCGACCAGCTTGGCCTTGTGCTCGCTGCGGTCGGACAGGCGCACGAGGATCTCGTCGGCGTCGGCCACCACATGGTTGTTGGTCAGGATGTAGCCATCATCGGAGATGATGAAACCCGAACCCAGGGACTGCGCTTCGCGCTGCTGGCCACGGGGCGCCTGGCCACGGGGAATGCTGCGTTCGAAGAACTCGCGCAGGCCCGGCGGCAGGCCGTCCAGATCCGGAATGCCCATCTGGGCATTGGAGCGATCCGGAAGCTTCTGCGTGGTACTGATGTTGACCACCGCCGGTGACGCCTGCTCGACCAGCGGCGTGAAGTCCGGAAGTTCGGCATGCGCGGTGACCGTCAGGCTCAAGGCCAGCAGGGCGACCAGCGCAGCCATGCTGCGTTTCAGGGTTTGCATTGACTACAGCTCCCGTGATGTTGATTGGGAAAGACACTAAACCGGGCCGGACGGCCCACCGACCAGCGCACGCAGCACAACCGGTTGCATCGCCGGATCATTCGAATGGCGTCGCGACAGGCGACGCACGAACAGCCAGGCCAGCAGGAATCCCGCCAGCCCGGCCGCCACGACCAGAGGTTCGCCCAAACCGATCCGCGACGCCAGTAGCGCCAGTGCGAAAAGTCCAAGCAGAGGGGAAAGATAGAAGAGCAGAGCACTCTTCAGGAGAAAGTCCTCGCCCACGCCCAACACGACTTCGTCGCCAGGCACCAGCGGCAGCGAGGACAGGGCGCGCACGCGGCCACGCCCGTTACCGACGCCCAGCCGCTCCAGGAAACCCTGTCCGCAGCCGGCGTTCATCGAACATCCCGAGCAGGTGGAGCGGCGCAGCGTTTCGACCCAGACCGCTCCGGACTCGACCGCTATCACCCTCCCCCGCTCTTCGATCACTCTGGCCGGGCTCCCGATGGCCGCATCGATAGCGCCACCCGCTCAGCCGTACCGCTGGGTATCTCGCCGACCACGGTCACCATCGTGCCGCCATCGTCACTGGCGAACCGCCGGGACACGACCGTCGTCGGGCCCAACTGGGTACGCGCATCGTCAACCTTGGCGCCGTGCAGTGGTTCGAGGAATACCGAGAAGCGCGCCAGGCCATCCCCGTACGCCAGGCAGAGCACCTGGTCGTTCGACACCGGACTGCGCTGCTGCAGGGTACTGTTGAGGATGAACCCCGGAGGAACCCACTCCGAATGCCAGCCGGTTTTCACGCTGGTGCCCTTGAGTTCCTTGACCGGCTGGCAGGCCGATGTCGGCTGCAGCTCGGCATCGTCCGGCTGCGTCAGTTCGATACGGGTGAACTGCAACCGCTCGATGATCTGGCCCTTGTCGTTGAGCAGCAGGGACTTGAGCGGCAGGCCGGTTTCCTTGTCCACGTGAAGCTCGAAGCCGTAGCGATGCTGGTCACGCGGCAGCACCGCCAGCACCACGGCCGGGCGGTCGGCGATTCGCGACTCGCCGGCCACGCGAATGTCGTACCACGACGACAGCTCCTGCGGGTTCAGCTTGTGCGCGGGCCAGAGCTGCCCCGCCACCACCTGGCTGGCCATGCCGCCACCCACGCATTGCGTGGCGCCATCGACCCGCAGGACTTCCTGCCGCGGCCCATCGGCCTGCACCAGGCGCTCGCGCACCGAACCATCGGCATCGACCCGATGCCAGACATCGTGCGTCGAGAAGGTGCCGCTACGCTCGTAGACGAAAGTACCCTGGAAATTCTGTTGCTGATCCGCCTCGGAGAGGCGCTTGATCCAGTCCAGCGCATCGGCGGCCTGCACCGGCAATGCCAGCAGACCGCCAAGGATGAACAGCAGTGCTGTAGTCGCGCGCATGACGCTCCTTAAGGTCGCAAAATCAGCGGCTTTCCAGGCTCGCGGCGCGTGCGTAAGGCAGAGCACTGTCCGTGCCGCTTACGGCGGACTGTTGCGCATGCTGGCGCAGATAACCCGGAAGACGTTGCTCATGCCAGGTGGTCTGCCCGCCCTGGGCATTGGTGATCACCTGCGGCGCCTCGTCCTGAGTGTAGCCTGCCAGCACCGCCGGCCCCTGCACTTGCGGCAGAGCGATCTGCGGAGTGGCGCCTTGCTGGGCCAGACCGTTGGCGACGCTGTCGTCCTGATGGTACAGACGCACACCGGCCAGCACGGCCAGGGTCACCGAAGCCGCTACCGCCAGACGGCCGATATTGCGCCACGGACTGCGCTCGCGCGGTGCCGGCGCGGCCTCATCGACCAGGGCTGCGGACACGGCGGCGGCGAGATCCAGCTTTGGCATCGCCGGCTCCCGGTGCATCACCGCACGGGCCAGTTGATAACGGGACCAGGTGGCCCGCAATTCGGCGTCCTCGCCGCAGGCTGCAAGCACTCGCCGCAGCTCAAGCTCATCCGCTTCGTTATCCATGACAGCGGACAGCGACTCCTGCAGGGCTTCACGACTCATAGCGGTACCTCTCTTGGCTGTTGCCGCTGTATCAAACTTCTTCATGCAACAAAGGCTGCAAAGCTTTGTCGATCGCTTCCCGCGCACGGAAGATCCGTGAGCGGACCGTTCCCACCGGACACTGCATCACGGTGGCGATATCTTCGTAACTCAGGCCTTCGAACTCACGCAGGGTCAATGCCGTGCGCAAATCCTCGGGCAGCTGCTGGATGGTGCGATGGACGGTTTCCTCGATCTCATCTCGCAGCATGGCTCTTTCCGGCGATTCGATGTCCTTCAGGGCATGGTCGCCCTCGAAGAACTCCGCGTCTTCCGCCGTGACATCGCTGTCAGGCGGACGCCGACCGCGCGCCACCAGATGGTTCTTCGCGGTGTTGATGGCGATCCGGTACAGCCAGGTATAAAAGGCACTGTCGCCGCGGAAGTTACCCAAGGCGCGATACGCCTTGATGAACGCTTCCTGCGCGACATCCTGAGCTTCCTGGGCGTCATGCACGAACCGCACGATCAGCCCGAGGATCTTATGCTGGTACTTCAGTACCAACAAATCGAATGCCCGCTTGTCTCCGCGCTGTACCCGTTCAACCAGTTGCTGATCCTGTTCCTGGGTTAGCATGAATGCTCCTCTACGAACCTGGAGGAGCTTCGAGCACCCTGGTGAATCGTCCTGCCAAGATAGACTCGGGACTTCTGCAAAAGTTCTCCCCTCCAAGCATGCGCCGCACAGTTTTTTCACATCGGCGGCAACCGGACCCAGACATGCGTCCGAAGCCCGTTGAATTCAACTGTATCGGGCGAAACACCCGCGCCTTCTCCGCGCAGTCCAAGCCTGCGCGAAAGCGACTTAAGGTATTCCGTGTTGGAACCGGAACGACTAAAAAAGTTCCGGCGATTTGCCACGATCCACCATCTGCGACGCAACGCCAGCGCGCGGCCTTCCACGGCATGAGCGGGAATCCGGGGGAGTCCGCCCTGCGGCTGCCGTATGTTGCAGGCGCCTTCGGTGTCATCGGTTCGCCAGTATTGTGCCGTGGCGCCCTTCTATATACTAGGGCGCCTTTTTGGTGGAGCCGGATATGAGTCAGCACTTCCAGCATGATGTATTGGTGATCGGCAGCGGGGCCGCCGGCCTGACGCTCGCCCTGACTCTGCCCGCGCACCTGCGCATTGCCGTCCTGAGCAAGGGCGAACTGTCCCAGGGCTCGACCTTCTGGGCCCAGGGCGGGGTCGCCGCCGTACTCGACGACACCGATACCGTCGAGTCCCACGTCGAGGACACCCTGGTCTCCGGCGCCGGCCTGTGCCGCGAAGACGCCGTGAAGTTCACCGTCGAGCATAGCCGCGAAGCCATCCAGTGGCTGATCGAACAGGGCGTGCCTTTCACCCGCGACCACGAGCCGGGGCGCGAGGACGGCGGTTTCGAATTCCACCTGACCCGCGAGGGCGGCCACAGCCACCGCCGCATCATCCACGCCGCCGATGCCACCGGCGCCGCCATTTTCAACACCCTGCTGGAGCAGGCGCGCCTGCGGCCGAACATCGAACTGCTGTCGCAGCGGGTTGCGGTCGACCTGATCACCGAGCGCAAGCTCGGCCTGAAGAGCCAACGCTGCCTGGGCGCCTACGTGCTGGACCGCAGCACCGGCGAAGTCGACACTTTCGGCGCGCGCTTCACCGTGCTCGCCTCCGGCGGCGCCAGCAAGGTCTACCTCTATACCAGCAACCCGGACGGCAACTCCGGCGACGGTATCGCGATGGCCTGGCGCGCCGGCTGCCGGGTCGGCAACCTGGAGTTCAACCAGTTCCACCCGACCTGCCTGTACCACCCGCAGGCCAAGAGTTTCCTGATCACCGAAGCCCTGCGCGGCGAAGGCGGCCTGCTGCGCCTGCCCAATGGCGAGCGCTTCATGCAGCGCTTCCATGCGCTCGCGGAACTCGCACCGCGCGATGTCGTGGCCCGCGCCATCGACCATGAGATGAAGCGCCTGGGTATCGACTACGTCTACCTGGACATCAGCCACAAGCCCGCCGAGTTCATCCGCGAGCACTTCCCCACGGTCTACGAGCGCTGCCTGGACTTCGGCATCGACATCACCCGCGAGCCGATCCCGGTGGTGCCCGCGGCCCACTATACCTGTGGCGGCGTACTGGTCGACCAGCACGGCCATACCGACGTGCCGAACCTCTACGCCATCGGCGAAACCACCTTCACCGGCCTGCACGGCGCCAACCGCATGGCAAGCAACTCCCTGCTGGAGTGCTTCGTCTACGCCCGTTCGGCGGCGGCCGACATCATCGGCAAGCTCGAACGCGCGCCCGTTCCCGCGGGCCTGCCCGGCTGGGACGCCAGCCAGGTGACCGACTCGGACGAAGACGTGATCATCGCGCACAACTGGGATGAACTGCGGCGCTTCATGTGGGACTACGTCGGCATCGTCCGCACCAACAAGCGCCTGGCTCGCGCCCAGCACCGCGTGCGCCTGCTGCTGGACGAGATCGACGAGTTCTACTCGAACTACAAGGTCAGCCGCGACCTGATCGAGCTGCGCAACCTGGCCCAGGTGGCCGAGCTGATCATCAACTCCGCCATGCAGCGCCGCGAAAGCCGCGGCCTGCACTACACCCTCGATTATCCCGACCTGCTGCCCGAAGCCCGCGACACTATCCTGGCGCCGCCCACCTATTGCGGCTGAAGCGCAGCCTGACCCGCAGGCGCCGGTGAATGTCCGGCGCCAGGGCGTCGGCCGGCACGCAGACGCTGCGAGTCAGCCACTGGCCGGGACGGCGGAAACGCAGCACGATCAACGCCGGCAGCGCCAGGCTGTCCGGCATCAGTTGCACCGGCTGGAATCCTTCCCGCTCACTCCACACCCGCCAACCCTCGGCGTCATGGCGCAGCGCGCGCACCGAAGCCGGTCCGCGCAATAGAATCCGCGCCGGCACCACCCAGCACGCGTGCAGCAGGCAAAGGCTCAGGCCGAGCGACGTCCAGTGGAGGGGAATGTCGGCGAGCAGCAACGCCAGGATGGCGAGCGCCTGCGCGCCGAGATAGGCCGCCAGCAACCCGATGGACGGTCGCCAGCGGCATTCGAAGGGGTCACTTCGGCTGGACACGGTCCAGGATCATGCGAACGATGATGCGCAGGTCGGCATCTTCCGGCTCGCCACGCTGCATGAACCAGCCGAACATGTCCTGGTCCTCGCACTCCAGCAGCTTGCGGAAGCGCGCCTGGTCATCCGCCGGCAGGCCGGGGTAGACCTCCTGGACGAAAGGCACCAGCAGCACGTCCAGCTCCAGCATGCCGCGGCGGCTATGCCAGAAAAGGCGTTTGAGTTCGATTTCGTCGGTCATCTGCAGGTACCTCGAATAACGGCGGGCAAATACATCGGATCGCTCGCGCGGTCGATGGCCGGCGCGAGCCGAGCGGCATTATACGCATTCGGCCCGGCTCCCGGCACCCGCTGACAAGGCTCGGTCCGGGCTCTATCATGAGGCCCCTAACTTTCTTCCAGCGAATCGTGATGGCCGCCTCCGCTTTCTTCACCGCTCTCGATCACGAAGGGATCCTCGCCGTACGCGGCGCGGATGCCGCCAAATTCCTCCAGGGCCAGTTGACCTGCAACCTCAGCTACCTGGACGCCGAAACCTCCAGCCTCGGGGCGCGCTGTACCCCCAAGGGGCGCATGACGTCCAGCTTCCGCATCGTCGCCGACGCTGACGGTTACCTGCTGGCGATGGCCGCCGACCTGCTCGACAGCCAACTGACCGATCTCAAGAAGTACGCCGTGTTCTCCAAGGCCAGCCTGTCGGACGACAGCGCCCAGTGGGTGCGCTTCGGCCTGAGCGGCGCCGATGCCCTGCTCGCCGGACTGGGCCTGACGCTCGAAGGCCAGGCCGACCGGGTGGCGCGCCACGACGGTCTGATCGCCATCGCCCTCGGCCACGGCCGCGTCGAACTCTGGGTGCCGGCACAACGGGCCGCCGAGCTGCGCGAACGCCTGGACGCGCAACTGGCGCATGGCAGCCTCAACGACTGGCTGCTCGGCCAGGTCCGCGCCGGCGTCGGCCAGGTATTCGGCGCCACCCGCGAGCTGTTCATCCCGCAGATGATCAACCTGCAGGCCGTCGGCGGCGTGAGCTTCAAGAAGGGCTGCTACACCGGCCAGGAAATCGTCGCGCGCATGCAGTACCTCGGCCGCCTCAAGCGCCGCCTGCACCGTCTCGCGCTCGACGGCGCCGAGCTGCCGGAGCCGGGCCGCGAACTGTTCTCGCCGGTGCATTCCACCAGTGTCGGCGAAGTGGTGCTGGCCGCCCAAGCGGCGGACGGTGTGGAGCTGCTGGCCGTGCTACAGGACGACGCCGCCACTGACGGCCGCGTGCGCCTGGGCGAGGCCGATGGCTCGCCGTTGCACCTGCTGGACCTGCCCTACGTCCTGGACAGCGACCGCGAGATTCAGCGCTGAATACCCGCCGGGCGGGGAGCCCGGCGCTCCTCCCTCACGGATGCGGCGTTTCCGTCGCCAGGACGGTCCCCATCCGGCACGGGGCAAGGCATGAAGCTGGCGATTTGGTGATCCAAATAACCGACGCGCCACGCAGCGCCGTGCACAATGCGGCCCGTGCCTACGGGTTGCTCGGCAACACGACTCAACACGAAGCGACATCAGACTCAACCAGGAAGTGCCATGAGCAAGCTTGCCGACAAAGTACAACAGGAACTGCTGCGGGCCATCGAGAACGATGAGCTGGTGCTGCCGACGCTGCCGGAAGTCGCCCTGCGCGTGCGCGAGGCGGCGGAAGACCCGGACATCAGCATCCAGGCCCTGAGCAAGGTGATCGGCAACGACGCCGCGCTGACCGCGCGCATCATCAAGGTGGTGAACAGCCCCCTGCTGCGCACCAACAAGGAAATCACCGACCTGCAGATGGCGATCAGCCGCCTGGGGATCAACTACACCTGCAACCTGGCCACCGGTCTTGCGATGGAACAGATGTTCCAGGCCACCTCCGACGTGGTCGACCGCAAGATGCGCGAGGTCTGGAACAAGAGCACCGAGATCGCCGGCATCTGCCATGCGCTGTGCCGCCACTACACCCGCCTGATGCCGGACCAGGCCACCCTCGCCGGCCTGGTGCACCAGATCGGCGTGCTGCCGATCCTCACCTACGCCGAGGAGCACAGCGAGCTGCTGGCCGACTCGATCAGCCTCAACCATGTGATCGAGCGCATCCACCCGATCGTCGGCGAGCGCATCCTCAAGGCCTGGGAATTCCCGACGCCGATCGCCGCCGTACCGGGCCAGCACCTGGACTTCGCGCGCGACTCGGCCAAGGTCGACTACGTGGACATCGTCCAGGTCGCCACCCTGCAGAGCTACCTGGGCAGCCAGCACCCGTACACCGAACTGGACTGGAGCCGCATTCCGGCCTTCGCCAAGCTCGGCCTGGACCCCAGGGCCAACCTCAAGGAAGACGAAGACCTCTCGGCGGCGATGGAAGCCGCGATGAGCATGCTGCAGTAACGGGAAATCTCCGCGAGACTCTTGCTCTTCGCAGGGGCGAGCTTGCTCGCGAACCAAGGTTTCCTGCGACTCCGCTGTCAGGCGGGTTCGCGAGCAAGCTCGCTCCTACAGGGGCCGGACCTGCCTGAGACTTCGCAGCGTCAGCTCTCGTAGAAGTGGATCTTGTCCACGAAATCAATCCCCCCCAAAACCCGCCCTTACCGGCGGGTTTCGCGTTTCTGGCTCAAAGGTTTTCCACCGGGAAGCTCACCCGCACCAGCAATCCACCCAACGCCCCCTGCGCCAGCTCGATCCGTGCCCGGTGCGCGCTGCAGATCTCGCCGACGATGGCCAACCCCAGGCCGGTACCCTGCCGGCGGCGGCGGTAGAAGCGGCGGAACACCTTGTCGCGTTCCTCCGGAGGAATCCCCGGACCGTCGTCCTCCACTTCCAGCCCCGCTGGCGACAGCACACGGATGATCACATTGCCGTCCGCCGGGGCGTGGGCGATGGCGTTATCCACCAGGTTGCTGAGCAGTTCGTTGAGCAGGGTCGGATCCCCCTTCACCCACACCGGATCGTCCGCCTCCAGCGCCAGCGCAACGCCACGCGCATAGGCCAGCGGCGCCAGCGCCAGGCCCAGCTCCCGCGCCAGTTGGCCGAGATCGATGTCCTCCCCCGCCCCTTCGGCGATGGCGCGCGCGCCACTTTCGACGCGCGCCAGGGACAGCAACTGGTTCGCCAGCCCAGTCACCCGGTCGGTGTTCTGCACGGCCTCCACCAGGGTGGCGCGCCATTGCTCAGGGTCCTGCTCACGCAGGCCCAGTTCCAGCCGTGCCTTGAGCGCCGCCAATGGCGTGCGCAGCTCATGGGAGGCCTCGGCGATGAACTGCGACTGCCGGTCGAACAGCTCGCGCAGGCGCACGGTGAAATGGTTGAGCGCCGCCACCAGCGGACGCAACTCACGCTGTACCCGCACTTCCGGCAACGGCCGCAGATCGTCCGGCTGGCGCTCCTCCACCGCCGCGCGCAGGCGATCCAGAGGGCGCAGCCCGGCGCTCACGGCGTACCAGACCATCAGCAGCGCGGCGATGGCCGACAGCGCCAGGTTCAGCAACGTATCGCCGAGCAGGTTGCGCGCCAGTCGCTCGCGGGCGCCCAGGGTTTCCGCCACGCGGATTTCCGCCATGCCGCTGACCGTCGGCTGGCTGACCGGTTGCAGCAGGCTCACCACCCGCACGCCCTGGCCCTGGTACTGGGCGTCGTAGAACTTGGCCAGCGCCGGATAATCGTCGGTGCGCGGCGTACCGTGGGGCGCCGCCGGCAGGCTCTCGTAGCCGGAAACCATCCGCCCCTGGGGGTCGATCACCTGGTAGAAGATGCGCCCGGCGCTGTCGTACTCGAAGCTGTCCAACGCCACGTAGGGCACGTTGGCGCGCAAGGTGCCATCGCTGGCGTAGAGGCCGTCGGCGATGTCCCGCGCGGAGGCCAGCAGGGTGCGGTCATAGGCGATGTCAGCGGCATGGCGCGCGCGCCAGTAGGTCACCGCGCTGCCGATCAGCAGCAGTACCAGCAGCATTCCGCCCAGCCGCCAGAGCAGCCGTCCGCGCAGGCTGCCCACGCCGAGGAAACCCCAGCGGCGCTCAGCCATCCCGGGCCTCGAGCAGATAGCCCAGGCCGCGGAAGGTGACGATGCGCACCGAACTGCCTTCAAGCTTCTTGCGCAGGCGGTGCACGTAGATTTCGATGGCATCGGCGCTGGCGTCCTGGTCCAGGCCGAACACCTGGGCGGCCAGTTGCTCCTTGCTCATCACCCGTCCAGGCCGGGCGATCAGCGCCTCCAGCACCGCCTGCTCGCGGGAGGTCAGGTTCATCGCCTGTTCGGCCAGGGTGAAGCGCCGCGCGCCGAGGTCGTAGACCAGCTCGCCGCAACGCTGCTGCTGTTCGCCGCCGAGCACGCTACGCCGCAGCAGGGCCTTCACCCGCGCTTCCAGCTCCGTCAGTTCGAAAGGCTTGGCCAGGTAATCGTCGGCACCCAGGTTCAGCCCGTGCACGCGGTCGCGCACTTCGCCGCGCGCGGTGAGCATCAGCACCGGCAGGGTCTTGCCGCGCTCGCGCAGGCGCGCCAGTACCTGGAAGCCGTCCAGGCGCGGCAGGCCGACGTCGAGGATCGCCAGGGCGTAGTCCTCGCTGGCCAGGGCCAGGTCCGCGGCCACGCCGTCCTGCAGCAGATCCACGGTCCAGCCGGCGCCCTTGAGCGCCTGGGCGACGCTTTCACCAAGCTGCGGATGGTCTTCGACCAGAAGGATTCGCACGCGGATTCACTCCTACGACGACAGGTTCGGGCCGGCAGTTTACCCATCCACGCGCCGCTGTGAATGGGGGAAATTCGCTGAAAACACTATGAAAGGCGACTGAAAGCCTGGTGAAAGCTTAGCCCGTTAGCATCGCCCCCAAGCGGCGAAGACTGCTCAGAGCGAAAGGCGGCGTGGTGCCCTTTCGTGACAACAACAAAAACCGGAGACCACAGATGACCACTGCCCAGCCCCTGGCTGCACTGGCTGTCCGCAAGACCTTCCCTGCCAGCCTGTCCCCTGCCCGCGCGAGCGCCCTGATGGCTTTCGCCGGCTTCGCCCCACTGTGCGACGCCGCCGGGTTCTTCGAAGACAGCAGCGCCAAACTCAGCACCCAGAATATCTACTTCAACCGCGACTTCCGCGACGGCAGCGGCCAGTCCAAGCGCGAAGAATGGGCGCAGGGTTTCATCCTCGACTTCCAGTCCGGCTACACCCCCGGCACCGTCGGCGTCGGCCTGGACGCAATGGGCATGCTCGGCCTGAAGCTCGACTCCAGCCCGGACCGCACCGGCACCGGCCTGCTGCCGACCCACGACGACGGCCGCGCCGCCGACGAGTACAGCAAGCTGGGCCTCGCCGCAAAGTTCAAGGTCTCAGAGACGGAGCTGAAGATCGGCAGCCTGATCCCCGACCTGCCGACCCTGCAGCCCAACGACAGCCGCCTGTTCCCGCAGACCTTCGAAGGCGGCCTGCTCAACTCCACCGACCTGCCCCGCCTGGACTTCACCGGCGGCCGCCTGGAAAAGGCCAAGGACCGCGATTCCACCGACTTCCAGGACCTCGCGCTGAACAACAAGAACCGCCGCTTCTCCGGCGGCAGCGCCGCAGGCGATCACTACGACCTCGCTGGCGGCGACTACAAGTTCACCGACAACCTCACCGGCCGCTACCACTACGCCGCCCTGGACGACGTCTACCGCCAGCACTTCGTCGGCATGCTCGCCAGCTACCCGCTGGGCCCCGGCAAATTCAGCGCCGACCTACGCGTGGCGATCAGCGACGACGAGGGCGCGGCCCGTGGCGGCAAGATCGACAACCGCGCCTTCAACGGCATGCTGGCCTACGCCCTGGGCGCCAACAAGTTCAGCCTCGGCTGGCAGCAGATGAACGGCGACACCGCCTTCCCCTACATCGATGGCAGCAACCCCTACCTGGTGAACTTCGTGCAGGTCGGCGACTTCGCCGACGCCGAGGAACGCTCCTGGCAACTGCGCCACGACTTCGACTTCGCCGGCCTCGGCCTTCCCGGCCTGACCCTGATGAACCGCTACATCAGCGGCGACGATGCCAAAATCAACGGCATGGACGGTCACGGCAAGGAATGGGAGCGCGACACCGACATCAAGTACACGATCCAGAGCGGCCCGCTGAAGGATGTCGCGGTGCGCGTACGCAACGCCACCTACCGTTCGAGCTTCGCCCGCGATGCCGACGAAACCCGCGTCTACCTCAGCTACTCCCTGGCGATCTGGTAAACCGACAACAACAAGAGAGGAATTGCCCATGTCCACCGTTCTGCGCAACCTGACCCTGGCCGGTGCCACCCTGTTGTTCGCCGGTAGCCTGATCGCCGAGCCCAAGCGCCCGGAATGCATCGCCCCGGCCTCCCCCGGCGGCGGCTTCGACCTCACCTGCAAGCTGGCGCAGAGCGCCCTGGTCGACGAGAAGCTGCTGTCCAAGCCGATGCGCGTCACCTACATGCCCGGCGGCGTTGGCGCCGTGGCCTACAACGCGGTGGTCGCCCAGCGCCCCGCCGACGGCAACACCATCACCGCCTTCTCCAGCGGCTCCTTGCTGAACCTGGCCCAGGGCAAGTTCGGCCGCTTCGACGAAAGCGCGGTGAAATGGCTCGCCGCGGTGGGCACCAGCTACGGCGCCATCGCCGTGCCGGCGGACTCGCCATACAAGAACCTCGGCGACCTGGTCGCCGCGCTCAAGGCCGACCCGAGCAAGGTGGTGATCGGCTCCGGCGGCACCGTCGGCAGCCAGGACTGGATGCAGACCGCGCTGATCGCCAAGGCCGCCGGCATCGATCCGAAGCAACTGCGCTACGTCGCCCTGGAAGGCGGCGGCGAGATCGCCACGGCGCTGCTGGGCGGGCACATCCAGGTCGGCAGTACCGACATCTCCGACTCCATGCCGCACATCCGCGCCGGCAAGATGCGTCTCTTGGCGGTGTTCGCCGAGGAGCGCCTGAAGGATGAAGGCATGACCGACATCCCCACCGCCAAGGAGCAGGGCTACGACATCATCTGGCCGGTGGTGCGCGGCTTCTACCTCGGGCCGAAGGTCAGCGACGAGGACTACGCCTTCTGGAAGGCCGCGTTCGACAAGCTGCTGGCCTCGGAGGACTTCAAGAAGCTGCGCGACCAGCGCGAACTCTTCCCCTTCGCCATGACCGGCCCCGAGCTGGACGCCTACGTGAAACAGCAGGTCGCCCAGTACAAACAGCTCGCCCGCGAGTTCGGCCTCATCCAGTAACGCCCCGTACTGTGTCGTCGGCTCCCTGGAGCCGGCGACACAAGGAGTCTCCCCATGTCGCAACCCAGCCTCTTCCAGCGGCTGTTCGCCGGCGCCTGGCTGCTCGCCTGCGTCGCCTTAGCCCTGGTCGCCTGGAACTACCAGGCGCCGTTCTCCTACGAGCCGGTCGGCCCGCGCGCCTACCCGCTGCTCTGCCTGGGCCTGATGGCCGCCGGCCTCGCCTGGCTGATCGCCCGCCCCACGCCGATCAAGCGCGAGGAAGACGAACCCGCGCTGGAAGGTGCGTTGCTGGCCAAGGTCGTGCTCTGCATCGCCCTGCTGGCGGTCTACGCCGGCCTGTTCGAACCGCTGGGCTTCATTCCCGCCAGCGCGCTGGTCGGCACCTTCATCGCACTGATCTACGGCGGCCGCCCGATGGCCAGCGTGATCACCGCCACGCTGCTCGCCATCGGCCTGTACGCGCTGTTCGACCGCACCCTGGACGTCCCGCTGCCGCTGGGCATCCTCGAACCCCTGCTCTGAGGACATCGCAATGGAAACGCTCAGCTATCTCGGACAGGGCTTCGGTGTCGCCCTGACGCCCTACAACCTCATCACCGCGCTGATCGGCACCCTGATCGGCACCGTCGTCGGCCTGCTGCCGGGCCTGGGCCCGATCAACGGCGTGGCCCTGCTTATCCCCGTGGCCTTCGCCCTCGGCCTGCCGCCGGAATCGGCACTGATCCTGCTGGCCGCCGTGTACCTGGGCTGCGAATACGGCGGACGGATTTCCTCGATCCTGCTGAACATCCCCGGCGAAGCCTCCACCGTGATGACCACCCTCGACGGCTACCCGATGGCGCGCAACGGCCTGGCCGGCGTGGCCCTGTCGCTGTCGGCGTGGAGTTCGTTCATCGGCGCCTTCATCGCCACCTGCGGCATGGTCCTGTTCGCCCCGCTGCTGGCGAAATGGGCGATCGCCTTCGGCCCGGCGGAATATTTCGTGCTGATGGTCTTCGCCATCGTCGCCCTCGGCGGCCTGGCCGGCGACCGGCCGCTGAAGACCCTGCTGGCCGCGCTGCTCGGCCTGTTCCTCTCCAGCGTGGGGATCGACGCCAACAGCGGCGTGTACCGCTTCACCTTCGACAACATCCACGTCTCCGACGGCATCCAGTTCGTGGTGCTGGTGCTGGGCCTGTTCTCGGTGAGCGAAATCCTCCTGCTGCTGGAGAAGACCCACCACGGCCACAAGGCGGTGGAAGCCAGCGGGCGCATGCTGTTCAACGTCAAGGAGGCCGCCTCGGTCTTTGTCATCAACCTGCGCTGCGGCCTGCTCGGCTTCATCATGGGCGTACTGCCCGGCGCCGGCGCGACCCTGGCCAGCGCGGTGGCCTACATGACCGAGAAGAAACTGGCCGGCGACAAAGGGCAGTTCGGCAAAGGCGACCTGCGCGGCCTGGCGGCGCCGGAAACCGCCATCGGTGGCGCGGCGTGCGGCGCCCTGGTGCCGATGCTGACCCTGGGCGTTCCCGGCTCCGGCACCACGGCGGTGATGATCGGCGCCCTGTCGCTGTACAACATCACCCCCGGCCCGCTGCTGTTCCAGGAGCAGCCGCAGATCGTCTGGGGCCTGATCGCCTCGCTGTTCGTCGCCAATGTGATGCTGATCATCCTCAACGTGCCGATGGTCCGGGTGTTCACCCGCATCCTCTCGGTGCCGAACTGGGCGCTGGTGCCGGGCATCGCGATCATCACCGCGATCGGCGTGTATGCCGTGCATGCCACCACCTTCGACCTGTTCCTGATGGTTGCCATCGGCATCCTCGGCTACATCCTGCGCAAGCTGGACTTCCCGCTCTCGCCGCTGCTGCTGGGCTTCATCCTCGGCGGGCTGATGGAGCAGAATCTGCGCCGCGCGCTGTCGATCTCCAACGGCGAACTGGGCATCCTCTGGTCCAGCCCCATCGCCATCGGCACCTGGGCGCTGGTCGCCCTCATGCTCGGCCTGCCGCTGTACCGCGCCTGGCGCAAGCGCGCCCGCCGCACTCCGGTCGAACTGGCCGATGCGTAAACCGGTGAACTGGCGCCTGTTCTGGGCTACGCCCCTGATCGGCGCCCTCGGCGGCTGGCTGGCCGACGGGGTCGGCTGGCCGCTACCGTGGATGATCGGCTCGCTGCTCGCGGTGATGCTCAGCCGCTGCCTGCTCGACTGGCCACTGGCGGAAGTCCCCGGCGCGCGCAAGGCCGGGCAATGGGTGGTGGGCACCGGGATCGGCCTGCACTTCACCCCGGCGGTGGTGGAGCAGGTGCTCGAACACGGCGCCATCGTGGTGGTCGGCGCGCTGGCCACCACGCTGTCGAGCCTGGCCGCCATCGTCCTGCTGCGGCGTGCCGGCGAAGACCGCGCCACCGCGTTCTTCTCCAGCATGCCCGGCGGCGCCAGCGAGATGGTCAACCTCGGCCAGCGCCACGGCGCGCAGTCCAGCCGAGTGGCGGCGGCGCAGAGCCTGCGCCTGCTACTGGTGGTGCTGCTGGTGCCGGCGGCCTTCACCTGGCTGCTGGACACCCCGCCGCCGAGCGCCCACGCGACCCCGGTCAGTTGGGCCTGGCTGGCCCTGCTGCTGCCGGCCGGCGCGGTCGTCGCGCTGATCCTGCAGACGCTGCGCCAACCCAACCCCTGGCTGCTCGGGCCGCTGCTGGTGAGCGCCGTCGCCGCCGTCGCCGCCGACCTGCAGATCGGCCTGCCGGCAGGCAGCAGCTCGCTGGGCCAGTGGCTGATCGGCAGCGCGCTGGGCTGTCACTTCAATCGCAGTTTCTTCCGTAATGCGCCGGCCTTCGTCGGCCGCAGCCTGGTCTGCACCCTGTGGATGATGCTCGCGGCGGCGCTGGTGGCAGAGCTGATCGGCTGGCTCGGGCCGCTGGACCACCAGTCGCTGATGCTCGGCATGATGCCCGGCGGCATCGCCGAACTGAGTCTCACGGCCGAGGCGCTGCAGCTCTCGGTGCCGCTGGTGACCGCCCTGCAGGTGTTGCGCCTGCTGCTGGTGCTGTTCCTCGCCGAACCCTGTTTCCGCCTCTGGCAGCGTCGCGCCGAGGCGGCAGAGTAGTGCCACGCTCGCCGGGTTGAGTTCCCCGGCGATTTCTCCAGGCCCGCCCCGTGCGGGCCTCTTTTTTTGATCTTCGCAGGAGCGCGGGAGGAGCCTGGCCCTCGCTCGCGAACGGATCTCCCGGTGGATCGAGCGTCGAGGCGTTCGCGAGCACGCTCGCTCCTACAGGGTAGGCCTGCTCCCCCCGCAGGGGGGCTCCATCCTAACCAGGCGCAGGCCCTTCAGACCGGCGGCAGCGACCAGTCGATGGGGGCCAGGCCGTGCTGTTCGAGGAACTTGTTGGTGCGGCTGAAATGCCCGTTGCCGAGGAAGCCCCGGTAGGCCGACAGCGGCGAGGGGTGCGCCGACTTGAGCACCAGGTGCTTCTGCGCGTCGATCAGCTTCTGCTTGCTCTGCGCATGGGAGCCCCAGAGCAGGAACACCAGGTTCTCGCAGCGCTGGCTGACCACCTCGATCACCTTGTCGGTGAACGGCTGCCAGCCCGCCTGGGCGTGGGAGCCGGCACGCGCCTGCTCGACGGTGAGCGAGGTGTTGAGCAGCAGCACGCCCTGCTCGGCCCAGTGCTGCAGGTAGCCGTGGTTGGGAATCGGGATGTTCAGGTCGCGCTGCAGCTCCTTGTAGATGTTCTGCAGCGACGGCGGCGTCGGCACCCCCGGCTGCACCGAGAAGCACAAACCGTGAGCCTGCCCGGGACCGTGGTAGGGGTCCTGGCCGATGATCACCACCTTCACCTGCTCCAGCGGCGTGGTGTTCAGTGCGTTGAAGATCAGCGAACCGGGCGGGAAGATCACCTTGCCGGCGGCCTTCTCCGCGCGGAGGAACTCGCCCAACTGTTTCATGTAGGGCTTCTCGAACTCCTCGTGGAGGGCTTCCTTCCAGCTGGCTTCCAGCTTGATCCGATCTTCATTCGTCATGGTGCGTCTGCCTGGTAAAACGAACCGGCACGCTAAGCAAGCGTCCCGGTCAAGTCAAGGCGCCCGCTGTTTCGGCGTCGACAGCCCCGGCAGACGGCCTGCTCCACTGCCCAACCCGGCCAGCACCCAGGCCGCCACGGCGATCGTCAGCCCCATGTGGAACAGCTCTCGCCGCGGCACGCCGCCCCATTCGCCGTGGGTGCCGATCAGCAGGCCGCTGCCGACGAATAGCAGCGCACCGAGCAGCGCCAGCGTATAGCGCCGCGAACGCCCCGGCCAGGCGATGACCAGCAGCGCGACCAGGTTGGCCAGCAGCGTCAGCGGCGGCGGGAAAACCATCAGTACCCCGCCGGCCAGCAACACCAGCGCCTGCCGGCCGGCCCCGCCAGCCACACGTCCCAGCGCGATCAGCGGCAGGCCCACCGCGGCGGACACTACGCTCGCCTGGCGATGGGGCTCGGCCAGCGCGGCGGCACCGGCGTACTCCAGCATCCCCAGGCATGCCGCAACGCCCATGAAGCCGAAGCCCAGCGCCCGCCAGCCGTGGCGCTCGCGCAGGGCGAGCCAGGCCGCGGCGGCGCAGGCCAGGGTCAACAGCAGTTCGGCGATCACAGGGAGCATGGCGTACGTCCTTCTCTCGGCAGTCGCCGCAGACTAGCGTCCACCCGCGCGGCGCGCGCGGTCAGGCACGCCAGCCTGGGCGACACGGCGCGCCATCCCCATCATCCCGCGTGCAGTTCGCGGTAATGACTGGGCGCCATGCCCACCACGCGCTTGAACAGCCGCGAGAAGTAGTAGGCATCCGCGTAGCCGAGCTGTTCGGCCACCTGGCGCACTTCAAGATTGCTCTGGTCGAGCAGGCGGCAGGCGTGGGTCATCTTCAGGCGGATGAAGTCCTGGATCGGCGCCTGCCCGGTCAGCGCACGGTAGGTCTTGGCGAAGTGGAAGCGCGACAGGCGGAACTGCGCGGCCAGCTCGTCGAGGTTCAGCGCGTCGTGCAGGTGCTCGCGCATCAGCGCCTGCACCGCCTCGACGTCCAGCACGCGCCCGGACTTCAGTCGCGCCCGCACCGGACGCAGAGCCAGCGAGGTCAGCAGGCTCTGCAGCAGGTGCGCGGCATGGATGAAGTGCGGCAGGCTCAGGCCCTGGCGGCGCAAGGCCAGCAGCGCATCGAACTCGCCGAGCAGACGCGGCTGCACGCCGACCCGCAGGCGCGGCGACTTGCCCAGAGGCCGCAGGAACTCCTCCGCCAGCCGGCCATCCAGGTGCACCCAGAAGATCGACCAGGGCCGCTGCGCGTCGGCGCCATAGGTATGGGCACGGCCCTTGGGCAGCACCAGCAGATCCCCGCCGGCAACCTCGAATCGTCCATCCTCGGTTTCCAACCAGCCGTGGCCGGCGCTGCAGTAGATCAGCAGGTGGTCGTCCGGGCTCTCCCGCTCCATGCGGTGCCCGACCGCTGCCGGGTAGTAACCCAGCGCCAGTGGATAGCAGGCCTGGCCCAGTGGGTGGCGGTCCAGCGCACGACGCAGGCGCGGTGGCGTAATGAAGCGGACGCCCTGCTGCGGCAGCGGCCAGGACGAGATGAGGGGACGGGACATGGGAAGATTTCCGCGCTCATGAACACCAAGATCGTCCATCCATCGAGCAAGATCGTCAATCCACAGCGGCCCCCGCAATCGCTATAAACGATGAAAATTCGCGCGCTGCGCGACGATGTGGCCGACAAGAACAATCCGAGGTAGCTGCATGCATTTCGATCTGTCCGAGGAACAACGCCTGCTGGTGGACAGCGCCCGCGCCTTCGCCAGCCGCGAACTGGCCCCCCACGCCGCCGACTGGGACCGCCAGCACCACTTCCCGGTGGAGGTGATCCGCCGCGCCGCCGAGCAGGGCTACCTGGGCCTGTACATCGCCGAGGAAGACGGCGGCCTGGGCCTGTCGCGCCTGTCCGCCTCGCTGATCTTCGAGCAACTGGCCGCCGGCTGCGTCGCCACCACCGCCTACATCACCATCCACAACATGGCCAGCTGGATGCTCGCCAGCTTCGGCGACGCCGCGCTCAAGGAGCAGTGGCTGCCGGGAATGATCGGCGGCGAGCACCTGGCCTCCTATTGCCTCACCGAGCCGGACGCCGGCTCCGACGCCGCGCACCTGCGCACCCGCGCCCGCCTCGATGGCGACGAGTACGTGCTGGACGGGGCCAAGACCTTCATCTCCGGCGCCGGCTCCACCGACGTACTGATCGTCATGGCGCGCACCGGCGTGGACGGTGCCAAGGGCATCTCCTGCTTCCTGGTGCCGGCCAACGCCGAGGGTATCCGCTACGGTCGCAACGAGGACAAGATGGGCTGGAAGGCGCAGCCGACCCGCACCATTACCTTCGAAGGCGTGCGCATCCCCGCCGGCAACCGCATCGGCCCAGAGGGCCAGGGCTTCGTCTACGCCATGAAAGGCCTGGACGGCGGTCGCCTGAACATCGCCAGTTGCTCCCTCGGCGCGGCCCAGGCGGCGCTGGAGCAGTCGCTGCGCTACGTCGAGGAGCGCAAGCAGTTCGGCAAGGCACTGGCCGAGTTCCAGGCCCTGCAGTTCAAGCTCGCCGACATGCTCACCGATCTCACCGCCAGCCGGCAGATGGTGCGCCTGGCCGCGCACAAGCTGGACCACAAGGACGGCGAGGCGACCCTCTACTGCGCAATGGCCAAGCGCTTCGCCACCGACCGCTGCTTCGCCCTGTGCAACGAGGCGCTGCAGCTGCACGGCGGCTACGGCTATCTCAACGATTACCCGCTGGAGCGCTGGGTGCGCGACAGCCGCGTGCACCAGATCCTGGAAGGCACCAACGAGATCATGCGGGTCATAGTCGCCCGCCGCCTACTGGAACAGGGCGGGATGCTGGATCGCCTGCTCTGACGCTTTCCCTGTAGGAGCGAGCTTGCTCGCGAACAGGCCCCGCTGCGGGTTCTGGTTCGCGAGCAAGCTCGCTCCTACGAAAAGCCAAGAGCCGCTTCACTGGAAAAACCGCCCGCCCGCGCGGGCGCAATCGAACAGATCGGACATGGACTCGCCCTGCCGCGCCCGCCTAGAGTCCATGCCCATACGCCCGCCCGCCGGCGGCACCGACAAGGAGATGCCCATGAGCAACGCCCTCGAGCCCTACAAACCCGGAGTCTTCGACCTGACCCACAAGCTGACGGTGGAGAAGCACGGCCATACCGCGCTGATCACCATCAACCACCCGCCGGCCAACACCTGGGACCGCGACTCGCTGATCGGCCTGCGCCAGGTGGTCGAGCACCTGAACCGCGATGACGATATCTATGCCCTGGTGGTGACCGGCCAGGGGCCGAAATTCTTCTCCGCCGGCGCCGACCTGAACATGTTCGCCGACGGCGACAAGGCCCGCGCCCGCGAGATGGCCCGCCGCTTCGGCGAAGCCTTCGAAACCCTGCGCGACTTCCGCGGCGTGTCCATCGCCGCGATCAACGGTTACGCGATGGGCGGTGGCCTGGAGTGCGCCCTGGCCTGCGACATCCGCATCGCCGAGCGCCAGGCGCAGATGGCCCTGCCGGAAGCCGCCGTGGGCCTCCTGCCCTGCGCCGGCGGCACCCAGGCGCTGTCCTGGCTGGTAGGCGAAGGCTGGGCCAAGCGCATGATCCTCTGCGGCGAGCGCATCGACGCGGACACCGCGCAGCGCATCGGCCTGGTCGAGCAGGTGGTGGACACTGGCGAAGCGCGCGGCACCGCCCTGCTGCTGGCCGCCAAGGTCGCCCGCCAGAGCCCGGTGGCGGTACGCACCATCAAACCGCTGATCCAGGGCGCCCGTCTACGCGGTCCGACCACCTGGCTGCCGGAAGAGCGCGAGCGCTTCGTCGACCTGTTCGATGCCGACGACACCCGCGAAGGCGTGAATGCCTTCCTGGAAAAACGCGAACCGCATTGGCGCAACCAGTAAGGGACTGACCATGAACGTGATGTTCGAAGAGCGCCCCGGCCTGCACGGTTTCCGTATCGGCGTCGCCACCCTCGATGCCGAGAAGAGCCTGAATGCCCTGAGCCTGCCGATGATCGAAGCGCTGGGCCATCAGTTGAGCGTGTGGAAGGACGACCCGCAGATCGCCTGCGTGGTGCTGCGCGGCAACGGCGGCAAGGCCTTCTGCGCCGGCGGCGACGTGCGCAAGCTGGTGGACGCCTGCCGCGAGAAACCCGGCGAGGTGCCGGAGCTGGCCCGCCGCTTCTTCGCCGACGAATACCGCCTGGACTACCTGATCCACAGCTACGGCAAACCGCTGATCTGCTGGGCCCACGGCTATGTGATGGGCGGTGGCATGGGGCTGATGCAGGGCGCCGGGATACGTATCGTCACCCCGAGCAGCCGGCTGGCCATGCCGGAAATCAGCATCGGCCTGTACCCGGACGTCGGCGCCAGCTGGTTCCTCGCCCGCCTGCCCGGCCGCCTCGGCCTGTTCCTCGGCCTGACCGCCACGCAGATGAACGCCCGCGACGCGCTGGACCTGGACCTGGCCGACCGCTTCCTGCTCGACACCCAGCAGGACGACCTGATCGAGGGGCTGGTGCAGCTGAACTGGCGCGAACAGGCTGACGTGCAGTTGCACAGCCTGCTCCGTGCGCTGGAGCACGAGGCGCGCGGGGAACTGCCGCAAGCCCAGTTGCTGCCGCGCCGCGAGCGCATCGACGCCCTGCTGGACTGCGCCAACGTGGTCGAGGCCTGGCATGCGCTGGCGCCGCTCACCGAGGACAGCGATGCGCTGATCGCCAAGGGCGCGAAGAGCCTGGTATCCGGCTGCCCGCTGACGGCCCGCCTGGTCTGGGAACAGATTCGCCGCGCGCGCCATCTGTCGACGGCCGAGGTGTTCCGCATGGAGTACGCGATGAGCCTGAACTGCTGCCGTCACCCGGAATTCTCGGAGGGTGTGCGCGCCCGGTTGATCGACAAGGACAACGCTCCGCACTGGCACTGGCCGGATATCGCTGCCATACCTGATGCAGTGGTGAATGCGCACTTCGACGCGACCTGGGAGGGCGAGCATCCGCTGGCGGATCTGTAGGGTGCCCTCTCTGTAGGAGCGAGCTCGCTCGCGAACGGCTTCGCTACGGAACCTGTTCGCGAGCAAGCTCGCTCCTACGAAAAGCAAAAGCGCTGGAGTGCCTGTCGTCGTTGAACAGGAGGAAACCAGCATGCAAACCATCGCCTTCATCGGCCTCGGCCACATGGGCGCTCCCATGGCCGCCAACCTGATCAAGGCCGGCTACCTGCTGCGCGTGTTCGACCTGGTGCAGAGCGCCATCGACGGCCTGGTCGCCCAGGGCGCCAGCGCGGCGCGTAGCGCCCATGACGCGGTCGACGGCGTCGACATCGTGGTGACCATGCTGCCGGCCAGCCAGCACGTCGAGGGGCTCTACCTGGGCACCGACGGCCTGCTGACGCACATCGCTCCCGGCACCCTGGTGCTGGAGTGCTCCACCATCGCCCCCGCCTCCGCCCGCAAGGTTCACCAGGCCGCCACCGAGCGCGGCATCCCGATGCTCGATGCGCCGGTGTCCGGCGGTACCGGCGGGGCCATCGCCGGCACCCTGACCTTCATGGTCGGCGGCGATGCCGAGGTGCTCGAACGCGCGCGTCCGGTGTTCTCAGTCATGGGCCGCAACATCTTCCACGCCGGCGGCGACGGCGCCGGCCAGGTGGCCAAGGTGTGCAACAACCAATTGCTCGCCGTGCTGATGATCGGCACCGCCGAATCCCTGGCCCTGGGCGCCGCCAACGGGCTCGACCCGGCGGTGCTGTCGGAAATCATGCGCCGCAGCTCCGGCGGCAATTGGGCCCTGGAGGTCTACAACCCCTGGCCCGGCGTGATGGAAGCCGCCCCCGCCTCGCGCGGCTACACCGGCGGCTTCATGACGGCGCTGATGACCAAGGACCTGGGCCTGGCCCAGGAAACCGCACAGGTCAGCGGCAACAGCACGCCGATGGGCAGCCTGGCGCTGGCGCTGTACCGGCTACTGGTGAAACAAGGCCACGGAGAACAGGACTTTTCCGTCATACAGAAACTCTTCGATTCCTGAGGTGCGGCCTGGAAGTCCGGCAGGTGGCTGTCCCAGACTGAACAATTCGTTACCCAGACCGGGCTGTCATCTTGAAGCAATTCCTGTCGCACTACCGTTTCCGCCTGCTGCTCAACAGCGTGCTGCTGGTACTGTTGGTCATGTCGATCCCCCAGCCGCCCATCGCGCTGGAACTGATCAGCCTGGTGCTGATGGTCCTCGCCGGGCTGAATACCGTCCGCAGCCACAGCCGCTGGTTCTACCTGTTCTGCACTATGGGTACGTTCAGCCTCGCGATGGCGTTCGCTCCCGACGGGTGGCACATTCATCCGCTGCTCAAGCGAGGCATTCCACAGATCGGCTTCATCCTGCTGCTGGTCATCAGTCTGTTCCACCGGGTGACCCAGCAGCGGCCGGTGACTCGCGAACTGCTCTATGGGCTCTGTGCGCTGTACCTGAACTTCGTGCTGTCCTTCGCGCTCACCTACAACCTGATCGACCATCTCTATCCCCATAGCTTCCAGAGCAGCAGCGGGCCGCTGGACATGCCCGGCTTCGTCTACTTCAGCATGGTCACCCTGACCACCATCGGTTACGGCGACATCGTGCCGGTACACCCGCTGGCGCGTTTCCTGGCCGGCAGCGAAGCGATCATGGGCGTGCTGTTCATGGCCCTCGCGGTGGCCCGTGGCGTCAGCCTGGTGAACGATGACCGCGGGGACTGACTGTGAAGCCACGCTTACGAATGCATGATGCCAGCAGGGCTTTATCCGCAGCGGCTCCATGACCAGGATGAATCACCCGCCGTACCCCACGGCTCATCCCACACAAGGTGATTCCATGAACATTGCCCTGATCGGCGCCACCGGCCACGTTGGCCATTACATCCTCGAAGAAGCCCTGCGCCGTGGTCATCGAGTGACCGCCCTGGTCCGCGACCCCGCCAAACTGACGCCACGCGAGCGCCTGCAGGTGATCCGGGCGGATGTCTGCGATCCATCCCGGGTCGCCCACGCCGTCACCGGCCAGGACTTGGTGATCAGCGCCTTCAACGCCGGCTGGAGCCATCCGGACATCCGCAACGCCCACGCCAATGGCAGCCGCGCGATTGTCGACGGCGTGAAGGCCTCGGGGGTAAAGCGCCTGCTGGTACTCGGCGGCGCCGGCAGCCTGGAGATCGCCCCCGGCCAGCGCCTGGTGGACAGCCCGGAATTCCCCGCGCAGTGGAAGCAGGGTGCGCTGGGCGCCGCCGATGCGCTGGAGCAGTTGCGCGGCGAGCGAGAGCTGGACTGGGTCTTCCTCAGCCCGGCGATGCTGCTCGACGGCGAAGTCCGCACCGGCAGCTTCCGCATCGGCGGCGACCAGGTGCTGTTCGATGGCAACGGCGAGAGCCGCATCTCCCTGCCGGACCTGGCGATGGCAATGATCGACGAGGCGGAGCAGGCCAACCATCACCGGCAGCGGTTTACCGTGGCGTATTGATTCGATTCGGCAGGTTCGCGAGCAAGCTCGCTCCTACGAAGAGCGGCGCTCTGCCTGGCCACACGGATGGGCCTGGCCCTGTAGGAGCGAGCTTGCTCGCGAACAGCTGCCGAGTGAAAGACAGTTGCTCCTACAGGAGCAGCGCGCTGTGGAGTCGATCTGCAGGAGCGCTCCGCGCTCCCGCGATCACCGCTCCCGCAGCGCTTCCGCCTTGGCCCGCAGGATGGGCTTGAGCAGATAGCTGAGGATGCTCTTCTTGCCGGTCATGATGTCCACCGTGGCGATCATGCCGGGGATGATCAGCAGCGGCTTGTCATCGGTACCCAGGTGGCTTTTGCGGGTGCGCAGCTTGATCAGGTAGAAGCTGTTGCCATCGTCGTCGGTGACGGTGTCCGCGCCGATCTGCTCCAGGTCCGCCTCCAGCCCACCGTAGATGGTGTAGTCGTAGGCGGTGAACTTGACCATCGCGTGCTGCCCCGGCCGCAGGAAGGCGATGTCCTGCGGACGGATGCGTGCCTCTACCAGCAGGGTGTCGTCCAGCGGGACGATCTCCACCAGGTCGCTGCCCGGCTGGATCACGCCGCCGATGGTGTTGACCAGCAGTTGCTTGACGATGCCGCGCACCGGCGAGGTGACCAGGGTGCGGTTGACCCGATCTTCCAGCGCCTTGCCGGTGGCCTCGGCCTTGCTCAGGTCGGTGCGCGCCTCGTTGAGTTCCTTCAGCGCGTCGCTGCGGAAGCGCGAGCGGGTTTCGGCGATCTTGCGCTCCACTTCCTTCACCGCCGCCTCGGCGCGCGGAATGGCCAGGGTGGTGGCGTCGAGCTGGCCACGGTTCTCCACTTCCGAACGCTTCAGGCGCAGCAGTTCCACCTGCGACATCGCCCCCTGCGCCACCAGCGGCGCGGACATGGAGATTTCCTCGCGCAGCAGGCCCAAGCTGTTGCGGTACTGCGTCTGCTTGGAGACGAACTCGCGCAGCTCCTGCTGCTTCTGCACCAGTTGCTGCTCAAGGCCGGCGACTTCGTCCTTGAGCTGCTGCTGGCGGCTGTGGAACAGCGCCTCTTCGCTGCGGGCCTGGCCGGGCACCTTGGCGCGCACGTCGTCGGGGATGTTCAGCTCGCGGTCTTCCACTCCTGCGGACAGCCGTTCCACTCGCAGGAACATCGCCAGACGGTCGGCCTCGGTCTCGCCGACGTTGGATTCGAAGCGGGTCGGATCCAGGCGCATCAGCGATTCCCCGGCCTGCACCACCTCGCCTTCGCGAACGAAGATCTGCGAGACGATGCCGCCCTCCAGGTTCTGGATCTTCTGCACCTTGGACGAGGGAATCGCCTTGCCCTCGCCACGGGTGACCTCGTCGATCTCGGCGAAATGCGCCCACAGGCCGAGGAACAGGACGAAGCCGATCAGCACCCAGATGGTCAGGCGCACCACGCGCGGGGCGTCTTCCACCAGCGCCTTGCTGACTTCGGGAAGCGGCTGGCCGGAAAGGTTGTCGCCGCCCTTGAAATAGCCACCGATGACGTGGCGAATGCTGCCTTTGGGATCAAGCGACACTGATCTGCCCCTTCTTCAATGCGTCCATCACCACATCCTTCGGGCCGTCGGCGATGATGCGTCCCTTGTCGATGATCACCAGGCGATCCACCAGGCTGAGCATGGAGGCGCGGTGGGTGACCAGCAGCAATGTCTTGTCGCCCATGATCGAGTGCAGGCGCTGCTTCAGGCGCTCCTCACCGGCGTTGTCCATCGCGCTGGTGGGCTCGTCGAGCAGCAGGATCGGCGGGTCGAGCAGCAGCGCGCGGGCCAGGGCGACATTCTGCCGCTGGCCGCCGGAGAGGTTCAGGCCGCGCTCGCCGACCTGCAGCTCGAAGCCCTGCGGGTGCAGGCGGACGAACTCGTTCACCCCGGTCAGCTCGGCCACTTCCAGCACCCGCTCGTCATCCACGTAGCGCGCGCCGGACACCAGGTTGTCGCGCAGGGTGCCGCTGAACAGGCTGATGTCCTGCGGCACGTAGCCGATGTTGTGGCGCAGCTCGCTGATGTCCAGCTGGCGCACGTCGGCGCCGTCCACCAGCAGGTTGCCCTTGTCCGGCTGGTAGAGACCGACGAGCAGCTTGGCCAGGGAACTCTTGCCCGAGCCGCTGCGGCCGACGATGCCGATCTTCTCGCCAGCGCGGATCTGCAGGTTGACGCCGTGCAGCGCCGCCACCTGCTGGTTCGGATAGACGAAATCGAGGTCGCGCATCTCGATGCCACCGCGCAGTTGCGAACGGGTCAGCGGACGCTCGTCGGCGCTGCGCTCCTGCGGCAGCTCCATCATCTGGTTGGTGGTTTCCATCGAGAGGCGCGCCTGCTGGTAGCGCTGGATCAGCCCGGAGAGCTGGGTCAGCGGGCCGAGGGCGCGGCCGTTGAGCATGTAGCAGGCGATCAGCCCACCCATCGACAGGTCGCCGGCGATGATCAGGTAGACGCCGCCGATGATCATGACGACCCCGGCCAGCGCCTGGATCAGCACGGTGCTGTTCATCGCCAGGGACGACAGCAGCTTCACCCGCAGTTCCAGGCGGCTGAGGGTGCCGATGGTCTGTTCCCAGAGGTACTGGCGTTCGCTCTCGGCGTTGTTCACCTTCACCGCGTCGAGGCTGGCCAGGGTCTCGATCAGGCTCGACTGGCGCTCGGCGGACAGCGCCATCGTACGGTTCATGGTTTCCACCAGCGGCTTCTGCAGCACCCAGCCCAGGCCCGCGGCCAGCGGGAAGGCCACCAGCGGGACGAACACCAGCGGCCCGCCGATGATGCCGATCACCAGCAGGATCAGCAGGGTGAACGGCAGGTCGATCAGGGTGGTGAGCGTCAGCGAGTTGAGAAAGTCGCGCAGCGTCTGGAACTCGTGGATGTTCTGCGCAAAGCTGCCGATCCGCGCGGGGCGGTACTTCATGCTCATGCCGACGATGCGCTCGAACAGCGTCGCCGAGATGATCAGGTCGGTCTTCTTGCCGGCCAGGTCCAGGCACAGACCGCGCATGGTCTTGAGCAGCAGGTCGAACAGGTAGGCGCCGCTGATGCCGATGGCCAGCACCCAGAGGGTAGCGGCGGCCTGGTTGGGCACCACGCGGTCGTAGACGTTCATCACGAACAGCGGCGCGGCCAGGGCGATCAGGTTGATCAAGAGGCTCGCGGCCACCGCATCGACGTAGAGCCAGCGCGAACGCTTGAGCGTGTCACGGAACCAGCTCTTGGCGCGCGGAATGAGTTCGCCGTGCTGCAAATCGAATTTGTGCTGCGGCTGGGCGAAGAAGGCCTGGCCGCTGTAATCCTCGAGCAGCAGCTCGCGGGACACGCGCACCTCGCCGCCGTCGCTTTCGCTGAGCAGCAGGCGCGCCTGGCCGTCGTTTTCCCAACCCAGCAGCACCGCGCAACGCCCTTCGCGCAGCAACAGCATGGCCGGTAGCGCGAGCGCCGGAATCTGCTCCAGGCGCCGCTGCAGCAGCCGCCCCTGCAAGCCCGCGCGAGCGGCCGCGCGGGGTAGCAGTTCGGCGCTCAGGCGCTGCCCGGGCAACGGCAGGCCGCTGGTCAGCATCGCCCGGCTGGCCGGCTTCTGGTGCAGCTGACAGAGCGTCAGCAGGCTGTCCAGCAGCGGGTCATCGAGCAGACCGCGCGGATCGTGGCTTAGGGGTACTTCGCTGACTTCTTGATCCACGCGGGGACACTCTCGGTTGGGGCGGACTGGATTGGGCTGGGGACCGATTCAGTTCAGGCCCGGCAGCTGGACTTGCGGTTTGACGTCGTTGCTCACCACGGTCGCCATCGGCGCCACCACGCCCTGGCTCTTGAGCAGTTCGCCCAGGGTGGCCTTGATGCGATACTGGGTGAACAGCTCGGTGTACTTCAGGTCGACCGCGCGGCGCGAGGCGTTGAACAGCTCGTTCTCACTGTCCAGCAGATCGAGCAGGGTGCGCTCGCCGATGGTGAACTGCTTCTGGTAGGCCTCGCGCACGCGGGTGCTGTAGTCCACGTACTGACGGGCGATCGGCAACTGGTCACGGGCGTTGGCCAGGGCGTTCCAGGACAATCCAAGCTCCTCGTTCAACTGGCGCAGGGCGTTGTTGCGGATATCCAGCGCCTGGTTGGCCTGGTACGACTTGGCTTCCAGGTCGGCCTTGTTGCTGCCGCCGGCGAACAGGTTGTAGCGCATGCGCAGCATCGCCTGCCATTCGTTGTTGTGGCCCGGATCGCCGTCGACGTTGTTATCGGCACCGCGCGAAAGTTCTGCATCGAATCTCGGATAGAAGGTCGACTTCGCCGCTTCGTACTGCTTTTCCGCCGCCGCGACATCGGACTCCGCCGAACGCAGGATCGGGCTGTTTTCCAGCAGTTGGCGGCGCGCCGCCTGCAGGTCCGCCGGCAGTTGGCCGTTCAGGCCCGAGGGTTCGGCCAGGTCCACCGGCTCGCTGCCCACCACGCTGAAATAGTTGGTGCGCGCATCGGCCAGGTTGGTCTGTTCGGTGAGCAGGTTGTTCTGCGCCTGGGCCAGGCGCGCCTCGGCCTGATCCTGGTCGGCCAGGCGGCCGACGCCGCGCGCGCTACGCAGGCTGATCTGGTCATACACCTGCTGGTGGCGCTTCAGGTTCGACTCGGCCAGGCGGACCATTTCCTGGCGACGCAGCACGTCGGTGTAGACCTGGGCCACTTCCAGCGCGGTGCGCTCGGAAGTGCCGAGCAGCGCGTAGGCACGGGAGTTCACGGTGGCCTGCTGGCGGCCCACTTCGCTGGAGGTGGCGAAGCCGTCGAACACCATCTGCTGCAGGCGCAGGCTGGATTCGCCACGGCTCATGGTCTTCCAGTGATCGTCACCCTGGGCGCGGGTGCTGGGCGAATCGGTGCCTTCGCGGCCATAGCCACCCAACAGGTCAACGGACGGCAGATAGCCACCCTGTGCAGCGCGCAGCTGCTTGTCGGCGGCCAGCCGATTGTTCACCCCGGCCTGGATTTCCGGGTGGTAGTCGATGGCCTTCTGCATCGCCTGGTTCAGCGTGTCGGCATGGGCGGGCAGGACGAAGGAAAGGGCGAAGGGCACTACGGAAGCGAAGCGCAGGCGCATGAGGAAAACATCCTTATCAGTGAGATAGCCGCAGCGATTCGATTGCCGCAAGGAGCGTCAAAAAACCGACAAATGCGCTGCAAGGGTTCATCAAAAGCGTGATGCACTTCACGCTAAATTTTTTTTACACGAACGCCCGATATCAAAGTGACATCGATTTGCCAATTGTTTAGGATGACACGCGAATGGTCAATACATTGGCATATACACAATATCCATTTGGAATAAGCCAAGTTATTGACGTCAGATATTTCGCTCTGAATGACAGGGAATGCCCCTGGCGCCGATATGGAAAACGGCAGCCCGGTTGGCACACCAGGTAAGCCTCATCAGGAGAAGTGCATGAGCAGCGTCGTCGCCGTCGTCAAAAGCATCATCGGACAAGTGGTTGCGGTTTCCCCCGAAGGCGCCCAGCGCGTCCTTGTCGAAGGTGACCGCATCTACCAGGGCGAACAGCTGGTCACCGGCGCCGCCGGTGCCGTGACCCTGGATACCGGCGACGGCCGCGTGGTCGACCTGGGCCGCGACAGCCAGTGGAGCGGCGCCGACCTGCCGCACGCGGCGTCCGCGCGCGCGCAGCCGCAACTCTCCGTACCGAGCACCGAGGACCTGCAGAAAGCCATCGCCGCCGGTCTCGACCCGACCCAATCCCTGGCGCCCACCGCGGCGGGCCCGAGTGCTTCCAGCGGCGGCTCCGGCGCTGCCGGCGGCGGCCACAGCTTCGTGATGCTCGATGAGACTGCCGGCCGCGTCGCCCCGGACATCGGCTTCCCCACCAGCCCCGACGACCAGTCGTTCGCCCGCCAGCAGCAGAACCTGGGCCAGGACAACGACGCGCAGGACCAGCCCTCGCCGAACAATGCGCCGCGCGGACAGGACGCCACTATCCGCACCGACGAAGACACCCCGGTCAGCGGCCAACTGCGCGCCGACGACCCGGACGGCAATCCGCTGCGCTTCGAGCTCGACGACGGTCCGCGTAACGGAACCGTCGTGGTTAACGCCGACGGTTCCTACACCTACACTCCCGGGCAGAACTTCAACGGCAATGACAGCTTCACCGTGATCGTCGATGACGGCCAGGGAGGTCGCGACACCCTCACCGTCAACGTCGGCGTGAACCCGGTGAACGACGCGCCGGTTGCCCAGGACGACGGCCCGCTTCCCGTGGCCGAAGACACGGTGACCACCGGCAACGTGCTGAGCAACGACAGCGACGTCGACGGCGACACCCTGACCGTCACCGGCTTCACCTTCGGCGGCAACAGCTACGGCGCCGGCCAGACCGCGACCCTCAACGGCGTTGGCAGCCTGGTGATCAACGCCGACGGCAGCTTCACCTTTACCCCGGCGAAGGACTACAACGGCCCGGTGCCGAGCGCGACCTATACCGTCAGCGACGGCAACGCCAGCGATAGCGCGCAGTTGAGCTTCGACAACGTCAGCCCGGTGAACGATGCGCCGGTCACCGCCGACCAATCGAACACCACCGCCGAAGACACACCCGTCAGCGGCAGGATCATCGCCACCGATGCCGACCAGGACACCCTCAGCTACACCCTGAAGCCCGGCGCGGAGCCGACCCACGGCACCCTGGTGCTGAACCCGGCGACCGGCGAGTACACCTATACCCCGGACACGGATTACAACGGCGGCGACAGCTTTACCGTGGTGGTCAACGACGGCAATGGCGGCACGGTCGAGTCGGTCGTCAGCATCGATGTCACGCCGGTGAACGACGCGCCGGAAACCGCCGATCAATCCCGGACCACCGCCGAGGACACGCCGATCACCGGGCAGATCGTCGCCACCGATGCCGACCGGGACACCCTCAGCTACACCCTGAAGCCAGGCTCGGAGCCGGCCCACGGCACCCTGGTGCTGAACCCGGCGACCGGTGAGTACACCTACACCCCGGGCACGGACTACAACGGCAGCGACAGCTTTACCGTGGTGGTCAACGACGGCAATGGCGGCACGGTCGAGTCGGTCGTCAGCATCGATGTCACGCCGGTGAACGACGCGCCGGTTGCCCAGGACGACGGCCCGCTTTCCGTGACCGAAGACACGGCGACCACCGGCAACGTGCTGGGCAACGACAGCGACGTCGACGGCGACACCCTGACCGTCACCGACTTCACCTTCGACGGCAACAGCTACAACGCCGGCCAGACCGCCACCCTCAACGGCGTTGGCAGCCTGGTGATCAACGCCGACGGCAGCTTCACCTTTACCCCGGCGAAGGACTACAACGGCCCGGTGCCGAGCGCGACCTATACCGTCAGCGACGGCACCGCCACCGATACCGCGCAGTTGCACTTCGCCGACGTGACCCCGGTAGACGATGCCTCGGTACTGACCCCGGACAGCAACACTGTCGACGAGGACAGCACCGCCACCGGTAACGTGCTGAGCAATGACAGCGATGTGGATAACACGCTCAGTGTTGTCAGCTTCAGCATTGCAGGCGTAACCGGTGACTTTAACGCCGGCGATACCGCCACCCTCAACGGCGTCGGCAGCTTCACCCTGGGTAGCGATGGCAACTACACCTTCATCCCGGTGAAGGATTGGAATGGCTCGGTACCCGAAGTCACCTACACCACCAACACTGGCAGCAGCTCGACACTGAATATCACTGTGACCCCGGTGGATGATGCCTCGGCACTGACCCCGGACAGCAACACCGTCGACGAGGACAGCACCGCTACCGGTAATGTGCTGAGCAATGACAGCGATGTGGATAACACGCTCAGTGTTGTCAGCTTCAGCATTGCAGGCGTAACCGGTGACTTTAACGCCGGCGATACCGCCACCCTCAACGGCGTCGGCAGCTTCACCCTGGGTAGTGACGGTACCTACACCTTCATCCCGGTGAAGGATTGGAATGGTTCGGTACCCGAGGTCATCTACACCACCAACACCGGCAGCAGCGCCACGCTGAACATCACCGTGACCCCGGTGGATGACGCGTCGGTACTGACCCCGGACAGCAACACCGTTGACGAAGACAACACTGCCACCGGCAACGTGCTGAGCAATGACAGCGATGTGGACAATGTCCTCGCCGTCTCCAGCTTCAGCATCGCGGGTGTACAGGGCAGCTTTGCCGCCGGCAGCAGCGCGGCCCTCGCCGGTATCGGCTCACTGGTGATCAACAGCGACGGTACCTACACCTTCACCCCGGTGAAGGATTGGAACGGCTCGGTCCCCGAGGTCACCTACACCACCAACACTGGCAGCAGCTCGACACTGAATATCACCGTGACGCCGGTGGACGATGCCTCGGTACTGGCTCCCGACAGCAACACCGTCGACGAGGACAACACCGCTACCGGTAATGTGCTGAGCAACGATAGCGATGTGGACGATGTCCTTTCTGTTGCCAGCTTCAGCATCAACGGCATGACCGGCACCTTCGCCGCTGGCGATACCGCCACCCTCAACGGCGTTGGCAGCTTTACCCTGAGTAGTGACGGTACCTACACCTTCACCCCGGTGAAGGACTGGAATGGTTCGGTACCCGAGGTCACCTACACCACCAATACTGGTAGCAGCTCGACGCTGAATATCACCGTCACTCCAGTGGACGATGCCTCGGTACTGGCTCCCGACAGCAACACCGTCGACGAGGACAACACCGCTACCGGTAATGTGCTGAGCAACGATAGCGATGTGGACAATGTCCTTTCTGTTGCCAGCTTCAGCATCAACGGCATGACCGGCACCTTCGCCGCCGGCGATACCGCGACCCTCAATGGTGTCGGCAGCTTCACCCTGGGCAGCGATGGCAACTACACCTTCACCCCGGTGAAGGATTGGAACGGCTCGGTCCCCGAGGTCACCTACACCACCAACACCGGTAGCAGCTCGACGCTGAACATCACTGTGACCCCGGTGGACGACGCATCGGTACTGGCTCCCGACAGCAACACCGTCGACGAGGACAACACCGCTACCGGTAATGTGCTGAGCAACGATAGCGATGTGGACAATGTCCTTTCTGTTGCCAGCTTCAGCATCAACGGCATGACCGGCACCTTCGCTGCCGGCGATACCGCCACCCTCAACGGCGTCGGCAGCTTCACCCTGGGTAGCGATGGCAACTACACCTTCACCCCGGTGAAGGACTGGAATGGCTCGGTACCTGAAGTCACCTACACCACCAACACCGGCAGCAGCTCCACGCTGAATATCACCGTCACCCCAGTGGACGATGCACCAATCGCGCGTCCGGACAGCGCGACGGTCAACGAAGACGATTCGATCAGGATCGATGTGCTGGGCAACGACAGCGATGCCGACAACGACCCGCTGACCGTCACCGAGGTCGCGGCGAGCAATGGCCAGGTCGTGATCAACGCCGACGGCACCCTGACCTATACGCCGAAAGCCAACTTCAGCGGCACCGATACCATCACCTACAAGATCAGCGATGGCCAGGGCGGCTTCGCCACCTCGACTGTGAACGTCAACGTCATCGCCGTGGCGGACAAGCCGACCCTCGACCTGGATGGCAGCAGCGGCCGCCCGCCGGCGACCGGCCTGACCGTGGAAACCTGGACCAACCTGTCGGGGCTCGGCAGCAATGGCAGCGGCATCCCGCCGTCCACCCTGCAAGCTGTGATCGATGGCGCCGGCACGGCCGGCAGCACAAGCTCGACCAGCAGCGTGAACAACCCCAACGTCAACGCCGGCACCGCCAACAAGGTCAGCGGCCTGATCTTCCTCGAAGCCGGCCACACCTACACCTTCGCCGGCGTGGGCGACGACAGTATCCGCCTGGTCGTCGGCGGCACCAACGTCGCCGAGGCGACCTGGGCCGGCACAGGCGGCACCAGCGGCAAGTTCAGCGGCACCTTCACACCCACTGAAAGCGGCTACTACACGATCGCGCTCTACCAGCACAACCAGAACGGCCCGGGCAGCTACAACCTGACGATCTCCGACAACGGCGGCACGCCGCAGACCCTCGGCACCGACAGTGCGCTGGTCTACCACAACACCGGCGAACTCACCGTTGCGGGCGAGCGCCTGGGCGATCTGGTCGGCGACAACGGCCAGGGGCACTACACCGTCTTCGGCCCCAACGAGGGCAACGAAGACACCAGCATCCCGCTGTCGAAGATCAGCGCGGCGCTGACCGATACCGACGGTTCGGAAAACCTGTCGATCAGCATCAGTGGCATCCCCGACGGAGCCATCCTGAGCGACGGCATCCACAGCTTCACCGCCGATGCCAGCAACGGCAGCGTGGACGTCACCGGCTGGGACCTGTCCAAGCTGACCTTCACTCCGCCGGCCAACGCCAACGGCACCATCACTCTGCAGGTGAACGCCACCGCCACCGAGTCGAGCAACGGCGACAAGGCGACCACCAGCCTGCCGCTGGAGATCCAGGTCCATCCGCTCAACGATGTGCCGACCGCCACCCAGCAGAACATCGCCATCAATGAGGACGATGTGCTGAACGGGCAGATCGTCGCCAACGACGTCGACCACGACAGCCTCAGCTACACCGTCAAGACCGGCACGACCCACGGCGTCCTGATGCTCGATGGCAAGACCGGGGCGTATACCTATACCCCGGCGGCCAACTACAGCGGCCCGGACAGCTTCACCGTCACCGTCAGCGACGGCAAGGGCGGCACCGTCGACTCCGTGGTGACCCTCGACATCGCGCCGATCAACGATGCGCCGCTGTCGGTGGACGCCACCGCCAGCCTCTACGCCGGGAAGAACTACACCTTCGGCCTGAAGGACTTCGCCTTCAACGACACCGCCGATTCCGCCAATGGCCAGAACCACAGCCTGCAAAACGTGATCATCAAGGCGCTGCCGGACTCGGGCACCCTGCTGCTCGACGGAACCGCCGTGCAGGCCGGCCAGGCCATCAGCGCAAACGATGTTTCCGCCGGCAAACTGACCTTCGTGCCGGATGCCTCGGGCGCCAACGCGCACTTCAGCTTCGCCGTGCAGGACAGCGGCGGCACCGCCAACGGTGGTATCGACACTTCGGCAACCCACGGCTTCGACATCCGCGTCGGCCAGATGCAGATCCCGGAAACCACCCCCAACGGCGACAACACCCTGGTCGGCGGATCGGGCGACGACGTGATCCTCGGTGACGTCGGCGGCCTGCTGACCACCACCCAGCCGGGCACCAACTACAACATCGCCCTGATCGTCGATACCTCCGGCAGCATGAAGTTCAGCCTCGCCGGCCAGGACAACGCGGACTATGTCGACTCGCGGATGAAGCTGGTCAAGGAGGCGCTGATCAACCTGGCCAACGAGCTGAAGGACCATGACGGCGTGATCAACATCAGCCTGATCGGCTTCTCCACCGGCGCCAGTATCAAGGTCAGCATCGCCGACCTCACCAACCTCAACGTCAGCGACCTGATCGACGCCATCGGCAGGACCCAAAACACCGGCCTCCAGGCCGACGGCGGCACCCACTACCAGGCGGCCTTCGAGCAGGCGGTGAACTGGTTCAACGCCTCGGCGCAGAAGAACAACGGCTACGAGAACCTGACCCTGTTCCTCACCGACGGTGACCCGACCCAGTCGAACACCCACGGCAACGGCACCGCCACCACGGCGGACGTGGTACGCGAGTCGGTGCAGTCCTTCAGCAGCCTGAGCGGCGTCAGCGACGTCCGTGCCATCGGTATCGGCAATGGCATCAACGAGAACATCCTGAAGTTCTTCGACAACAGCAACGTGACCGGCACCGGCACGCTGAGCATCGACACCAGCACGAGCAACCTGCTGCATAACTTCAGCAGCGGCAGCCTGAGCGGCTGGGAGCTGAACAGCAAAGGCGGCGGCAACGGCACCAGCATCGACTATGGGTTCTTCAACAACCGGTTGAAGATGGTCGACAGCAACAGCAACGGTTCCACCACCGCAGCCAGCCCGAGAGCGGAGGTCACCAGCGGCACCACCTCCCGCTTCAGCTTCGACTTCAGCGAAACGCTGAACCCGCGCGACACCTTCGAGTGGCGGCTGGAGAAACTGGTGAACGGAGGCTGGAGCACCGTGTCCGACTCCGGGATCCTGGATTCGTCCACCGGCAGCACGACCATCACCACCAAGGCCGTCGGTGAAGGCACCTACCGCTTCGAGTTCATCCTCACCGACAACAGCAGTTCGGACCGAGCCACGGTCTACATCGATGACATCAAGCAGACCACCTATACGCCGAACCCGGTGAGCGGTCCGGTCGGCCAGGTGGACATCGTGAACAGCGCCAGCGAACTGCATGGCGCGCTGCACGGCGGTTCCACCAGTTCCGAACTGGCGCCCTCGGGCAGCGACAGCATCCAGGGCGGAGCCGGGGACGACATCCTCTTCGGCGACAGCATCAACACCGACCACCTGCCCTGGGGCGTCAACGGCAACCCGGTCAAGCCGGCCGACCTGCCGGCGGGCTCCGGCGTCGGCGCGCTGACGGCGTTCCTCGAACTGAAGAACGGCCATGCGGCGACCAGCGAAGAGATGTACAGCTACATCAAGGCCAACCATGCGCTGTTCAACGTCGAAGGCGATACCCGCGGCGGCAACGACACCCTGAACGGTGGCGAGGGCAACGACATCCTCTATGGTCAGGGTGGCAATGACATCCTCATCGGGGATGCCGGCAACGACATCCTGTTCGGCGGTGCCGGCAACGACCAGCTCATCGGCGGCAAGGGCAACGACATCCTCACCGGCGGTGCGGGTGCCGACACCTTCGTCTGGAAGGCCGGCGACCTGGGCAACGACACCATCACCGACTTCAAGGCCGAACAAGGTGACCGTATCGACATCAGCGACCTGCTACCGGATACCGCGCACAACGACATCCTCAGCTACCTGAAGGTGGACACCACGACCTCGACCCTGCAGGTGAGCACCACCGGCCAGATCGACACCGGCGCGGACGTCACCATCAAGCTGAGCGGCGTGGACCTGACCACCTACGGCGCCACCTCGTCGGAGATCGTCGGCAAACTGGTGGCGGGCTCCGATCCTCTGGTCAAGACTGAGCATCACTGATCCCTCGTTGCCGCCAGGCAACGAACACGTCAGGCTCTGCCATCGCGCCAGCGGCGCCATCCTTCGGGGCGGCGCCGCTGGCGTACTTTCACTTCCGACAATGGGGACGGCCCGATGCTGTACATCCAGCGCAACGCCGAGGGAAAACTGGCGCGCGTCGAAGACGCCGAATTCGATGGAATGACCGGAACGCTGCCAGCCGACCACCCGGACATCCAGGCCTGGCAAGCCGCCGAGAGCAGCCTGCTGCATCTGAAGCAGAGCGACCTGGACATGATCCGGGTGCTGGACGACCTGATCTCGGTGCTGATCACCAAGGGCGTCATCCGCATCACCGACCTGCCGCCGGCCGCGCGCTCCAAGCTGCTCAACCGCACCCAGGCCCGCGAGGCCCTGGGCGGACTGACCCGCTTGATCAATGACGATGAGGAAACGGGACTGATCTGAGGCCCCGTTTTCATTTGCAGGGAAAGGCGCCCTGCAAAGCCTGCCGGCGAAGCGCGTTTTTTGTAGGAGCGAGCTTGCTCGCGAACCGCTTAACGCCAATGTGGCCGGGTAATTCTGTTCGCGAGCAAGAACTAGGCGCCCCCCTCGATCCTACGAAGAGCAACGAGCAAAGCCCACCATCACCACGGCGCCGGCCCACCGAACAGTTGCCCCTGCGCCCCCTGAATCCCCATCTCGCGCAATACGCGGAACTCCCCGTCGGTCTCCACCCGCTCGGCGATCAGCGGCAGGTCGATGCTGTGCGCCGCACGCTGCATGGCCTCGATGAATAGACGCTTGTCGTTCTCCTGGTCGATGGCGCGGATGTGGCTGCCGTCCACCTTCAGATAGGCCAGGCCCAGGCGAGACAGGTTGCCGATCATGCTGAAGCGGCCGCCGAAATGCTGCAGGCTCAGGCTGTAGCCCAGCCCATGCAGGCGGTGGGCCAGGGCTTCGAGCACCGCCTGAGCCGGCAACTGGTCTTCCTCCAGCTCCAGGGTAAGGCGCCCGGCGAACTGAGGATGCTGCCGCAGCAGGTCGAACACCCGCGCGCTGGCGCGTTCGTCGCGCAGCAGCGCCGCCGACAGGTTCAGCGCCAGCGACCGGTCGTGGCGGGCGAGGTCGGCAAGCACGCTTTCCAGCATCAGCAGGTCAAGCCGCGCGGTCCAGCCGAAGCGGTCCAGCCAGGGCAGGAAACGCCCGGCGGCGATGTGGCCGCCCTGCCCGTCCGGCAGGCGCGAGAGGACCTTGTGGTGCAGCACCCGCTGCGGATCGGCGCAAGCCACCACCGGCTGGAAATACAACTGGAAGCGCTTGTGCGCCAGCGCCTCGTCCAGCAGCCGGTGCCAGGCATGGCGTTCCTCGGCGACCGGGCTGGCGCCATCCTGGAGGAACGCCCAGCAACGCTCGCCCTCGCGCTCGGCCAACGCCAGCGCCTCATCGGCGCGCAGCAGCAGCGTCTGCGCCGACTCGCCGGACACGAAGGGCACCAGCCCCAGGCTCGCCACCGGGCTGACATCGCTGGCACCGGTGCTGGCCAACGCCGCAAGCATGGACTCCAGGCGCATCGCCAGGTCCGGCGCCTCCTCGGGCATCAGCCCCGGCGCCAGCATCACGAACTCGCCGCCGCGGCTGCGCGCCAGGGTCAGGCCGGCGCCCAGCCCCTGTCCGGCCAGGCGCAGTTGATCGGCCACGGCCTTGAGCAACTGGTCGACGCGCGGACCACCCAGGCGCTGGTTCAGGCCGACCAGGTCGCGCACCCGCAGGATCAGCAGCAGGCCGCTGCCGACCTGGTCCTCGGCGCTCAGCCGCGCCTGCAGTTGCAGGTCGAAGAAGCGTCGGTTGCCCAGGCCGGTCAGGCTATCCTGGTAAGCCTCGTCGCGCAGCCGTTCGCTGCGCTCGGCCTGTTCCTGGAACAGCGCCTTGAGCTTCTCCACCATCTGGTTCATCGCCTGCACCACACGGCGCAGTTCCGGCGTACGCGGCAACTCCGGCACGCTGAGGAACTCGCGGCGGGCGATGGCATGGGACTGCGCCACCATGTAGTCCAGCGGTTTGAGCTGGCGGCGCAGGAGGACGGCGCCGAGCACCGCGCTGGCCACACCGCACAGGGCCAGCCAGAGCAGGCTGCCCAACGCGCTCTGCCAGAGCTTGGCGATGGCGAACATCGGGTGGCTGACGACCTCGACCCGCGCCGCCTGGGTCCAGCCACGACTGACGATGGCGTCACCGCCGGCCGAATGCAGGTCGATCAGCGAAACGAACCACTGCGGCACCCTGGCCGCCACCGTATCCGGCACGCCGGTGCGCTCGACGATCGCCTGGCCGCTGGCCAGGTCGACCACCCGAATGCTCTCGAAATAGCCACTGTCGAAGATCGAGCTGACCATCAGCTCGACCATCGCCGGATCGTCGATGTTCGGCGTCAGCGACAACCCCAGCGCCGTGGCGGCATCCTGGGCATGGGAGCGCAGTTGGTTGACGTACTGCCCACGGGAGCTTTCCAGGCTGACCATGAAGCTGCCGCTGAAGGCGACCACCAGGAACAGGCAGATGGCGATGAGCAATTGTTTGAACAGGGACATCGTGTCTCCACGCTCTCATTCGTTCAGGGGAAAGCCTTCGGCTTTCATTTTCTTCAGCAGGTCCTGCCAGCGAGACAACCGCTTGCTATCGCCGACCTGCTTGCCGCCGCTGGCGTTGGCCAGCCACAAGCCCTCGCCGTTGAAGGCGTACACCGGCTGCAGGTCGGTGCGCTGGCTGGCCGGCAGCAAGCTGCCGATCAGGTTGTCCAACACCAGTGGCACGGCATCGGGGCGGGGGTAGTACGTCAGCACCATGTGCGCCTGGTTCAGGCGCAGCGCCTTGACGTAGGTGATGCGCAGCTTCTGTGCCGGCACGCCGAGATGCCGCAGGCTGATGTACTTGGCGATGGCGAAGTCCTCGCAATCGCCGGCGCCCTTGAGCAGCGCTTCAACCGGCGTCGCCCAGTAATCCACTTCGCGCCACAGGCCGATGTCATCGGTGAAGCGCAACTGCGCGTTGAAGAAGCGGTTGACCGCCTGCAATTGTTCGCGCTCGGGCAAGCCCCTGGCGTCCTCGAGCAGGCCCTGCCAGGCATCGATGCGCGAATGCTGCTCGCCCAGCGGACCGTAGAGCGATTCAGCGCGCTGGCCGATCAGGCGGAAGTCCCACTCGCCCGGCTGCGCGCCGGCCAGCACGGCGAGCGACGTCGCCAGCGCCAGGAGCAGGGTTCCGGGACGGCTACGGCGCAACGCACGGGTGGAACGGCTGGACACGATCGCGACTTCTCGACTGCGAGGCGCCCGCCTCGCTTAGGCACACGCCGGAGCGGCATGGTGCAAGCTGTTCGCGAAAAAAACAATGGCACAATGCAATCAAGCATTGCGCCATTGTCGGTTGGCGGGGAATGGAGCGGGATCAGCTCTTCCGCGGCGGCGTGACGATGTCGAACCAGAACTCGAAGTCGTCGAGCATGCCGAACAGCTTCGCCAGCAGCAGCGGGTTGCCGGAACTCTTGAGCTTGCCCTCGGCCACCAGACTCACCGGCGAGACTTGCTTGAGCAGCAGGCGGTTGAGGTCGGCGCGGTCGATGGTTACGGTCTGCCCGGCGTTCTCGCTCTGCACGCCCTTGATATTGTTCAGGTGCGAGTTCTTCAGCTCCAGCAGGTACTGCTCCTTCACGTCCGGCAGCACCAGGTTGATGCCCAGGTCCTCGCCCTCGGCCTTCTGTGCGTTCAGGCGCACGCCGAGGTAGTCGAACAGCAGGCCGGTATCCATCGCCGCCAGGGCGTCGGAACTGGTGACCCGCAGCGACGGCTGGTCACGCGGCACGCCGTTGCGCAGTTCCTGCGCGGCCACCAGGTAGCTGTTGCGCCAGCCGGCATTCTCCGCCTGGTAGCCGAGCTGCTCCAGGGCGTCGGCCTGCAGGGCACGGGCGGCCTGGTTGGACGGGTCGGCGAAGACCAGCTTGTTGACCACCTCGACCACCCAGCGGTACTCGCCCTTGTCGTAGGACTGTTTCGCCAGTTGCAGCAGGTGGTCGGCGCCGCCCATGAACTCCACGTACTTCTTCGCCGAATCTTCCGGCGCCAGCGGGTCGAGGGTCGCCGGGTTGCCGTCGTAGTAGCCCAGGTACTTGTTCACCACCGCCCGCACGTTGTGGCTGACGCTGCCGTGGTAGCCCCGGTTATACCACTCGTTGGCCAGCTCCGGCGGCACCTGGAAGCGCTCGTGGATCTGGTTGATGGTCACGCCCTGGTTGGCCAGATACAGGGTCTGGTCGTTCAGGTAACCGTACATGTCACGCTGTTTTTCCAGGGTGTGGACGATGTCGTCGTGCCCCCAGCGCGGCCAGTTGTGCGAGGCGAGCATCACCTCGGCCTTGTCGCCGTAACGGTGCAGCGCCTCGTTGATGTACTTGCTCCAGCCCAATGCGTCGCGGGTTTCGGCACCGCGCAGGGTATAGAGGTTATGCAGCGTACCGGTGACGTTCTCGGCCATCAGCAGCGCCTTCTGCTGCGGCAGCCAGACGTTCATTTCCGCTGGCGACTCGGTGCCCGGCGTGTTCTGGAAGGTGACGGGCACGCCGTCGATCTCCAGCTCCTGCAGGTCGCCCTCGATGACCTTGGTCGGTGCGAGGATGCTCAACGGCCCGCGCGCCACGCCCTTGCCGATGGCCATGTCGACCTGGCCCTGCTCGCCCTTGGGCAGCAGGGTGCCGTACTGGTAGGTGGCGCGACGGATCATGGCGTTGCCGGCCAGCACGTTCTCCTTGATGGCCGCCTCCATGAAGCCTTTGGGCGCGATGATCTGCACCTCGCCCTTGTCGACCTGCTCCGGGGTCACCAGCCCCTTCACCCCGCCGAAATGGTCGACGTGGGCGTGGGTATAGATGACCGCGCGGATCGGCTTCTGTCCCAGCTCCTGGCTGACCAGCGCATAGGCCGCCTTGGCGGTGGCCGGGGTGGTCAGGGTGTCGATGACGATCCAGCCGCTCTTGCCCTCGACGAAGGTGATGTTGGCCAGGTCGAAGCCGCGCACCTGGTAGATGCCGTCGGTGACCTTGTACAGGCCGTACTTCAGGTTCAGCACGGCCTGGCGCTGCAGGCTCGGGTTGACGCTGCCGATATCCTTGCCGCTATTGAGGAAGTCATAGCTGCCCAGTTGCCAGGCGACGCTGCCGTCCTCGTTCTTGATCACCAGGTTGTCCGGGCGCTTGAGCAGCCCCTTCTCCACGCGATCGAAATCGGCGCGGTCGGAAAACGGCAGCGTCTCGCGCACCTTCTGCTGGGCGGCGAGGGTGAACTCGGTGGGCGGCTTGGGTAGCTCGGCGGCGGCGAGCAGGCCCGGACAAAGGCTGGCCAGCAGGATGGCGGCGGAAAGGCGGGACATCGATGAACTCCGGTATTTGTTGTTGTGCTCGCACTATGCCGGTCGTTTCTATCATAATTCCAATGCATTCCAACCAAACAATCAATGCAGAAACCGCATGAACGACCTTCGCCAGCTACGCCATTTCGTCGCTCTCGCCGAACACGGCCATTTCGCCCGTGCCGCCGATGCGGTGAACCTCAGCCAACCCGCCCTGTCCCGCAGCATCCAGGCGCTGGAGGGGCGGTTGAACTGCCAGCTGGTGGACCGCAACCCACGCGGCGTCACCCTCACCGCCCACGGCCGGTTGGTGCTGGAGCATGCCCGCCGCCTGCTGGCCGGCGACCGCGCCCTGAAGAACGCCGTGCTGCAACTGGCGGACCTGGAAACCGGCGAACTGCGCCTGGGCGCCGGCCCCTTCCCCGCCGCGCGGCTGATGCCGCAGGTGCTCGCGCGCTACAGCAGCGCGCACCCGCGAGTGTCGATCCTGCTTTCCATCGAGAACTGGATCGAGCTGCACCAGCGTCTGCTGGACGATGAGCTGGAGCTCTTCATCGCCGACTACCGCGAGCTGGAAGGCGACAGCCGCCTCGACATCCTGCCGCTGCGTGTACATCGCAGCGTACTGTTCTGCCGGCCGGGGCATCCCCTGATCGACACGCGGCCCTCGGTCGAACGCCTGCTCGACTACCCGCTGGCCGGCCCGCGCCTGCCGCGCGACGCTCAGGAGCGCCTGGCCCGGAACCTCGGGCGTGAGCAACCGCTGAGCGTGCAATGCGATGACGTACTGATGCTCAAGGAGCTGGTGAAAGGCAGCGACGTACTCTGCCTCGCCACCTGGGACGTGGTGGCCGAAGACGTACAGGCCGGGCGCTTGGCCGTGCTGCCCTGGCCCAACCGCGACGATGCTTCCGCGCGCGGCTCCGCCTATGCCCTGGTGCGTCATGCCAGCCGCAGCCTATCGCCTGCGGCCAACCAGTTCGTCGCGTTGTTGCTGGAGGAGGACGCGGCGTTTCGCGCCGCGCCCTGACCGCCACGGCTCAGCGGCTCCAGCCCTTGTAGCGATCGTGATCGCGGTCGTGGTAGTCCCGGCGGTAATCACGGTGCGGGCGGTCATTCCAGTCGCGGTCATGCCAGCCGCGATCGTGGTCGTGCTCATGGATCACGCAACCGGTCAATGGAAGGATGAGCAGTACAGCAGCGAAGATGCGACGCATGGCGCCTCCTGAAACGAGCCGGCGGCCCTCGCCGGAATGCGGGGCGATACTTCTTCCGGTCTCGCAGGATCAGACACTTCGGTCAGGCGCCGGTGCGGTGCTGCAAGGTAAAGCTTCGGTAAATCAGCCGTTTACAGTTTCCAGGCGGCGCTGGCGGCGGCTCTGCAGGTGCAGCACGCCGAACAGCAAAACCTGCAACTGCTCGCCCAGCGAACGACCGCGCGCCAGCAGCAATACCTCGCCGACATGCGCCAGCAGCATCACGCCGGACACCCACAGCAACGGGCGATGCAACTCGCCGAAGGGGTAGGCGAGATTGAGGACGGCGGCGAGCCAGAACATGGCCAGCGCGCCCTTGGCGAAACTCAGCAATTCGGACATGACGATCTTTCCCTGGATTAAGGTCGGAGCAGTCTGCCGTCCGGCTCGTCCTGAATGCTCCTGTCTTTCGACTGGCGGTGCATTTCGCCGAGGCAGCATGCCCTGTTCGCGAGCAAGCTCGCTCCTACAGGTATGCACGGGTGCGTCCTTCGTAGGAGCGAGCTTGCTCGCGAACCCGGTACCACACCGAACCCGCCGGCTGACCTTACCCACCGAACTGCCCCAACTCATGGAAGCCCGGCCCGGTTGAAGCTAGAGTCCGACCAACACCCCCGCCGCAAGGAGCGGCCATGCCCGAACTCAGCCACCAGCAGGCGCAGCGCCGCGTCGACGACATCCTTGCCTTCGAGCGGGAGCTGCAACGCCTGAACGACGAGGGCGCCCTCGCCCTCGATGCCGCGCAACGCGAACGCCTGCGCGACCACCAGCACCGCCTGCTCGCCGACTACCGCGCACGTTTCGACATCGACCGCGACAGCCAGGACCATCGGCTGTCGCTGGGCATGCGCATCGCGTCCTTCCTCGGCGCGCTGGCCCTGGCGGCCAGCCTGTTCTTCCTCTTCTACCAGTTCTGGGGGCTGTTCGCGGAAACCGCCCAGGTACTCATCCTCATCGCCGCGTCCCTTGGCAGCCTGCTGCTCACCCTCGTCCTGCAGCGCCGCGACGCCTCCGGCTATTTCGCCAGGCTCGGCGCCATGCTGGCCTTCGCCTGCCTGGTGCTGAACGTGGTGATGGTCGGGCAGATCTTCAACATCACGCCCTCGGACAAGGCCCTGCTGCCCTGGGCCGCCTACGCCCTGCTGCTGGCCTACACCTGCAACGCCCGCCTGCTGCTGGCCGCCGCGCTGATCTGCGTGATGGGCTACGTCGCCGCGCGGGTCGGCACCTGGAGCGGCGTGTACTGGCTGGACGTGGGCGAGCGCCCGGAAAACTTCTTCCCCGCCGCCCTGCTGATCTTCCTCGTACCATCATTCATCGGCCAGGGACGCTTCGACGGCTTCGCCGCGATCTACCGGGTGTTCGGCCTGCTCGGGCTGTTCCTGCCGATGCTGGTGCTGGCCAACTGGGGCGGCGGCAGCTACCTGGCGCTGGGTTCCGGCACGGTGGAAAACCTCTACCAGGTGCTCGGCTTCGTCGCCTCGGGGCTGGTCATCTGGCTCGGCGCACGCCGCGAATGGCCGGAGGTGGTGAATACCGGGCTGACCTTCTTCGTGGTGTTCCTCTACACCAAGTTCTTCGACTGGTGGTGGGAGGTGATGCCCAAGTATCTGTTCTTCCTCGTGCTCGGCCTGTGCGCGGTGCTGATCCTGCTGGTACTGCGCCGCCTGCGCAGCGCCCACGGCCTGCTGGGAGGGAACCGTCCATGAACTGGACCCGCACCCATGCGCTGCTCGGCGGCGTCGGGCTGATCCTGCTGGTCAACGCCGTGGCGCTCGGCGGCGTGGCCTGGAACCGCTCGGGCGAGCCGGACAGCCGGCTCCCCCTCACCCAGCGCGAGCTGGATCGCAACAGTTCCTGGCACAACGAGAACAGCGGCCTGAGCCTGCGCCTGCGCTGGCGCACGCCCACCCGGGATGAGGGCACGCGGCACAACCGTGGCTGGCTGCCGGCCATCGACGCGCAGAAGATGGCCAGGCTGGGCTTCGCCATGCCCGCGCAGGTGGACGACGACAGCGCTCCGCGCTTCAGCCGCCAGCAATCGCGCGATGCCCTGCTGGTGCTGGAACTGGACGGCCCGCTGTACCAGCGCGAAGTGCAGCTGACGCGCAAGCGCCTCGACGAGGCTCGCCAAGCCGCCGACGCCGCCCCGCAGAATGCCCGCCTCGCCGATGAGCGAGACTTCATCCGCCGCGAACTGGACAGCGAGGAGAAGACCGACACGCGCCTGTTGCTCAAGGACGTCGGGCTGGACCTCAAGGCCCTGCGCGCCCAGTACCCCGATCGCCAGCGCTACCTGATCGTCCACGGCCGCGTGCGCCCCGTCTCCAACTACTACCAGCACATCTGGACGCTCGGCGGCACCGCCAGCGCCATCGGCACCGACAGCATCAACGTGCCGTACCAATGGCGCGAGCGCCTGGACCGGATCACCACGCAACCCCACCGGGCGGCGGACGGCCGCGCCCAGCCGTTCATTGCCGAAGTCGCCTTCGGCCGGCGCCTGGAACCCTGGATCGAGCGCATCGACATGCCCTGACCGACGCCCGCCGCGCCGATCCGAATCCGCTTGCGCGATACGGGGCGGCGCTGCACCCTGTGCGCCCGCCTCACCGCCATTGCTCGCCCTGACCGGCCATGAACGACGTCACCCCCGATCCCAGCCGCTGCCCACTCTGCGGCCAGTCCAACCGTTGCAGCCAGGCCGACCCGGCACTGGAAGGCCAGGACTGCTGGTGCTTCAGCACGCCCATCGAGCGCACCGCGCTGGAGCGCATCCCGCCCGAATCCGTCGACCGCGCCTGCCTCTGCCCTCGCTGCGCCGCCGGGCTGAAGGGCGACGAGAACGTCTGATGCGCCTGGACCGCTTCATCGCCAACCTGCCCCACCTGAACCGCCAGCAGGCCCGTCAACTGCTCGCCGAAGGCCGCCTGCGCGTGGATGGCCAGGTGGTGCGCGAGGGTCGCCACGAGGTGCGCGAGTTCTCCCGCGTGGAACTGGACGACGACCTGCTACAGGCCGGCAAGCCGGCGCGCTACGTCATGATGCACAAGCCCGCCGGCTGTGTCAGCGCCACCCGCGACGCCGAGCACCGCACCGTGCTCGACCTGCTGGACGAGCCGGACAAGCACGAACTGCACATCGGCGGCCGCCTGGACTACAACACCACCGGCCTGCTGCTGATCACCAACGACGGCCAGTGGTCGCGACGCATGACCCTGCCGGGGCGCAAGCTGCCCAAGGTCTATTACGTCGAGACCCAGGACCCGATCGAAGCGCACTACGCGCAGGCCTTCGAGCAAGGCCTGTACTTCGCCTTCGAAGACCTCACCACCCTGCCCGCTCAGCTGGAAATCCTCGACACCCGCGCCGCGCGCCTGACCCTGCACGAAGGCCGCTACCACCAGGTCAAGCGCATGTTCGGCCACTTCCAGAACAAGGTGACCCGCCTGCACCGCGAGAGCATGGGCAGCCTCGTGCTCGATCCGGCATTGCAACCCGGCCAGTATCGCGCGCTGACGGCGCAGGAGATCACGGAGCTGGGGTGATCGGGTACTTGCAGGAGCGAGCTTGCTCGCGAACCTCCAGGCATTGGAGCTGCCGGCTGATTCTGTTCGCGAGCAAGTTCGCTCCTACATGAAAAGCACTTCGCGCCGAGGCCTGCCCCACACTCTGCCAATTCCCCCCGCGCACCGTTCAGCCCGGCGGTTTGCAGCCGTCGCTGCGGCTTGGCTAAGCTCCAGTCAAATCCGCGTCCCAAGGAAAGGTGATGAAGAAACTGTCGGTCGCCCTGCTGCTCGCCCTGAGCGCCAGTGTCGCCATCGCAACCCCGAGCAAGCCCTCGCCGCTGTCCGACCTGCAGGCAGCGCTGAAGACGCTCAAGCCCGGCCAGTACCTCTGGTACCCGGAGATTTCCCCGGCCGGCCCGGTAACGCTGGTGGTCAGCCTCACCGAGCAACGCGCCTACGTGTACCGCAACGGCATCGCCATCGGCGTGGCCACGGTCAGCACCGGCAAGAAGGGCAAGGAAACCCCCACCGGCGTGTTCTCCATCCTGCAGAAGAAAGTCGAGTACCACTCCGACCTCTACAACAGCGCGCCCATGCCCTACATGCAGCGCCTGACCTGGGACGGCATCGCCCTGCACGCCGGCAATCTCCCCGGCTACCCGGCCTCCCACGGCTGCATCCGCCTGCCGATGGCCTTCGCCAAGAAGCTCTACGAAGTCACCGGCTTCAGCTCCACCACCGTGATCATCTCCGACGCCAAGAGCTCGCCCGTGGAGGTCTATCACCCCGGCCTGCTCGCCCCCATCGTCAGTGAGGGACGCCCCGCCGGCCCGCACGACGACAGTGGCATGGTGGTGCCGTTCTGGAGCGATCCGGGGGTGGAGAAAGGCCCGCTCTCCGTGCTGATCAGCCGCGCCGACCGCCGCGCCTATGTCTACCGCGGCGGCCTGCAGATCGGTACCGCCCCGGTGGCCTTCGAGCATCCCGAGGAAAAAACCGGCGTCGCCGCCTTCTCGCTGATGGAGAAGCCGACCCAGAGCGAAATCGACAGCCAGAGCCCCAACCTGCGCTGGACCACCGTGCAGGTCAGCGACCCGCAGAAAGGCCTGACACCCGCCGAGCAACTGGGCAAGTTCAGCATGGACCGCGAGTTCCTGCGCAGCCTGCTGACGAGCATGGATGTCGGCAGCACCCTGATCATCACCGACCTGCCGTCCACGCGCGCCATGCGCAGCAACCCGGACTTCACGGTGATCACTACCAACGACCGGCAGGCGGAACAGAAGCCGGTCAAGAACCAGCCGGTCAACTGACGTCATGGCGCGGCGCACCACCTGCCCCGCGCCGTTCCGGATTCCCCCCTATCGCCCATCGGCGGCACCCGCGCGCCCACCTGCGCCCTGCGGCAATCGGGCAACCCTGGCCATGTGCCGGCGTCCGGATCAACGGCACTCATCGCCCTGCCGCGCCGGCCGAAAGACTTCGAAACAGCGTGTGCACAGGCGATGACGCCAGGAAAGATTCGCAGCCTGGCGTTCCTGCGCCAGACAAGGTTCCGCAGCGCCAAACCTGCGTATTTACCGACGGGCGGGTTCGAAAATGCTTAAAAAACAACCACACCACTGGTCAAAAATCGCGCACAATGCGGCGTTTCCCAGAAAAAACCATATCGATTCAACGGGAATGTTGTATTCATGCTGACTTTTTCGAAGTTACGGGGGATCTTCCGGATCACTGTCGCCAGCACCGCGCTCTTCGCGTTCGGTAGCTGGCAACCTGCGTCCGCCGCCCGCCTGCCGACGGCCGAGGAACTGCACCGCCTCGCCCCCGCCACCACTACCGAAACGCTGCGCCTGGCGCTCAACGCCCTGCAGTGCGCCAGCACCCAGTTGGGCGGCGACAACCAGTTGCTGACCGTCATCGACTACTCCAAGCCCTCGCGCGACAAGCGCCTGTGGGTCTTCGATCTCAAGCAGCGCAAGCTGCTGTTCGAGGAATGGGTCGCCCACGGCAAGAAAAGTGGCGCTGACTTGGCCACCTCGTTCTCCAACCGTCCCGAGAGCAACCAGTCCTCCATCGGTCTCTACCAGACCGGCCAGACCTACAGCGGCAAGCACGGCCGCTCGCTGCGCCTGCTGGGGCTGGAACCGGGCTTCAACGACAACAGCGAAGAGCGCGCCATCGTCATGCATGCCGCCGCCTACGCCGATCCCAAGGTCGTCCCCGGCCTCGGCCGTCTCGGCCGCAGCCTGGGCTGCCCGGCGGTGCGCCCGCAGGTGGCGCAGAAGCTGATCGACACGGTGAAGAACGGCAGCTACGTGTTCGCCTACTACCCCCAGCAGGAATGGCTGAAGAACTCGCAGTTCCTCGCCGGCCAAAGCTGCACCGTGGCGAAGACCCCGCGCAACACCCGTTACGCGCAGAACCTCGCCAACCGCTGAGGGGCACGTGCGGAACACCGTCGCGCGCGGCGCCGGCTCTTCGTAAGAGCGAGCTGGCTCGCGAACAACCCCCGCTGCGAGGCTGTTCGCTAGATCAAAGGCCACTCACCCCAGCCCTCTCCCGCTTCTCACGCGGGAGAAGGCTGGGGTGATTCCCCCTACAAGAGCAGCAGCCCGGCGGAATACAGGGACCCGCGTTACGCCTTCACTCCCTCCAGCACATCCAGCATCGCCCGCACGTCCACCGCATCCATCTGCTCGGGCCGCAGGAAGCGCTCGCCGTACTCCAGGTACACCCCCTGGATCAGGAACACCCGGAACAGCTCCCCGTCGATATGCTGGTCGCGGGCCATGAAAGCCAGGATCTTCAGCGACTCCGACAGGGTCTTCGGCGCCTTGTAGGGGCGGTCGGCGGCGGTCAGCGCCTCGAAGATATCGGCGATCGCCATGACCCGTTCGGGAATGCTCATCTGCTCCCGCGACAGTTTGCGCGGGTAGCCGGTGCCATCCATCTTCTCATGGTGGTTGGCGGCAATGGTCGGCACCCGGCGCAGGTGACGCGGCAGCGGCAGGGTCGTCAGCATCATCAGCGTCTGGACGATGTGCTCGTTGATCTTGAAGCGCTCTTCCTCGTTGAGCGTGCCGCGCCGTACGCCCAGGTTGTACAGCTCGCCGTGGTTGCTCGCGCAGGGCGGCAGGCGCATGTCGAAGCCCCAGACGTTGCGCGGGTCGTCCTTGTCCACCGGCGGCTTGCGCTCGCCCCAGGGCACGCGGTGCTCGGGTTTGTCCGCGAGCAGGAACTCTTCCACCGGCAAGGTCGGTTCCGGGCGGCCTTCCAGGCGCTCCAGTTCATCGCGGGAAATGCCCAGGCGGTCGTCGAAGTAACGTAGCCAGCGGCGCTCGCCGATGCGTTTCAGGCGCTCGATGTCCTCGTCCTTCATGAACTCGCCGCCGATGTTGGCCTGGGCGACGAAGGCGTAGTCCTCGCGCAAGGCCTCATGCAGCGCGTCCCGCCGCGCCGCCAGCAGGCCGATATCGTTGCCCGCGGCCATGCCGCGCCAGTAATCGAGCTCGATGTCGCGCCAGACCACCTCGAAACGCGTGCGGACCTCGTGCAGGCGGTTGTACAGCGTCTCCAGCTTGGTGGCCTTGTCCACCACGTACTCGGGGCTGGTGATCTTGCCGCAATCGTGCAGCCAGGCGGCGATCTGGAACTCGTAGCGCTCCACATCGCTCATGGTGAAGCTGGCGTACTCGCCGTCGCGGGCGTCGATCACCTTCTGCAGCAGCAGGTCCGCCAGTTGCGGCACGCGTTCGCAGTGGCCGCCGGTGTAGGGGCTCTTGGCGTCGATCGCGTCGGCCAGCAGCTTGATGATGGCGTCCAGCAAACGCTGCTGGGCCTCGATCAACTGACGGGTCTCGATGGCCACCGCGGCGGCGCCGGAAAGCTCCTCGACGAACTGCTTGAACGGTTTGCGCGGTTGGCGGCTGGCGGCGCCCTCCTCGGCCAGTTGCAGGACGAGAATGCCCAGCAGGTCGTCGCTGCGATTGCGCAGCGACACCTCCAGGTACTGCCCGCGGTTGGCCAGCGCCTGATCCACCCGCTCGGCCAGTTGCGCCTCGGTGAAACCCTCGATGAGCATCGACTGCGGGTACTGCTTTCCGTTGACCGCGCAGGCCAGGCGCAGTCGGCAGTCCTGGTCCTCCAGCAGGTACACGGCGCCACCCATGACGCCGGTGGCCTCCACCAGGCGCGAGAGCACGCCGTCGAGCATGCTCTCCAGGCGCGTTTCGCGGCTCAGCGTCAGGGTGATGGCCTGGAAGTTGTGGATGGTGCGCGACATGCTGCCCATCACGCTGCTCAGGTCACGCACTTCGGCGATCTTCGACTCCACCCCCACCGGCCGGGCGAAATCGAACGCCGCCAAGGCGCCCACCTGGTCGGCCAGCGCCGTCAGCGGACGGGCGATGCGCCGCCCCAGGTACCAGCCGATCAGCAGCAGCACCAGCAGCAACGCCCCGCTCCACAGCGCCTGGTTGAACAACAGTTGACGGGCGCCGGCCAGCAGCTCGACGGCCGGGATGGCGATCAGCACACGCACCTCGCTGCTGGTGAAGTTCGACAGCGGCACCCAGATGCCGTACCAACTCTGCCCCCCGACGTCATAGGCCTGGGGCGTGCCTGCCGGTATCGAGGCGACGTTGAGCCGGGTCAGGCTGGGCACGCCCAGCTCATCCAGGGTCGCCAGGCGCAGCTCGTCGCCACGATGGATCATCAGCTTCGAGAGATCCGGATAGGCAATCACCGTGCCCTTGCCATCCACCACCGCCAGCTCCGTGTGGGCCGTCTGGCGCAGGTCACCCATCTCGCCGCCGAGGTCGTTGACCGAGGCGTCCATGCCGATCACCGCCGCGCCATCGACGCTGCGGTGCGCCAGGGTCAGGCCGATCTCGCGGGTGGTGAAGAACACATAGGGCTGGGTCAGCACCGTCTTGCCGGTGTTGAGCGACTCGAGGTACCACGGGCGCTGCCGTGGATCGAACCGGTAGTCCGGCCGCTCCTGCACCCGCAGCAGCCGCAGTTCGCTGTCGTAGAAGCGCCACTCGCCCCGCAGCGTGCTCTGGTCGTCCAGGGTCAGGCTCTGCACCAGGTACTTCGACTGATCCGGCGCCTGCAGGCTGCGGCGTACCTCGGGCACGCGCAGCGCGCGGATCAGCATGAACTCGCCGTTCGGGTATCCGATGTACACCGCGCTCAAGGTGCGGTTGGCGCGCAGGTTCTCGACCAGCATCGGCAAGCGATCCAGGCGCGCCGGCAGGTTGTCGGTCTGCGAAATGGGATCGTGGGTCATCAGCCGCAACGCGCTTTCCGCCGGATCGATCAACCGGCGGATGCGCTCGTTGATGGTCGCCCCCAACTGGCTGGCCGACTCGCCCGCCGCCGCCACCAGCGCCCCTTCCACGCCCCGGTAGCCCTGTATCAGCAACGCCCCCGCCAGCGCCAGCATGCTGAGGATGATGGCCCCGGCCACCAGCAACTGCAGCGGAATGCCTCGTTTGAATGCGTTCATCATCACCAGCCTCTGTCCGTTGAGCCGTAGCGATATCCGCTATCGAGAAGTTCTGTCGCCATGACCGACGACGTGTTGCGTCGAATGATCCTGGCCAGGCTGCCGTCCAGCCACAGCGTCTCGATCAACCGCAGCCATTCGGCGCTCTGCGCCGGGGTGAAGCGCTTGCGCGAGAGCATCAGGTGGTGCGGCGTGGCTGGACCGCTCATGACATCCACCACCCGGAACCGCGCGCGCTCCCGACGATCGGTGACGGCGCCCTCCAGGTTCAGCTCATGGCCGATCACCCCTTCCACATTACCGTTGAGCAGAGCGGTGAAGCGTGTGGCGTCATCGTGGAACTCGACCACCCGTCCCTCGCCCTTGAGGGTGCGCAGCATGGCGTCGATGGAGGGGCCGTGGCGGTAGCCGGCGATCACGCCGATCCGCGCGCCGGGCATGTCGTGGAAATCGTCCAGTGACGACAGCTGGCCCAGCTCGGCCGGCACGATCAGCTTGTTGCGCAGGTAAACGTACGGCAGCAGGTAAGTGAAGGTGCGCCGCTGCGGCGTGGCGACCCCGCTGGTGCCCATCTCCAGGTCGCCACTTTCCAGCATCCGCCAGATATCCTCGCGCGGCCGTACCGTCGCCTCGAACTGGCAGCCGCTGCGCCGCGCCAGCTCGGCGATCAGGTCAAAATCGATGCCACCATCATCGTGGAAGAACACCAGATTGCGGGTATAGGCGACACGGATCGGCGCTTCGCAGCCATAGCGATCGGCGGCCATAGCTACCGCACACAGCCAGGCAGCCGGCAAGACCTGCAGAGTGCGCAGCATGGGGTTGAGTGCCATTGACCCGCTCCGTCCGCGGTGTCGGCCTTAAGAGGAGCACGCCAAATTCGCTCATCTGCGGCAGGAAGAAGTGACTAACACAAAGAGTGTAATCGGCCTTCTCCAAAGCGCCGGTCTATCGCGCGGAGAAATGTCACTTCGTCGGAATACCTCCCGACAGCTCCGAACAATCACCCACAGGCGGTTGCACGCCGCGACCTCGCCTGCTTAACTCTGGCCCAAGCGTGACCAGCGAGTCACGCACTACGTCCAAGAACGCTTCATCGCGGCAGCCGTTCCCCACGCCGCCCCTTCCCTGCCTGGTCAAGAGCCGTCATTCCGCGCTGGAAACAGTGCCGGAACGACACCTTTTGGCGCCGTAATCGATTGAAAATTAAGAAAATATTAACTTTCGCCGTGTGACACGAAGCTGTCACGTCAAGGCGCTTTCCTCTGCCTGGGTACTTTCTTCGCATCCGATCGTGGGTGCGTCCTATGACCTGCGTCTGGAGGAAAACGACATGAGGCCGGAAACCGCCGTCGTCGAGATTCAGCAACACCGGGTACACACGGAGTTCCACGCCAACAGGGAAGCGCGCCAGACCATCATCCTGGTCAACGGCTCGCTGGCGACCACCGCCTCCTTCGCGCAAACGGTGAAATACCTGCAGCCACACTTCAACGTGGTCTGCTACGACCAGCCGTACGCCGGCCAGTCCAAGCCCCACAACGACTGCCGCGAGCCGATCACCAAGGAGTACGAGGCAGCCCTGCTGCTGGAACTGATCGAGCACTACCAGGCCGACGTGGTGATGTCCTTCTCCTGGGGCGGCGTTGCCACGCTGCTGGCCCTGGCCCAGCGCCCGGCACGCATCCAGAAGGCGGTCATCAACTCCTTCTCGCCGCTGCTCAACGCCGCCATGCTCGACTACCTGCACCGCGGGCTGGATTACCTCTCCGCCTGCGACCGTCCCAACGTCGGCAACCTAGTCAACGACACCATCGGCCGCTACCTGCCGCAGTTGTTCAAGCGCTACAACTTCCGCCACGTCAGCAGCCTCGACGAGCACGAATACCAGCAGATGCACTTCCACATCTGCCAAGTGCTCCAGCTCAGCGCGGAAAGCTACATGGAGAACTTCTCGGCCATCGACATCCCGTTGTTGTTCCTCAACGGCGAGCTGGACATCTACACCACCCCGGCCGAAGCGCGTCTGTTCCAGCAACTGATCCGCGATTGCGAGTTTCGCACCATCCGCAACGCCGGCCACTTCATCGACGTGGAACACAAGCAGGCCTGGCAGGAAACCCGGGACCACCTCCTCGCCTTCCTCCAACCCCAGCGCAAGCCCATGCTCACCCCGTCGTACCTGCCCAACAACCAGGGCGTACCGATCGCCGCCATGGTGGGCTGATGCACCCAGCGCAGGACACCGGGGGCCGGACACCACCCACCGTCCCCGGTTTTTCATTGCGCGCGGCACCCCATCCAGTCCGCGCCGCCAGTGCACTTCGCCGACCAAGGCTTCACTAAGCCTCCGCCTTCTGGTAAAAAGGCACCCCCAAGCGGGCGTCGTATAATGGCATTACCTGAGCTTCCCAAGCTCATGACGAGGGTTCGATTCCCTTCGCCCGCTCCAGAATCCCCTGCCAAGCCCCTGAAATGCCTAGCGTTTCGGGGGTTTTGCGTTTTTGGGGGGCGGGAAGGTGTCGAAAAAGTGTCGACGGCCCACCTAACCAGCCAGGGCGATCAGGTTTTAGCCGAGTTCTTTCTGTCAAATATCAAGGGCTTCTTGGCCATCTTCTGTGCAAGCGTCTCAGCTGCACTCAGCCTTCCTTCAAAATCCCGTAGAAGGTTTTTTGCATCCTCTCTAATAACTTCCCCACCCCACAAAGTAATAACAGAAGCTATACCGATCTCCAACTCAAACTCACTAATCTGTGCAATGTGGTGGCCATCCTCCCGCATTTGTTTGATATCTTCAACAGAAAGATCATTCTCCGACGTCTTAAAAATAGAATCGGACAGCACTCCCCCAATCTTAGCGGAGTACATATTATCGGGAAGAGTCCAATTCCCAAAAGACGAAACATAATAGCCCTCATCAGGGCCTACCCGACGATAAAATACACGAAGCGCTCTAAGCCAATCAGGCAAAATCTCGTAACACTCCCTCCCCGATTTAAAGGAAATGAGTTGCTTCAGCAGAGCTATAGGCTCACCCAGATTTTTCAAATCATAAAACTTAGCAAAACGAGCAGAATCAATAACCCTTAAGAAATTTAGGCATTCTTGCCACTGATTCCATTCTTCGGACGCTTCACAATAGAACCGCTCAGCAAACCCATCATCCGACTCTTTGACGAAAGCAGCAGCATAGTACTCAGCGATACTCTTATGCAAAAAAGTAACTTGATCAAAACCTTCTTCAAGCATAAGACATGAGACTTTTACTAAGTCCTTCCTGAAACCATCCTCAGAGCAAGCAGAACCGCTCGTGCATTCCAAAGCATAATTAAACGCTTCACTAAACTCACGAGGCTTAAGAGTCCTGCCATTCCCAAACTGAATACACATGAAGCAAAACGCCTCAAAAAGACTTCTTAGCTTATTCTCGGAAAGCCCTGAATAATGCTGACGAAAGAAAGCCGGCTTCAATTTGTCATGCCGTGTAAAAACAGTATAGAAAAGCTTATCAAAAAACTCCGGAAGCTCCGATGGTATTTGACTCTCCGACTGGTAAACCATAACAACCAGAGTCAACATCAAAGGTGTATTGATTAGCTCGGAAACCTTAGCCGGGCTATCTTTAATGGCCTCTACAATATCAAAAACCCTATCAGACTTAAGGCCCAACTTCCGAAGAAACGGACCATAGTCCGTCTCTCTCAAACTTGAGATATTAACTATCTCAAACGAGCTCAATTTTTGGATCTCATTCCCCGGCCTGGACGAAACGATAATCTGCAACTCCGGAAACCGAACAACAAGCCGATCAATCTCTAACGTGGTCGATTTGATCACATCAGAATCTAGCTCATCAAAGCCATCAAGCAGTAAGACCATCCGACCCGACGAAGCCAAGTAGGAAAAAACCTCCTCATCGACCTTTAAGTCATAGTCAGTCAACGTCTGCGCCAAACCCTGCTCGAGAGATGTTGACTTTGACAACTTTCTCAACTCATAAAACAGCGGAATCCTAGCATTATCTTCCCGTAAAATTTCTTGAACTGCCAAATGCCTCAAAAGAACAGACTTACCTTGACCAATAATCCCCTGAACAACCTTACAACCACCACCAAGATCAGAAATTGAATTTACAGAAACCACACCTCTTGAATCAAACTGCATTTTACTCGCATAGTAAAACTCGCTAAGCGAAATACTCTTCTCCGGACTCCATATAGTTCGCACAGTATCCAGGTCAGACAGGCTCCGCAAAAGCTTGGAGGGGAAACTTTTTGCGTTCCACTTAGAGAGCGACTTCCGAACTCCTTCCTTCGCCCCTCCGTACAAATCCTTAATAATTGGAGCAGCTGCTTTTGTGATTAACGCTGCAGTAGCTATAGTCGCACTCACGATTACCGTCCCTGAGAAGTTAATTTCGGAACACTTTAACCCGAAATTGGATTAAATTTAACAGCTTCACTTAAGTGATCTGCCGAAACATGAGCATAACGCATCGTCATGGAGAGCGAGGCGTGCCCCAGGATATGTTGCAAGGTCACGATGTGCCCGCCGTTCATGATGAAGTGACTGGCAAAGGTATGGCGTAGGACGTGGCTGGCCTGGCCCCTCAGGAGTTTGATCGACGTGGACAACAGCACAATGCGGAACACGCCAAGGCAATTGGTGAACGGCCCATGGATCTGCCAATGCTGACGAATCTCTTTAGCTAACTCTTCCGAGATCGGCACCGAGCGGACACGCTTCGACTTGGTGTTGGCGAAGAGGGTTCTACCCCGTTAGCACGGACACTTTCGCGCGGTCTACGCCGGCGGACTGAGCAAGGGCAGGCAGATCGCCGAAACGGTCGAGTTCGGGAATGGGTACCAGGCCGGTCTGTCCAAGCAATCGCAACACATCACTAGCCTTCTGCAGGACATTGGCACGCTCAATCAGCGAATCCATGTACTGAGGCCTGGTTGCCGCAGTTCATCGCCAGACGCGCCGCGACTTTTTACATTGCAGACGCCTAGAAGGCGTACTCAGCCCCCACGCTCAGGCTGCGCCCATTACCGCTGAGGAAGGTCGGCTGCGAGGAGTCCGCGCGGTTGCGGATCACATAGCTGCTGGCATAGGTCTTGTCCGCCAGGTTGTCACCCTGCACATAGACACTCAGCCCCTCGCGCGTCTTGTAGGCGGCCTTGAGGCCCCACAGCGCATAGGAATCCTGGTAGTTGTCTCGGGTATTGGCATGGTCGGTCGGAGTGTCCTGCGGCAGCCAGCGCAGGTTCGGCCCGATGCTCCACGGCCCGCGTCGGTACAGTAGCTCCGCCGACCACAGCTGGCGCGGCACGCCGGCGATCTGGTTGCCCTGGAATTCACCACCGCGGAAGCGGAAATCACTGAAGGTCCATGCCACCCGATAGGCCAGGTCGCCGCCGATGCTTGCCGCCGTCGGCAGCATACCGTTGATCCCGGCCTCGACGCCGCGGTGGCGGGTACGCGAGCCGTAGTTGTAGGTCCCCACCTTCACCCCGTAGGCGTCGCTGGTGGAGATCAGTTCGTCCTCCACCTCGCTCTGGTACAGGGTGAGGCTCCAGTCGGTGCGGGCGATGCGGCCGGCGCCACCGATCTCGTAGGTGGTAGCACTCTGCACGTCGAGGTCGACCAGCTGCGCCTGGGCCAGTGCCGGCGCGATGGGCGAGACTTCGGCAGAGACGATTTCCCAGAAGGTCGGCGCTTCGTGGCTGCGGCTGATGTTGGCGTACCAGCGCAGGTCCGGGCTCGGCGTCCAGTTCAGGCCGATCTTCGGCGTGGCGAAGTTCCATTCCTGGTCGAGATGGCCGGCGCCATCGCGCGAGTCCGCATCGCGGCTGACATCACTCCACTTCACCTCGGTAACCAGCACCCAGTCCGGCGCCAGGTGCCAGTCCAGCCCCAGCAACAGGTCGAGGTTGGACGCCTCCAGGTCGAAGTTGCCGAAGCGCTGCATGCGGCTGCCGTTCTGCGGGTTGTTGGCGTACAGCTCGCGGGTCATGTCGCTGTAGGCCCAACTGACGCCCAGGCGATAATCGAAGAGGCGCTGCTCGCCTTCGTGCTGCCATTGCGCGCCGAGCGTGTCGCTGTCGGTGAGGGTGTGGCTGAGCGGGTCGGTGAAGTCGTCCCGGGTGTTCTGCCCGTAGACGCCGAAGCTCTGCTGCCAGCCGGCCCCGCTCCACTGGGTGCGGTTGGCTAGCCGCAGCTGCTGGGTGTCGCGGTGCGGGTCGCGCTTGTAGACGTTGAGCAGGCGGTCCTGCGGGGTGTTGCCGTCGCCCAGCACGCTGCGCGGATCGTCCTTCAGGCGCGCCTTGGTGATGACGTTGGGAATCTCGAAGGTCAGGTCGCTGAAGGACAGGTAGCTGCGGTTCTGTACGCCGTTGCCCAGGTCCAGGCCGAAGTTGCTCTGCACCACGGTGCGATGGGAAGCGGAGTGGTGCCGATAGCCGTCGTACTCGTCGTGGCTGACGCTCAGCCGCGCATCGTGGCCGCCTTCATCCAGCCCGGCGGCGGCCTGCAGCCCCTGCCGGCCGAAGCTGCCGGCTTCCAGCCGGACGCGGCCGGCCTCGTCGGCGCCGGTCAGCGAGTTGAACTCCAGCTCGCCGCCCAGACTGGTGGCGCCGGGGCTGCCGGCATTGGCGCCGCGGCGGGCGCTGATCCAGGAAGCATTGCGTGGCTCCAGCAGACCGATAATGAAGGAGCCATCGGCCTCGTTGAGCGGCAGCCCATCCTGCAACAGCAGCACGCCACGGTTGACCGGGTTGCTCTGGATGCCCGAGCCACGGATGTTAAGGCGTGGCTGGTCGGCGCCGCCGAAGAAGTCCTGGATCACCAGGCCCGGCTGGTAGTCCAGGGCATCGCGCAGGGTCGCCAGGCGCGTCTCCTGCTGCGGTTCGGCGAGATTGGTGCCGCCGGGCACGCGGGCCAGGCGTTCGCGTTCGGCCTGCGCCGACACGCTGACCGGCGCGGGGCTTTTCTCGCGGATCTGCATCGGCTCGAGCTCGAGGCGATCTTCCGCCGCCACCGTCAGGGGCAACAGGCCGAGGGCCAGCAGGGGAAATGAGAATTTCGAAGGAAAGCGGCGTTTGGGGTTGAAGCAACGACTCATGACAAGCTCCGTCTGCACGAAATCTGGCTTACCAGCTCAGGTAGAACATGCCCTTGGCCAGCAGCACGATGCCGACCATGTGGCTGAAGACACTCAGGTGAATCCGGCGGAAATACGTCGAGTTCATGCGCCCGCTGTAGAGCAGGAACATGGCGCTGAAGAAGTGCCCGAGTACGCTCAGGGCGAGGAGGATCTTCAGGCTCAGCAAGGTGCCGAAGGAGGACGCCAGCGGGTCCGCCAGCAGCGGCAGGTAGCGCGTCCAGACCATGCCCAGGCCGGCGCTGAACAGCACCAGCAGCACCCAGGGCATCAGCCGCCGCGCACGTTTGCCGATGCCCTGCTCCACCTGGCGCATTACCGCAGCCGGCACGTGCTTGCGCACGCTTTCGAAGATCAGCACCTCGAAGAACACCGTGCCGATGAACATCAGCGCGGCGAACAGGTGCAGGGTCAGCAGGATCGGATAGATCATGGCGCGGGTATCTCCAGGGCCAGCAGGGTCTGATGAAGGACCGCCGCCGCTTGTTCGGCGGTGTGTCCACTGAGGTCGAATGGGCGAAGCGCGCCGTCGTTGACCAGCACGAAGCGCTCGACGAGGCCGACCAGCTCGCCGGGGTGGTGGCTGACGCACAGCAGGGCCGCACCCGAGCTGGCTAACCAGTCGCGGCAGAGATCGAGCAGGGATTCGCGCAGGGCCGGGTCCAGCGCGCTGAATGGCTCGTCGAGCAGCAGCAGGTCCGGCTCGACCGCGAACGCGCGAGCCAGGGCAACACGCTGGGCCATGCCGCCGGACAGCTGATTCGGCCAGGCACCCTCATGCCCGGCGAGGCCGACGCGCTCCAGCCAATGGCTGGCCAGCCGACGCGCCGTTGCACGCTCGTGGCCGATGGCGCGCAGGGGGATTTCCAGGTTCTCCGCAACCCGGCACCAGGGCAGCAGGCGCGGCTCCTGGAAGGCCAGCACGGGATGGCGGAATCCGTTGTCCGCTTGCCCCCGATGGGGCCTCAGCAGGCCGGCCGCCAGGCGCAACAGGCTGCTCTTGCCGGCGCCACTGGGCCCGAGAATGCCAACCCGCTCACCGGGTAGCAGGCGTAGGGAAGCGTCGGCGAGTACGCGCCGTTCGCCCAACAGCAGATCGACTCCGTACCACTCAAGCATGGGCGGCCTCCTGCCAACGGCCCATGCGCCGCTGCAGCGGCTGCAGCAGGAGGAACTCCAGTGCAGCGACCAACAGCAGGATCAGCAGAGTCCAGGCATACAGCCCGGCGCTGTCGAACGTGCTGCGCGCGTTAGCCAGCGCGAAACCGGCTCCACTTTCCGCGCCAAGCACTTCAGCCATCACCACCAGGCGCACGCCGCCGCAGGTGGCGATCAACAGTGCCGCTCCAAGCGGCGCGGTCAGTGAAGGGATGTAGAGCCGCCGCAACTTCTGCCAGGGACTGAAGCGGTAGACCCGCGCCATCTCCAGCAGGCCGCGGTCGACCATCTGCATGCCTTTGACGGTGTTCACGTACATGCCCGGCGCCAGCATGAGAACGCTGATCAGCACCACCATGGCCGAGCCGAGCCCGACCCAGAGCATCGCCAGCACCACGACCACCACCGGCGGCACCGACATCAGCAGCCAGCGCAGCGGCTCCAGCAGGCCACGTACACGAGCGTCCAGCCCGGCCAGCAGGCCCAGGCAGAAGCCCAGCAGGCAACCCAGGCCAACGCCCAGCACGATACGCAGCAGACTGGTTCCGGCTTGAAGACGGAAGTCGGCCTCGAAAGGCAGGCGAGCCATGGCTTGCAGCGTCTGCCAGGGAGTTGCCATGAGCAGCGAGCCCAGGCGCATCGCCAGCAGTTGCCAGCCCACCAGCAACAAGGCGCCACCCAGCACGGCCCAGCGTCGGGAAGTCATTCGGCTCATCTCACGGCCCATAGAAGCTGGCAGGTGGCATGGAGCCACCGATGGCCTGCGGATGGCGTTCGGCGATCAGGCCGAACAGCGCCTCCAGCGGCCCGCGCGCGGCGCTGGCGGCCACACTGTCCAGGCGCGTGACGCGGATGGACTCCTCGACCGCTTCCACCGGCAGGTGCGGCAGGTGCCGATGCACCAGCTCCGCGCAGTCCCGCGGCTGCGTACTGCACCAGCGAGCGGACTTGGCGTAGGCGGCCTCCACGGCGCGTGCCAACTCGCCGTCTTCGGCGCGCTGCGGGCTGCTCATCAGTCCTGCCTGGGGCAGTTCGGGCTGTTGCGGGAAAGCCTGCTTCCAAGCGTTCTCCAGGCTCTGCACGCGGTAGAGCGGCGCCCCGCCCTCGCTGCGGTTGCGCCAGAGCAGCAGGGACACCGCCGGCTCCACCAGCAGGGCGTGATCGGCGCGACCTGCCAGCAGCAGCGCCTGGGCGTCCTGGCCGTCGCGGACCGGGCGCAGCGTCAGGTCCTTGCCCGGCTTCAGGCCATGGCTGAGCAACAGCTCATCGATCAGGATCGCCGGCAGGTCGCGCTGGAAAGGCAGCACCACGTCCTTGCCGGCGAGGTCGGCGAAACCTTTCACCTGTGGGTCGCGGCTCACCAGCCAGATGATTCCCCACACCGAGACGTTGAGCAGCCGCACGGGCTGCCCGCGCCCAGCCATCAGCGCCGGCAGGTTCACCGGAGCGGCGCTGTAGTCGAGTTCGTTCTTGGCCAGCAGCACGCGCAACTGATCGGGGTTCTGCCAGAGGCGGAATTCGACACGCTCGGCGTGATCCGCCAGGGCATTGGTTTCCACCATGTGTAGCAGCGGGAAGCTGACCACCGCGCCGGGGCCACCCAACCGCAACACCTTTTCCCGGGCCATGCCGGCCGGTGACGCCAGACAGGTGCCGGCGACCAGTGCAAGTGAAAGGAAGAGGCGCGGGAGCCTCCGATTGATTGATATGCGAATAAGTCTTATCTTCATTCGCAAATCATTGCAGCCCGCACGCTCATCGCGAATGACAAATGTTAAGTTCGCCCCAGATCCTGGTGAATGCCAGCGATTGCTGGGTGCCCTGCCCCAGTTCGCAGACCTGCCGGAAGCGCTCTTGGCCGGCCTGTGCGAGTCAGCCGCACTGCTCCGCGCCGGGGCCGGCAAGCTGCTGTTCCGCGAGGGCGATCCCGCCGAGCATTTCCTGCTGGTCCGGCATGGTTGCGTGGAAATGCTGCGCTTCACCTGCGATGGCGAGGAGCGCGTCTTCCACCTGTTCCGCGAAGGTCAGTTGATCGCCGAAGCGGCCATGTTCATGCCCCACGGCCGCTACCCGATGAATGCCCGCAGCCAGGGCAGCGGCGAATTCTTCCGACTGGGCCGCAATGCACTGCGCAAGGCCTGCGAGGGCCATCCTCCGCTGGCCATGCGCATGCTGGAGAACCTCAGCCTGCGCCTCTACCGCCAGGTCAACGAGGTCGACTGGCTGACGGCGAGTTCCGCCTCCCAGCGCCTGGCCGCCTATCTGCTCGGCCTGCACCGTCGCCAGGGCGAGTGTCTCAATCTGCCGATCAGCCAGCGCCAGCTCGCCACGCACCTGGGCATTCGTCCTGAATCCCTGAGTCGGCTGCTCTCCGACTGGCAGCACGCGGGGCGCATCCAGGGCCGGCTACGGCAATGGCTGCTTTGCGATCTCACTTACCTGCAGGACCTGGCCAGCCCGGCGGTGCGTTCTTTCTGAGATGGCCGGCCATCGGCCTGCAGCAGGCATCCAGCCTTAACAACAGCGAGTGCTATGCCTGACGTCCGCTTAGGGTGGATTCTGTTGAAAAAGGCGGTTCTGCGGCAGCCAGCCGGCCAGGTGCGCCAGCATTCGAAGTGGCTGCAAGCCACTTCAAGTTGCCTTTCGGCGATTAGCTGAGCGTCCGGGCTCAGGTTTGATGGTTGATTCGAGGGTTTCTGCTCGCCGCAGGCGTACCTACACGGCTATTCCTGATAGCTAAAGTGTAGGCGCTGGTGATTCTGACACTTTGTTCCAGTGATTCTGACCCACCCCGCAACAGCGAGAGGCGGCTACTCCACTCAGCCAGCCATGAATAAAAAAGTTACAAAGTCATGCTGCATCGTATTTATGCGAGCTGCAGGCGAGGCGAGCAAGAAGTTGCACACCCCAGCTCTGTTACTTTCGCGCGTGACATGTCGCTCATAAGCGACTGACCATCATCTCGCTGATGCAAGGATTCGCACATGAGTGGAAAACCCGCCGCCCGCGCCACCGATCCTACAGCCTGCCCAATACCGGGGCATGGCACCAACCCCATAGCCCAAGGTTCTCCTGACGTCGTGTTTGACGGCCTGCCTGCTGCACGACAGGGCGATGCTTCTGCTTGCGGAAGCCCCATAGCGTCAGCTGTTTCAGCGACGGTGTTCATCAACGGCCAGCCCGCTGCCACCCTGGGCAGCATCGGTCGGTGCCCACGGCAACGTGATCATTGGTGGCTCGGGGACCGTCATCATCGGTGATGTATTCACTCCCGCCCCCTTTACGCCAATCACCCCGCTATCCAGCGTCACGGCACCGTATTCCGGGCGCTTCCAGCTCATTGACCAGGAAACCGGTAAGCCCATTGCCGGACGTAGGGTAAAGGTCTGGTCGAGTGGTGGTTGGAGCGCGCTCGATGCCACAGATGCCGAAGGCATGACCTCGTGGATCAACCACGAGGCGTCGGAGTCTATCCAGATCGACCTGATGCAGGGAGGCGAAGCATGAGCGATCAGCCCAGCCTCGCTCAGGGCGGCATGAGCCCCGAAGGCAAGACCAACCCCGTTGGCATCCTGGAGCCCAAGCTCGATCCACAGGACAAGAAGGTGTTGTGCTCGGCGATCTGCTATTGCAGCAGCACACCCAACGTCAGCCAAGATGGCAAGAACCTCAAGCAGGCCTGCGTGGCTCAACGTCTGGGGGAGTTGGACGAAATCCTCCAGGGGCGTAGCCCGTACAAGCCCGAGGTCAGTTACGACATGACCAAGAACCCGCCGCAGCCGATCCTCGACAGCCAGACCGGCAGCAGCCCGCATGGTTGGATTCCGGGCTGGATCAGCAAGTATTGGGATGAAGATCCAGAGCATCCTCCGTTCAAGCCTGGTCGCGGCATGATTCGCCGGCCCGACGTGGTAATCGTCAAGGACCCCAGCAAGCCGCCGACCCAGGACAATATCAAGCAGGTGGTGGAGATGAAGTTTCCACCCGATCAGCGTAATGCGAGGCAGAGTGACGCCTACGGTGCCATCGCCGGCAGTAAAAATAAGGTCGTCGAGATGCAGTCTACCGACTGCGACTGCAGCCAGGAAAATCAGCAGTCCAAGGTACCCGTAGAGGAGCTGGGGTGGGCTACCGCCATCGCTAGTGGCGTGGTGTACTTCCTGACTCGTGGCCGTTCCCCACGCCCCATGATCCCGGCCTATTGATTCGGAGAAACACTCATGGAACCGAAATTCAACCTGGCCGAAGAGCTGGCCAAACACCCCCATCTGCTGGAGATGCCCGGCAACCTGCTGATGAAAGGCGGCCCCGAGGACTATATCGGCGCCGTGCTCTGCCTGCGGGGCACGCTCTATTTCAAGGAAGCCCATACCCCTCTGGTGCGCGAAGCATTATGCCAGTGCTTCGATGAGTTCAAGCGTCAGGCCGAGCCGCACCTCACCTGGCTTTGGCGCGAAGAGCCGCCAGAGGGTAAGCCGCTGACTGCATACAGTGACGCAAAGCCATTGCGTGAAATGTTGTTCAGCATGGATGAGGATTATCCACTGAGCTTCTACTACAGCAGTGGCAAGCAGTCGATTGATGCTCCTGATTGGCACTTTGAAATTTTTGGCCAATCTGCATGGGAAGCGAGGATTGGGCGCGATCTAAGCGTGCTGGAGTTCTCTGTGCCGCTGCTGTACCAGGAGCAGAACCCGCTGAATTTCCTACGCCTATTCCTTGACGTCGCACGTCGACTGGCTCCGGAGCAAGGCTATGCCGGGCACGCTTACAACCTTTCGCCTACCAGCCGAGACAACAACGAGCCCACCGAAACCTTTATGGCCGCACGGATGCCGGGATTGGATGTAGGAACAGCCGGTCTGTTGGCCAATATTCCTGAGTTCAAACCGACCAAGATCAAGACCGTCAGTTGGCTGACCCTACTCGATCACGCACGTCTGGAACTGGCTGGTGGCATGGAGGCACTGCGTGCACAGCTGCCGTCCAGTCATTTCGCCTTCTACGACTACGGCGCCGGTGTGGTGATACAGGCCGGGGCTTACCCGTCAGGGGGGGATGGCGAAGACCCGAAACCGGCTGCTTATGTGTTGCTGAACCACGTGCTCAAAGGCATCCGCTACGAAACCGTAGGTTCGCTGCACGGCGGCTCGCATGACGGCGAATTGCGGCTGGTCGGCTGGTCGGCCGATCAGTGGCTCAAGCGCTTGGATGTGGATGAGAGCGATATCCCTGCCTGGCGTGCCAAACTGCTCAGCAACGAACCGTATCTGGATGCCACGAATACCCTGCCGGGGCGCCTGTAGAACGGCCGTCACAACGCCGTAAACAGGGAGATCAACATGCTGCTGCCGGGTGCCGAAACCCAGAGGATGAACCAGCGCCAATGCCTGGAGCTGCTGGAGGGCGTTGAGGATACACTCCACTTCTTGTTCGCCACGCTGACCTACCTGATTCATGCCGAGAGCCAGCGCCCCCTGCCGGATGCGGAATTGATCGCCTCTTGGGAAGCCTTGCAGCAGGAGGTCTTCGACGTTGAATATGCCCTGCCAGGCGCTGATGTGACGGTCTACCAGCAAGCGTTGCGGACCTACGGCAAGCACAATCGTGAGCTGCGCCCGTTGGTTGACCAGTATATGGCCAAGTAGTTACTCATCCTTTGCCCGTCCTGGAGGCCGCCCGGCCCCAGGACGTTTCCCGCCCCATTTTTCCCGCATTTTCTTTCGGCTCTGCAACCAGCCTTCCGCGCGAATCAGCATCGGCCAGATAAGAATGGGATAGGTGCACAACTGCTGGTTGATCTGTCGATAGAACTGCTGCGCCTTGGGCGATAGGCCTTCCGGGTTATGCAGCAGGCCCAGCAGTGCCTCAACCGCATTCTCATCGTTCAGCATTAGCTGCCCCTCACCGAGCAGCGGCAGCGCGCTGTCCGTCTGCATTCGCCCGCCGCGGAGAGCTGGGAGAATGTTCCACGCATAACTTCCGCCCTGGCAGAGGATGCCTCCAGCACAGCGTGCAGAAGTTGAACGGATCAACTTGTAGCCCGCTGTCCAAACGAACCTGGCTCTGTACCGGCATCCGCAACTGGTTGCACAGGCTGATGAAGTAAGTGACCTCGACGACAGTAGGGAATGTGAATGTCCGCGGCGGCAGGGTGGTGTGCGAGTGAATCACCTCGACGGCGATGCGCAGCTCAGTCAGCAGCGGATCGTTCGACTTCCCCATGAGGAAGCCCAGCTCCGCGCAAATCATCCAGATGCCATTCCAGGTTGCCCTGCGCTCCTTGTGCAGCAGGTGCCAGTGATCTGGATCGAGCAGCGGCATGAGGTATTGCCGGATCAGGCGCAACGCCAGTGCTTGTGTTACGGCCACGTCATGCACGTGCAGCCGAATGGCCCATACCGAGCCGGCTCGTGCAACAACAAGTAGATGTGCGGGCCACCGAGCAAGTAGTGGAGGTCTACCACAACCACCTGCGTGTCAGCAGTCACTCCAGGCAGACTACGCCAGGGATCAGCATCCTGTCCGAGCATCGGCCACCCAATCACCAGCATTACAGTGACAGCGATCCGGCAATGGAGGAAGCACTCTATGAGACGACCATCCTACGCCAGTTCGCCGGCCTGAAGCTGGAACGCATCCGCGACGAAACCACCCTCCTCGACTTCCGCCATTTGCTGGAGAAACACGAGTTGGCGGCGGGGATTCTGGCGGTGATCAATGGCTATCCGGGTGACCGGGGCCTGTCACTGCGCCAGGGCGCTATCGTCGATGCGACGCCGATCCATGCGCCCAGCTCGACCAAGAATCAGGACGGCAAACGCGACCCGGAGATGCACCCAACCCGGAAGGGCAACCAATATTACTTCGGCGCGAAAGCGCACATTGGTGCCGACGATGAATCGGGCCTGGTGCACAGCGTGGTGGTCATGGCGGCGAATGTTGCGGACGTCACTCAGGTCGACAAGTTGCTGCACGGCGAGGAGAACGTGGTGTGTGCCGATGCCGGCTGTATCGGGGTCGAAAAGCGCCCTGAACATGAAGGGCGCCCAGTCATCTGGCAGATCGCGGCTCGGCGCAGCACCTACAAGAAGCATGGCAAGTGCAGTGTCTTGTACAAGACGATCCGTAAAATCGAGAAAGCCAAGACTCAGGTACGGGCGAAGGTCGAGCACCCGTTCCGCGTGATCAAGCGGCAGTTCGGCTACACCAAGGTGCGCTTTCGCGGATTGGCCAAGAATGCCGCACAGATGGTGACGCTGTTCGCCCTGTCGAATCTGTGGATGGCCCGCCGACATTTGCCGGCCAGCGCAGGAGCGGTGCGCCTGTAGTGCGAGAAACGGCCGCCGAGAGTCGCTCGGCGGTCAAGAAACCGGGAGCGCTCGGGCGATTTGCCCTGTTTTGGAACGATCGGCCACCTTCAAAAATTGGCAGACACCGAAGCTAGCCGAAAATACCGGGCTATTTCAGACCCTCCCTGAGGGCCGACGAACTTCCCCTGCTCGAGTGCCGGAGGTGCCTGTCATGGCACTCCGGCGCTCCTTGCCCGACTTGACTTGAGGCGGTCAGTCGCTATCGGGCAGCTGGAGCTGGCGGAACCGATTCGGCACAGCTCCTTGAGCGCCATCCAGAGTCTCGTCCCAGGGCAGAGGGGGAACGAAAAGTTCTACAAGATAGTCGATGAAAGTCCGCACTTTCGTCGACACATGGTGGGTCGGCGGATAGATGGCAGAGATCGTGTACGGCGGTTGCCGATACCCCGTAAGAACTGGAACGAGAAGGCCTTTGCGCAACCCCTCGGCGGCCAGGAAAATGGGTAACGACGCGATCCCGAGCCCGGCGATCGCCATATCTCTCAGCGCACCACCGTTGTTGATGACGATCCGACTACGGGTCGAGACGCTGATTGGCGAGCCTCCCCCGGCTTGAGACTCGAATTGCCAGAGCCTGTTGGCGTGGACATAGGCATAGTCGATGCACTGGTGGTCGGCGAGCTCGGCGACGGTTCGAGGCTGACCGTTGGATTCAATGTACGAAGGGCTGCAAACCACCACCCTCGGGCACTCGCAGAGCGTTCGGGCGCGCAGGCTGGAATCGCGCAGATGACTGATTCGAATGCCGACATCGTAGCCCCCCTGGACGAGATCGACCGAGCGGTCTTCGTAGTCGACGGCGAGCTCCAGGTTGGGATGACGTCGGGCAAACTCGGCAATGACCGGCCCCAGATACATGTCGCCGAACGACATGGGCGTGGTGATGCGCAGTTGTCCCCGCAAGGAGCTCTCGCGTTTGGCCGACAGGCTCTCCGCAGTCAGGTTGATCTCATGGATCAGCGGTACCATGCGCTCGTAGAAAGCATCCCCACTCTCGGTCGGTTTGAGCTGACGCGTGGAGCGCTGGAACAGCTCCACGCCCAATGCCGACTCCAGGTCGCTGATACGTTTGCTGATCACTGACTTGGAGAGATTCATCCGGTCGGCGGCGGCGGTAATGCTGCCGGACTCCATCACCCGGATGAACGTGAGTATGTCTTCAAAACGCCACTTCATTGTTCACCCATGACGAACCTGGCCTCCGATCATGCCGGCCTCCTCATTCAATTCTGGCAGATGCAAACCGCTCTCCAGCCTGAACTGGACAATCCTCACTCCCGCAGCTCCCCGCGCACATCCGCACGGGCCAACCTGCAGGAGGTTCAGGCGATGCGGGTCAACCGATGCAGGAAAGTGATGCTCTCGACGTTGGTCGCCCCATGTGCATTGAAATGCTGGATGTGCGGGCCGTGGTTGTGATGCCTCAGTTGGGCGTCGGCCGACGTCCACTGTTCGACAAAAACGAAATACCCGGGATCCTCGTCATTCACGAACAGTTCATAGCGTAGGTTGCCCTCCTCCTTGCGAGTAGGTTCGACCAGCGCGATGAGGTCCTTTTCCAGTTCCCGCTCCTTGCCCTTCTTGGCCCGCAGGCCAACGACGATGTGCAGATCCGACATGATGGCTCCCAGTATCCAGCCAGGCCGTGGCGACGAAGAAAATGGGCGTGCTCGATCCGGCCGGCGCTTTCGTATTGCCACATGGCGGCGCCGGCCGGACGACGATCACTCGCTACGATCGTAGGAGAACTGCAAGCCGGCGGTACCGCCGGTCTCGATGAACAGGTCGACGAAGGCCGGCACCGTCTCGCTGCGTTTCCAGTCACGCTGAAGCTCGCAGAACAGTTGCGCGACGCTGATCATCTTGCCGCCGGCCTGTTCGATACGGCGCAACGCAGCGTCATGCGCAGCGACGGAGGTACCGCCGACCGCATCGACGGGCACGTAGACCTCGTAGCCCGCGGCCAGCGCATCGAGCGCAGGAAAGGTCAGGCAAGCTTCAGTCCAGAGCGCGGTCATGATCAGTTTCTTACGACCGGTGGCTTCGACGGCCTGGCGGAACTCGACGTCCTCCCAGGAGTTGATGCTGGTGCGATCAACAGTGGGGACGCCCTTCAGCGCTTTCTGAATCTGCGGCACCGGTGGCTTGTTCAGGCCAGTCTGCACATTGACGGTGGAATGCACGATCGGCAGACCATAGGCAACGGCGGCCTTGGCACAACCGACGATATTGTTCAGGAGCAGCTGGCGATCCATGGAGGCGATCGAGTTCACCTGAACGGGCTGGTAGTCGATGATGATGAAAGCGGAATTCTTGGGAGTCAGGAGTTGGTCCTTGACCTGATCGCGGATTGGTTCGCTTGCCATGAGTATGTCCTTCCAATGAGTGGGAACGGCAACCTGTTTCTCACCCCGAACGTCTTCGGAGGTGGTCCAGAAAAAGTAGTGAAACTCTCCGGCTACGATAAGAGCGCTTGCCGCGAACCCCGCGTTCTGCCCAGCAGAACAATGAGCCTGAACTCACCAGCGGAATACAGGGTCGAAGAGCCCGCTCCAGGGAGGTATCGGGGTGGTACCGTTCTCTAGTCGTTGGGCAGCAGCACCTGCTTCGCTCGCCGGCCACCACTGACGACTGCCTCGAAAGCCTCCACGCCCCTGTCCAGCGCCCATGAATCGAAGGCCGGCGGATTGAGCTGGCCCTGTGCAAAACCGTCCCGGAGCTTGTCCAGAATGTTCGCTACTTCCTCGCCGCCCAGCTTCATCGAGTCGATACCGATGAGCCGCTTTAACCCATGGTAGAAGTCGACGAGGTTGAACTCGACGCGTGGGTTGCCGGCGCTCGCGATGGCGACCTGACGCCCGCCACACCCGAGCGACTTGAGGGCGGGCTCGAACATCGGCCCGCCAACAGTATCGAGTACCACATCCACGCCTTTGCTTGCCGTAAGACGCCGGACTTCATCGGTAAGGTCATGGGTTCGGGTATCGATCCGCAGGTCGGTATCGGACACCGTGTCGCTACGCACCGCTCCGATCACCGTCGCGCCCCGCCAGCGGGCAATCTGCGTCGCGGCCTGGCCGACGGCCCCCGCGGCACCGATGATCAGCACGGTTTCGCTCGCCTGCAGCCTTGCCGCGTCAACCAGTGCCATCCACGAGACGATATAGGGAATGCCGACGCAGGCGGCCTCCTCCATCGACAACTGATGGGGCTTCTCGGAGAGCCAGCGGAGCGGGATCGCCAGATACTCGGCATGGCTGCCATCGCGGTTAACCCCGAAGCCGGCGCCGCTGCCCCAAACCGCCTTGCCGTTCCATTGTGCACCGCCGCCCTCGACCACCACGCCGGCGAAGTCGCGGCCGGGCACGCGCGGCAGCGGAGTCTGGAAAGCCCCGGCGATATTCTTCACGTCGCTCGGGTTGATGGCCGACGCCCTGACTTCAACCAGGACTTCGCCGGGGCGCAGTTGCGGACGCGGGACTTGGGCGATGCCCAGCACCGAAGGCGGACCGTATGTCTCGAACCGCAGGGCTTTCATGACCAGAACCTCCCAGGTGGGGAATGGATGTTGCTCAGGTCTCGACGACACCCGGGCGGAGCGCGATGTGCTTGAACTCGACGAAATCGTCGATCACCGCATAGCCGCGCATGCGCCCTTGCCCGCTCTGCTTGAAGCCACCTTCCTCGAACTGGTCGTACAGCACGGCCCAGTCGTTCACCCAGATGGTGCCCGCCTCGATTTCCCGAGCTACCCGCAGCGGCCGGTCGATGTCACGCGACCAGATGCTGGCGGCAAGGCCGTACTCACTGTCGTTGGCGAGCACGACTGCCTGTTGCTCGGTGTCGAACAACTGCAGGGTTAGCACGGGGCCGAACACTTCCTTCTGGACTATGTCGAGCGAGGAGTCCGTCACCTCCAGGAGCGTCGGCCGATAGAACGCGCCCCTGGCGAGGTCGCCCTCGCTCACCGGCCCGCCACGCACGAGCACCTTCGCGCCGGCAGCGATGGCGTCCGTCACCATGCCGTTGACGCGCTCGACATTGGACCTGTCGATGAGCGGCCCCATCTCCACGCCGGGCTCCAGTCCCGGCCCGACCTTGACGGCCTCGAGGCGCCGGGAAAGCTCGTCGCGCACCCTCTCGGCGATGCCGCGCTGTACGAGCAGGCGGCTGCCGGTCATGCAGAACTGTCCGGAGAAGACGGTCAACGCCTCGACGACCTTGGGCAGGGCCGCATTGAGATCGGCGTCGTCGAAGAGAATGACGGGCGTCTTGCCACCGAGTTCAAGGCCGAGCCGTTTGAGATTGGCCGAGGCGGTGGCGGAGATCGCACGGCCCGTCCTGGTGCTGCCGGTGAAGCTGATGCTGGGAACATCCGGGGATTCGACGAGGACGTTGCCGGCCTCGTGTCCGCCGGTGAAGAGATTCACCACGCCACGCGGAAGGCCCTCGGTGCCGGCGATGATCCCGGCCATCAAGGCATTCACCTGAGCGGTCTGGCGCGGCAGGCTGATCACCGCCGTGGCGCCGGCCGCGAGGGCGGGTGCCAGCGAGCGGACCATCAGCGCACCCGGTGAGTTCCAGGGGGCGATAATGCCGGCGACACCCACCGGCTCACGCAGGACCATGGACAACTGGCCCGGCTCGACCTGGGCAGCGTGTCCATGGTCGGTCAGCGCAAGAGCGGCGTTGAAGCGCAAGGTGAGTGGCACGATACCGATCTCGAAACGGGCCTGCTCGAGGGTCTTGCCATTCTCGGTGGTGATGAGTCGCGCCAGTGCCTCGCCGCTGGCTTCGAAACGATCGGCCATGCGGTTGAGGACACGGGCCCGTAGCAGGCGATCCTGCTTCCAGTTCTCCTCGCGGAAGGCACGCCTGGCCGCGGCGATGGCGCGCTGCGCTTCGGCGACGCCGGCCTGGGCGTAGCGGCCGATGATCTCGCCCGTGGCCGGATTGATGCTGTCGCCGTGACGTTCACCATCGCACCACTGACCATCGATCCAGTTCAGCGCAACCTTGGTTTCCTGCTTCTGCTCGGCCATGGGGCCTCCTGTCCAGCGGCGATCGAGGGGCAGTGATCGCACTCGTGGTTGGGGGGAACCGGTCGGGCAACCGGTTCCAGGGTGCTCAGCCGAAGAACTTGGGCGGATGCACGTTGCCACGTTTGACGTAGCCGTTGTGGTTCATCTCCAGCCGAGTCTTCTCGATGCAGAAATAGGCATTGTTCTTGGTCATGACATCCGCGCCGTTCAGGCGCTGCGCCCAGGTCTTGCCATTGGAGGTCTTCTTCGTCAGCACCTGTTTGGTGACGTAGTTGGTGAGCGCGTTGAAGTAGGCCTGCTCCGCCCAGCGGAAGGCCGCGCGATAGGACGTCCCTTCGATGTCCTTCAGGAAGTAGCTGATCGGTATGGTTTCGAGTGCCTCGCGTGCCGAGCCCATCAGATCGTGCATGTACTCGCGGCCCTCGATGACATCCTCGCGCCCACCGGTCTTGGAGACATGTCCGGAGATCAGGTAGTCGAAGTCGTACTCGAGAATCTTGTCGAAGGCATCGGCGTACCCGCAGAGGCTCTCGGAGGAGTCGCAATCCCTGAAGGTGACCCAGCCCGGGCTTGCGACATCGATGGCCGCGAGCACCTTGGGCCCGGGGACGTAGATGAAGATATTGCCCTCGCAATGGTTCTGCCCTTTGTAGGAGAGCTCGACCTTGACACCGTTCACATCGAGCGTCGTCTCGCGGGAGAACGTCTCCATGGGCGGCGGACGGTCTGGATCGGGGAAGCGCTCCAGGAGCTCACGCGTCTTTTCATGCCCGACGCGCTTGACCTTGGGCCCGAAGATCGAGGCCGCGCCGATGTGATCGGCGTGCCAATGGCTGTAGATCACGTGGGTGACCGGTTCGTCGGTGACGCTTTCGATCGCCTCAAGCAGGTTCTCGCCCAGTGCCGGCGGCGCATCGACGACGATCACGCCTGAGCCGGTCCGAATGAACAGGCAGTCGTACCAGCCCGAGGTCACCCAGTAGACTCCATCCTTGAGCTCGGCGACGTGGTAGCCCTTCTCCAGGCGACCGGGCAGGAAGAGCGAGCCATGGGACGATTCGGGAGGTATCAGGAAGTCCTCCTTCTTGTCATAGGGAACACCAAGCGGGCCGAGATCATCGACAAACCACGACGGCAGGGACTTGCCGTGGGAACAGTTCGGATCAGAACACATGGGGTTTTCTCCGGGGTTGGGCCTGGAACGTCAGGAGGCGGCGACGCGCAGTACCGCCTTGATGGCATCGCCTTTGCGAGCTTGTTCGACCGCGTCGTTGATCTGCTCGAAGTCGAAGAACCGGACGAGTCGGTCGATCGGGAACTGGCCGGCGCGGTAAAGCTCGATCAGCCGGGGTATGAAGACCTGGGGCACGGCGTCGCCCTGGATGATGCCGCGGGCCATCCGCCCGTTGAGCAGGACGTTCATGTCGACCGGCGCCTCGGCGCCCGCGGGGGCGCCACCGATCAGCGCCGCCGTGCCCAGGGGGGCGAGGACATCGACGGCGAGCTTGAGCATCTCCGGTCGCGCGGTGATCTCCAGGACGTAGTCCGCGCCAATGCCCGTGATGCCCCTGATCTGCTCGGCGGTGTTGCCGTCGCGGCCGTTGATCGTGTGCGTCGCTCCCAGCTCACGGGCGACCGCGAGCCGCGACGCATTGATGTCGACCGCAATGATCGAGGCGGCCCCGGCGACCTTCGCCGCCATGATGGCGGCAAGGCCGACCGCGCCGGTTCCGAAGACGGCAACATGGGAGCCGGGCCGGACCTCGAGCGAGTTGAGGATCGCCCCGGCGCCGGTCTGGAAGCCGCATCCCAGCGGCGCGAGAAGCTCGAGCGGCAGGTCGTCCGGCACCTTTACCACACTGCTTTGATCGACGACGGCATGGGTGGCGAAGGACGACTGCCCGAAGAAATGTCCGTGCATCGCCGCTTCATGTGCCTCGCCTTCGGGCCATCCGAGGGCGTTGCTACCATCCAGGCGGGAACCGCCGAAGCAGATCTCGAAAGCGTGCTCGCAGTAGGCGTTGTGACCGCTGCGGCAGTATCGGCACTCCTCGCAGGAAGGATAGGAAAGCACCACATGGTCACCGACCTCGATGCCCTTGACCCCCGCGCCGACCTTCTCGACGATCCCCGCCCCCTCGTGACCGAGCACCACTGGCAGGGGAACGGGATAGTCCTGGTTGCGGACATGGATATCGGTCTGGCAGATGCCGACAGCACAGATCCTGACGAGCACTTCGTTCGGACGGGGCTCGTCCAACTCAAGATCGCGAAAAACGAATGGACCGGCTTTCTCTTCGATAACGGCTGCACGCACTCGCATGACAGGTCCTCTATTCAACGAATCGATAGGTCTCGAGGAGGGTTCGCATCGTGAAAATCCTAACGGCACTCTCTGTCCGGCTAGTCCCGGCAATCACGAACACAGGTTTCACCAGGACAGAACATTCATCGTGCCCCCGCGACGAGAATGCGCAGGAATCAGGGACGGCCTTCGCGCTTGGCATGCTCGGCGACGAGCGCGGTCATCACCAGGCCGCCGATCAGGCCCATGTGTTCGAGGAACACGTTCATCGCGACGAAACGCTCCTGCCCCTCCAGGGTCCAGAAACCATGCGCCATGACGGCGGCGATGGCGGTGAAGACGCCCAGGGCGCCTGCACCGAGCCAGACGAAGCGACCTGAAATGACCAACAGGGAACCTATGCCCTGAACGGCAATGGTGAGCCCCGCCCAGAAGGCCCCGGGATGGAGTCCCATTTCCTCCTGTTCGAGCACGGCAGCATGGAAGTCGAGCGACTTGAGAATGGCGCTCACGAGAAAGATCACGACCATCGCCGTCCGTGCCAGCAGCCAGGTCCAGCGCCAGTCGAGAATCCTATCGACCCAAACGGGGTCCTCTCGTCCAAATTCCTGCATGGGATACTTCTCCTGATATTTCATTGGGGGAATCAACGCTGTCCGGGGTGGGAGCGGACGAACTCGACGAAGCCGGACAGATAGGCCTGCAGCCGCTCGCGCAGCTCCGCATCGAGCAGATTGCCGGCGTCATCGAAGAGTTGCCCGGCGTGGGATACCACCAAACGCCCGCCGAACCAGGGCTCGGCGCCGAGCATGCGCAGCACGGAGAGCCAGGCGTCCTGTGCAAGCAGCGTCCCGAAACCGCCCGGCGAGGCCCCTACCACGGCGAACGGCCTGCCGCCGAACACCCGGGGGATATCGGCCACGGGCCGCGACGCCCAGTCGATGGCATTCTTGAATACGCCGGGAATGCCGTTGTTGTATTCCGGCGTCGCCAGGATCACGCCATCGGCGGCCATGAGGGCCTGCTTCAGTTCGGCGACCGCCGACGGAATGCCGGCAGCAGCCTCGTCATCGGCATTGAACAGCGGAATGCCGGCAATACTCCTCACTTCAAGGGTTGCGTCGTCGGGCATCAGCATTGCCGCTGCGCGCAGCAGGCCCAGGTTGTAGGAGGCATGCCGCAAGCTACCGGCCACACCAACGATATGGGTCATCGTTCTTCCTCGCTCGATGGGGGGATGTTGAAGTGATACCGCCCTCGCCATCCGCAGCCTCGCGTGCCCCATGAGGTCCGGCGGCAGCCACGGCCCCAGGGTTCTCACCGATTTCCGAGGCTGGGCACCACGCGGATGCGTGAAGCGGCCGCGCGATTCGCGGGGACGAATGGCCGCACGACCGTTCACACTGCGATGCTAGCCAAGCATGGGCGCGTTGTGCTGCCCGGAATCGCGAACCCGGAGTTCGGACAGACCGAACCATGACAACGCCCCCGAACGGCGGGAGAGGATGGCGACTACCTCCCCCGTCCCGAGACGTCATCCCCAGCCCATACCCGCCAGCACACCCTCGCGCAGGATGGCCAGGCCGTCGGAGACCCGGCGTGGACGCGAGGGAATGGAGGCCACGTCGGCGGCTCAGCGGTCGCTCAGACCAGACATGGGCATTGGCCAGCCACAACATCGAGGGCATCGTCCGGGCTCATTCGAGGATAGTGACGGTGGCGGTGGTGCCCGCGCGCAACGGCGGAGCCTCTGCCGTGCGCGGGTCCAGGCGCAGGCGCACCGGAATCCGCTGTGCCAGCTTCACCCAGGTGTAGTTCGGGTTGACGTTGGCCAGCAGGCGGCTGCCCGGGAGGTTCTCCTGGTCGGTAATGGCATAGGCGATGCTCTCCACCGTGCCCTGCAGCTCCTCCCCGCTCATCAGGGAAATCCGCGCTCGGCTGCCGACGCGAATCTTCGGCAGCTTGGTCTCCTCGAAATAGCCGCTGACGTGGAAGGAGTCGCTGTCCACCAGGGCCAGCAAGGGTGACCCCGCCTGGGCGAAGTCTCCCTGGCGGGTCAGCAGGTTGGTCACGTAGCCACTGACCGGCGCCAGGACCCGGGTACGCTCGAGGTCGAGCCGAGCCTGCTTCAGAGCGGCGTCGGCAAGCTGCACGTTGGTCTGCGCCAGTACCAGATTGGACTGTTCCCTGAGCAGGTTGGCCGCCGCCACCGCCACGTCGGTGCTGGACTGTTCCCACTCTTCGGCGGAAATCGCCGAGCGCGACTTGAGCTGCCGACGGCGCTGTTCCTCGCTGCGTCGTTGCTTCAGCAACGCCTGTTGGGCGACGATGGCCGCCTGCGACAACCCAAGCGTGGCACGCGCGACATCGACCTCGCGCTGCGCGTGCAGCACGGCGAGTTCATAGCTGGCCGGGTCTATACGCAGCAACAGATCGCCCTTGCCGACGAACTGGTTGTCGCGTATCGGCAACTCGACGATGCGCCCACCGACGTCCGCGGACAGCGTCACCACATCGGCCCGCACCCGGGCATCACGGGTCCAGGGCGCCCGGGTGTAATACTCCCAGGCAAAACCGCCCAGCACGATGGCCAGCGCCAGCATCACCAGGGTCAGGGCCCCGGCCAGGAAAGGTTTCAACGAAGACATTTCAGCTAATCGCTCCCATCAACAGCACCAGAACAGCGCAGGTCACGGCATACAGAGCGCCCTGGAACAGCGCTGGATGCCAGGCGAATGCCAGTACCCCCGCGCGTCGCAGCAAGGCATCCAGCACCAGGAACAACGGCAGGGCCAGCAAGAAGGCCTGGGCGATGGGCGGCAGGTAGATGCCGCCCAGTTCGAAATCAGCGGGCATGGGCCTGCTCCTCCACGGCCGGTGACACCGGCACCTCCAGCACAGCGCGATAGCGCTGCAGCAACATGAGCGCGATCGAAAGCGACACCCGCAGGATGAACATCCGTCGCAGCTCCCCGCGACCGAACGCCAGGTACGTGCCGTGCTGCTCATCCAGCGAGCGACCCAGTTGATCCAGGGTCGCCAACAGCCCGTCCAGTTCCACCGGGCGACGGCCACCGACGAAATCGACCATGTCCTGCACCCCTTGGCGCAGGCGGGTCCGGGCCCCTGGCGTGAGAGCCGCGCCGCGAGTGCACTGGGCATTGATCTGGCCCAGGGCAGCGGCCAGTACCACGCAGCTCAAGCTGCACTCGAAGCGCTCCTTCGACACCGGGTCGCCGGTAGCCGCAAGCAAGCCGGCCATCGTGGCCAGCCGATCGAGCATGCGGCTCTCGAACTCGAACTGCTGGGCCAGGCCGTTGCCATCCGACACCTGCCGGTACACATCCTCGCGCACGTGACGGAACAACCAGGCGATGCGCTTCTGAGGGTCGAAGGGGAACACCAGGGCGAACACCAGCATGGAGAGCATCCCACCGGTGAAGTAGCCCCCCGCGAACTCGAACCACTGCACCGCGCTATTGTGGTAAGCCCCGACGTTCTGCGGTCCGATCATCAACAGACTGATCAGGCCGATACCCATGCCGATGCCGGCGGTCGCCGGGTTGGCCAGGCCGACCGCGGCGAGGTAGAGCAAGGGGACCAGGCACAGGGCGAGCATCTCGAAATCGTCGAACACTGGCAGAAGGGCGAACTGGTAGAGGGCCGACAGGCCGATGGCCAGCAGCAGGCCACGGTTATAGTTCTGGCTGGCCAGCAATGGCCGCGGCAAGGTCGCCATCAGCGAGCACATGACACCGACCAGGATCACCCCCGAGCGAGCTCCGTCCCAGGCGCTACTAATCCAGATCGCGCCCGCGACCACCAGGGCGAGGAACGCACGCAAGGCGTTCATACCGGCCAGACGGAAGTCCAGGTGCAAGGCGTTCGCCTGCCCTGCGCTGTTAGGGCTACTGGCCGCCCGGCCGTGGCGGATCGCCTCGTCGAGTTCGAGCAACTCCTCCAACTGCTGGAGGAACCGGGCCTGCTCCCAACGTAGCGCCCAGGCCAGGGAACGCAGCGGCGCGGGCAGCGGCTCGGCGAGGTGCTCGGCGCGATCGGCAGCCTCGTCGAACCCCTGGCGCAAGCTGCCAAGCGCGGCACGGTCGTTCGCCGGCAAGGCGACGCCACGGCGCGCCACCTCATCCAGGCTCTGTAGCTCCCTCTCGCGCAACAACTGGATATCGGCCGGCAGCGGCCCCTCCCATTGCCGTGCGATCAATTCCCGCTGCTGCCGCAGCACCAGCAAGCGCGACACCAGCAGGACCAGTTGGTTGGCGAACAACCGCACCAGGCCATCAGAGTTACGCAGATGCGGTGCGTCGAAATACAGGTGGCGGCGCAGGCCCTCAAGCGCACTGACCTCGGCGACCAACTGCGCCTGGCGCTGGTGGAACGCCTCCGGCGCCTCCTCCGTCCTGATGGTCGCGGCCGCGTGCTGGGCAATCAGCCTGACCAGGCCATCGACCTTGGCGAAGTAGCCCTTGGCAACGGCCTGGGGGCGTGCCGTCAACAGGCTGACGACTGCCACGCAAGCCACCGCCAGGAGGGTTTCGCTCAAACGGGTGATCGCCAGTAGCAAGGTTCCATCCGGCTCGGGGACGGACAGCATCGCCACGACTACGGCGGTGAACCCACTGAGCACGAAGGCATGTGAATCGGTGTAGCGCAGCAGGGTTCCACCTGCGGTACAGAAGGCCAGCCAGGACGCCAGGGCGACGATGAACAGCACCGGCTGCTGCGGGAACAGCGCCATGATCACTACCGCCGCCGAGGCACCGCCCGCGGTCCCCAGTACCTGGGCGAAGCTACGCTTGAGGGTCATGCCAGCCAGGGGAAGACTGATGATGATCACCGTCATCAGCGCCCATTTGGGTTGGTCCAGGTCGAAGACGAAAGCCAGGTACAGACAAAGCAGACCGGCAGCGACTGTGCGCAGAGCAAAAAGCAGGATATCGGGGCCTGGCCGCAGGGCCAGCTTGAAATATGCGATCAAGGGTTTCACATTCAACGCCTCAGGACAGGCTCACCGGATAACCGATTGGGTGGTACCCATCGGTACTGGAGTCGCCGTCGGCGCTCCCGGGGCGGTATGGCCCTCGCCCTCGCGGTGGCTTGCCCAGCGCGCGGGATGACAGCTCGCACTGAACTGCATGGCTACTCATGGCCTGGCTCCCCTGCTGCGCTGTGGACCGGGATTCGGCCGGTCCATCTGGCCGAAGCGGCCACTCTGGAAATCCTGGGGACCGGCAAGGTCGAGCAGCAGGAAAGGACTAATGTGCTTTCCCAGGCTGTCGTAGGAAAACAATGTACGAACCGGGAATCCGTCTCCCATCCAGTGGGGCCGGTGGCTGGTGTAGACGCCAAGCACCTTCTTCATCGCGCACCTCCCGAAACACAACGGGAATAACGGTAGGTCCGCAACGACAAGCCCGGTAGCCCCAGCTGTTGATCCTCAGTGTTCCATCTGATGAACACTGAAGCGTGCTGGAGGCCCGCCGCCCGCACCCTCAGAGCTCGGCCAGGCGGGCCTCGGCCTGCGCGTATTCGCGCTTGAGCCGGGCGATGTACTCGGCCGTCTTCTGTACCCGGGTAATCGGCCCGATGCCCTGCCCGCAACCCCAGATGTCCTTCCAGGCCTTCTTCGCGTCGCCGCCGAAGTTCATCTTGCTCGGGTCCTCACGGCAAGGTTGTCGGGGGCCAGGCCGGCAGCGACGATCGAGGGCAGGCGGCCGGTTCGAGGCATGGCTTCAAGGCTGTCCAGGGAAATGGGGCGGACAGTTTTATTTTGTCTACACCCTCCTGGCAGCACGGCCTCGGCCAGATGATCCCGATGAGACAAATGCGCATACCGCATCGTCATCGAGAGCGAGGCATGCCCCAGGATGTGCTGCAACGTCACGATATGCCTGCCGTTCATGATGAAGTGACTGGCGAAGGTTTGCCGCAGCATGTGGCTGGCCTGCCCTCTCGGTAGCTTGATCGAGGTGGACAGCAGCACGATGCGGAACACCCCAAGGCGGTTGGTGAAGGGGCCGTGAGTCTGCCAGTGCTGGCGAATCTCCTTGGCCAATCCTTGCGAAATCGGCACTGAGCGAACACGCTTCGACTTGGCGTTGGCGACGGTCAGCCCCGGATGCGGCAAGGCGGTTCGAGCATCACGCGCGGTCAGTAACTCCGGCCCCCGAAGACACGATGCGCAGTACTTCCAGATAGCCTGGGGGCTCACCAGTCGCGTTGCGTTCGCGCAGCATCCGGTGCATCAGTGGCAAGCGAAAGTAGGGCACCGACGCCATGACGTGGTGCTCGATGTGATAGTTCACATTGATGGGCGCTACCGTGGCCCTGGCGATCAGGCCGGCGCGAGTAGTTCGGGTATTGAGGAAACTGTCGGCGGAGACTTCCGTGCAGGCGTGTTCGGCCATGGAGCGGATGCGCACGAAGGCGGCAAAGGGGGTCATGTAAGCGAATATCCAGGCGAGGTACAGCCAGGGGTATCCGGTCGCCCAGAGCACTCCGAAGAGCACGGCATTGGTGATGACGGTAGGCGTCACGTTGCGCAGGAACAGTCGGCTGCGGCTGGCGAACGTTTGTCCCTCGGTGGGCAGCCTGGTCAGGTCGTTGGCCACTGTCCACTTCAGGTATCCGGCATCCATGAGAAATCGCCCGGCAAAGAACTTCAGGCCCGTCAGTCCGCTGATATCGCGTACAAGCTTGCGTATCAGCGAAGCTCGTGTCGTCGGGAAGGGAGCTACCAGCGAGAGGTCGGTATCTTCTGCCTGGCCAGTTTTTGCATGATGTACCAGATGGTGTGTGCGGTATTTCTTCAGGTCATTCCAGATGGGCCTGGCGCAGATCCAGTCGACCAGGACTTCATTCAGAAAGCGGGTCTTGAACAGCGTCCCGTGAGATGCGTCATGCATGAGAATGGCCAGCGCCAGTTGGCGGCCGGCCAGCAGCGCCAGCGCAATCAGGAAAACCGGGATTGCGACTGCCAGCGGTTGTGTGCTGGCCCAGGCCATGACGATGAAAGCCAGGGCAATGACACCCCAGGTAAAACCGACGGCGGCGAACCCCATCAGGTCGGAGCGCTCGGTCAGCATGCGTATTTCGTCGCGACTGAAAATTTCGGTGACCTTGCGGCGGATGCCGGGGAGGCTTTCCTGGCTAACGGTTGAGTCCTGATGCATGGCTACCTCGTAGCGGTCAGTGGTTGATAGGACTTTGGGTGGTACCGGTCGACGATTCGACAGGTGGCGACGCTCGTAGACCACGCCAGATGGCATGGCCGACATCGTCATAGCGCAGCAGCACATCGATGAAGGCGTGCCGTTCCTGAGGATTGACCAGCGGCTCGGGAAGCAGTGGGTCGTAGATCAGTTGGCGAATGGCTGCATTACCCATCAGGAAGGACTCCCGGGCAGCGACTTCCACTTCCATCTCATCGACTCGTGTCAGCCATTTGCCGAGTTTCTCGGCAGTCTCGCGGTAGCCGCGGTTGAGCACCTTGCCGTCCCATAGTGCGCGTGCTCGCACCTCGCGCATGGGGTCGAACTCTGCCGCCAGGAAGACCGAGGCGCTCGATTCGAGGCCCAGCTTGAGCAGGCGCTCCCTCACCAGGACAACACCGCCCACCAGATTGTCGGGGCGGATGAAAAGCTCGCGCTCCAGCTCGCGGAAACCCAGCAGTTCCAGAGCTCGCTCGCGGCGACGCAATTGTGCGCGATCAGTACGGCCCAGGCCGGCGCAGTGCGCCACTACCCAGGCACCATGCCAGTGGCCGATACGCATTTCAGCGTTACGCCAGCCACGCACATCTTCCGCCAGATCCGCAGCCTTGGCTCCCAGGCAGTAGTCGCCTCGTCCCGCCGCCTCGATCATGCCGGCGGCTGCCAGCCGGACAAGGGCCACTCTCACGCTGTTCTCGCGAATGCCGAACAGGGCGCAAGCGGAAATCGCATCGCGGGCACTGAGCACACCATCATCTCTGCTCAGAAGAAACTTGAGAATCAGATCCCGGGGGTGTGGCGTCATCTCAATGACTCATTTTTAAGTATTGTGTCTTTCGGCGTAATGTTACCTGTAACGATGTATACCGTTTTTTTCAGTAATCTTTACCAGATCCAACGATGGGGCTTGGCGTGGAGTCGGGAGAGTTCGAGCGCCGGTAAGTAAACCTCCTGGCCACGCCACACCCCCGCAGCTCTTGGGGCTCCGACAAAATGAAGGCACTTTGGCGGTCATTCGCCTGCTACCGGAACGGAGTGACAACGGCTACGCTCAGCAGCACAGGCCAAACGGAGAACAAACGAACATGTCCAGATCCAATACCCTGCTGGCAACGGCCCTCGGCCTCGCCCTGGTTGGCGCCAGCCCGACGCTACTGGCCGGTAATGGGAACGGGAACGGCAATGGCCACGCCAAGAACGCCCAACACGGCAATCAGGGGCAAGGCGGCGGCAACTGGCAAGGCGGCCCGCAGATCGATATCGGTGGCGTTCGCGTCGTCCTCGACAACAACCGCGACTACTGGAGCCCGGGCGCGGCGCTACCGCCTGGCATCCGCAAGAACCTTGCACGCGGCAAACCACTGCCTCCCGGTATCGCCAAGAAGCTCGACGGCCGCCTGATTGGCCGCCTGCCCCGCTACGATGGCTACGAATGGCAGCAGGCCGGCACCGATCTGCTCCTGGTCACTATCGCCACCGGTGTCATCTACGAAGTCCTGAACAACGTCCTGGACTGATCGACCTGCCGGATAGCCGTGGAAAACCTCATCTGGCCCCATCGAACATGCCACGGATGGACACTGGCCGTTCATCCCCTGTCGGTACAATGCTCGATGTCTTGAAGCCCCGCCTCCCCGGCGGGGCTTTCGTTCCAGTGCCATCAGCGAGAACGAATTCAGGCCGCGTGCATTTCTGGTCGTCGCTTTCATAACCGGTCTTTCAGGTCAGGGGGTTCTTCCTGGCCTGATTGATCGGTCGAAGGTGAAACGGACCACTACGATGAGTCTCGATGGCGGAAGCAGGCTTTCGGGGATGGAGCAGATTCGCCTCTTATTTCTCGTACGAAACTTCCTGTCGATTGACGAGGCAGACACTGTCATCCAGTTGCGGAGTGAGGAACACGCTCACTTTGTTGGTATTCTCGATGACTGCAGTGTTCAGGATTGAGCCAATATATTTCCAGTCCTTGAACGTGGTCTCCCTGATCTTCATGCAAGAACCTCGCATCACCATTGTTTCGTTGCTGCTGAGGTCGCACTTGCCGGCTGAATTGGGGGACGCCGTCATGATGATCTGCGAGTAGGCATCCGAGTATTTCTTCACTGAGAATGTCTCGAAAAGCCGCTTGTTCGGCTGTGCTGTGTTCCAGACGCTATTGGTACCGTGATCGGACTTGCCAATTACGAAGTCCGATACGCCGCGCAGTTGCTCAAGGCAAGACTTGATCCCGCTATTTTGTGCCGCCTTGGTCACTTCTGTGGCTGCAAGACAATTCTGCATTACCAAAGCCAATGCAATGGCGGTCGCAACCCTCTTCATGAGTGCTCCTTACTAGAGGCGACTTTGTGCTCCGAATCCTGTTCACGTTGACAGGAGGGACGCATTCTTCCATGCAAAATGGCATTTGGCCACCATCGATTGCTTCCACCCAACAGTGCGCCTATGGCGCCTTATGCGCGTCGTTTCTATTCATGTGGTACCAGGGCTGGCCAAGCCCTGAAGCGCTTGCTGGCACCCGCGTACAGATGCCTGGGATCAACAATGACTTGCCAAGGCCCATCTACGCTCGAGACAACGCCGCAGCACTTGGCTGTTCGGTTGCAGGTTCGTGCAGCCTCGTCAGGCTCTCGCCATCTGGCTCTTGTGTGCCTGCCGCCACTGTTTCGGACTGACATCGAACCAGCGTCGGAAGGCGCGCGAGAAAGCACTGATCTCTGAATAGCCCAGCAGCAGGGCCAGCTCTGAGATTGGCAGAGCGGATTGCTGCAGATAATAGGTGGCCAGTTCCTGACGCACCGTGTCGACCAAGGCAGAGAAACTCAGGCCATGCTCCTGCAAGCGCCGTTGCACGGTCCAGCTGGGTAGGCGCAGTTGCTCGGCGACCTGCTCCAGGCTCGGATAGCCATCGCCAAGCAACGTCCTTACCTGCGACTTGACGTCATCGACGATGCCTGGGCGATTCGGTACGCCTGCCTGTCCGCCGAGCATGCGCATGCTTTCGATGACGATGGCCAGCAAGCGAGGGTCGCGACCGGGCATCGGCCGGTCGAGCACGCTGCGGCGGAACACCAGGGAATTGCGTTGCTGGCTGAACAATACCGGCGCATCGAAGGCTTTAGCAGCAAGCCGATCGATCGTCGAAAGCGCAATCGCGCATGACATGAAACAGACACCTCGCCCAGCCGTGCTTCATCGTGCAGGCAACACCGCAATGGCGCTCGCCGCTATGGGCCCGAGCAACACCGGTGCCCCTGTCCGGGGCGGCCTGGCACAAGCGCTTGGCGGCCATCACCTGCCTGATCCGGCAGACGCCCTTTCGCTGTGCGTCGAGCCTCCCAATCAGGCAGCACGAACCGAATAGGCTTGACCTTCCAACAATGGCAAGCCCCAGGCTCCCTTGCATCGAATGTTCACCAACAGGGAGCACACCATGAGCATGCCGAGTACCAGCAATGCGCGCGCAGCCACAGCCCCGATAAGCCTGCCTATCGAAGGGATGACCTGCGCAAGCTGCGTGGGCCGGGTCGAAGCCGCCCTGGCCAGGATCGAAGGCGTTGGCAGCGTGTCCGTCAATCTCGCCACCGAACGCGCCGACATCCGCCCGACCGGCCCGGTTGATCGCATGGCGCTGATCCAGGCAGTCAGGAAAGTAGGTTACGACGTACCGGCCGACACCACCGAGCTGGCGGTCGAGGGCATGACCTGCGCATCGTGCGTAGGGCGCGTCGAGAAAGCGCTCAAGGCCGTGCCAGGCGTCACGGATGCCACGGTGAACCTGGCGACCGAGCGCGCCACCGTGCACGGCATGGCGGTCGTGCAGGAACTGATAGCCGCCATCGAGAAAGCCGGTTACGAGGCCCGCCTGGTTGATACCGGCGCCCGGGCCGAGAACGAGGCCGCAGAAAAGAAGGATGCCGAGCTGGCCAGGCTCAAACGCGACCTCATCCTCGCGAGCGTGCTGGCATTGCCGGTGTTCGTGCTCGAAATGGGCTCGCACCTCATTCCAGGCATGCACGCATGGGTCATGGATGTCATCGGCATCCAGGAAAGCTGGTATCTGCAATTCGTGCTGACCTTGCTGGTACTGGCAATTCCGGGCTGGCGCTTCTACGAGAAGGGATTTCCTGCCCTGGTGCGCCTGGCCCCTGACATGAACTCACTCGTGGCCGTCGGTACGGCCGCCGCGTTCGGCTATTCGCTGGTAGCCACCTTTGCCCCCGGCCTGCTGCCCGCAGGAACGGTCAACGTCTATTACGAGGCGGCGGCGGTCATCGTGGCGCTGATCCTGCTGGGGCGCTTTCTGGAGGCGCGGGCCAAGGGTCGTACCTCCGAGGCCATCAAGCGTCTGGTCGGCTTGCAGGCCAAGATGGCACACGTTTCACGCGATGGCCGCATCGTGGACATTTCGATCAACGACGTGATCCTGGGCGACCTCGTGGAGGTCCGGCCCGGCGAACGCGTGCCGGTCGATGGCGAAGTGACCGAAGGCCGCAGCTTCGTGGACGAGTCGATGATCACGGGCGAGCCGATCCCGGTCGAGAAGGCGACAGGCAGCGCGGTGGTTGGCGGCACCGTCAACCAGAAAGGTGCGCTGATGCTGCGCGCCACCGCCGTGGGCGGGCAGACCATGCTCGCGCAGATCATCCGCCTGGTAGAACAGGCCCAGGGCTCCAAGCTGCCGATCCAGGCCGTGGTGGACAAGGTAACGCTGTGGTTCGTGCCGGCGGTGATGGCGGTCGCCGGACTGACCTTCCTGCTGTGGCTCGCGCTTGGGCCGTCACCGGCCCTGACCTTTGCCCTGGTCAATGCCGTGGCGGTGCTTATCATCGCGTGCCCCTGTGCAATGGGGCTGGCTACACCGACCTCGATCATGGTCGGCACGGGCCGCGGCGCGGAAATGGGTGTGCTGTTCCGCAAGGGCGAGGCACTGCAATTGCTCAAGGATGCCCAAGTGGTAGCCGTGGACAAGACCGGTACCCTGACCGAGGGCCGCCCGACCCTGACTGACCTGGAAGTCGCCCCTGGCTTTGAGCGCAACGAGGTTCTGGCAAAGGTGGCCGCGGTGGAATCGCGCTCGGAGCATCCGATTGCCCGCGCCATCGTAGAGTCCGCCGTGGAAGGTGGAGTCGAACTGCAAACGATGACGGATTTCGAATCCGTCACGGGCATGGGCGTGCGCGCCACAGTGAACGGCGCGCGCGTGGAAGTGGGCGCTGACCGCTATATGCGTGAGCTGGGTCTGGACGTGGATGAGTTTGCCCTTGCGGCCGAGCGTCTGGGGCATGAAGGAAAATCGCCACTCTATGCCGCCATCGACGGTCGGCTGGCCGCAATCATTGCCGTTGCCGACCCGATCAAGGCCACCACGCCCGCCGCCATCGCGGCGCTGCACCAGCTCGGCCTGAAGGTCGCCATGATCACGGGAGACAACGCACGCACGGCGCAGGCCATCGCCAGGCAACTGGGCATTGATGAAGTGGTGGCCGAGGTTCTGCCCGAAGGCAAGGTGGAAGCGGTACGCAGGCTGAAGGCGGAACATGGCCGGACCGCCTTCGTGGGCGATGGCATCAACGACGCACCGGCGCTGGCCGAGGCCGACGTGGGCCTGGCCATCGGTACCGGCACCGATGTGGCAGTGGAGTCCGCCGATGTGGTGCTGATGTCCGGCAGCCTGCAAGGCGTGCCCAATGCCATCGCGCTCTCCAAGGCCACCATTGGCAACATCCGCCAGAACCTGTTCTGGGCCTTTGCCTACAACACAGCGCTGATTCCCGTGGCCGCCGGGGCCTTGTACCCGACATTGGGCGTGCTGCTGTCCCCCGTCTTCGCCGCAGGTGCCATGGCCATGTCGAGCGTATTCGTGCTGGGCAACGCGCTACGCCTTCGCCACTTCCGGGCACCGCTGGCAACAGCGTCCGAGACAGCTCATTGAGCGAAGGGGGATAGCCATGAACATTGGCGAAGCATCCAGGATATCCAGAGTCTCGGCCAAGATGATCCGCTACTACGAGCAGATCGGCCTGATCCCCGCCGCGAAGCGAACCGACTCGGGCTATCGCGCGTATACCCAGGCCGACGTTCACCCGTTGCATTTCATCCGTCGCGCCCGCGACCTCGGACTCTCGGTGGCCGAGATCGGTGACCTATTGAATCTGTGGAACGACCAGTCGCGCCAGAGCGCCGACGTCAAGCGTCTCGCACAGCAGCATATCTCCGAGCTGGACCGGCGTATCAAGAGCCTGCAGCAGATGGCCGCGACGCTCAAAGCACTGATCCACTGCTGTGCGGGCGACGAGCGGCCCAACTGCCCGATCCTGCTCACCCTCGAGCGCCCCGATGACGGGGAGCAGGAGCCCGAAGCGCGCACCGGCGCCGTGCCGCGCCGCTATCCCGGCAACAGGCTATCAAGACGCACGTGAGCGTACTGACCGTCAGGAACACGACATGCCCAGAATCACCGTTCTTCCCCATCCCGGTCTGGCGCCAGAAGGCGCCGTGCTGGACGCACCTGCCGGCATCTCGATCTGCGAGGCGCTGCTGAAAAATGGCATCGACATGGAGCACGCGTGCGATATGAAACGCGCCTGCACGACCTGCCACTGCATCGTGCGCAACGGCTTCGGCTCTCTCAAGGAAGCCGATGAGTACGAGGACGACCTGCTTGATCGGGCCTGGGGACTGGAGGCGCAGTCGCGCCTGAGCTGCCAGGCCATCCTGGCCGGGGAAGACCTGACCATCGAAATCCCCAGATACACGATCAACCATGCCAAGGAGACCCCCTAAGGCGCGGCGTACCGCATTGGCCAGCCTATCCCTTGACCTTCCAACCGTGGCAAGAACCACACTGCCTGGCACCCCAACACGAAAGGAGTTTTCCATGCAATTCCATCTTGATGACATGACCTGCGGCGGCTGCGCCCGTACCGTGACCAAGGCCATCCAGACCATAGACCCCAGCGCTCACATCGTCACGGACCCGCCAACCCGCCTGGTCCGGGTACAAACGTCGGCACCGGAGGAAAAGATCGTTGCGGCCCTGCGCGAGGCCGGCTTCCCGCCGCGCTCGCAGTAACGTCCGATCGCGGTCGATCCTGATTCAGATCGACCGCGATGCTGGTACGCCATGCAGCGTTGGCCCCCCTTGCGATGAGCCAGCCGCCTGGCAATCGCCGACAGTGATTGTCCGCGATGCAATCACCCAGGCGCTCAGGCGGCAACGCTGCATGGACCTCGGGCCCGCCTTGGATGAAAGGCTTCATGGACTACCCCCGCTATGCTTGCCGACGGAGGGATAGCAAGGGCACTGGCCTCGTTTTTACACAGCCTGGGCCAGAAGCGAAACAAGCGTCATTGCGTTGATGACGAGGCAAGCATTCTGATCAGGAAGCTCCGGAGACTATCTACAGCCTTGGAACCCTGCGACGCCTTGCTGCGATAGACAGCAACGTCCATCGAATCCAGCGGCCCCAGGTTGTGCTCCCTTCCCAAGATCTGGAGATGGGCCGGCACGGTACAGCGTGTCAGCACCGCCACCGCGATTCCGCTCTCGACGGCAGCGACCTGCCCCGCCAGGCTCGAGCTGTTATAGACGACCTTGTAATGACGGCCTTGCCTGGCCAGGGAATCGACGGCGCATCGGCGCGCGAGGCTGGCCGACTCGTAGACCGCAATCGGCAAGGGATCGCGCCGCCACAGGTCAAATTGCGCAGATCCCACCCATGCCATGGGCTCCTGGAACAGGAACGCTCCGCGCCGTGGGCTGTCACGCGAGACCAATGCCAGATCGAGGTCACCGCTCATCACTCGGGGAATGAGCGCGGTCGACTGTTCGCAGGTCAGCTCGATCTCAACACCGCCATGCCTTGGCGCAAAACGTTTCAAGACCGGCGTGAGGTAGTGCGCTGCGTAGTCCTCGGCGACACCCAGGCGGATTCTCCCGGTCAGTTCCTCGCCCCGGAAGGCTGCTTGTGTCTCGGCGTGCAATGCCAGCATCCGTCGCGCATAGCCCAGCAGCGTCTGTCCGTCGTCGGTCAATTCAAGATGCCGTGGCCCCCGGCTCAGCACCTGTCGGCCGAGCGCTGCCTCCAGCTTCTTGAGCTGCATGCTCACGGCGGATTGGGACCGATGCACCTCGGCGGTGGCGTTGGACAGAGAGCCCGTATCGACCACCGCGACAAAGCATTTGAGCCAATCGATCTGTAGATCCCGAGGCGACATCTGCACCACTCCTGCATTCGAAAAACGAATAGCTGATTGCCAGAATATGCGCTTTTCGTCCAGCCAATGTCTTTGCATGATTGATGGGCGCGCCGCCGGCGGCATTCATCCTGGAGATTTCATGCACTTCGACACCTGGCTGCTCTATCTGCTGACCTGCGGCGGTATTTCGGTCGTCCCCGGCCCGAATGCACTGCTCGTCCTCACCCACGGTGCCCTTCACGGCACCCGCAAGACGCTTTTCACGATCTCCGGCGGCGTCATCGGCTTCATCGCCATGATCGCACTGTGCGTGCTCGGCCTGGGCGCTCTGCTGAAGGCCTCGATCCTCTGGCTGACCGTTCTGAAAGTTATCGGCGGGCTCTATCTCATCTGGCTGGGTGTCAATCTCTGGCGTTCGGAACCGGTGACACTTTCCCCGGGCGATCTTTCAAACTCCAGCCAACTGTTGCTGTTTCGCCAGGGTCTGTTGTCCGCCATCTCCAATCCCAAGGCCTTGCTGCTGTTCACCGCATTCATCACACCCTTCATCGACCCGCATCGGAATCTTCTGCTCCAAACGGTTGTCATGGCGCTGACCTATGCGACGGTGGAATTTGCAGTTGAATTCGGCGTGGCCAGCGCCGCCAATCGCGTGCGGCCCTGGCTAGCAAGGGCGGGACAGCGTTTCAATCGAGTGTGTGGTGGACTCTTTGTGGCCTTTGGTGCGCTGCTGCCAACTCGTTGAGTGATGCCAATGTCTTTACACGCTCCGGGCCGATGACGGACATCGGCAGGTAGCGTTTCCTTCCGGACAACAGGTCTGCTCGCTTGCTTTCAGGGAGAGAGGAAATCATTAGAACACCACAATCCCGCAGCGTGCGCTCCCCATCACGGGCACGCGCGCGTGCCGTCGGCCATCGGCTGTGCATCAGCGTGGCCCGACGCAGGGAAAGGATCGAGGCGGCCAATCTTCGGGGCAGGCCCCTCGCGACCAAGGGTGGCCAGGGCGCCGCCGCCGTTCTTCAGGAAACAGAAGCTTTCAAACGGTACGCCAACCGGCAGGCGTGGAATGCCGAAGCGTGTGTTTTCCGGGGCGATATAGCCGGATACCGGCAGGGTGTACTGTCCCGAGTCCAGGTGGCCGTTGACGACCTTGCGTGAACTGTGCCCCTCGATGCGAATGCGCACATCGCGGGCGACCGGCAGGAAGTTGGCCTTGGCCGGCAGGTCGATGCGGATGCGGCCGATCTGCGCGGTGGGCTGTGGCGTCAGGGTAGTCAGTCGCCGCTCCTTCTCCTGGTCGCCCTCCTGATCGATGACGAAAACGTCCACGCGGCGCGCCGGGTCGGTGGTGAAACCGACGATACGGAAGCGGGAAGTCTGCTCCTGGTCGATGCCCGGGAACGGTTCCCCCAACGTCCCCACCAGCGCCACCTCCACCAGCACATAAGCCGGATCGGCACGGGGCGACGTGTAGATACCGGTCAGCGCCTGCAGCGCATGGGCGGCGACGAACGAGGTGCCGGGCGCATCGACGATCGGCATGCCGCTGTAGGTGATGTAGTCGCCGACCACCAGCGGTGCGGGCTTTTCCGGGTCGCAGCCCGAGAGCGGCGCAGCGGTGGGTTCGGCGGCCACGGCGCCGCAGGTGAAACGCCCGGGCTGCCCGGGATCGCCGGCAGCGCGACGGTTCCCGCGCGGGCACAATGCATCCTCCGCCGGCGGGGCGACCCGGGGAATGCACATGGGAAAGCCGGTACTAGCCGTCACCGGCGCGTTACCCGGATCGGAGGTGAAACGATCATCGATCAGCTCGCCACCGCTCTTCTCGCTGTTCTTGCGACCGTAGACACCCAACGCGTCGTTGATCCGTACCCGCGCCGTAGCGGTGCCCGTCAACGTGCCGACCAGCAGCTCACCCTTGTCATAATCGATGGCGCGGATGAAGCCGGCGCCCTCGCCTTCTTCGTTGAACCCCTGCGGCATGAGGTTGACCACGCCAGCGATGTACCGTCCGCCGACCATGTTACCCAGCGCCTGCACCATCACCGGCAGCGTCGGCGGTGGCTGGTCGGCGAACGCCAGACCGCTGGCCGCCTGGGGCGCTGCCAAGGCCTCGCCCCAGCCCGGTTGCTTGCCACGGAACAGATCGCTCAGGGTGAGGTACTGGCCGGGCATGGTGATCAGCAGGTTCCTGGGCAGGATCACCCGCGCGCCATTGACGGTGAGGCTACCGCCCGACAACGGATCGCCGGGGTTATCCACCTTCAGCTCCTGCAGGTATCCGGTCAGCAGGAACGATGGATTGGGGTCTTCGCCGCGCGCATCGCCCAGCCCGCCGAGCAGGAGCAGCGCCAGCACGCATTGCCCCAAGGCCAGCCCGTATTCATTGCCGTTGCGTGTAGGCATGGTCGCCTCCTGTCCACAGGCCGACAGCGAACCCGTGGTGCTGTTGCCGGGTGAAGTTCAGCACCACTCCGGGGCTGGGCTCGAACTGCTGCAGCGTGCCGAGGGCAGTGATGAGATTTTCCGCAGTGAGGCGCTTGCCGCTGCGGGCCAGGGTTTCGATCAGGGTCTGTGCTGCCGTGTCGGCCAGCAGCGTCCACAGGTGCTGGTTCGCCGACAGGCCGTCGCCCGGTGATACGGCCTCGGGCATCGGCAACGCCACCCACTCGCGCAGGGGGCCCGGAGTCCGTTGCGGCGGCGCCCCGGAGATCACCGCGAGGCTTCCCAGGCAAACGCGAGCCGAGCGTTGCGCCAATTGCTGGCGCGCCTCGTCCAGCAACCGTGAATCGAGCAGCGCGATCACGCGGGAAGCCCCGGCGTCGGCCAACTGCGCTTGCAACTGCCGGGTATCGGTGATGGCGAGCGTGCGCACGCCAGGATCGCTGCCGAACCGATCCGCCAACGGGTCGCCGGAGTGATGGAGCAGCAGCGTGGCGCCGTCGGGCTGCGGACACTGACGCGCCAGCTCGGCGGCCAGCCGGCCGACCTGCGCGGCCAGGCTCGGCAACAGGTAGCTGAGCCGCGCCTGGGACGAGTCCTCCCGGGGCACGCCCAGCGTGGCGACCATCGCCACCTGGCGCTGCGCCAACGCCTGGCGCAGCTCGGCATCCGGCTCGGGCAGCAGGCTGCCGACCAATGCGAATACCGGCGGAGCCCCGGAGTCGAGCAAATCGCGTGCGGCCCGCGAGGCGCTGGCCGGCGAGTCCCCGGCATCGACCACCACCAGCTCGATGCGCCGGCCGAACAGACCACCGTCGGCATTGAGGGCGGCGAAGCGCTGCTCCAGCGTGCTGCGCACCAACCGACCGACTGCGGCCTGCGGTCCGCTCAAGGGCAGCACACTGGCGACGGTGATTCGCTCGTCGGTGACGCCGCGGGGCTCATCGCCACGACCGCTTAGCTGCCGCAGGTAGGCAACCAGCGCCTGGCCTTCGTCAGCACTGAGGGCGAAGCGCGGCATTGGCGCCTTCAGCACTCGTTGCGCGCGGCCACGTCCGTCGCGAATGGCCGCCAGCACTGCGTCGGCATCCGCGTAGCCGGGCCCATCCGGGTTGCCCAGCATCAGCAGGTGCCATTGCAACGCCGGAGCCCGGACGCCGCCCTCACGCAGCCCGGCGCCCTCGCTGCCATGACACTGGATACAGGCCATGCCGCTGAGCTCGACGCCATTGAGCCGCGGCGCACGGCTGAACTCGCGCTCGCCACGGTACAGCGCGCGGCCCATCTGCAAGACAGACTCGTCCGCCAGCGCCCCTCCCGCCAGCGCCAGGGCCAGCAGCGCCGCTACGCTCCTCATGCGGCCAACTCCCGCAGGAGCTCGACCACCGTCTGCGGCGGATTGAGCGACGAGGTGCGCGTCCAGCGGCCACGGCGAGTGTCGCCCAGCCACAGCAGCGGCGGATGCTCGCTGAGGTTCGTCGAGCGCACCTCGAAGGCGCGCAGCACCCGGCCGATGTCATCCGCCTCGCCGGTGAGCAACAACCAGTCGGACTCGGGCAGTTGGAAGCGCTCGGCGTAGGCGCGCAACTGTTCCGGGCCATCGCCGTAGGGATCGACGGTGATGGAGACGACCCGCAATCCGTCCAGGCCCGGCTCGCCACGCAGGCGCCGGTAGGTCTCGCGCATCAGCGCGGTCTGCGGCGGGCACAGCGTGGTGCAGGCGGTGAACATGAATCCCACCGCGACCAGGCGCTCGGCGAAAACCTCGGCCAGGCGCCAGGACTGGCCATGCTGGTCGAGCAAGGTGACGTCCGGCAACGCCGGCGAACCCAGCCAGTCCGCCGCCAGCAGAGCACGTGACCAGGAGCCGGACAGGCAAGCCCCGGCAAGCAAGGTGGTGAACAGGCTACGGCGTCTCATCGCGGCGCCTCCAGCGGCCAGCGCAGCGTGCCGAGGCGGCCGCGCTCATAGCCGGTGCCCAGCGCCGGCGCGCGCACCAGCAGTTCGAAGCGCCCGCCACGCAAGCCATGCAGCTCGGCCCGATAACGGCCCTCGCCCAGCGGCACGGCCGTCGTGCGACCTTGCCAGGGGCCTTGCCACTGCACTGCCAGCAGCGTGACGTCGCCCGTGTCCAGTGCCTTGCCGGCGGCATCGTGCAGGGCAAATTCGACCTGCGCGACATCCTCCGTCGCGGCGCGCACCGCCTGCAGCTTCGGCGTGGCCGACGGGTGTTCCTGCGGTGCGGCCGGCATGCCCTGCAGATCGAGCACGAAGCAGCTGGTGATCGACGGTTGCAGGTTGCGGATCACCACGTCATAGCGCCCGCTGCGCTCGACCTGAGTCGCCGCCTCGAAGCGGCCGGGCCTGCGCTCCACCAGGCTGCTGTCGAGGACCAGCAGCCCCCGCATGGGCCGGCGGTAGTTACTGAAGCTGCCCACCGGCACCATCATCCCTTCGACATAGCGGTAGATCATGGCGTCGGCCGGGTTGCCCACCAGCATGCCATTGCCCTCCGGCGCCGGGGCCATCGGGCTGGCAACGTTCAGGCTCCGTGCAAGCTCCGCCGGAGCGCCGCGCCCCATCGGCACATTGACCGTCACCAGCTTGCCGCGCCGCGCCTCGCCGAGGTTGACCAGGCGCATGTCGGCCGACTCCTGGCTGCGCACATAGGCGAAGTCCCGCGAGAACCCCAGGTGGTCGGGACGACCGGGGATTTCCAGCTCGTCGACGCGCCGGGCAGTGGCCAGGTCGATCAGGCTCAGGCGGTTGCTCATGCCGTTGAGCACCAGCGCGTAGCGTCCGTCGTCGAACAGCCCGAGGGCTTCCACGCCCGGCTGCAGGGCGATGCGTTCGACCTCGCCGCTGGCGGGGTCGATCAGACTCAGCGTACCGGCGTTGATCGCCAGCACCGCCAAGCGTTGCGCCGCTGCGCTCCAGGCGCTCGCCACCGGCGTACCGGGCACCTCGACGGTGGTGATACGGCCACCGACGCGCTCGATCAGCGACACGCTGTTGCCATCGGCGTTGGTCGCGGCGAGCCATCGGGCGCCCGCATCGACCATCAGGGTATGCGGGCCCTCGCCCACCGCCAGCCGCTCGAGCACCCGGCCGTCGCTGGCGTCCAGCGCCAGCAGCTCGGCGCCGCCATCGAGGCCGACCCAGACCTTGCGCCCGTCAGGGTCGGCGACCAGGCGCGTAGGCAAGCTGCCCTCCCCGGTATCGACAAGGCCGACCAGGCGCCGCGTCAGGCTGTCGACCAGGGCGACCTTGCCGATCTCGCGCAGGCTGATGAACAGCCGCTGAGCCTGGGCCAGCCATACCCAGTCGTAACCCCGGGACGGCAGTTGGACGATGGATTCGAGCTTACTGTTGCGCAGGCCGACATGGGGGTTGATGAACGCCACGGTGTCGTCCTGGTTGAGCGTCACCAGGCGATACCCATTGAGGTCTACGTCCGCCCGCGAGCCGAGCGAACCGGCCATCAGCGTCTGCGCCTTGAATGTGCACCCCAGTTCGTTGGCGACCTGCTCGGAGTGACGCCTGAGCATCCACGCCGCCGGCCGCGCGCCCTCGATGGGCAGGCCGCTGCGCGCGTCGCTGAGGCTGATGCGGGTCAGGCCGTTGCCGTCGTGCAGCGCCTGGTAGCTGAGCTCCACGGTCACCCCGCCCTGGGTGGCGCTGAGTACGCTCGGCTCGCCGGCGAAGGCCGGCGCGGCCAACGCCAGCAGGAGGAGAAACCGGGCCACGCGGATCATCACAGGAAATACACCCGGCCAACGGCCACGCGCTTGAACTGGCCGGTGTTGTTGGCGTCGATCAGGTCGAACTTGACCTCGTCGATGCTGCGCCCATTGCCGGTCCTGGCGCCCAGGACCGGTGCGCTGCCACGCTGCTGGCTGAGGGCGACGGCCGGCGCCACCAGACGGAACCACAGGCCGTTGTCCAGACGGACCTTCAGCGAGGCGATGTAGTAGTCGCCGAGGTTGCCGTTGGCCGAGAGGCACGCACCGACCTTGCTGACCGGCTGGGAGAACTTCAGGTGGATCGGTTTCATCAATTCACCCGCGCCACGGATCGAACCCAGCAGCAGGGGTTCGTCGACGTCGAAGTTGTAGCCGAACAGCCCGTCACGGCATTGCGAATACACCAGTGTCGGACCGTTGCGCACGATGGTGATGCGCTGGTCACCGACGACGAAGGCGCGGTAACGGCCACTGACCGACACGTCCTGGACGAGGGGTCGAACGCCGCCGTTGAAGTCGGCGAACGATTGCCAGGACGCCGTCTGGCAATCGGCGCTGAGGGCATTGCGGTCGAGCACCGCTTCGAGGTCCGCGCTCATGGTTTGTCCTCCTTGAGGTCTTCAGTGGCGCCCGACGTCACCCGCAGCAGGCCCCAGGTCCCGCCGTCGAAGACGAAGCTGGCCTGGCTGCGCCACAGGTAGTCCATTGCCACGCCCTGGCGTCCGCCGGCCTTAAGCAGCAGGTTGGCGCTCATCAGCGGACCCACGCCGTTGTAGCTGCCCTGGTTGATCCAGCCGTGTTCCACCGCGTCGGCATGGCTGGCGAAGGGCACGGGCACGCCGGCGTTGCCCGGTTGCACGTCGCGGACCAGGTGGTACGGCATCGGGTCCCACTCATGGCCATGCACGGCGATGGCCTGCTGGCGGGTGTGGCCGCCGGGGTGGACGATGCGCAGGCGCACTTCGCTGCCGGCGCGAGCCAGCAGCAGTGGCGTCTCGGGGTCGCAGACATGCCGCAAGGGTTGCGCCAGCAGGTCGATGCCGGCCTGGCAGCGGATGTCCCGCGCGGCGACCAGCGCGCCTTTCGCCTTGACCAACTGGTCGGCGCTGGCCGGGCTCACCGGCATGCGCCGGGCGTCATTGCGCTGCACCTTGGAGCTGAGCACCCCGGCGTAATCGAGCTGGTTGCGATCCTCGAAGGGCACCGACGGATCGCCGCCGCGGCGGCCCCAGAGTGGCTCGCTACGGTAGTTGACGGCCTTGGCGCCATAGTCGTCCGGCTCCTCGGCGCCTGCGAGGTTCTCCAGGCGGTTGCCGTCGATCTTGGCGTCCACCGCGTCCTGCAGCACCAGCACCAGGTCGCGGTAGCGGCGTTGCTCGCGCCGGTCCTCGGCGATGGCGTTGCCGTCCTTGTCCAGGGTCGGAGAGAAGCAGACCGTGGCGCTGATATCGCTGCGACGGTCGGCCTCACGCTCCTCGACATTCTCGGAACGGCACACGCGGCTGCCCTGCGGACCGATCACCAGCGCGCCGATGGCGCCGTGCGCCGGGTGCTTGATCACGTCGGCGTAGCTGCTCAACGGCAGCGCACCAAACTCCACCGGCGTGGGCACCTGTCGACCCTTGTCGTCCATCCGGTACTCGCCGGCGTACCAGATGGCGAACGATGCCGACGTACAGGCGCTGTCGTCGGGCGCATCGGCAGTGCAAGGCGGTATCAGGTTGCCTTGCGGGCGGTCCTGGGCGGGGTCGTCGCGCCCGGCATCCCAGCGGCCGTTGCTGCCGATATTGGCGCCATCGGCGTCACGGCTGTAGCGGGCGAGCATCGGCGTCGAGAGGCCGATGCTCGACGACATGCGCAGCTGGTTGTAGTTGAAGCCGTCGAGAATCATCGACATGAAGTTGTCGCTGAAATGCGCCGTGGTGCGTTCGCCATTGACCACCGGGCCATCCGGCAGTACCGCCGGCAGGTGGTTGCGCAGTTTGACGAACAGGCAGGCGCCAGCCGGCGCGCGCAGCACCAACGGCTCGATTGGCCGCGTGCCGTTCTGTACCTGCTGGCGCAGCTGGGTGAGGATGAAGCGGTTCAACTGGCCGGCGTCGAGATACGGGGCGGCTGCCTCCGCGAGGGCCGCGTCTTCCTCCACCAGGTCGTCGTAGAACCCCTTGGGTTCGTCCTCGCCGGGCAGGCGGTTGTTGCGCACGTAAAGGATGGCGTTCGGATCGTCCAGGCGCAGGCGCTGGTTGTAGGGGATGCCGCGCCGGCCCGCGCCGCATCCGCCCGTCAGCTCGCAGGCGCGCACCGCGCTGATATCGAAGAACAGCTGCGGGCTGCCAGCCGGGCAGACCCGGAGCGAGGCTTCGTCGTCCGCCGGCCGTGGCGGCAGCGGCACCGGGTTGCCGGGCAAGCCGTGGAGCCGGGCGATGCCGGCCTGGACCACCGGTTCGCTGACAGGCGCCTGGCCGTTGCGCACCGGGCTGTCCTTGCGCCCGTAGCTGCGCACCAGGCCCCACATGCCATCCCAGAGCTGGTCTACGGAGGAACCGAAGTACAGCGAATCGAGCACCGGAGTGGCCAGCGGGTTGACCTTGATGTCGAACTCCATGTGCTCGGAGATGCCCAGCGGCTGGGCGCTGGTCCAGCCGGAACGGGGGTTGTCCGGCTCGCGGGACCACTTGTACTCGCTCATGGCGAAGACGTGCTGGGCCTCCTGGGCCCCCTGGATCAGCCGGATGTACAGCGGGTCCCCTTCGTAGCCGGCGACCACCGGCGTCGCCGGGTCGCCCAGCATGCGCCAGGGCTCCTCGCGTTGCAGCCGGCAGGCGCCCGGCAGTTGCGTGGCGGGATAGAGCGCGCAGTTGAAGTCCCGGCGCCAGCGCTCGATGTCGGCTAGGGTCTTGTCCAGCCGGTTGCCCAGGCCGGCCTGCTTGAGGATCTGCCGTGTCCGGGGCGACACCACCGCGCCATAGGACTGGGTGGCGAGCAGCCGGTCGGGAGAGGCATGCACCTGGGTGCTGAACACGTTGGCCATGTCGCCGACACAGTCGTAGCGCCCCGGCGGGCAATCCTTCTGGCGGTAATCGAAGCCGCCCAGTGACGTGTTCGGCGTGCGCTCGGTGATGCGCAGCGGCACCGGCTCGTTGCGGTAGTTGATCAATTGCGTGCCGGGGTCCTCCGAGGAGATCGCCAGCGGGCGCGGCTGATTGAGGGCGACCTGGCGATGCCCGAGGCGGATCTGCGAACGGTCCGGGTCCTCCGGGTTGATCGGCTCCAGCGCGGCGTTGTAGAGGATCGAGAAGTCAGCCAGGGCCAGCGCGTATTCGCGCCGGGTGTCGGGGGCGCGCAGCGCCGGCGGGCAGTCCAGCTTGGCGTCGGTACGGGCCGGGTCGAGCGGGTTGGAGTCCTTGCGCGATCCGCTTTGTTGCGGGGTCGGCACGCCACCCCAGAGGCACAGCGGCGAGACGATGTTGGCACGGGTCGCGGTCGGACCGCCGTCCTCGCGCAACTTCAGCGGCTCGCGCAGCTCGTTGGCGGCCACCGCGCGGGCGGCGGGGTCGGGCGCGCGAACCTTGCAGCGCTTGTCCAGCTCGATGGTCCATTGGGAAAGATTGGCGCCGCCGATCAGCTTGCCGCGCTCCTTGTCCCGCAGCGCCGCGTCGCGGCTGCACAGCTTGCTCCAGTCGAGGTCCCTGGCGTCCAGGCGCAGCCAGACCGAGTTGCTCGGCTCGACGATCAGCGCGGCGTAGAGGCCATGCTGCTGGTGCGAGCTGGGGCCGAAATGGTCATGGGTGAACACCGTGCGCAAGGTGTAGTCGCGGCCATTGCGCGGGTCGAGCAACGGGTCGGCATACCAGCGCTGCACCGTGCGCTGGGCGCCGCAGAACGGGTATTTCTCGGCAAGGGTCTTGAGTGGCAGCCCGGCCGCATTCGCGGGACAGGTGCCCTTTTTCTTCAACGCCGCGCAACGCGCATTGCCCGGCGCGCACGGAGCGGCGAACAGCGGGTGGGTGCGCAGCGCCAGCGGGGCGACTCCGCGGGCGCCGGCGGTATTGTTGTAGGCATGCACGCGCTCGCGCACTTCCTCGGGGGAGAACGTGCCGTCCTCGTAGTTCCAGCCGTTGCCCGCCCCATCGGAGGCGGTTACGTCGAACTTCACCAGGTGGATGTGCTGGCCGATGGTGTCGGTCGGCGTATAGATCTGGAAATCGTCCAGCGCCAGTGCGTTGGGCACCAGGTTGCTGTGCTTGAAGTTGATGCAGTCGCCGGAGTTGGCGCGGAAGAATAGCGGCTCGGGCAGGCGCGCGCGGGTGTTGGGGTCGATGATGTCCTTGATGTCCTGCTCCAGCGAGAGGATGCGCGCCTGCGGATCGAACCAGCCGTGGCGGTTGACGGTGAGTTCGGTCTGGATCACGCCCACGCGATAGTCGCGCACCGGCGCCGGGGCCGGGCATGGGTCGGCGAAGGGCGCGCCGGACACCGGTGCGCGACCATTGACCCAGAACACCGGCGGGCCCTCGGGCGTGTCCTGCTGTTCGACAGTGCTGGCGCGGCTCGACTTGTAGCCGCGCGCCTCCTGTTCCCACAGTGGATTGCGCGGATCGTCCGCCTCGCTCACCGGCTCCAGCCCCGGCGCGCTCAGGGTGCCGGCATGAAACGCCATTGCGCTGCGCTCCTTCGGCTCGCCCTCCTCGTCGAGCAGCCGGATGCCGGCGATGGACTTCCACTCCTCGGCCAGCGCGTACAACGCATTGGGGTTCTGCTCGAAGACTCGCCGGGCGTTCAGTTGCGCGCTCGGCGAGCCCTTGGCCAGCGCCGCTTCGAGCACATCCTGGTTGGCCAGCGCGCGCTCGGTGAGGTTGCCCTTGTTCTCCCAGCCGGTGAGCACATGGCGCGGCAGGCCGCCGTTGACCGGCTGGCCGTCGACTACGTCCATGTCCTTGGGCGGTTGCGGCGGCCGGTGACCGGGCTCACCGGGAATATAGAAGGGATAGCCGGCGAACTGCTCGGTGGGCATCGGTGCCAGTGCGGAACCGGGGATCGGCACCAGAGCCGGGCTTTCCGTGCCGCCGGCGACTTCGGCGTCCGGCAGCTTGCGTGCGTCGGAGCCATCCTCGAATACGTCGTGGGTGCGCCACAGCTCCCACATGCCCTGGGCGAAGTGCGGATAGAGATGGCAATGGAAGATCGAGTCGCCAGGCGTCAGGTTGCGGTTACCCGAGCCGCCGAACTCGATCTCGTAACTGAAGGTGGCGCCGGGGGAGATGGTCTGCGAGTCGAGGTAGGTGGAGCCAGCGGCGCTGGGGTTCTGCACCCACTGGTGGGCATGCAGATGGAAGACGTGGGTTTCCTTGGGCCCCGCATGGATATTGCGAAAACGTACCGCGTCGTTCAGGTACGAGTGGTGCACGTTGGAGGGGTCGTCGGGATACAGCGCGCCGACCGGTTTCCGGCCGTCATCGCTCCAGCGCAGCAGCAGCGCCGGGTCGCCGTTGGCCCAGGAGCTCAGGAAGAACTCTTCCGCGCGGCACTCCGGGCAATCCCTGGCCGGACCGGTGCGCCGATTGCGGGCCAGCACCATAGCGCCCATGCCGCCGGCGCCGTAGTTCACCCCCATGTTGTCGCGGATGTAGAACAGCGGGTTGGACTCGTCCTCCAGTTCCGCGAACGCCTGCACCGCCTTGATCTCATCGTGCATGATCACGGTGAATTCGCGGTAGGCGTGACCGCAGCTGTTACCGAAGGCGTATGCCTGGCAGTGACGGTCGGGGCCGGTGGTGTCGTTGTGGTCTGGCGCCTCGCCGGTGAGCACGACGATGGCATTGAGGTCGGAGTGGACGATCTCGTCGCCATCGAGCATGGCCAGTATCGGCATGCCCGCCTGCGGCCCGCTGGCATAGCGGGCGTTGTCGTAGTCGAGATTGGAGAATGGATGGCTGCCCGACGCGGCCGGATGGGCGGCGGCCTGCAGATCGCCGTGAGTGACCTGCGAACGGTACCAGCGGGCGCCGCGTGGCTGCACGTTGACGGCGCCGAAGAGCCCCGCGCCGAGTTGCCCGCCGTCCCCCTCCCCGCCGACGCTGGCGCCGGTGGAGTATGCGAAGTAGGTTCCTTCGCGTACCGCCTGCAGACGGTAGATGGCACTCTGTCCGGGGTAGACCTGGCCGCCCTGCTGTTCCAGGCGCTGGCGCAGCGCGGCGTCGGTGGCGGGGTTCAGCACGGCGCGATTGAGGCCGACGTTATCCCCGTCGGTGCCGCACAGCCAGGCGTGACCGGCAGTCGAAGGCGGGCACTCGTCAGGGCGCATCGGCACCAGGTTGAGGCCATTGACGTGAAACGCGGCGGCACGGGTATAGGGCAGGTCGTTGCTGACCGACATGGCGCGAACCAGGTTGCGGCCGTCGCTGCCATTGGCGGGGTAGACCGTGCCGTAGTTGTCCTCCATGTGCGCGGGGACCTTTCCGGCATATTGCTCAGGCAGGTTGCTGCGCTCCTCGGGCACCCCCGGCAGGAGCAGGTTGTGGAAGCGCACCTCCAGGCAGTCGCCTTCGTTGGCGCGCAACACCAGCGGGCGCGGACGCTTACCGGGACGCAGGCGCACGTGGCCGGGGGCCTGGGTCAGGTTGCCGTCGTCGACCGGCGTGCCATCGGCGATCCGCGGATGGCCGGAAAACACCACGTCGCGGCGCAACGCATAGAGCATGCCGGCCGGGTTGAACGCGCCGAAACGGTTGAGTACGTAGGCCTGCTCCAGCGCCACTACCTCGGCACGCAACGTGCGTTGGCAGAGGACGGGGGACGGCGCGCCGAGCGCTGCCCCTGCGGGGGCCGCGATAGCCAGTTCACTGGCGGAGCCCAGGACGCACAGGGCGAGCCACTGGCAGGCAGAACGTATGGGAAAGCGCATGGACTCTCTCCTCTTTCGTTCGGTGCCGGCACACGTCGCGACACGATCGAAACAGCACAGAATCCCCGCTCAGGGCACACTCCTTGGAGCATCCGCTCACTACTACAGCACCCGGACTAGATCCAGCAGGGCTAAGTTCCTGCGCAGAACTCTAGATCACAGGCCCAGCCCACGTACGACCGTTCGTAGCAAAAAACGAAACTCGCAGTAGCACAATAATATCGGTCCGGGCGCTTCGATCCGGCCCCGTCCTCGCCGGCAAACGGAGGCAATGCCGGAGGGTCATATCTGTGGCGCGCCACCCGGTTCAGCGAGCAGACTCAACGATCGACTCGACAATCAACGAACCGGCCCACCCGCCCCAGCACGTCGCTCCTCGTCGCCGCTTTCAACGAAGCGGCGCAATCCCTGGAACCCGCTGCTTCCGCTACGGCCAGCGCCGCCATTGTTCCATCCCACACTTCCGTCGTATTGCTCATCGGCCAGCGAGAATCGAGAATACCGGCTGCTGAAAACGAGGTGACCCGCCATGATTCTGCGCGGTATGGCACACATGCACATCGACGACCTGCCCGCCAGGTTTCAGGCGCTGCTCCAGGCGCCCGCGGGTTCGGAGTCGGCGGGCTTCGTCTGGGTGGTGTTCTACCAGGGGCGTATCTTTGGCGCCTATCCCACTGCCGATCTCGCGTTGCGCAAGGTGACCGAAATCGAGCATTGCATCAGCGAAGACGAAGTGCCCACCGCGCAATGCTGAAAGCCCCCATCCAACCAGGCGATAGTGCAAATGCTCCCTCATGTTGCAAAACCCCGCAGCGCCAAACGATCGCGGCTACATGTGCTGCGCGGACGTGTCGGGCTGGGACTCGTCGCCGGCATGTCGGTGCTGGCGGGAATGACCGATGCCATCGGTTTTCTGGCGACCGGGGACTTCGTGTCCTTCATGAGCGGCAATACCACCCGCCTTGCCGTCGCCGTGAATGACCACGACCTGACCACGCTGTGGCGGCTGTCGCTCGCGGTGGTGTGTTTCGTCGCCGGCAATGCCCTGGGCATTGTCCTCGCCCGCGGATTCAAGAGGCAGGCCACGCCGTTGCTCATCGTCGTCGCCGCGCTGCTGGGCTTTGCCGCGCTGTGGCCTGAGGCCCGGAACCTCCCGGCCTTCGCTGCCGCGATCGTCTCGATGGGGATGCTGAACGCAGTCGTGGAACAGGTGAATGGCATGCCCATCGGCCTCACGTATGTCACCGGCGCGCTGTCCCGTTTCGGCCGGGGCCTCGGGCGCTGGCTGCTCGGGGAGCGCAATAACGGCTGGCGCGTTCAGCTCATCCCCTGGAGCGGCATGCTGCTGGGGGCCACGGCGGGGGCCTTTCTGGAGCATCACCTGGGGCTGATGGCGATGGCCGCGAGCAGCGCCCTGGCCTGCACACTGGCCGTGGTCGTCCACTTCGTCCCGCGCGCCTGGCAATTGGGCTACATGCCCCGGTAGTTCCCGGGCACGCCCGCCGGCTAGACGAGCACTTGCCGGGTACTGGCTATCAGCTCATGCACCTGGCGCTCAACCTGTTCGTCCGTTGCGGCTTCCGGCCCACGGCCGCGCGGGCATGGCAGGCTCGGGGTAGTCCCGAACAGACGGCAGATCAACGGACGCTCCCCGTACACCTCGCAGCCCTGGGGCCCCAGGTGCACGCAGTTCCATTGCTCGAGGGCGGCCTCATGCTCGGCGTCGCCTTTCCTCGGGAGCCGCGACATTTCCTCGGAGGACGCGGTCACCGGCCCGCAGCAATCGTGGCAGCCAGGCACACAGGCGAACGTCGGGATCTGCCGGCGCAGATGGTCGATCTTTCGACGGGTCGTGCAGCTCATGGGGTTGTCCACCCCAGGCCCTTGCCGGCCCTGCGCGGATAACGCTTGCGCAGGGCCGGATCCGTGATCGTCACTGACATGGCGGCACCTCTCGGATTAGAGATGGATTTCGACATTCTTGATGCCGAGCGCGCGCAACTCATCGATCAGGCCGTCCAGGTGCGCAAACGACTCGACGTCCTCGTTCTCATCCACCAGGAAGAAACTGCGCCCCGCGTCCTTCTTGAAGAACACGATCCACTCCCGGGTATTGGCCGGGTTGGCAATCACGTGGGTGTAAAAGGAGATACCGACGGCATTCCGGGCTTTCACATCGTTTCGCTTCACTTCAAATCACCACACTGCATCCGCGCTTGCACCTGTCCATTCAAGATTGCCACCGATCCGCTTCGACGCTGGATAGGCACAGGCTCCCCTGCTGGCGGGCAGCCTGCTCCAAACATGCGTCATAAGGGTTACATGATAACACCCGGAACCGGCCTCGTTTCCCGCCGAGAGCTCTTGAACCCGGCTCATTCGCTGGAGCCGGGCCGTGATATCCCCCTTTGCATGATCGACGGAGGCCAGCATGACTGACTTCCGCAAACTCGCCGATGGTGACGACGAGGGCCGGCTCGCCACCCTGCGCTCGATGCTGGTGGTCGGCCTGACCGTGATGCTCACTGCCTTCGCAGTCACCCTGTCGTACCAGGATCCGGCCGCCGTGGTCAGCGGCCAGATCGTCGACTCGGCGACCCTGGCGGCGATGGACGCCTTCGGCGCCCGGGTCGAGCAGCCGTTCGTGGCCATCGTACTGGTAGCCTTCGTCGCCTGCGTGGTGTCGGCGCAGACTTGCATCGGCCGCGCCACCTTCGGCATGCCCCACCCACTGGACGCGCGCTATCACCTGCACCACTGGCCGCTCAATGCCGTACTGCCGCCCTCTGTGCTGATCGCCAACCGCTCGGCCATCGAAGCGGACGCGAGCTCGGCTGGCGCCCGGAAAGCTGCGAGGTCGAGCGGGGCGACTGCGGTAACCGCCGTTCCCGAGGTCAGCCATTGGCGCTGCCGCGCACATTTTCCTGACGCGCGAGTCAACTTTGATCTATCCTGTCACTGTCCATGCTGAGGACACTCTGCGGCCGCCATGGCTTTACTCCTTTCCCATGGCGGCCTTTCTTTTGCAGGCGTTGGGCCTGGCCCCTGGCGTAAACGCCACCGCCGTCATCAAGGCATCCCACGTCATCGTCGGCGTACCTGCCTGACATCCTCCCGCCAGAGCACTGAACGGTGCTCTGGCGCTCCGTCACCTCCAGGCTGTTGTGCTGGCAGCGGCCGCGGCTGAAGCGCCAGAGTTACCATCACGCCTCATATTCATCGTGCCGCCGCCACCAGAGCCCGTGCTCATTGCGTCCCAGCGGCGCGCGGTCCAGCCAGGCGTACATGTTCCACAGCGCATCCAGTCCGCGCGAATAGGTGGAGTAGCTGTGGTAGATGACGTCGCCCTCGCGGATGAAAGTGCTCAAGCCCGGGCGGTCGCGGGCGAAGGTGGGAGCGTCGGTACCGCAGCGGGCGGCGAAGCGGGTCATGGTCTCGGGGATACACGAAGCATCGAGGGCCGGCTCGCCACGGCCGTAGTTGTAGTCGATGTCACCGACGCGCTGCTGTTCCTGGGTGAAGGCGACGTTGAAGTCGAAGTTGAAGTCGCTGTCCTTCGAGGACGCCCAGGGGAAGCGCCAGCCCATGCGCCGCTGGTAGGCCCGCAGCTTCTCCAGGGGCGCACGGGAGACCGCGCACAGCGTCACGTCGTGATGGGCCAGGTGAACGACGATGCCGTCGAAGCCGTCGGCGATGGCCGAACAGGACGGGCAGCCGGCGCTGTAGTCCGGGCCGAACATGAAATGGTAGACCAGTAGTTGCGAGCGCCCCTGGAACAGCTCGACCAGGGTGGCGGGGCCGTCCGCCGTGTCGAAGTGGTAGGGCTTGTCGACCTTGACCCAGGGCAATGCCTGGCGCCGGCGAGCGAGTTCGTCACTGTGGCGGGTCAGGGCCTTCTCGGCGTCGAGCAGTTCCAGGCGTGCCGCCAGCCATTGTTCGCGGGTGGCGAGTGGGTGCGTTGCCATGTGGAGTTCCTCCGGTCGCCGGTGGCGACAAGTCGGTCGATGGGCGAGGGATAGGCTAGGCTCGGGACCAGGCATGGCGGGAGTGACAAGCGTGGCGGGATTACGATGGACGCCCTGGTAACGGCCGCCGCGCGGGCGCTGGCGGCGGGCGATCCGCTGGCGGCGCTGAACCGCATCGCCCTGCGCGACGATCCGCCGGCGCTGGCCTTGCGCGGTATCGCGATGGCGCAGCTGGGCGACCTGGACCGCGCCCGCCTGCTGCTGCGCCGGGCGGCCCGCGCGTTCGGGCCACGGGAAGCGACATCGCGCGCCCGCTGCATCGTCGCCGAGGCGGAGGTGGCGCTCGCCAGCCGCGACCTCGGCTGGCCGCCCCGTGCGCTGGCCGCCGCACGGGCGACACTGGTGACCCACGGCGACCGGGTGAATGCCGCCCACGCCAGTTACCTGGAAATCCGTCGCCTGCTACTGATCGGCCACGTCGACGAGGCCGAACGGCAACTGGCCGATCTGGATCCCTCGCCCCTGCCCCCGGCCCTGGGCACGACCCACGCGCTGATCGCCGCCGGCATCGCGCTGCGCCGCGTACAGAGCGCGGCGGCTCGGGAGGCTCTTTCACAGGCGCGGCTCACTGCGCGGCGTGCCGGCATTCCCGCGCTGCTGGCAGAGGTGGAGCGGGCCACGGCGCTGCTCGATGCGCCCGCCGCCCGCCTGATCGACGACAACGACGGGCGTCCGCTGCGACTGGATGAGGTGGAGCGGCTGCGGGCGTCCGACGCGCTGCTGGTCGATGCCTGTCGTTACGCGGTGTGCCGGGGCGAGCAGGTGATTTCTCTGGCGCGGCGGCCGGTGCTGTTCTGCCTGGCCCAGGCGCTCGCCGAAAGCTGGCCGGCCGATGTACCGCGCAACACGCTGATCGCCCGGGCCTTCCGCACTCGCGCGCCGGACGAAAGCCATCGCGCCCGCCTGCGAGTCGAGATCGGCCGGCTGCGCAAGTCGCTTGCCACGCTGGCCGGGGTCAAGGCGACGCCGCGTGGTTTCATACTGGTCCCGCTGGCCACGCGGGACGTGTACGTGCTGGCCCGGCCGCTGGAGGAGCGCCACGCGGCGGTGCTGGCGTGCCTGGCCGATGGCGAGGCCTGGTCGAGTTCGGCGCTGGCCCTCGCCCTGGGCGGCAGCCAGCGCACCGTGCAGCGCGCGCTCGATGCGCTGGCCGAGAGCGGCAAGGTGCAGTCCTTCGGCCAGGGCCGCGCGCGGCGCTGGACCGCTCCCACGGTGCCGGGTTTCGCGACGACCTTGTTACTCCCCACGCCCTGGTCGGGGAACTAGGCTGGAGTCTCAGACCCATCAGCGAGGACTGTCAGATGAAGCGTTCAACAGCCGAGATCCTCGGCGAGTTCGGTCCCTTCCCCGGAGTCGACGCGGTACACGGCGTCACCTTCGATGGCGAACGCGTCTGGTTCGCCGCGGGTGAACGGCTGGTCGCCCTCGACCCGGACAGCGGCGAAACCGTCCGCACCCTGGACACCCCCGGCGATGCCGGAACGGCCTTCGATGGCCGGCACCTGTACCAGATCACCGACGCGCGCATCCAGAAGATCGACCCGGCGACTGGCGAAATCCTCGCCAGCATTCCCGCTCCCGGCAACGGCGAGGATTCGGGCCTGGCCTGGGCCGAAGGCACGCTCTGGGTCGGGCAGTACCGCGAACGGAAGATCCACCAGATCGACCCGGACAGCGGAAAAGTACTGCGTACGCTGGAATCCAACCGCTTCGTCACCGGGGTTTCCTGGGTCGACGGTGAGCTCTGGCACGGCACCTGGGAGAACGAGCAGAGTGACATCCGGCGCATCGACCCCGGCAGCGGCGACGTCCTGGAAAGCGTGGAAATGCCGGCCGGCATCGGCGTGTCCGGGCTGGAGTCCGACGGTGGCGAGCGCTTCTTCTGCGGCGGTGGCGGCAGCGGCAAGCTGCGCGCGGTGCGGCGTCCGGCGCGGGGCACGGCCTGACAGAGGACCGTCACCAACAACACGCTCCTGGCTCACCACGAATGCGTGGGCCAGGTGCCCCGGACTCACCTGCCCGCTCTACCGCAACAGACCGTAGGGCACCGGCGTTTCGTCGCTCCGCTGCTCACCCCGCCGAAGAGCGAGGCGGACCCCGCTAATCACCAAAAGCCTCCAACTGACTCTAGTAGCCCGAAAACGATTCGAAACCAGTGTATTTGTGTGTGGGAGCCCTGCGGTACCGTGCGTACTCCCACGACTTGGCGATTGGCACTCCCAACTCAATCGCCGGGACCGAAACCGTCGACAGGGAACAACGATGCAGAAGTTCAACGACTCCCTCCGCGGGTACTCCCATAACGTCCATAAACGCGACCATTTCGTCTGCCGCTACTGCGACCTAGACGGACCCTTGTCGTTCGCTAATTGGCTTGCACTTTCCTGGGATCATCTGCTCCCCACAGGAGATCCGAACCGCGACAACGAAGACTTCATTGTTACCGCCTGCCTGTTCTGCAATGGAGCCGACAATTGCTACTTCGATCACGCGAAAAGGAGGAACGGGTTCGGCCAGCCCCTGGCAACTCGGCAACCTAGCCGCTTTATCCAGCAGCGCCATCACGCTCCTTCAACAACGCCTTGATCACCGCCTCCTGCTCCCCATAGCCGCCCTCCCCGATCGCCAGGTAGCGAATCCGCCCCTGGGCATCGATGAGGTAGTGCGCCGGCCAGTACTGGTTACCGAAGGCATTCCAGATGCGGTACTGGTTGTCCAGCGCCACGGGGTAGTGGATGTCGTGTTTCTTCACCGCTTCGCGGACGTTGGCCGGGATGCGTTCGTAGGGGTATTCCGGCGTGTGCACGCCGATCACCACCAGGCCCTGGTCGGCGTACGTCTTCGCCCAGGCGTTCACGTACGGCAGGCTGTGCTGGCAGTTGATGCAGTCGTAGGTCCAGAAGTCGATCAGCACCACCTTGCCGCGCAGGTCACGCAGGTGCAGTTCGGGGCTGTTGATCCACTCCACGGCGCCTAGCAGTTCCGGAGCCGGGCCGAGGTCGGGCAGGCGTTCGGCGCCCTGGGCGGTGTCGCCGGGCATGAGCCGGGTGAGCAGTACGGGCACGCCCTCGACGACCTTGCGCTCCAGGCTGTTCACCAGCGTGGATGAGCTGCCGGAAGCCAGTTGTGCGCTGGCACCGCTGGCGATGCCGACCACGGCCAGCAGGGCGAGCACGCCAGTGGCACGGCGCAGGCCTTCGATGACCGCCATGCGCGGGCGCAGATGCCGCATCAGGCGGCGACCGGCGAAGAGCACGATGCCCAGTACGGTGGCACTGCCCAGGCCATAGGCGAACAACAGCAGGCTGGTCTGCGCACTCGGCCCTTGCAGCATGGCGCCGGAGAGAATCAGCCCGAGCACAGGCCCGGCGCAGGGCGCCCACAGCAAGCCGGCGGCGAAGCCCGGCAGCCACGCGGAAAGCGCCGGCGGCAGGCGCCGGGATTCGCCCTGCAGGCGATCGCCGATCCACGTCCAGGGCTTGGCCAGAGTGTCGCCGAAGCGCGGCCAGAGCAACGCAACCGCGGAAACCGACAGCAGCGCGAGGGCGACGTAGCGCCCCCACTCGCTGGCGGCGATCACCCAGTTGCTGGAGACGGTCGCCAGGCTCGCCAGCACCGCGAAGCCGCTGGCCAGGCCCAGCAACGTGACCCACGGCGACCACGCCGGGCCGCCGGCGCGCTGCAGCAACAAGGGCAGTACGGGAAGGATGCAGGGGCTGAGCAGGGTCAGCGCCCCGCCGAGAAAGGCGATGAGCAGCATGGGTACCTCAGTGAGCCGCCGGCCCGTGGGGTCGCAATGAATGAACGCCAGGGAATGAACGCCGAGGCCGTCCGTGGCCGCGGCTTCAGGGGAATCAGCCGCCTTCGTTGCAGTTGGTGGCGAACTTGCGATAGGCCAGGCTGCGCGGCTGGCCGTTGGAATCCAGGTAATCCATGCGGGCGTCGACGATGCCGCAGTCGAACGGCGAGGCGCTCTCTTCGTGGATGGCCAGGACGCGCTTCACATCCAGTTTCTGACCGTAGTGGTACTGCTCGGCGGGTTGGGTATCGGCAGCCTGGGCGCCGAAGCTGGCGAAGGCGGCGATGGCAGCGAAGAGGCAAGCGTTGGCGAGCTGGATGGCTTTCATGGTGGTTCTCCTGTCCTGTGTCGGGTTTGCCCGGCGGCGGCTGTGTGCCTCGCCGTTGGTACCCATTTCACGCTCAGGAGGTATCGGGCTTGTGTCGCGCCAGCCCTGGGTTTGCGGCGCCGGGTATCGCCGGCGGCCCTGGATACAGTGCAATACAAAGCCCGGCAGGCAAGCGCGGCGCGGCGCTATACACTCGTTTCAACCCACTACGAACGAGGAACCGGCATGGACCATGTCGATCACGTACTGATCGTCGATGACGACCGCGAGATCCGCGAGCTGGTCGGCAACTACCTGAAGAAGAACGGCCTGCGCGTGAGCCTGGCGGCGGACGGCCGGCAGATGCGCGCCTTCCTCGACGGCAACACGGTCGACCTGATCGTCCTCGACATCATGATGCCCGGCGACGACGGCCTGAAACTGTGCCGCGAGCTGCGCGTGGGCAAGCACAAGTCCACCCCGGTGCTGATGCTCACTGCGCGCAACGACGAGACCGACCGCATCATCGGCCTGGAAATGGGCGCCGACGACTACCTCACCAAGCCCTTCTCCGCCCGTGAGCTGCTGGCGCGGATCAATGCCGTACTGCGGCGCACCCGCATGCTGCCGCCGAACCTGCAGGTCAGCGAGGCCAGCCGGCTGATCGGCTTCGGCCGCTGGAAACTGGACACCACCGCGCGCCACCTGCTCGACGAGGACGGCACCCTGGTCGCCCTGAGCGGCGCCGAATACCGTCTGCTGCGGGTGTTCGTCGATCACCCGCAGCGGGTGCTCAGCCGCGAGCAGCTGCTGAACCTCACCCAGGGCCGCGAAGCGGACATCTTCGACCGCTCCATCGACCTGCTGGTCAGCCGCCTGCGCCAGCGCCTGCTGGATGACGCCCGCGAGCCGGCCTACATCAAGACGGTGCGCAGCGAAGGCTATGTCTTCGCCCTCGCGGTCGAACTGCTCGAGCCCAACGAATGAAATCCGTCCTGCACTGGCCACGCACGCTGGCCGCACGCCTGGCGCTGATCTTCCTCGCCGGACTGGTGTTCGCCTACAGCCTGTCGTTCTGCTCGCAGTTCTACGAGCGCTACCAGAGCGCGCGCAACATGATGCTGGGCAACCTGGAAACCGATGTCAGCACCGCCGTCGCCCTGCTCGACCGCCTGCCGAAAGATGAACGCGAGGCGTGGCTGCCGATGGTGCAGCGGCCCAACTACCGCTACCTGCTGAGCGAAGGCCAACCGGGCGAGCCGATGAACATGGCGCAGGCGCCGATGGCCGCCACCTCCATTGCCGATGTCGTCGGGCCGCGCTACCCGCTGCGTTTCGAGAACATTCCCGGCTCCATCCCGCACTTCCAGGTGCACTTGAAACTGAGGGACGGCAGCCCGCTGACCATCGACGTGACGCCCAAGGGCGTGCCGGTGGCGCAGTGGTTGCCCTGGGTGCTGATCGTGCAACTGGCGCTGTTGCTGTTCTGCACCTGGATCGCCGTGCGCCTGGCCATCCGTCCGCTGACGCACCTGGCGCAAGCCGTGGACCACCTCGACCCTGACGCCCCGGCGCCGGAACTGGACGAACGCGGCCCCAGCGAAGTCGCCTACGCGGCCCGCGCCTTCAATGCGTTGCAAGGCCGCATCGGCGCCTACCTGAAGGAGCGCATGCAACTGCTCGCCGCCATCTCCCACGACCTGCAGACACCCATCACGCGGATGAAGCTGCGCGTCGAGCAGATGGACGACTCGCCCGAGCGCGAGCGCCTGTGGAGCGACCTGGAAGAAATGCAGCACCTGGTCCGCGAAGGCGTTGCCTACGCCCGCAGCATGGACGGCGCCAGCGAGGCGGCGGTGAAGGTCAACCTCGATGCATTCCTCGACAGCCTGGTGCTCGACTACCAGGACAGCGGCCAGGCCGTGGAGCTGCGCGGCAACAGCCACGCCGTGCTGGAAACCCGCCCGCACGCACTGCGCCGGGTGCTCACCAACCTGGTGGACAACGCGCTGAAATTCGGTGGCTCCGCCCAGGTGGAAGTCGAACGCGATAGCCAGGGCGTCGTGTGTGTTCGTGTACTGGACGAGGGCCCCGGCATCCCCGAGGCAGAGCTGGAAGACGTGGTGAAACCCTTCTACCGGGTGGAGAGCTCGCGCAACCGCAGCACCGGCGGCACCGGCCTGGGGCTGGCGATCGCCCAGCAACTGAGCCAGGCGCTGGGCGGCACGCTGAGCCTGTCCAACCGCGCGACCGGCGGGCTGTGTGCGCAACTGGAACTGCGCCCCACCGCCTGACACCTTGCTCGCGAAAGGCTTGCCCGTGAAAGGAACGCCCATGAAAGGAATGTACAAAGCGATACATGACGGGCTTTACCGGACACATCCGAGATAAGGCCCGTTGACAGCATGGCTCCACGAATCGCGGCGGCATCCCGCACGCCGCGTTCACACTTCGGAGCCTGCCATGAACCGTCCCGTCGAAACCGCCAGCCTGCAGGGCTGGCGCCTGTTCTCCCTGCTCTCGCTGCTGGTGCTGATCGTCACCGCGCTGGCCCTGTGGGCGCAGCCGCAATGGGTGGAAGCGCTGCGCAGTTCGATCCGCGTCACCGCCCGCACCTCCTTCGCGCTGTTCCTCGCCACCTTCCTCGCCTCGTCCCTGGCGGCGCTGGTGCCGAGCGCCTTCACCCGTGGCCTGCTGCGCGAACGACGCTTCCTCGGCCTGGCCTTCGCCTTCTCCCACGCCGTGCACGCGGTGCTGATCCTCCTCTACGTGAAGTTCTTCCCCGAGACTTTCTGGCACGGCCGCAGCGCCGCTGCGAACATCCCCGGCTCCATCGGCTACCTGTTCATCATCCTGCTGACGATCACTTCCTTCCCCGCTGCGGTAAAGCTGCTCGGCTTCCGCCTCTGGAAGGGCCTGCACAGCACCGGCACCTGGGTGATCGCCGGGGTGTTCCTCCTGTCCTTCTACAAGCGCCTGCCGATGGGCTCCTGGTACCCGCTGGGCTTCGGCCTGATCTTCAGCGCCCTCGCCTTCAAGCTGATCGCCAAGCTGGCCGGACGCCTGCGCCGTAGCGTCCGCCCGGCCCTGCCGAACGCGTGACTCCGACTTCCCCCGCGACCGGGCGAAACCATCGCCCGGCCGCCCCTGCCTTGCCCACGACCTTGCCCATGAGGTGCACCATGATCCTGCTCACCCTGAATCCGCTCAAGACCGCCTTCGACCAACTCGACCGTCTCGCCACCTGGAGCTGGGACATTCCCCTGCGGCTGTTCCTGGCCTGGGAGTTCTTCGAATCGGGCCTGGAGAAATGGCACGGCGACAACTGGTTCGAACAGATCCACGCCAGCTTCCCCTTCCCCTTCAACCACTTCTCCGCCGGCTTCGACTGGCAGGTGTCAATGTGGGCCGAGCTGATCGCACCGGTCCTGCTACTGCTGGGCCTGGCGACCCGCTTCGCCTCGGCCTCACTGATCGTCGTGACCCTCGTCGCCATCGCCGCCGTGCACTGGCCGGCGCAATGGTCGAGCCTGGCCGAGCTGGCCCAGGGATACTCGATCACCGACCACGGGTTCGGCAACTACAAGCTGCCGCTGATCTATCTGGTGGCGTTGCTGCCGCTGCTGCTGAAGGGCTCTGGGGCGCTGAGCGTGGATGGCCTGGCACGGCGCTTCCTGGGGGGTTCGCGGATCGACTGATCGCTTTCGCCATCCGGCGGCTCGACAGAAACGCCCTCTCCATTGGAGAGGGCGTTTTCATTTGTCCGCGCAACGGTCGTGCTGCCGTGGAGGACTGGGGTGCCACGCGTCCAGCCATGTGCACGGCAGCCTGGGTATCGCTGCGCGCCCCCTCCTGCGGGTGCGTTCGATTCATACGTTCACGCGCGCCAACACCGACGCAGGCCCCACCTGTAGGAGCGGACTTTGTCCGCGATCGCGGGCATCGCCCGCGCCCACAAGGAAGCACACAGCCATAGGCGGGCTCGATCCAAACGGCCGGAGGCGGGCCCAAACGGTAGGGGCGAGCTGGCCCGCGAACGGATTTCCCGGCGACGCCAACGCTGGGCAGGTTCGCGAGCAAGCCCGCGCCTACGAACAACAGAAAGCAAAAAGCCCGCGCACCGATGACGGTGCGCGGGCCAGGCTGTGGATAACCGCGATCAGGGAATGACGAACCCGACCTCGATGTTGCCGCGAGTCGCCCTGGAGTACGGGCAGATCTGGTGCGCCTCGGCCACCAGTTTCGCCTTGTCCTCCACCGTCAGGCCGGGCAGGTGCACGGTGAGTTGGGCGGCCAGAGCGAAACCACCGTCGTCGGTGTTGCCCAGGGAAACTTCGGCGTCCACCGCCACGTCATTGGGAAGACGAAGGTTGTACTTCTGCCCCGCGCGGCGCAGGGCGCCGATGAAGCAGGCGGACCAGCCGACGGCGAACAGTTGCTCGGGGTTGGTGCCGGGACGGCCGGAGCCGGGCGGGCTCAGCGGCAGGTCCAGTTCACCATCGACGGTCTGGCCGCGTCCGTCGCGGCCGCCGGTGGTGTGGGTGTGGGCGGTGTAGATCACGGTTGCCAGGGTATCGGTCATGATGCTTCTCCTTCAGAAGCGAGCCAATGGTGAACGACGTGGAGCGCCGCAGTTGGGGCGGGTGCCGAGCACCACGCCCTGTTCTTTCAGGCTGCGCAGCAGGGCGATGCCCTGTCCTTCGATGGCGGCCGGTTCGACGCCGGCGATCTCCGCCAGCGCCTTGAGGTGTTCGCGGCCGCTAAGCTGCCACTGTTGCAGCGATACCAGCAGGGCATGGGCCAGCGGCGCCAGGCGCGAGAAATGCACCTGCAGATCGGCGCCCCGGCGAGCCAGCAGCAGCGTGGGTTCGGCCGGCATTTCCGACGGAATGTCGTCGGGACCGATATGGCTGACCGGCCAGGCATAGGCCAGTGGCGCGGCGAGGCTGGACAGCAACGGCACGCCGTCGAGCAGGTCGCCGTCCGGATCGTGGTCCGGTTCGGCCTTGTCGCTGAGCAACAGCGCGGTCTCGATCCATTCGTAGTGGGCCAGTTCGGCCACCCAGCCGGGCTGGCCGGCGCGCCCTTCCAGGTAGTCGACGAACTCGCCGGCAACCTCGGTGAACAACGGTGTCCGGCAGTGGAAAACGGCGTAGAAGTCCTCGGTCAGCCCCTGCCACTGCTCGCGTGGCAGGCTGGCGTGGAGCACCGGGAAGTTGCCGGCCAGCAACGATTGCAGGTTGCCGAAGAACAGCTGCCGGTAGACCGCCAGGCGCCGCGCTTCGATGCCCGGCGGCGGCTCATGGGCCTGCGGGTTCCGGATGAAGCGGGTCATGCGCAATTGCTGTTCGCGCAGGCTCTCAGTCATGGCGCACCGCCTTCGATTGCGCGGCGGACTGCAGGCCACGAATGTGCCCGATCTCGCCCAGCAGCTCGGCCAGCGGCGGCAGGTTGAAGTCGCGCTCCAGCAGGGTCGGCACCCTGCCCAGGTGCTGGTAGGCGCTGGCCAGCAGGCTCCACACGTCGTCCTTCACGGCAGCGCCGTGGGTGTCGATCTTCAGGTCCGGCGCCTCGTCGTAGTGCCCGGCGACGTGCAGGCAGACGACGCGCTCCGCCGGTACGCGGGCGAGGAACCCGGCGGCATCGTAGCCGTGGTTGTGGGCGTTGACGTAGAGGTTGTTGACGTCCAGTAGCAGGTCGCAGTCGGCCTCGCTGAGCACCGCGCGGAGGAAGTCGATTTCGCTCAGTGCCTGGTAGGGCGCGGCGTAGTAGGAGATGTTTTCCACGGCGATGCGGCGGCCGAGGACGTCCTGCACTTCACGGATGCGGCCGGCAATGTGGCGCACGGCTTCGTCGGTGAAGGGTATGGGAATCAGGTCGTAGAGGTGGCCTTCGTCGGAGCAGTAGCTCAGGTGTTCGCTGAACAGCGGGACGTTGTGCTGGTCGAGGAACCCGCGGATGCGCCCCAGGAAGACGTGGTCCAGAGGCTCGGGGCCGCCGAGGGACAGCGACAGGCCGTGGCAGGACAACGGGAAGCGTTCGGCCAGGCGGACCAGGCCTTCGCCGTAGGAGCCACCGACGCCGATCCAGTTGTCCGGGGCGCATTCGAGGAAGTCGACGGCACCGGCGTCCATCGTCAGCAGGTCGGGCAGCAGCGCGCGGCGCAGGCCGAGGCCGGCTCCTTGCAGGGATACGGAAGTGCTCATGGGCGGTCTCCTTGGCGAAGTGCCCTCCCCGGCCAGCGGCGCGGGGAGGCTGTCGGCGCGTGTCAGTTCCTGGCCTGGCTCAGCTTGCTGTACAGATCGGACGGGAACGGTTTGCCGTTGGCGTCGAACTGATTCTTGCGGAACTGGTAGACCTCGCCCTCGGAGAGATAACCGTCGTGGTTGGCGTCGATGGCATCGAACTCGGCGTTGGCCTTGGGCGCCACGGCCAGCAGTTCGGCGCGGGAGACGCGGCCGTCGTGGTCGGTGTCGGTACGGGCGAAGGAGGCATCGCCGCACTTGCCTTCACCGCACTTGCCCTCGGCGCCGGTGGCCTTGGCCTGGGCACCGGCGGCACCGCATTTGCCCTCGCCGCACTTGCCTTCACCCTGGGTGGCCTTGGTCTTGGTCTCGGTGGCGCCGCACTTGCCCTCGCCACACTTGCCCTCCCCGGTCTTGGCGGCGGAGGCCAACTGGTAGCCCTGCGGCAGCGCTTCGACGGCGAAGGCGGAGGACGCCATGTTCAGTCCGCCGGTCAGGGCGACAGCGAGCAAGCCGAGTTGGGTTTTCGAAATACGCGTCATGGTGCTTCTCCAGATGCTTGGGCGCATTCACGCGCCGGTTCATGCCTTGATGGCGGAATCCCTGGAACGAAGCGCGCTGGAGGTTCTGCCCTGCCGTCGCGTTGCTCGTTCGGGTAGGGCTATTTCGCCGTAGCGATGTATCGCCGGCGTATCTGGAGCGGGAGTCTTTTGTATGCCAGTGCCCGCTCAGGGGATGGCGGATACAAAGGAATACATGGGCGGGAACGGTTGGCTCGGTGGCGTGGCCGGGTGCGGGACCGTGTCAGCCCTTCGTGGGGCTGATGCGTGCAGGAGCGAGAGAGGGGACCGTTCGGTGCAGGAGGAAATCTCGGTCTCAGTCGGCACGGTCTGCCCCCTCTCCCTGAGGGAAAGGGTTGGGGTGAGGGGGAAGCGCTGGTACGGATTTCCCCGATAGAAGACAGTTGCTCCTACGGGAGCGCAGCGCCCGGCTTCGGGGCTGCTGGCGAATCCGTTCGCGAGCAAGCTAGCTCCTACAAGAGCGGGTCGGCTTCGGGCGCTTTTGCAGGAGCAGCGCGGGCCATGTTCGGGGTAATCAGCCCGCGCGCCGCGCGGCGATGGCGGTGACTTCCACCTTCATGCCATCGAAGGCCAGCTCGGACACACCAACGGCGGCGCGCACCGGATAAGGCTTGCCGAAGAAGCTGCAGTACACCTCGTTGAAGGCGGCGCGCTCGGCCATGCTGGTCAGGTAGATGGTCAGGTGCAGGACGTGCTCCAGGCCGCTGCCGGCCTTTTCCAGCGCGACCTTCAGGCTGCGCAGGGTGGCCTCGCTCTGGGCCTTGATGTCGCCCAGCTCCAGGCTGCCGTCCTCGCGGGTGGGGATCTGCGTGGAAACCAGCAGGCCGCCGAAGCCGGCCACGTCGGAAGAGATGGATTCGGGGTCCGCGTCGGGAATGAAGAAGGGGCTGTCATTCTGCGCCATGAGATGCTCTCTACTATCGGGTGTATGAGCGGTGCCCGTTCGGCCCGCCCGGGACGCGCAGCTTAGCCTCATTGCTCCCCTCGCCGCCACGCCGGACGGCGACCTTCCACCTCGCCCAGACCCTTTATTTTTGTCGCCAGTCAATACATCCATCGTATAGGCGGACCATATTTTCCAAGAACTTCCCGCGAGGATTATTACAGTTTGGGATATAGACCTTTTCACAATCCGTTATTTAAACCGGGCACTCTTTCGGCATTATGACGCTGGCTTTTCCCTGCCTGGAGCGGGCCGGGGAAAGTTGATTGCAACAATGCCAACGCAACTTCCTGCGATTTCCGCCGTGGTTATTCCATGATCGGATTCATTGTGCCTGCCTATAAAAATTCCGGCCCTCACGCAATTGAACAGGCCGGTTCTCCAAGACTCTAGGGGCAATATCCATGAAGCACCTCAAACGCAGCGCCATCGTGCTTGCCGTTTCCGCCGCCGCCAGCCAGTTCGCCAGCGCCGAACCCTTCGTCACCGACCAGGCCGATGCCAAGGGCTTCGTCGACGATGCCAAGTTCGACGTGCTGCTGCGCAACTACTACTACGACCACGACGGCAAGAATCACACCGCCGATAACCGCGACTGGACCCAGGGCTTCCTCGCCAACTTCTCCTCCGGCTACACCCAGGGCACCGTCGGTTTCGGCGTGGACGCCTTCGGCTACCTGGGCATCAAGCTCGACGCCGGCGGCGGCCGTACCGGCACCGGCAACCTGCCGGTGGACAACCACGGCAAGCCCGAGGACGACTACGGCAAGGCCGGTGGCGCGCTGAAGGTGCGTATTTCCAAGACCGAGCTGAAATTCGGCGACATGCAGCCGGTCGCACCGGTGTTCGCCGCCGGCGGCAGCCGCCTGATTCCACAAACCGCGTCGGGCTTCAACCTGCTGAGCAGCGAAATCGAGGGCCTGGACCTGGAAGCCGGCCACTTCACCGCTGGTACCAGCCCGATCACCACCAGCCACGACGGCGGCCTGTACGCGACCTACGCGGACGTCGAAGCCGACAGCGTCGACTATGTCGGCGGCCTGTACGCGATCACCGACAACCTGAACGTCTCGCTGTACGGTTCCGAGTTCGAGGACATCTGGCGCCAGTACTACGCCAACGTGAACTACCTGCAGCCGCTGGGCGGCGACCAGTCGCTGGGCCTGGATTTCAACATCTACCGCACCAATGACTACGGCCAGGCCAAGGCCGGCGAGATCAGCAACACCACCTGGTCGCTGGCAGCCGCGTACGCCTTCCTGCAGGCGCACACCGTCACCCTGGCCTTCCAGAAGGTCCACGGCGACACCCCGTTCGACTACGTGGGCTTCGGCGACAACGGCTCGGGCGCCGGCGGCGACTCGATCTTCCTCGCCAACTCCGTGCAGTTCTCCGACTTCAACGGCCCGGGCGAACGCTCCTGGCAGGCACGCTACGACCTGGCGATGGACACCTACGGCGTACCCGGCCTGAGCTTCATGGCCCGCTACATCAACGGCGACAACATCGACGGCACCCACGCCGACCCGAACGGCCGGTACGTCGGCATGTACGGTGAAGACGGCAAGCACCACGAAACCGACTTCGAAGCCAAGTACGTCGTGCAGTCCGGCCCGGTGAAGGACATGTCCTTCCGCCTGCGCCAGGCCTTCCACCGCTCCAATACCGATCAGGGCGAGTCCGACAACAACGAACTGCGTCTGATCGTCGATTATCCGCTGTCGATCCTGTAATTCGGCGCGAATAATCAAAGGGCAACTTTCGGATTCATTCGAGAGTTGCCCTTGCTATTTCATCGTCCATTATTGCACTGCGATATAAAGTCTCTTCCCCGGATCGGGGTTTATCCACTCCGGCAAACTTTCTAGAGTCCCCACCATCTTTCCCGCTTTCGATATCGTCTCTTGCCGATTATCGAAAGATGACTCCTGACGTTGATATTGTGATTGCTCCTTCAACGTCCTTCCGAACCGCTCCCTGGAGCGGTTTTTTTTATGCCCGCCCATCGCTGGCGCACTCCTGGCGGAATCACACGGGAACATCGGCGGTCAAAACAGAGACAGTCGCGGCAATCCGAATGCCCACATAGCTGAAGGAGGCCACTACCATGAGCGCGATGACTCTCGAAGGCTGGTGCAAGACCCGCCCCGACCAGAAACCCACCCCGCTGGAAGACATCCACTTCTTCGTCAGCGATGCCGACCACCTGCGCCTGGAACACGCCGAGGAATACCTGCAGAACAGTGGGGCGCATGACGTGATGGTGGACGCCGACCTGGACAACCTCGACCTGAAGATGCCCGAAGGCTTCGGCCCGCTCTCCGATTGCCAGTACCGCGTCTACCTGAGCCACGGCGACCAGCGCGGGCACTTCCACCTGGTCGGCCACCGGGCCAGCGATGGCAGCCTGATCTACACCAATGCCGTCCTGATCGACCAACTCCTGGGCTAATCGACCTGTGCCCCGCGCTGCGCACGCAGCGTGGCGGACGCGGGTCATCAGTTCACTCGTCGCCCGTCCTTCATGTGGAGATTGTGGCGCGTGCCCGCGCGTGATCTCATAGGGCCATCTGCCGGACGCGAGGCCCCCCGCCCCTCCGCCAGACAGGGAAACGCCCCCACTCTCCGGTGAAGAAGCAGCCATCCGATGCAAACTTCCAGTGATCCTGATGTTCAGGAGTACGGGCGATTCGACAGTCTCCTACGCCTTGCCCGCTATCCACTCGGCGCGGCCGCCGCCTTGCTGGCCGACGTCCACGGCCGCCTGCTGGGTTTCGATGGCCTGGCCCGCGAAGCGGCGCAATCCTTCGCCACCCTGCTTTGCCTGAATGCCGCTTCGGCTCCCCTGCGCACCCGCGAAGCCGACCTGTACCCGCTGGCGGTCGTCGTCCTGCATGCCGCCGACGGCGCCGCCCTCGGCTGGCTGTGCGTGCTGGACAACCAACCACGCGCACTGGATGTCGCCGCGCGCGGCGCGCTGGACGATGCCGCCAGCATCGCCCGGGAACTGCTGGAGCGCCCCGATGAACGACGCCTGGCACTGGCCATCGCCGGCAGCGGTACCGGCGTGTGGGACCGGCACGTCCCCAGCGGCGAGATTCACTATTCCCCCGGCTGGAAGGCCCTGCTGGGCTACACCGACGACGAAGTCGGCAAGCGCATCGAAGACGCCTATGCGCGCGTTCACCCCGACGATCTCGACTACGTCCAGGCGACCATCAGCGCACACTTCGACGGCCACACCCCGGCCTATGAAGTGGAGCACCGGCTGCGCCACAAGGATGGTCACTACATCTGGGTCTGCAGCCGCGGCAAGGTGATCGAGCGCGACGATGCCGGCCGCCCCTTGCGCATGATCGGCACCACCACCGACATCACCGCGTTGCGGAGCGTCTCGGAACAGTTGCGGCAGAACGTCGAACTGCTGACCGACCTGACCGATGAAATCCCCGGCATGGTCTTCCAGTTCCGGCACCGGCCCGATGGCACCAGCACCTTCCCCTACGTCAGCGCCGGTGTGATGGACATCTACGGCATGACCGCCGAGCAGATCAGCGGTAATGCGGCGGTCCTGCACGACCGGGTCCACCCGGACGACCTGCCCGCGCTCCTCGCCTCGCTGGACCTCTCCGCCTCGACGCTGCATCCGTGGCGGCATGAGTTCCGCGTGCAGCTTCCCGGACGCGGCATCCTCTGGCGCCAGGGCAACGCCCAGCCCAAGCGCCTGGCCGACGGCAGCGTGATCTGGCACGGCCTGGTCACCGACGTCACCGAGCGCAAACGCATCGAAGTCGAGCTACAGGTGCTGGCAACCACCGACTTCCTCACCCAGTTGCCCAACCGCCGCCACTTCATGCAACTGATCGAGGCCGAGCTGGGCCGCGTGCAGCGTTCGCTGACGCGCAGCGCCGCGATCCTGATGTGCGACCTGGACCACTTCAAGGCCATCAACGACCGCTGGGGCCACGGCATCGGAGACGAGGCGCTGCGCCACTTCGCCGGCATTCTCGGGCGGGCGATCCGCCGCATCGATTTCGCCGGACGCATGGGCGGCGAGGAGTTCGCCATCGTGCTCGGCGACGCCGACGTCAGCAGCGCGGTGACCTTCGCCAGGCGCCTGCAGCAGCAACTGGCCGACCGTCCGCTGCTCCTGGGCTGCGAACGCATCCCGCTGAGCATCAGCATCGGCGTCGCTACCCTCCAGGCCAACGACGTCTCCGCCGAGGCCGCCCTTTCGCGCAGCGACAGCGCGCTCTATCGCGCCAAGCAGAACGGCCGTAACCGCATCGAGTGCGACTGAGCGGCAACCCGCGAGGCAGAGCGCGCCGCCCGGCGCGCCCTGCCGTTGCCATGAAAAAATGTTCAGAATTTTTCACCATTATTTACGAACGTTGTAAATAATGGACTTTTTGCTTTGCTTGGTTATTTTTAAAAATCCTTAAAAAACAAAGTCTTACTCTTATTTCTCGACAAGACTTCGGTCATTATTTTTGACGCCCATCAGCGATTTCGTTTGACATATTTAACGGCTCTGGCAGGCTGGTAGCCAGGTTTCGACCGGGAAACTTCGCCTTCTGTGCGTTCCCGGCAGTGCTCGGGACCTCAGGTAGCGTGCTCTTCAGCTGCGCGCCTGCACAAAAACGATGGGCTGCAGCCCGTCCAAAGGTGACATATGTCCAACAGCAACATTGGCAACAAGAAACAGACCCTCCGCAAACCCGTCGTCCTGATGTCCATGGGCAGCCAAGAGCGCAAAGGCCACGACTATCAGGTAATGACCCACAAATACATCGTGCCCCTGGTCGAACAGGCCGAGTGCGTGCCGGTGCTGGTACCGACCTGCTGCGGTATCGAAGACCTCGAGCAATACCTGGACATGGCCGACGGCGTGTACCTCACCGGCGCCGGCAGCAACATCGATCCGGCGCTCTATGGCCAGGAGAACGAGACTCCCGGCAAGGGCCAGGACAAGGACCGCGACAACTTCGACATGCCGCTGATCAAGGCCGCCATCGCCCGTGGCCTGCCGATCTTCGGCATCTGCCGTGGCATGCAGGAAATCAACGTTGCCCTCGGCGGCGACATCTACCAGAAGGTCTACGCCGAGCCCGGCTTCAACGACCATCGCGAGAATCCCGAAGACCCGGTCGACGTGCAGTACAGCCAGGTTCACGGCGTTCGTCCGATCCCGGGCAGTTGGCTGCAGCAGTTGCTGGGCGACGAGATCCGCGTGAATTCGCTGCACGGCCAGGGCCTGAAGAACCTCGGCAAGGGCATCGAACCCATCGCCCATGCCGAAGACGGCCTGGTCGAGGCGATCCACGCCCCAACCCTGTCGCCCTTCCTCTTCGCGGTGCAGTGGCACCCGGAATGGAAGGCCGCGCAGAACCCCGACTCGGTGAAGATCTTCAAGGCGTTCGGCGATGCCTGCCGCGCGCAGGTGAAGAAGAAGCAGGCCCGCGCACTCGCGGCCTGATTCGCTTCCCGCGCCCTGAAAAAGCCCGGCCCTTGCGCCGGGCTTTTTCCTTTCTGCTCCCTGTAGGAACGAGCTTGCTCGCGAACGGATTTCAGTAGTGCTCCTGCGTTGGGCCGTTCGCGAGCAAGCTCGCTCCTACGAAGAGCCCTGGGGCTTCGTCATTCGCGGTGCGAATGGCGCACCCTGCATGCCCTTGAGGGCGCTTCGGGCTAACCTTGGCGATCAGCGATTTCGCTCTGACGACAAAGGTATAGCCATGAGCAACGACCTCTTCTCCCTGGCCGGCAAGACCGTACTGATCACCGGCGCCTCCAGCGGTATCGGTGCCCATCTGGCGCGGGTCGCCGCCCAGGCCGGAGCCAGGGTGGTACTGGCCGCACGGCGTACCGAGCGCCTGGCGCAGCTGGCCGACGCCATCCGCCACGACGGCGGCGAAGCCCTCGCGGTGGCGCTGGACGTGACCGACCGCGCCAGCGTGGAGGCAGCCTTCGACAGCGCCGAAGCGCAGTTCGGCGTGGTCGACGTGGTGCTCAACAACGCCGGCATCGGCAATGGCCAGCGCGCGCTGGAGATCAACGAGGACGACTGGCGCAGCATGCTTTCCACCAACCTCGACGGCGTCTGGCGCGTCGCCCAGTGCGCGGCGCAGCGCCTGGCCAAGGCCCAGCGCGGCGGCAGCATCGTCAACATCGCCTCGATCCTCGGCCTGCGCGTGGGCGGCGGCTACAGCCATTACTGCGCGGCCAAGGCCGGCGTAGTGCAGTTGAGCAAGTCCCTGGCCCTGGAGCTGGCACGCTACCAGGTGCGGGTCAACGCCATCGCGCCGGGCTACTTCAAGACGGAAATGAACGACGCCTATTTCGACAGCGACAAGGGCCAGGCCTATATCCGCGATACCGTGCCCATGCGCCGCCTGGGCCAGCTCCGCGAGCTGGAAGGCCCCTTCCTGCTGCTGGCCAGCGACGCCGGCGCCTTCATGACCGGCGCCGTGCTCGCGGTGGATGGCGGACACCTGGTGAGCAGCCTGTAACCCCTCGCCACGCCGCGAAGACCGCCGGTTTTCGCGGCGGGCCAGTCCTTACAAGGCGCCGACCAGGACTCCGAGCAGCGCCGCCAGCAGGACCAGCGCCCACACTGGCAGCTTGCCGCTGGCCAACGCCAGGTAGGCCAGCGCGACCAGGCCAATGTCCAGTGGCCCGGCGATGGCGTCGCGGCCGATCGGCTGGTAGAGCGCCGCCAGCAGCAGGCCGACCACGCCCGCATTCACCCCCGCCAGCGCCGCGCGCAGCCAGCGCCGGCGCCGCACGCTGTCCCAGAACGGCAGTACGCCGAGCACCAGCAGGAAGGACGGCAGGAAGATCGCCAGCAGGCAGAGCAGCGCGCCCCACGCGCCGCCGGGAGGGGACTGCATCGCCGCCCCGAGGAAGGCGGCGAAGCTGAACAGCGGCCCCGGCATCGCCTGGGCGGCGCCATAACCGGCGAGAAAAGCCTGCCCGTCGACCCAGCCCGGCTCGACCACGGCGGCCTGCAACAACGGCAGCACCACGTGGCCGCCGCCGAACACCAGCGCCCCTACCCGGTAGAAGGCCTCGAAGCGCGCCAGCGCGCTGCTGGACGCCAGACCGGCCAGCACCGGCAGCAGCGCCAACAGGACGAAGAACAGCAGCAGATAGACTGCGCCGATACGGCGCGAGGGCAGTCCGGCCCAGGACGGGCTCTCCGGCACCGGTGGCGGACGCAGCGCCAGTACGCCGATCACGCCGGCCGCGACGATCAGCAGCACCTGCCCCACGGCGCCCGGCCAGAGCAACGCCAGCAGCGCCGCCGCCAGCATCAGCGCCCGTCGCGGCCAGTCCGGGCACAGCGAGCGGGCCATCCCCCAGACCGCCTGCACGACCACCGCCACCGAAACCAGCATCAGCCCGTGCAAGGCGCCGGCGGGCAGCCAGCCGGCCTGGCCGCTCAGTCCCAGGGCGAACAGAGCCATGAGCAGCGCCGAAGGCAGCGTGAAGCCCAGCCAGGCCGCCACGGCACCGGCCTGGCCGGCGCGCAGGGCCCCCAGGGCCATGCCGACCTGGCTGCTGGCCGGCCCCGGCAGGAACTGGCAGAGGCCGATCAGCTCGGCGTAGTGGGCTTCATCCAGCCAACGGCGCCGGTGGACGAACTCCTCGCGAAAGTAGCCCAGGTGCGCCACCGGGCCGCCGAAGGAGGTCAGCCCCAGGCGCAGGAAGATCAGGAAGACCCTGAGAACGGAAACGGACGCTTCGGTCCGGCGTGGCGGGAACATGCGTGGCGACAACCTTCCGGGAACAGACACCGCCCTCCTCGGACGGCCAGGACCGTCCGAGGATAAACCGCCAATGCGACAGGCGCATGGCGGTCATCGGCTCAGGCCATCAGTGGAACGGGAAGATGTAGTTCATCCAGGCAGCCATGCGCAGGAGGACCTTGCGGATGATCGCCACGTGGTGGAAGTGTTCGGTATAGATCGCCGCCTGCCCGTAGGAACCACCCGGCATCAGGTTCTTGTACTGATCGTAGGCCGGATCGGTGATCTCGATGAACACCGGCACCCGTCCCGGCGGCGGCGACGTCGTGTAGCTGATCAGCGTGCCCGAGGGCTGCACCTGGCCTTCGCCGATCACCGCGATGACCTGCTTGACCTTGCCCTGGAACACCTCCCCCGGAATGCCGTCGAACGCCACCTCGGCCTGGTCGCCGGGGCTCAGGCGCAGTTGGCTGTTCTGGCGCATCCAGGCCACGAAGTACTGGCCTTCATCCGGAATGAACACCATCGGCGGGCGCAGCGGCAGCTTGCTCACGCGCATCCCCGGGCGCAACGACACATGGGTGACATAGCCGCGCGACGGCGCGCGCACCGTGGTGTGGTCGAGGTTGTACTGGGCGGTCGACAGTTGCGCGGAGAGATCGTTGACGCGCGCGTTCAGCACATCGACGTCGCGGCGGTTGCCGACGTTGCGCCGGAACAGTTCGCTGGCCCGGCTCAGGTCGGCGCGCGCCGAAACCAGTTGCGCCTGCAGGGAATGCACCTTGTCCTGGAACGGCAAGGGATCGATGCGGAACAGCACATCCCCCTTGTTCAGCATTTCATTCCCCTTGACCGGCACCTCGACCACGTCGCCCGACACCACGGGGACGATCGGCGTGGAGATGAAGTAGGTGCGCGCCGCCTCGCTGTAGGGGTGGTTGTAGTTCATGGTGAAGATCAGCGTACCGATCAGCACCACGCCCCCCAGCACGGCGGTGGGAACGCTCCACTTGTTCAGCGGGATCTTGAAGATCTTGAAGATGGCGATGCAGAACGCGGTATAGGTCAGGACGAGCAGGAGATCCATCTTCAGCGCCCTCCTTCCTGGATGGAGCCCTGCGGCTCCGGTGGCACCCTGGCCTCCAGCCGTTCCAGGCGCGCCTGCAGTTCGCTGACCTGGGCTTCCAGGTGCTGTACGTGTTCCTTGGGCGAGCCGCCGTCACGGAAGCCCCAGCCACGGTCCTCGCGATAGAGCATCGCCCAGATCCACAGGAACGGCCACAGGGCATGCAGGGTGAACAGGCTGACCCAGCCAGCGGCGTGGATCGCGTCCTGGTGCGGGTGCTTGCGGTGCACCGCGATCTCATAGGGTATGTCGTGCAGCACGATGATGCCGTAGAACAGCACTACCCCGACGAAGCACAGCACCCCCAGGGCAAAGTAATCAAGCATGGTCTTTCCTCGAAATGGCCATCGATTCAAATCTCATTGCGCCGTTGCGCCGCGCGCTGCCGCGGGTTGTTCGCACCCGACCCGAGCCCCAGAAACAGGCCGGATCGGCTCGACCCCCTGGATCGTCGAAGCGGATCGGCATAGGTGTGAATGTCCGCTCCGCCCCTGTCAGCCGATCTCCGACTACCGCCGTGGAATATCCAGTCTTTCGCTGGCTTTCCAAGGTCCGCACGCTGTCGTCGATGGCCCGGTTGCCGCGGGCGATCCCCATGTTCCAGCGTAGCCGAGGCGCAGCCCGCACGACGCCGTCGCGCGCACAAAAAACGCCGTTGATCAGTGGGTTCGGATCGGCCCTGCCAGTCTGTTCCGAAGCATGAAGGCGGTGGCGGCCCTCCGGCGCTGGCAGCGGGGGCGAGCGCGCGGGACCGGCGATCATGCCACCGATGGCGCTCGCAATGGCTCGAGCCTGCCGGCGCACGCGGCGGTCATTCGGCCAGTTCGCGCAGGCGCTGCTCCAGGAAACGCCGCTCCGGCTCCTGCCGTACCAGTTCCAGGGCCCGAAGGTAGGACTCGCGGGCCTCGTCGCGACGATCCAGGCGCCGGCACAGGTCGGCGCGGGCCGCGTGGGCCAGGTGGTAATCCTGCAGCTCGCCACGGGCGAGGATGGCGTCCACCTGCGCAAGCCCGGCCTGCGGGCCGTCGCGCATGGCCAGCGCTACCGCGCGATTGAGCTCGATCACCGGCGAGGGCTGGATGCCCAGCAGCGCGTCGTAGAGGTCGACGATCTCCACCCAGTCGGTGCTGGCGAAGTCGGGCGCCACCGCATGCACGGCGGAAATCGCCGCCTGCAGGGTGTAGGGGCCGACCTGGCGGGTCGCCAGCGCGGCGACGATCAACTGCCGGCCCTCGTCGATCCGCTCGCGGCTCCAGTGCCGGCGATCCTGCTGTTCGAGCAGCACCATCCGCCCGTCCCGGCCGGTACGCGCCTCGCGCCGCGACTCGTGCAGCAGCATCAGCGCCAGCAACCCCATCACTTCCGCATCGGGCAGCAGCTCGAGCAACTGGCGGCCCAGCCGTATGGCTTCGGCGGACAGGTCGGTGCGGGTCAGCGAATCGCCCGCCGACGCCGAATAGCCTTCGTTGAACACCAGGTAGATCACCCGCAGCACGCTGGCCAGACGTTCGGGCAACTCGGCGGCCTCCGGCACCTGGTAGGGAATCTGCGCATCGCGGATCTTCGCCTTGGCGCGGACGATGCGCTGGGCGATGGTGGAGGGCGAAACCAGGTAGGCGCGGGCGATTTCCTCGGTCTTCAGGTCGCAGACTTCGCGCAGGGTCAGCGGCACCTGGGCATCCACCGGCAACGCCGGGTGACAGCAGGTGAAGATCAGGCGCAGGCGGTCGTCCTCGACGCTCTCGTCGGCCTGTTCCTCCACCGCCTGGGTGTCGATCTCCAGTTGTTCGGCGATCTGCAGCAGCGAGGCGTCGAAGCGCGAACGACGGCGCAGGCCGTCGATGGCCTTGAAGCGTCCGGCGGACACCAGCCAGGCGCGCGGATTGGCCGGCACGCCGTCGCGCCGCCACTGCTCCACGGCGGCGACGAAGGCTTCGTGCAACGCCTCCTCGGCCAGGTCGAAATCACCCAGCAGGCGGATCAGGGTGGCCAGCACGCGGCGCGATTCGCGGCGGTAGACATCGTCCACCACATCGCGCAGGGCCTGGGGGGCGTAGTCGTGCATGGTTGCCGGCGTCCTTGGCGGAGAGGGGTCTGCCTATCCTGCACGGGTTTTCGGCGACGTGGGAAGCGGCCGGACGGGTGTGCGGGGGAGATCGTTGCGGGGTATTTCGCTTGATGGCGGTAACGCCCTGGCTCGCGTCTTTCGTAGGAGCGCGCTTGCTCGCGAACAGTGTTCCCAGGCCGTATCGGTATTGGGCGGTTCGCGAGCAAGCTCGCCCCTACAGGCGGGGCGGTCCCCATGCGCGGGCGGCTTACGGCCTGGCATCGAACAGCAATTGTCCGGTCAGCGGGTCGAACGGAATCGAGTAGTGCTCATGCGCGATCTTCCACTGCCCCTGTTCGCGGCGCAGGCCGACCGTGACACGTACCCAGGAGGCGTTCTGGACACCATCCTGGTCGGTCCCGCCGCAGTAGGCCAGGTAATGGCCGAAGGCGATGTCGCCGGAGGACTCGAAGCTCAGCTGATGCATGTCGAAGGTGTGCTGGGTGCACATCTGCAGGCACTCGCTCCAGTGCCTGGCGTAGGCGTCCACGCCCTTGAACTGCAACTGTTTCACCGCATCGAAGGCGAGGATATCGCGGCTGTAGTGAGCGGTGATGCCCGGCACGTCAAGGGCACGCACGGCGCTCACCCAGTTTTCCAGCAGCGCGTGCAGTTCGGCGTGGGCGTTATCGTCGGTGGTCATGGGAGTGTCCTCCTCTCTTCGTCGGTTCAGGATGCACAGCAGCCGTGCGGTTTGGCGGGCTCGTCGTACTCGTCGTGGAAGCGCGTCCAGTTCATGCCCTTGCCTTGGTAGTCGGGCATGCCGCCCCAGCCTTCGCCGCGCCCCAGCGGCGTGAGGTCGAGCAGGTGGTAGGTGAACAGCGGCGCTTCCAGTCCGCGTCCATAGGTCGAATAACTGTGGAACACCTGGTCGCCATCGCGCAGGAAGACGCTCATGCCCGGCTGTTCGCCCTGCACGTGGTAGCCCTGGCCGAGACGTTCGAGCTCCGCCTTGTCGCGGTAGTTGTACTGCACCGGCGCGACCGCCTCGTCGATGCTGACGTGGAAGTCGTAGTTGAAGTCGCTGCCGAACGAGGAATACCAGGGCAGGTGCCAGCCCATGCGCTCCCGGAACGGTGCGATCTCCTCCAGCGGCGCGCGGGAAACCATCGCCAGGGTGGTGCCGCGCGCATGCAGGTGCTCCAGCCGGCCCAGGTTGTCGATAAGGAAGGAGCAGCCTTCGCAGCCCAGGGCTTTGTCGCGATGGAACATGAAGTGGTAGACGATCAGTTGCGGGCGCCCCTCGAACAGGTCCACCAGCCGCAGCGGGCCGCGCGGGCCTTCGAAACGGTAGTCCTTGTCGATCCGCACCACCGGCAGCGCCCGCCGCACGGCGCTCAGCGCATCGCGGGCATGGGTGGCGGCCTTCTCCTGCTCCAGCAGGCGCTTGCGCGCCTGCAGCCACTCATCACGTGACACCACGCGGGGGAAGGCTTGGTTGGCGAGATTCATGATGCACGCTCCTGGGGATGACCCGGTTGCGGGTTGGGACGTACGCGGCGTTTGCCACGCAGGCGGATGATGGCGAACGCGCTGGCGCCGCCGGCGGAGAGGACGCCGGGCACTGCCAGCGTCAGGGTGGAAAGGCACACGGGGCACATGGCGGACCTCCTTGGGCGGCGCCCTGGCGGGCTCAGCCCTGCTCGCTGAGCCGTTTGAGGGTGGCAAGGCCTGTCTCGAAGTCCTGGCCGACCATGCCGTCCATGCTGAAGAACAGGTGGATGATCTTCGCCACGAAGGGCGTGGGGCCGAACATCGCCCAGGTCACCTCGGTGGCGCCGTCGCGCGGCAGCAGGGTGAACTCGGCGGTGTTGCTGGCCTTGAACGGCTTGAGGAAGTCCAGCGCGATGGTCACCCGCGAAGCCCGTGTGCTCTCGATGATTTCCATGCGCCCTGCCCCGGCCTTGCCGTTGCCGGCCCAGGCGTACACCGCGCCCTGCCCCTTGGCCGCACCCGAGAAGCTGCGCTGCATGTCCGGGTCGAGTTTCTCGAAGGGCGACCATTGCGGCCACAGGTGGAAGTCCTCGATGTAGGCGTAGACCTTCTCCGGTGGCGCCTGGATACGCACCGTGCGCTCCACGCGGAAGCTGTCCGGCCGGCTCGCCGCCAGGACCAGCACCACGAGCACCGCCAGTACCACGACCACTGCAATCCACTTGAACATGACATCCTCCTGATGGTGTCGATGGGCTCATTGCCCAGCGAAGTAGCGATCCCAGTCGCGGACCGGTCGAACCTCGACGCAGCCCAGCCGGCCCGACGGCAGGCGGCCGGCGATCTGCAATGCCTCGTTGAGATCACGCGCCTCCAGCAGCACGAAGCCGCCCAGGTGCTCCCTGGTCTCGGCGAACGGCCCGTCGGTGATCGTCGGCACGCCCTCGGCATGGCGCAACGTGGTGGCGGTCTCCGCCGGCTCCAGTGCCTGCGCCGCCAGCAACTGGCCGTTTTCGCGCAACCGTTCCTCATTGCAGCGGCACTCGTCGATCACCTGGCGGAACACTGCGGCCGGCAGGCTGGCGACGCGCGTGTCGTCGACGTAGATCAAGCAGAGGTATTTCATGCTCGGCTCCCGGCTTGGCGACCTCGTTCAACCCATAGTCGAAGCGCGGCAACGGAAATCGACAGACCCTGGCGAATTTTTTCGACGGCGCCACCGGAGTAGCCCACGCGACGCTCTGCCACGTTCTTTTCACCACTGGTCGGCAACCGCCCCTGGACGCTCCGCTACCCCCATCGCAGTCCTTTTCAGAATCCTCTCAGATACTCTGGGCCGCAGTGGCCGCAGCATTCTCCTGGGGAAACGCCCCCTGACCATGGAGCAAAGAGAATGAAACTTCACGCAACTGCCCTGGCTGTCGCAGCAATCATCGTTGCGCCGGGAATTGCATCTGCCAGCAACACCATCAACTTCAGCGGCGAGGTAACCGACCAGACCTGTTCGGCAGTCGTGGACGGCAACACCGACCCGACCGTTATCCTCGAAAGCGTACCGACCAGTGCCTTCAGCGGTCTGGGCTCGGTCACCGGTGAAACCACCTTCACCATGCAACTGACCGGCTGTGTCGCCCCGTCCGGCGCTTCCGAGCACTTCACCACCCTGTTCCAGGCGACCAACGCCAGCGCCGCCGGCAACCTGACCAACACCGCCGCCGGTGGCGCCACCGGCGTAGCCCTGCAACTGCTCGAGGCCCCGGGCGGTAGCGCCATCAACCTGGCGGGTGGCGCGGCGGTCGAGGCGGGCGACATCGTCCTCGCCGACGGCGAGACCAGCACCACCTACGACTATGCCGTGCAGTACGTGGCCGAAGCCGCCACCGTCACCCCTGGCCCGGTGCTTGGCTCGGTGACCTACACCCTGCGCTACGAGTGACCCAGCGGCACCGCCCAGGTGCCGCACCTCATTGCGTCGATCCGTTCAGGGCGGCCACGCCCTGAACGGCCCGGCTTAAGGTGAACATGATGAATGCCCTCCCACTGCGGCCCCTCCGTGCGGCGACGCTCGCGCTCGCCATGCTGTTGGCGTCGGCCGCCGCCTCGATGGTCCAGGCCAGCGTGGTGATCACCGGCACCCGGGTGATCTATCCCGGCGACGCACGGGAGAAAACCGTGCAGATGACCAACCAGGACGCCTTCCCCAACGTGGTGCAGGCGTGGATCGACGTCGACGATCCGGCCTCCACCCCGGACACCGCCAAGGCGCCGTTCCTGGTCAATCCGGCTGTCTCGCGCATGGCCCCCGACAGCGGCCAGACCCTGCGCATTCTCTTCACCGGCTCGGGCCTGCCGCAGGACCGCGAGTCGCTGTTCTACCTCAACGTGCTGCAGATCCCACCCCGCAACGTGGCGAAGGCCGACCGCAACCAGATGCTGGTGATGCTGCGCAACCGCCTGAAGCTGTTCTACCGTCCGGCCGGCATCCCCGGCAGCCCGGAACAGTTGCCTGAAAAACTGAACTTCAGCCTGGTGCAGAGCGCTGGCAACTGGCGCGTGCGGGTAGAGAACCCCACCGGTTTCCATGCCTCGTTCGGCAGCGCAACGCTCAGCGTCGGCGAGCGCCAATGGACACTGCGGACCAGCATGCTGCCTCCCCGCAGCACCGCGGAATGGACCGCGGACAAACCCGCCGCACTGCCGGCCGGCACTCCCCGCCTGCACGCCCTGTTGATCAACGACTATGGCGCGCGAGTGGACGTTCGCCATGACCTGCCGCGCTGAACTCTTCCGCGGCCCCATCGTCCCTATCGCCCTCGGCAGCCTGGCCCTGGCGGTGGCGGGGGTGGCCAACGGGGACGCGGATTATCGTTTCGACGACAGCCTGCTGATGGGTTCGAGGCTGGCCGGCGGCAGCCTGGAGCGTTTCAACCGCGCCAACCAGGTCGACCCTGGCAACTACCACGTCGACCTTTACCTCAACGGCAAGTACGCCAGCCGCGCGGAAGTGGAATTCCGCGCACGCGGCGATAGCGTGGAACCCTGCCTCAGCGAGCGCTTCCTGCGCCAGAGCCTGGGAGTACGCCCGGATCCCAAGGCCGGCCGCGACGACCAGGGTGGCTGCCACAGCCTGAGCGAGCGCCTGCCCGGCTCCACTTTCAACCTCGACACCGCCCGCCTGCGCCTGGACCTTTCCGTTCCGCAGGCCCTGCTGGACATCAAGCCGCGCGGCTATGTCAGCCCGAACGAGTGGGACGCCGGCAGCACGATGGCCTTCGTCAACTACGACGCCAACCTGTACCGCTCCACCTTCGACAGCGCCGGCGGCGGCGACTCGGACTATGGCTACCTGGGTCTCAATGGCGGCATCAACCTCGGCCTGTGGCGCCTGCGCCACCAGTCCAACTACACCTATTCCAGCTATGACGGCCAGACCCGCAGCGACTGGAACAGCATCCGCACCTATGCCCAGCGCGCCGTTCCCGGCCTACGCAGCGAACTGACCCTGGGCGACAGCTACACCGAAGGCAACCTGTTCGGCAGCATGGGCTATCGCGGCGCGCGCCTGGCCACCGACGACCGCATGCTGCCCGACTCGCAGCGCCAGTACGCACCGCAGGTACGCGGCACGGCCAATACCAATGCGCGGGTGGTGATCAGCCAGAACGGCAACAAGATCCACGAGACCAACGTCGCTCCCGGCCCCTTCGTGATCGACGATCTCTACGGTACCGCCTACGACGGCGACCTCGACGTACAGGTGATCGAGGCCGACGGCAGCGTCTCGAGCTTCACCGTGCCCTTCTCCGCGGTCCCCGAGTCCATGCGTCCGGGACAATCGCGCTACAGCGCCACCGTGGGCCAGGCGCGCCAGTACGGCGACGGCAACGACCTGTTCGGCGACGTCACCTACCAGCGCGGCCTGACCAACGCCCTCACCGCCAACCTCGGCACGCGCGTGGCGGAAGACTACCTCGCCCTGCTCGGCGGCGGCGTGCTGGCCACGCCCTACGGCGCCTTCGGACTGAATACCACGTTCTCCAGCGCCACCGTGGAGAATGGCCAGCGCAAGGAAGGCTGGCGCGTCGGGCTCAACTACAGCCGTACCTTCCAGCCCACCGACACCACGCTGACCCTGGCCGGCTACCGCTACTCCACCGAAGGCTACCGCGACCTGGGCGATGCGCTCGCCTCGCGCGACGCGGCGGACCACGGCGACAACTGGGATTCGAGCAGCTACAAGCAACGCAACCAGTTCACCCTGCTGGTCAACCAGGGGCTGGGCCACTACGGCAACCTATACCTGTCCGGCTCCACCAGCGACTACTACGACGGCAAGAGCCGCGACACCCAACTGCAGTTCGGCTACTCCAACACCTGGCGCCAGCTCAGCTACAACCTGGCCTACTCGCGCCAGCAGACCACCTGGTACCGCAACATCGATACCGACTACGACCCGGCGCTGCCGCCCGACTACAACGTGCAGCACGGCAACACCCGCAGCAACACCCTGACCCTGAGCATTTCCATGCCGCTGGGCTCCACCAGCAATGCGCCGAACCTCAGCGCGATGGCTTCGCGGCGTTCCGGCGACAGCCGTGGCAGCAGCTACCAGACCGGTATCAATGGCACCCTCGGCGCAGACCGCACACTGAGCTACGCGCTCTCCGCCGGACGCGACAGCGAAAGCCAGGGCACCGACTGGAACGGCAACCTGCAGAAACAGACCGCGGTGGCCACCCTCAACGCCGGCTACGCCGAAAGCTCCAGCTACCGCCAGATCAACGGCGGCCTGCGCGGCGCCGCCGTCCTGCACAGCGGTGGCCTGACCCTGGGCCCCTATGTCGGCGACACCTTCGCCCTGGTCGAGGCCAAGGGCGCCAGCGGTGCCGGCGTACGCGGCGGCCAGGGTGCACGGGTGGACGGCAACGGCTATGCCGTGGTGCCGTCGCTCTCGCCATACCGCTACAACCCCATCAGCCTCGACCCGCAGGGAATCGGCGAAAACGCCGAACTGGTCGAGACCGAACGCAAGATCGCACCCTATGCCGGCGCCACCGTCCGCGTCGAGTTCAAGACCCTGACCGGCCACCCGTTGCTGATCCAGGCGCGGCTACCGGATGACTCGCCCCTGCCGCTGGGCGCCGACGTGCTCGACAGCCACGGCGTGAACATCGGCATGGTCGGCCAGGGCGGGCAGGTCTACGCCCGCGCCGAGGGCGAGAAAGGCCAACTGCGCGTGCAATGGGGCGAACGCGCCGAAGATGCCTGCCTGCTGCCTTACGAGCTGAAAGGCACGGACCCCAAGCAGGTGCTGATCCGCCTGCAAGGTACCTGTACCCCCACCAAGGAGGCGTCATGACTTCCGCACTCCGGCTGCTGCCGCTGGTAGCCGTGCTGCTGGCGCCGAGCGCCTGGGCAACCTGCTACAGGGTTACCTCTGTCGGCTCCGCGACGACCACCGCCACCTACCAGATTCGTCCAGGAGAAGGCACTGCCGACGCTTGGACCGGTGCCTGCGATACCTGCAACGGCAAGCTGGGGCTGCCCAGCGTGGTCAACGTCAGCGACCCCAGTTTCCAGCCCTACCCGACCCTGCTCGCCGCCTCGGTGGTACCGCTTACCCAGTACGGCGCCAGCGCCGGCTACGATCCGGAGCGAGTGTTCTTCCGCTGCGCCGCCGACGACGCGGTGTACGAGATGTTCTCCACCAACGGCGACGACCTCTACAGCGGCTGGTACCAGGGCGGCGACAGCGTCGGCAACAGCATCGGCCTGACCGCCGCCTACCGCACGGCCTGGCCGAACGTGCTGCTGCGCCTGACCCACGTGGAGACCGGCCAGTACTTCACCGACGTCTGGCGCGAACGCCAGCTGAGCGGGCTGGACATCGACTCGCGCGGCTTCCAACTGGTCAAGGCGAAGAACCTCAGCGCGGTCCGCGCCGAACTCTTCAGTGCGCCGCTGGAGTCCACCCAGGGCTATTCACCGAATACGAAATCGCAGATATATGGCCGTACCCAGCCGGCCGGCTACATCGCCATCAAGGGGCCGGGGCTGTCCTATCCCAACGTTGGCCAGACCCACTACGGCAACTGGTCCGGCTGGTACACCAACTGGCCGGGCGCCATCAGCCTGTACAACGACGTCACGCTCAAGCGCTACCCGACCTGCGCCGTCACCAACGTCACCCCGCACGTGGTGTTCCCATCGATCTCCATCGGCGAGATCAATGCCGGCAACTCGCGCGAGATGCCGTTCCAGGTGGACTTCAAGTGCCAGAGCGGCGTGCTCAGCAGCACCACCCCCAGCACCAGCCAAACCGGCACCAGCGGCACCGCGCTGGGCATCAAGGTCTCCGCCGGGGCCTTGGCGGCATCCTCGGGCCTGGGGCTGGTCAACGCCAACGGCGGGTTGTCCTACCTGGTTTCCGACCGCTACGGCCAGCCCGGCATGGCCCAGGGTGTGGGCATCCGCCTGCTGCGCAACGGCAGCGTAATGAACCTGCTGGCCAACGACGATTCGGCCAACGGCAGCAACGCCGAGGCGCGCGGCTGGTACCCGGTGATCGGCGCAGCCTCCAACCAGACCGGCGACAACGGCGGCATCACCCAGTACAGCGAGACCTTCCGCGCCCGCCTGGAAAAGCTCGGCATCGGCAGCATGCCCACCGTCACCCCCGGCCGGGTGGAGGCGACCGCGCAGGTGGTGATCCGTGTCCAGTGAGCGCCTGCGCGGCTTGCTGCTGTGCCTGTGCCTGTGCCTGCTGGCCGGCGTGGATGCCCAGGCCGGCGTGACCGCCGAACGCACCCGGGTGATCTTCCACGAAGGCCAGCGTGAGGCCTCGCTGCTGCTGGTCAACCAGAACGCCTACCCAGTGATCGTGCAGACCTGGATCGACGACGGCGACCTCGAATCGGCACCGGAGACCGCCCAGGCGCCGATCATGCCGTTGCCGCCGGTGTTCCGCCTGAACCCCGAGCAGCAGCGCAGCCTGCGCCTGCTCCATACCGGGGAGGCGCTGCCGCAGGACCGCGAGTCGCTGTACTGGCTGAACCTCTACGAAATCCCGCCGCAGTCCAACGAACCGCTCGCCGAGGGCCAGTCCCGGCTGACCGTGACCCTGCGCACGCAGATGAAGGTCATCTACCGTCCGCGCGCACTGGCCAACGACGCCGAAGAGGCGCCCGGCCAGCTCACCTTCCGCCGCCTGGGCGATGCCGTGCAGGTGGACAACCCGACGCCCTACTTCGTCACCCTGGCCGGCGCCGACGTGCGCCAGGGCAACGCCGGCACGCCCCTGCCAGCCGAGCTGCTGCCGCCGTTCAGCAAGCGCACGCTGACGCCCACCCAGGCATTGCCGGCGGGCGGCGGGGAAGTGCGCTACCTGTGGATCGATGACGGCGGCAACAGCCAGCAGGGCAAGAGCGCGCTACGCTGACGGCGCCATGCCCTCAACTCCTGTCAGACCCGGCCGATAGCTACCGCGCGCGCACCCTGCCCCTTGTCCGCCTCCGACGCCGCCCCTCTGCTGCACCCGTCACGGCCAAATCCGTGATCGGGTTTGACAGCCTGGAACATCGGCGCGATTGCGCCAACAGGTGCATGCGAAAAGCGGCGAATGCTTTTTGCAGGACCTGTTTCGACCACGTTTTTTGGTTGAAGACGTCATGGCAGATCGCGCGGGGAGACCGCTTGCGGTCTGCCGGCCCGATGTCCGGTCTGTCAATCCCCCGTGGTCTGCCTTCCTTCGTTTGACAGCGAAGCGGCAGCTCCCTTCCTACATCGGAGCTCCATTCATGACTTCAGACAACAACACCCTCGACCCTGCATCAGACCTGCCCGCCAACGCCTTCACCGGCGACGTTCCTCCCTTCGCCGACCAACCCGGCCTGCCACCGATCTAGCCCAAGGAGGCACAGCCCGCCTACGCAGTCGGCTTCCTCACCCGCCTGCAGCAACACCTGCAACGCATGCCCGAATAAGCTCGTGGTACTAACCACGAGCTGTCGCTCGGACCATCACCTCATCGCATCACGATAACGAGCGGCCCACGAGCACCATGACTGGATTCGCGGCCTTCCCGGATCGGGATGGAAGGCCTCTGAGGTCCGGTTGAAGCACTGCCGGGCAACAGCGCCCCGACAAGCCCAAGAGAAACGAAGAGAGCATGGTAGCGATGGCTCGTGCCTTCCCTGTGTCACCCATGCATAGCCGCAGAAGGCTACTCGGGGTACTTCTACCGCATGGGCTACCTGTGCAAGGCCGAAACCAAGGTCCACGACAATGGGCAGCATGCTTGCGGGTACAGCAGGGTTTGCTATTTGCTGCTCAAGTAGTCGCTCTTCATCCTGCCGGTATCCGGCAAGACCATGCTCATGCTCAGCTGTGCAAATCATTGCCGCCTCTGGAACCCTGATATTACTTGTAAACCCGTGTTTTCGCGGCCTGGAGCCAGATGGCAGAAAGCTGCACAGCAGTGCGCAAGAAGCTGCTCAGATTTTCCCTTCCAGCCCGCAAATACAGCCTTTGAGTCGCTATCGAAACACGCTGCAGCCCAAGTGGTACGGTGACCTCACCATATCCGGCATGGAACTTGTTGGCAAAGCGATGTCCGCGGTGTCATGTGACCCCGGGGCCCATCACTTCATCACGGCAAGGAGCGCTTTCATGCCAACACCCGCGTATCTGTCCCTCGAAGGCACCAAGCAAGGCCTGATCACCGCCGGCACCTTCACCGAGGACTCGGTCGGCAACATCTTCCAGGAAGGTCACGAAGACCAGGTTCTGGTTCAGGCCTTCAACCACCAGGTCATCATCCCGCGTGACCCGCAGTCCGGCCAGCCGACCGGTCAGCGCGTGCACAAGCCGCTGATGATCACCAAGGTCTTCGACAAGTCCTCGCCGCTGATCTTCAACGCCCTGACCTCCGGCGAGCGTCTGAACAAGTGCCGCCTGGAGTGGTACCGCACCTCCTCCACCGGCACCCAGGAGCACTACTTCACCATCGAGCTGGAAGACGCGGTGATCGTCGACGTGCAGTCGCGCATGCCGAACTGCCAGGACCCGAACATGGCGCACTTCACTCACCTGGAAGACGTCTACTTCACCTACCGCAAGATCGTCTGGACCCACGAAGTCTCCGGCACCTCCGGCTCCGACGACTGGCGCACCCCGATCTCTGCCTGATCCGCAGCGATCGACGTCCCACGCATCGGCCAGGCTTTCCTGGCCGGTGCTCTTTACCGGCCCGCGTTACCGGCATGCCCCCGCCAGGATGGCTGCTCGGATGACCGGCCACCTGCGCAGAGGAACAGCGGATGTTCGCCCCGGCCAACCAGACTCATTTCAGCCTGAGCATCGAAGGCGTCCAGCATGACCTTCAGGTGCTCAGCTTTTCAGGGCATGAAGCCCTCAATCAGCCGTATTGCTTCGCCCTTGAATTGGTGAGCGAACGATCTGATCTGGACTTGGAAGCGTTGCTGCACAAGCCCGCGTACCTGGCATTCGCTCGGTCAGGCCAGGGCATTCACGGGCAGATTTTCCGTGCGGCCCAAGGCGATTCCGGCAAGCGCCTGACCCGTTATCAGGTGACCATCGTTCCCCGACTGGCGTACCTGGCCTTCAACGTTAATCAACGCATCTTCCAGCATCTTACGGTTCCGGAAATCATTGCTCAGGTACTGGAGGGGCACGGCATCCTGGCCGATACCTATCGCTTCCAGCTTGGCCCTACGGTGTACCCCGCCCGCGACTACTGCACGCAGTACGACGAAACCGATCTGGCGTTCGTCAACAGGCTGTGCGAGGAAGAGGGTATCCATTTTCACCACGTCTTTTCGCCCGATCAGCACCTATTGGTCTTCGGTGACGACCAGACCTCCTTCCCGAAACTGAGCCGCCCGACCGCTTACGTGCAGGACACCGGATTGGTTGCCGACGAGCCGGTCGTCAAGCGCTTCGAGGTGCAGCTCAATACCCGAACCAGCCGTGTCACCCGGCGTGATTACGACTTCGAAAAGCCCGCCGTGCAAATGGAAGCGGCATACCGCCCATCCCTGGAGTCACCGCAGCCTGACCTGGAGGACTACGACTACCCTGGCCGCTTCGTTGACCGCGAGCGAGGCAAGCACCTCAGCCAACGCGCACTGGAACGCCATCGCAGCGATTACCTGCAAGCCGAAGGCAATAGCGACCAACCCATGCTGGTGACAGGCCATTTCCTTCCGCTGTCCGATCATCCCAGGCAGGAATGGAACGACCTCTGGCTGCTCACCGAAATCCACCATGAAGGTCGCCAGCCACAGGTGCTGGAAGAGTCCGTTACCAGCGACCAGCGCGCTCATCCTGGCGATTTCCAGCAAGGCTATCGCAACCACTTTGTCGCGATTCCCTGGAACGTCCACTTCCGCCCTGCATTAAGGCATCCAAAGCCTCGCGTATTGGGCAGCCAGACTGCCGTGGTGACCGGTCCGGAAGGGGAAGAAATCCACTGCGACCCATACGGGCGGGTGAAGGTGCAGTTCTTCTGGGATCGCCAAGGCCAGGCCGATGACAAAACCAGCTGCTGGCTGCGCGTGGCGTCTTCCTGGGCAAGCAAAGGCTACGGTGGTATTGCCATTCCCCGCGTCGGCATGGAAGTGTTGGTGAGCTTCCTGGAAGGCGATCCCGACCAGCCGCTGGTTTCCGGTTGCCTGTACCACGCCGAAAACCGGGTGCCCTATACATTGCCGGAGAACAAGACGCGCAGCCTGTTCAAGACCAACAGCTACCCCGGTGGTGGCGGCTTCAATGAGCTACGTATCGAGGACAAGAAAGGCCAGGAGCAGATATTCGTCCATGCTCAGCGCGACTGGGACGAGAACATCGAGCACGACCAGCGTATCCGTATCGGCCACGAACGCCACGACACTGTGGAAGCCAACAGCTACAGCGAGTTCAAGGCCGAGGAACACCGCACCACCCACGGTGACCGCAAGGTGGAACTGCGCAGCGACGACCACCTCACTGTCGGCAACAACCAGCACATCAGGATCGGCACCGCCCAGTTCGTCGAAACCGGCAACGAAATCCACATCAAGGCCGGTGACAAAGTGGTCGTCGAAGCGGGAATGGAGCTGACTATCAAGGCCGGAGGCAGCTTCATCAAGCTCGATCCTGGCGGCGTTACCATCAGTGGCGCAACGGCCAGGATCAACAGCGGTGGATCGCCTGGTAGCGGGTCTGGCATCGCCATCAAACCACCCATCCTTCCCAACGCCGCGGACAGCGACAAGCCCGGGGCACCAGCGTTGCTGGCCCTGGTGAACAACTGCGAGGAAAAGCTCGGGCAGCCTGCGGTCTGTGAAGAATGCTTGAAGCAGGCACGCGCCAAGCAGCAAGCCTTGGTACCTCGATAAGTTCAGGCAGGAGCACTCTGCTATGCAACCCAGAAACTCGGCCTGGCTCGATCATTTGATCGAAGAAGCTCAAGTGAACAGACTCAGTCATATTGACCTGTTGCTCGACGCTACGGGCCTGGCCTCACCGCTTCCGGTGACTCCAGCTCATCAGTTGAACGCACGGCTATTCGATAACACGCCGGAGCACGCCCTATCTCAGCAAGGAGCACATTTGCGGCGGATCAGTCTGGATGACCCCGTGCAGCGAACCGCAGCGCACGCTCTCAGCGACGCCCTGGGTGCAGGTCGAGTACTCGCCCTGTTCAGCAAATGGCCATTTGAACCTCTCGTGGCACATCTGCGGCACTGCACCCAAGCCCATTGGGGCAAGGAGCAGCATAGCGGGCTGTTGCGGTTCTACGATCCGAGGCTGTTCCGCACCTGTTGCGAGGCCCTGCTGCCGAACCAGTCAGCCTGGTTCCACTCCCCTGCAATCGCCTGGTACTGGCGTGATAGCGCCGGACAGCCTCAGCAGTGGGCCGGACAGCCGCAGCGCCCGGAAGATACCCCTTCACCTTTGCCAGCACTTCACCTGAGCGATTCGCAGTTGTTCGAACTGGTGGCCTGGAGCGAAGCCGTCCGCTTTTGCGACACCCACGCACTGACTCACCGGGATGCGGGGTTGCCGAGCCAGGATGCGCTGCATCGTCATGTCACGAGCGGAATCCGGGCCGCCCAACGGGAGCAGGTCTTGGACTCGGACCGGGATGATTTCCTGCTCGGCTGGATTGGACAGCAACAACAAAGGCCCCTGACATGACTCGTCATCTCGGTGGCAGCCCTCGCATGTGCGTGATGCGCATCCGCAAGGCTGCTCTGGCCGTTATCACCGGTATCTGGCTTGCCGGCTGTACTGCTACTCCGCCAGAAAGCCTGCCGACGCCCATCGAGGGCTACAACCACACCTCGGCGGCGATCAATTGGTTCAAGGTCAACGGGGCTGGGGGCTCCAACTTTGGCCCGCACCTGGGGGGGTGGGAGTCAGACCTGCTGCGTTTCTCTGCCGACGAAATGGCGTCCCGGCCTGAAGGTAGTGATTGAGTGGGAGAAAGACCCCAATGTTGGGGCTTCTCGGTTCTGGAAAGAGCCTCCATTCAGCGACGCTTGGAACCAACGAATGGAAGAGCATCGGTCGCATTACACCCGACATCGAGCAGTTGTAGAGCTCCCCCCCTACGACAAGGTTGGTGCCGTCGTCGTGCACTTCTTCCCCTGTGATCAGGTGAAAGTTATTGCGACGCTCTGAATAGCCCCTAGTTTCGTAGACACCTCCAAGCCTCATAATGAGGCCCGTTAGGAGGTGCCATGAGCAACCAGCGTTACCCCGAAGAATTCAAAATCGAAGCGGTCAAGCAAGTGACCGAGCGCGGCCTCCCCGTGGCCGAGGTGGCAGCGCGGCTGGGCATGTCGGTGCATAGCCTGTATGCCTGGATCAAGCGCTACGGCAAGCCCCAGGAACAACGGCAGCAGGAAGACGATCAGCAGGCCGAACTGCGTCGTCTGCGCGCCGAACTCAAGCGGGTGACCGAAGAGCGAGACATCCTAAAAAAGGCCGCCGCGTACTTTGCCAAGGAGTCCGGCTGAAGTACGCCTTCATCAGCAAGCTGTCGGTGGAGTACCCGGTACGGCGTCTCTGCCAGACCCTCAAGGTGCATCCCAGCGGTTACTACGCCTGGCTGGCCGAGCCGAAATCCGTACGCACCAAGGAAGATCAGCGCCTGCTCGGATTGATCAAGCATGCCTGGCTGGAAAGCGGTGGGGTCTACGGCTACCGCAAGATCCACGACGACCTGCGTGAACTGGGGGAGTCCTGTGGCCGGCACCGCGTGGCTCGCCTGATGCGGGGAGAGGGGCTGCGCTCGCAGACCGGTTATCGTCGGCGTCCCGGCTATTACGGTGGCAGACCGACGGTGGCCTCGCCCAATCGCCTGGAGCGGCAGTTCAACGTCAGTGAACCGAACAAGGTCTGGGTCACCGACATCACCTACATCCGCACCTATGAGGGTTGGTTGTACTTGGCGGTGGTGCTGGATCTGTTTTCACGCCAGGTGATTGGCTGGTCGATGAAACCACGGATGTGCAGCGACCTGGCCATCGATGCGTTGCTGATGGCGGTGTGGCGGCGCAAGCCCAAGCAGGAAGTGATGATCCACTCCGACCAGGGCAGCCAGTTCAGCAGCTCGGACTGGCAGAGTTTCCTCAAGGCCAACAATCTCATCAGCAGCATGAGTCGACGCGGCAACTGTCACGACAACGCGGTGGCAGAAAGCTTTTTCCAGTTGCTGAAGCGCGAACGCATCCGACGGAAAACCTACGGCACTCGCGAAGAAGCTCGCAGTGATGTGTTCGATTACATCGAGATGTTTTATAACCCCAAACGCCGGCACAGCAGCGCTATGCAGCTATCGCCAGTGGAGTTTGAAAAGCGCTATTTCCAGAGCTTGGAGAGTGTCTAGGAAAGCCGGGGCGATTCACTCCACGCATACGGGCATCCGCAGTACGCCATAAAAGAACCGCTCAACATGGAAGAGCCCAAGACATGTCAAAACGTTTGAGTCCTCTCGCACAACACACGCTGCTGATCGCAATAGCGTTCTGGATCAGCGGCTGCTCGGCAACTCCACCCGAAAACCTGCCAACGCCCATCGAGGGCTACAACCACACCTCGGCGGCGATCAACCGATTCACTGTGAATGGTGGAGGCGGTCCTAATATTGGCCCTCACCAAGGTGGTGGAAAGCAGAACTGCTGCGTTTCTCTACCGACGAAATGGCGTCCCGGCTTGAAGGTAGTCATTGAATGGGAAAAGGACCCTGATCCCTATGCTAGTCGATACTGGCCTGAGCGCATTTTCTCCGATGCGTGGAATAAACGAGCGGCAGAGCACGAGACACACTACACCCATCATCGCGCGGTGGTGGAGTTGGAGCCGTACGGCGAATTTGGCTCACTCGATGTGCACTTCTTCCCCTGCGACGTGGTGAAGGTAGCCACCAGCAATACCATCTATGGCCAGCCTGGCTACCCCCATAACGAACCGCTCAACATGGAAGAGCCCAAGACGTGCCAAAACAGCTGAGTTCTCTCGCACAACACACGCTGCTGATCGCAATAGCGTTCTGGATCAGTGGCTGCTCGGCGGCTCCATCCGAAAACCTGCCGACGCCCATCGAGGGCTACAACCACACCTCAGCGGCAATCAACAGATTCACTGTGAACGGTGCTGGGGGCTCCAACTTTGGCCCGCACCTGGGGGGCGGGAGTCAGACCTGCTGCGTTTCTCTACCGACGAAATGGCGTCCAGGCCTGAAGGTAGTGATTGAGTGGGAGAAAGACCCTAGCCCGGGAGCAAGCCGCTATTGGCCTCAGCCAATGTACTCCGATGCCTGGTTTAAGGCCGCCGAGGAGCATCGTACCCACTACAGCCGCCATCGAGCAGTTGTAGAGCTCCCCCCCTACGACAGAGTCGGCGCTGTTGTCGTGCACTTCTTCCCCTGTGATCAGGTGAAAGTTATTGCGACGCTCCACGCATACGGGCATCCGCAGTACGCCATAAAAGAACCGCTCAATATGGAAGAGCCCAAGACATGCCAAAACGGTTGAGTTCTCTCGCACAACACGCGCTGCTGATCGCAATAGCGTTCTGGATCAGTGGCTGCTCGGCGGCTCCACCCGAAAACCTGCCGACGCCCATCGAGGGCTACAACCACACCTCGGCGGCGATCAATCGATTCACCGTTAACGGCGGCGGTGGTCCCAACATTGGTCCCCATCAAGGGGGTGGCAAGCAGAACTGCTGCGTTTCTCTGCCGACGAAATGGCGTCCCGGCCTGAAGGTAGTCATTGAATGGGAAAAAGACCCTGATCCCTATGCTTACGCCAAGTGGCCTGAACGCCTATATAGCGATGCTTGGAGCAAGCGCGCAGCAGAGCACGAGACGCACTACACCCATCATCGCGCAGTGGTGGAACTCCCTCCCTACGACAGAGTCGGTGCTGTTGTCGTGCATTTCCTACCTTGTGATCAAGTAAAAGTCCTCGCCTCGCTCTATGTCTATGGACATCCGCAATACGCAATAAAAGAACCGCTCAACATGGAAGAGCCCAAGACATGCCAAAACGGTTGAGTTCTCTCGCACAACACGCACTACTGATCGCAATAGCGTCCTGGATCAGCGGCTGCACGGCAGCCCCACCGGAGAACCTTCCGACGCCCATCGAGGGGTACAACCACACTTCGGCGGCGATCAACCGATTCACTGTCAATGGAGCTGGCGGTTCAAACTTCGGCCCACATTTAGGGGGCGGGAGTCAGACGTGTTGCGTTTCTCTGCCGACGAAATGGCGTCCCGGCCTGAAGGTCGTCATTGAATGGGAAAAGGACCCTGATCCCTATGCGAGCCAATACTGGCCACAGCCAAGGTATTCGGATGCTTGGAGTAAAGCTGCGGCGGAGCACGAGACACACTATACCCATCATCGCGCAGTGGTGGAGTTGGAGCCGTACGGCGAATTCGGCTCACTCGATGTGCACTTCTTCCCCTGCGACGTGGTGAAGGTCGCCACCAGCAATACCATCTATGGCCAGCCTGGCTACCCCCATAACGAACCGCTCAACATGGAAGAGCCCAAGACATGTCAAAACAGCTGAGTTCTCTCGCACAACACGCGCTGTTGATCGCAATAGCGGTCTGGATCAGCGGCTGCTCGGCAGCCCCACCCGAAAACCTGCCGACGCCCATCGAGGGCTACAACCACACCTCAGCGGCAATCAACAAATTCACTGTGAACGGTGCTGGGGGCTCCAACTTTGGCCCGCACCTGGGAGGCGGGAGTCAGACCTGCTGCGTTTCTCTGCCGACGAAATGGCGTCCCGGCCTGAAGGTAGTGATTGAGTGGGAGAAAGACCCTAGCCCGGGGGCAAGCCGCTATTGGCCTCAGCCAATGTACTCCGATGCCTGGTTTAAGGCCGCCGAGGAGCATCGTACCCACTACAGCCGCCATCGAGCAGTTGTGGAGCTGGAACCTTTTGGTGAGTTTGGCTCGCTGGATGTGCACTTCTTCCCCTGCGACGTGGTGAAGGTCGCTACCAGCAATACCATCTATGGCCAGCCTGGCTACCCCCATAACGAACCGCTCAACATGGAAGAGCCCAGGACATGCCAAAACGGTTGAGTTCTCTCGCACAACACGCACTACTGATCGCAATAGCGTCCTGGATCAGCGGCTGCACGGCAGCCCCACCGGAGAACCTTCCGACGCCCATCGAGGGCTACAACCACACCTCGGCGGCGATCAACCGATTCACCGTGAATGGCGGCGGCGGCCCCAACATTGGTCCACATCAGGGAGGGGGAAAGCAAAACTGCTGCGTTTCTCTGCCGACGAAATGGCGTCCCGGCCTGAAGGTCGTGATTGAGTGGGAGAAAGACCCCAACGCAGGTGCATCACGCAATTGGCCGGAACCTTTGTTCTCGGATGCATGGCGCAAGCGCATGGCAGAGCACGAAAGTCACTACACCCATCATCGCGCAGTGGTGGAACTCCCTCCCTACGACAGAGTCGGCGCTGTTGTCGTGCACTTCTTCCCCTGTGATCAGGTGAAAGTTATTGCGACGCTCCACGCATACGGGCATCCGCAGTACGCCATAAAAAAACCGCTCAACATGGAAGAGCCCAAGACATGTCAAAACGGTTGAGTCCTCTCGCACAACACACGCTGCTGATCGCAATAGCGGTCTGGATCAGCGGCTGCTCGGCAACTCCACCCGAAAACCTGCCGACGCCCATCGAGGGCTACAACCACACCTCGGCGGCGATCAATCGATTCACCGTAAACGGCGGCGGTGGTCCCAACATTGGCCCTCACCAAGGTGGAGGCAAGCAGAACTGCTGCGTTTCTCTGCCGACGAAATGGCGTCCCGGCCTGAAGGTCGTCATTGAATGGGAGAAGGACCCTGATCCACGCTCCTACGGGAAGTGGCCAGAACCCCTGTTCTCAGATGCATGGCGCAAGCGCATGGCGGAGCACGAAAGTCACTACACCCATCATCGCGCAGTGGTGGAGTTGGAGCCGTACGGCGAATTCGGCTCACTCGATGTCCACTTCTTCCCCTGCGACGTGGTGAAAGTCGCCACCAGCAATGCCACCTATGGCCAGCCTGGATACAGCCATAACGAACCGCTCAACATGGAAGAGCCCAAGACATGCCAACACAGTTGAGTTCCCCCGTACGCCGACTCCTTCTACTTGCAGCAACATTGTGGTTTGGCGGCTGTACAGCAGCCCCGCCAGAGAATCTCCCAACCCCTATCGAGGGGTACAACCACACTTCGGCGGCGATCAACCGATTCACTGTCAATGGAGCTGGCGGTTCAAACTTCGGCCCACATTTAGGGGGCGGGAGTCAGACGTGTTGCGTTTCTCTACCGACGAAATGGCGTCCCGGTCTGAAGGTAGTCATTGAATGGGAAAAAGACCCTGATCCCTATGCTTACGCCAAGTGGCCTGAACGCCTATATAGCGATGCTTGGAGCAAGCGCGCAGCAGAGCACGAGACGCACTACACCCGTCATCGTGCTGTGGTGGAGCTGGAACCTTTTGGTGAGTTTGGCTCGCTGGATGTGCACTTCTTCCCCTGCAACGTGGTGAAGGTAGCCACCAGCAATACCATCTATGGCCAGCCTGGCTACCCCCATAACGAACCGCTCAACATGGAGGAGCCCAAGACATGTCAAAACAGCTGAGTTCTCTCGCACAACACGCGCTGCTGATCGCAATAGCGTTCTGGATCAGCGGCTGCTCGGCAGCCCCGCCCGAAAACCTGCCTACCCCTATCGAGGGCTACAACCACACCTCAGCGGCGATCAACCGATTCACCGTTAACGGCGGCGGTGGTCCCAACATTGGTCCCCATCAAGGGGGGGGGAAGCAAAACTGCTGCGTTTCTCTGCCGATGAAATGGCGTCCCGGCCTGAGGGCGGTTGTTGAGTGGGAAAAAGACCCTGATCCTTTTGCTAGCCAATACTGGCCACAACCAAGATATTCGGATGCTTGGAGTAAAGCTGCGGCGGAGCACGAAACTCATTACACCCACCATCGAGCAGTTGTAGAGCTCCCCCCCTACGACAAGGTTGGTGCCGTCGTCGTGCACTTCCTTCCTTGTGATCAGGTGAAGGTCATTGCGTCAATCTATGTCTATGGACACCCGCAATACGCAATAAAAGAACCGCTCAACATGGAGGAGCCCAAGACATGCCAAAACGGTTGAGTTCTCTCGCACAACACGCGCTGTTGATCGCAATAGCGTTCTGGATCAGCGGCTGCTCGGCAACTCCACCCGAAAACCTGCCAACGCCCATCGAGGGCTACAACCACACCTCAGCGGCGATCAACCGATTCACCGTTAACGGCGGCGGTGGTCCCAACATTGGTCCCCATCAAGGGGGGGGGAAGCAAAACTGCTGCGTTTCTTTACCGACGAAATGGCGTCCCGGCCTGAAGGTAGTGATTGAGTGGGAGAAAGACCCTGATCCCTATGCCTATGCGAAATGGCCTGAGCGCCCTTTTAGCGATGCATGGAATCGGAGGATGGAAGCCTCCAAGGCGGAGTACACCCGTCATCGTGCGGTGGTGGAGCTGGAGCCTTTTGGTGAGTTTGGCTCGCTGGATGTGCACTTCTTCCCCTGCGACGTGGTGAAGGTCGCTACCAGCAATACCATCTATGGCCAGCCTGGCTACCCCCATAACGAACCGCTCAACATGGAAGAGCCCAAGACATGCCCAGCTCACTGAACAACATCCCTGCGCAAGCTGTCAGTAAGCCACCTCGCATGGTTGAGGGCGGTCTGCTGCCGCGCACCCCCAAAGAAGTAGCCACCAACCGCAGAATGCAGGAGCGGCTGTACGAAAAGGCCATCGTGCGGGACAAAGAAGCTGCGCAAAAAGCCGGAAACTCCCCAGCACTGCCGCCTTGCGCGAAGGTGCTACATGTCAGCCTGTTCTTCGATGGCACCAACAACCATGAGCCTTCGGATAGCGTCGCCAATCCAAAGACGACCACTAACGTCGCTCGGCTTTACCATGCCTCCATTGGCAATGACAAAGACCTCACTGAGCAAGGTTATTTCGCTTATTACATGGCCGGTGTCGGCACGGTATTCCCGGAGATTGAGGAGTTCGAACCGTCCGACGCTGGGCTTAAGTACGCCACTGGCGGCGAAAACCGGATCAACTGGGGGCTAACACGCCTAATCGATACACTGCGGAGAACCTGCCAGAAAGACCCGCTGTCCCGTAATGAAGCGTGGGACCTAGTCAAGAAAATGACCACCAGCAGAGCTCTAGAGCGAGTGAGCCTAGGGCAGGCCAGCGATGGCAGAGGTAACCGTGCTGCTGCCATGCAGCCGAAAATGCAGGAGTTGGAACAGGCGATTGCGGCACGTCCGAAACCTGAGTTGCTGGGTATCCAGTTGTATGTCTACGGCTTCTCCCGTGGAGCCGCTGAAGCTCGTACCTTCGTCAACTGGCTTGCTGAACTAACTCAGCAAGCAGATGGCAGTCACCGCTTTGCCGGTGTCGAACTGAGCGTCGAGTTCCTCGGCCTCTTCGATACCGTTGCCTCGGTGGGCGTCGCCGATCTGGCCCCCTTCGCCGATGGACACATGGGTTGGGCCAACGACACCCAGCGCCTCCCGGACGATGAAGCGTTCCTGCGGCGTTGCGTGCATCTGGTCGCAGCCCACGAGCAACGGGCCTGCTTCCCGCTCGACTCGATCCGTAGAAAGGCGCGCCCCGACGACCCTAGTTGTCCCTCGACCTATCGCGCGGGCACCCATGAATTCATCTATCCCGGCATGCACTCGGATGTCGGCGGCGGCTACCCGCCTGGAGATCAGGGCAAAGCAATAGCAGGAGGCCAGTTTGTACTGTCACAGGTCGCGCTACACCACATGTACAGTGCCGCCTATCAGGCAGGAGCACCATTGCAAGCCCCCCAGATAGCTCTCAACCCGGAGCAGCAGGAAAACTGGCCGTGGTTAGTAATGGCTAGGACCACATTTGATGAGTTCAACATCGCTGATGGTTTGGTTACCCGCTTCAACACCTGGGTCGATCAACTCAGCAGCGGGCCTCTCGAACAGGTGATGTTCAAGGAGCTTTGCCTGATCACCGGCTGGCGTATCGATCGATTTGCCTACGGCGGCCAGGTGCGCCAGGCATATGCCCAGCCGCGCGGTAAACAACGCGATATGACCCCAGCGGAAGTCGAGGCCTTCGAAACACTGCACAAGTACCAACTGGCCGAAGATGCTGCTGCCCGTGCCGGTAAGGATTTGCCTGTACTCAGCCCTGCTGACCAGAAGAAGCGAGACAATGCACAGGCCATCCGGGCTCGGTATGAAGCGGATGTCGGCGGTGATGCAAATGCTCCGTTGAACACCAACAAGACCTTCGATCCGCCCCTCGAACAGCGCCAACTGGCGAATGCCGCCAAGGAGTTTCGCCGCGACTATATCCCGGAGTGGTCATTCGGCGGTGACGGTGGCTGGAGTACCGGCACGGCAATGAACGTGCTGTTGGGTGGTTTGATCTACATGACCAACGATGTGGACGAGGCCGAGGAATACGCCACGCTGCGTGAAGGTGGAGAGAAAGCCTACAAGAAGCTCTTCACCCCGGCTGGCTTCCCGGTCAACGAGACGGCTGCTCAGCTCATCGCATTGTTCGATGATCAGGTGCACGACTCGCGGGCCTGGTTCATGAATGCCCAGATGAACGAGCGCGAATTCTGGAGCGACTACTTCCGCTATCGCTGCATCTTCTTCGATCAGGAGTCCAACCGGAACCTTTCCCTGCTGGCTAGGGGAATGCAGGTTGTCGGGGTGGGGATCGCTCTCGCCAGTATTGGCTTGAGCGTCAAACGCCGTAATCCGAAGTACCTGGTGGGGCTCTTCCTGCCTTCCCTGGGGATTCCGGTGATGCGTGGAAAAGTCGGCTTCCCGGAGATCAGCGCCTTCGATCCGCTTACCGGCCTTGCGCTGCCGATGGTGGAGGTCGCCAGCGAACTGCGGGCATTCAGCAAAGACACTTCAACTACACAGCAGATGGCCGCTGCGCTGCCTGCCCCCGTCGCTCTCACGGCTGCGACCGCCGTTACGCCGGCCTTGCAGGAAATTCTCAAGGCTCACCAACAAGCCGACGACGCTCGGAACACCACTGCGGATGCCCAGGAACAGAAAGAATCTGGCTGGCTCGATCAAGCCGGAGCATTGCTCGGCGAGGTAGCGGGATCGACTGATAATTCTTTGCCCTCGCTTCAGCCTTCCATTCTCGAAAAGGCGATCCACAAAGGGCTCGGCATTGACGCTTGATGCCGGAGTGCATCCTGGCCAGGCAGTGACGAGCACAAACAGACTGGGCATGGGCGAGACTCCGGAGGATCGGGGGCGCGGCGACTTTACAGTAAGGGGCAGTTTCCTGGAGGCGTCCTACAGGCGCACTTCTCCTGTGCTGGTTAGCAGATGCCGGCGGGCCATCCACAGATTCGATAGGGCAAATTCGCGCAGTAGTACTGGTTCCCGTCTTGCTCTGGTGCACTTCCGGATCGTGCTTGCCGGCGTTGTTCTTGGTCGAACTGGGCGCGTGGATCAGCGCCGCATTGACGACCGTGCCTTGGCGCAGCGACAAACCCCGGTCGCCCCTTGAAAAGGTTGTAAGAAATACTTTCGCTACAGAGCCGCATGGGATAGAGAGCTTCGGTCAAGGGATTGCAACAAGCCCGGTACGAAAGCCGGCGGCTTTCGTACCGGGCCTCGGGTACTCACTGGAACAGGTTGGCCTTCACGCAGAAGGTCAGCAGTGCCTGGTCAGTATCCACGTCAAGCTTGCGCATGGCGGAAATCTTCTGCGCGCTGACGGTCTTGATGCTGCGGTTGAGCAGTTGGGCGATATCCCGCACGCTCAGGCCGGAAACGAAGTGGCGCAGGACCTCGTACTCTTTCACCGACAGGCTGGCGATACGGCCATCCACGTCGTCCTTGCTGGCCAGCACGCTGTTCGCCGACTGCATGCTCGGCCCACGGTAGACCCGCCCCTGGGACAATGCCCTGAGCGCCACCAGGATCTCGTTGAGGTCGCCGTTCTTCAGGATCACCCCCTGCACGCCCAGGTCGTACAGGCTGGAGAGAATCAGCGGGTTGGACAGCATGGTGAGAATCAGGATGCGGGTATCGGGGAAATTGCGCAGCAGGTACTCGATCAGCTTGAGGCCGTCGCCATAGGTCTGGTCGCCGGGCATGTTGAAATCGGTGATCGCTATGGCCGGCCGCAGGTCACGGCACAACGCCACCAGCTCGCTGGAGTTGTGGGCTTCGCCGATCACCTCGAAGAGATCATCCCGCTCTATCATCTCGCGCACGCCCATCAGCACGATGGGATGGTCGTCCGCCACTATTATTCTGACTTTGTCCATGAGTTCTTCTTGGGTTCCAACATTGGATATCGGTGCCTGGACACTTGCAGGAACGGCTAATCTTCTTCTTTAGAGTAGTCCCTGATCGTATCCGGCTCTCAGAGGTGCGCCAGCGCGCTCTCGATACGCTCCATCAACATCGTCACCGCCGCGGTCAGCTCCGGCCCGGCGGGCTGGGTGACCAGCGCCTCTTCCACCGCACTGCAAGCGTCGCTGAGGACATGGGCCTGTACCACCGCCAGCGCACCACGCAGGCGATGGACCTGCTGACGGACGGTGGCTAGGTCGTTATCCTGCAGAGCCTGCTGCACGCCGTGCATGTCCTGGCGCATGGTTCGGATGAACAGATCGCGCATCTTTTCCGACACCTGGATGCCATCGCTCATCGGCGGCTTCTCGTCCGGTTCCGCCACCGGTTCCTCCAGCACCTCCACCAGATGGCCACTGACCTTGAGCAGGCCGTCGTACAGCGTGCGCAGGCTCATCGGTTTGACCAGCCAGGCATTCATGCCCACCGCCATGCAGCGCTCGCCCTCCTCGCGCAGGGCGTTGGCGGTCACGCCGATGATCGGCAGCTCGCCGTCCTGCTGGCGCAATTCCCGCACCAGCTCATAGCCATTCATGATCGGCATGTTGACATCGGTGAGCAACGCGTCGAACGCCCCCGGCTGCCAACGCAGCAACGCTTCCCGACCGTTGCCGGTGAGGGTGACGCGGCAACCGAGCTCCTCCAGTTGCTCCTTGAGCAACGCCTGGTTGATCGGGTTGTCCTCGGCCACCAGGACACGCAGGCCCAGCTTGCCCAGACGCGTCGGCCGCGGCGCCGGCTCCGCCTCGCCAACACCGCCCTGCTGCGCCAGGTACAGGGCCTGGGCGATACCCGCCAGATGATACAGGCTTACCGTCCAACCCTGCGGAGTCGCCTGCAGCGGCAGGCCGGGCTCGGCCAGCGCGCAGACCCGCGCTGCCGGCCACCGGGGCTCGATATCGCAACCGAGCAGGTCGAACAGTACCGCGTTGGGTGGCGTCTCCAGCGGCAGCGTGTCGACCACCAGCGCCTGCGCCCCCCAGCACTCGATCCACGCCGCCAGGCTCTGTGCCAGCTCCTTGACCGGCGCCCGTATGTAGATGGAGTCCTGCAGCAGTTGCGTGTTCCGGCACACCGGCTGGCGCGCGTCCAGTACCGGCAGCGACAGGGTGAAGGTGAAGCTGCTGCCCAGCCCCGTCTCGCTGACCACCCGCAGTTGGCCGCCCATCAGCTCGCTCAGCCGCGAACAGATCGACAGGCCCAGACCGGTGCCGCTCACCGTATGCTCCTGGCCGTGCGCCTGGTAGAAGGGCTCGAACAGGCGGCGCTGCTGCTCCTGGGAAATACCGATGCCGGTATCGGTCACCTGCCATTGCAGGGTGACCTGGTCGATCTCGCTGGCGGTCACCTTCAGGCGCAGCACCACGCGGCCGATATCGGTGAACTTGACGGCATTGCTCAGGAGGTTGTTGAGAATCTGCCGAATACGCGCCGCATCGCCGAGCATCAGGCCGGGCAGGTCGGCATCGATGCAGGCGTAGAGCTGCAGTTCCTTGCCATCGGCCAGCGCGGCGTAGGCGGCCACCGCATCCTCGGCCAGCTCCAGCGGGTTGAACTCCACCGGTTCCAGCGCCATCTGCCCGGCCTCGATCTTCGATACGTCGAGGATGTCGCTGATCAGTTGCAGCAGGGTGGATGAGGAGCGCTGGATGGTGTTCAGGTAATCGCATTGCTGGCGGCTCAGTTCGGTCAGGCCGAGCAGTTCCAGGGTACCCAGCACGCCGTACAGCGGCGTGCGTATCTCGTGGCTCATGGTGGCGAGAAACACCGACTTGGCCGCGCTGGCGGCGTCCGCCGAATGCTTGGCCTCGAACAGCACCTTCTGCGCCTGCTGGTGCGCGCTGATGTCGTTGAAGGTACAGAGCACTACCGCCTCGCCCTTGTAGCGGGTCAGGGCGAAGATGGCATGCAGGTAGCGTTCCTCGACCTGCAGGACGAACTCGTTGGCGACCTCCTCGGCGTTACCGGAAAGATCCCAGTCGCGGCTCAGGCGGGTGATCGACTCGGCATCGCCCAGCCAGAGTTCGGCCAGGCGGTTCTGCATCACCACCTGGTGGTTATCGCGACGCAGCACGCACAGGGCCACCGGCGCGGTCTGGATCACCGCGCGGCTGAAGATGTCGCTCTCGACGATGTCCAGGTGCGCCTGGCGCGCCGGCCCGACTACCCGGCGCGCGTACCAGCGGATGGCGAGCCAGCCGCCGGCCAGGCTGCCGAGGATCAGCGCCAGACCACCCAGGAACTGCCACTTGGCATACCGGAAGTAGTTCCGGTAGTTGAGACGGTAGAGTCCGGTCCAGCCGCCGTCGAACTCGCTGCGCACCTTGATCACCAGCCCGCTGGTGCCGATGTTCAGGCCATCCTCGTAGTCATCCGCCTTCCCCACGATATCGATCAATAGGTCGCCGCGCGGGGAGATCAGTTCCAGTTCGTCGAACACCGGGCGCTCGAGAACCTGCTCGAAATCGTTGATCCGTTCCAGGTCCAGCACCGATACGGCCACGACCCGGCGATCCAGGTCGGACTCCCACCAGAGCGCATCGGGCAGGTCGAGACTGACGTACGCCAGCAACTCCCGACTGGCGCCGCCGGTATAGCTCTGCGCCGGCGCCCAGTGCACCTGGGCATCGCTGCGCTGCGGCTTGTGCGCCTCCAGAACCTGGCGCACGCGCTCGATCACCGGCAGGTAGCTGCGCCGCGTCAGCGGGCGCTGATCGCGGGAATTGCCAATGGAGGGCACGGCGATGCTGGTCGGGCCATGCAGGTCGATCACCAGCAGTTGCGGCGCGGGAAACGCCGAGCCGCTCCAGTAGCTGCTGTAGAAATTCGCCAGCAGCACTCCCAAGGAGAAGGTGCCGGGCTTCTCCCGCGTGTCGAGGTCGCGGACTTGCTGCGCGAGGGTGAACGGCAGGGCGAAGGAGAACTCGCGCCCCTCGTGGATTTCCATGCCGTCCTCGCGGGTCAGCAGACGGCGCTGCAGGGGGATCACATCCAGATCCAGGCGCTGGGTCGACTCGTCGCTCTGCTGGGCAATACGGTAGAGAAAAGCCTCGTGTTCGTGGATATCGCCCACCAGGCGGCTGAAATGGAAGTACACCTTGTCGCGCTCTTCCTGCACGACGCGGCCCAGCGCCCAGTAGCAGGCACCGACCAGCAGCAAGGCCAGGGACACGACCCCCAGCAGAGCGATGTTCAGGCGCAGCGAATTGCTCGCCAACTTGCGGATCGAACCGTGGTCATGTTCCTTCATGCAGAAATGCATCCGGTCTGGCGGAAAATGGCGGAGGCTGATCGCCAACTACCCGAAAACTGTAGATGTGGGAGGGTAATTCGGCGACCTGCCCGGCCTCTGGCAGGGGGGCCGCGTCAGGCAATCCGCTGATTCATGTTCTGCATCACCGGGCCATCGCCTGCCGCTCCTGGCGCAGGAGGCGGGTGAACACGGCGGGCGGTACCGGTTCGGAGATCAGGTAGCCCTGCGCGCAGTCGCAGCGCAGGCGGCGCAGCAAGGCCAGCTCCTCGGGATGCTCGACGCCTTCGGCGATCACCTCCAGGCCCAGTTGGCGCCCCAGCTTGATGATGCTTTCCAGTGCTGCCACCAGCCCCTCGTCGTCCACGCAGCCGTGGACCAGCGCGCGATCGATCTTCAGCTCGGTGAACGGCGTGGAGACCAGGTTGTACAACGAGCTGTAGCCCTGGCCGAAGTCATCCTGGGCCAGGCCGAACCCCTTCATGCGCAGGCGGCAGGTGCCGGCGTAGTAGTTGGCCAGGGTCACGGTGCAACTGCATTCGAGCAGCTCGAAAACGATGTGCGCTGGGACCCCGCCCTGCTCGGCGACGAACAGCGCCAACCGGTCCGGCAGTTCCGGATCGTCCAGCAGGTGAGTCGGCAGATTCACCGCCATCGTCAGGCGAAAGCCCAGCCGCGCCCACTCCAGCTGCGTCTTGATGGCCTGTTCCAGCACATGCCACAGCAACGCCTCGTCGAGCCCGGCCTCGGTCAGCGCGCCCATGAAGCTGCCGGGGCGCAGTACGCCGTAATCGGGATGCTCCCAGCGCACCAGCGCTTCGGCGGCGACGATACGGCCGTCGATCAGCGATGACTTGGGCTGGAACCAGGCGCACATCTGCCCCTCGCGCAAGGCACGCTCCAGCTCCTCGCCGCCGAATAGGGGCAGCTTTGGCCGGGCACGGCGCTCGCAGCGCTCCAGGCGCGCGGAGAGCTTTTCCAGCAGCCGGCGGATGGCCGGCGCGCGAGCCGGCTTGGCGATCAGTTCCAGTACGCTGATGCCGTGCGCCCGCGCCACCATGCAGGCGCTGCCCATCAGCCGGCGCGGCGCGGAGGTCATGATCGCCAGCAGCGGCGGGCGTTCCAGCGCCGCCAGGCGCTGGATCAGCTGCACGCCGTCCAGGCCGGGCATCATCAGGTCGCTGAGCACCAGGTCGAAACGCTCCTCCGCCAGGCAGCGCAAGGCGTCGTCGCCATCCTCGGCGGCACGCAGGTCCTCCGCGCCCAGTTCGCGGAACAGGTTGAGCAGGTACTCGCGCTGGAACGGCTGATCCTCGACGATCAGGATTCGCTGGGATCGCATGCGTGCGCCTCCGTGGGCAGGGTGGTCAGGCACTGGCGCAGGGTCCGCAGGTCCACCGGCTTGAGCAGGCACAGGTCCATGCCCGCCGCCAGGCAGCGCTCGTTCTCTTCGCGCATGGCATTGGCGGTGGCGCCGATGATCGGCACCCGGCAGCCACGCCGGCGGAGCGTGCGGGTCAGCTCGTAGCCGTTCATGTTGGGCATGTTGACGTCGGTCAGCACCACGTCGAACTCACCATCGCGCCAGCGCCCCAGGGCCTGCTTGCCATCGGAGGTGAGCTCCACGCTGCAGCCGAGGGTCTCCAACTGGTCCCGCAGGATCAGTTGGTTGATCGGGTTGTCCTCCACCAGCATTACCCGCAGCCCCAGCGGGCCATCGCTGGGCGATTCGAGCTGGCGCAGGGAATCGCCGGCGCAGCACCCCTGGGCCAGGCCGATGGCGCGGCAGATCCCGCTGATGTTGTAGCGTCCGACGTGCCAGTCGCAGTCCTCCTTGCGCGGTTGTTCGCCGCTCAGGTCGGAGACCACCACCCGGCAGCCCTTCCAGGCCGGGAACGGCGTCCGGTCGTGGGGATTGAAGCGCAGGTCCAGCAGCACCGCCTCGGGGTCCTCGTCGAACAGTTGGTCCAGCGGCGCCACCCGTCCCCGCGCTCCCCAGCGGTTGATCCAGCTACACAGGTTTTCCGAGAGCTCGCGGATCGGCGTGTGGACCCAGACCGGCGAGGCGCACAGGCGCGTCTCGGCGCTGGGCAGCACATCCACTCGCAGCAACGGCAGGCTGAGGGAAAAACTGCTGCCCAGGCCCATGTCGCTGACCACCCGCAGCTGTCCATGCATGAGCTCCGTGAGGCGTCGGCAGATCGACAGGCCCAGGCCGGTGCCACCGTCCATGCGGGAGGGATTGGTCACCTGGTAGAACGGGTCGAACAGGCGCAACTGCAGCGCCTGCGGGATACCGATACCGGTATCGGTGACCTGCCAGTGCACCAGCATCTGGCGGCCCTCTCCCGGCTCGGCGCGTACCCGCATGACGATGCGTCCGCTGTCGGTGAACTTCACCGCGTTGCTCAGCAGGTTGTTGAGCACCTGGCGAATGCGCGGGGCGTCGCCATATACCCGCTCGGGCATCTGCGGATCGCAGATGGCATAGATCTGCAGGCCCTTGGCCCGCGCGGCGGCGGCGTAGGACTGCACGGTATCCTGGGTCAGTTCCAGCGCCGAAAACTCCACCGGTTCCAGGCCCAGTTGGCCAGCTTCGATCTTGGACACATCGAGCACGTCGCTGATCAGTTGCAACAGGGTCGACGAGGAGCGCTGGATGGCCCGCAGGTAACCGGACTGCTGGTGGTCCAGCGCCGTGCGGCCGAGCAGTTCGAGGGTGCCCAGCACGCCGTACAGCGGAGTGCGGATCTCATGGCTCATGGTGGCCAGGAACAGGGTCTTGGCTTCGTTGGCGGCATCCGACAGGCGCTTGGCCTCGGCCAGCGCCTCTTCGGTCTGCTTGCGCGCGCTGATGTCGCTGAAGGCGCAGCAGAGCACCTCCTCCCCCTTGTAGCGGGTTGGCGTGTAACACAGATAGAGATGCTTGCCGGTGGAGGTATCGATCTCCTCGAAACCTCCTTCATTGTCCTTCTCGAAAGCGCGCTCGAGCCAGCCGCAGCTCCACTGCCGGCGCGCCTCGCCACTGCCCAGCCACTGCTGCGCCAGGCGGTTCTCCAGCACCACCGCGGCGTCGCGGCGACGCAGTACGCAGAGAGCGACCGGGGCGGTCTGGATCATCGCGCGGGAAAAGCGCTCGCTATCCACCAGCGCCTCCAGGCGCTGCTGCGCCGGAACGATCAACCGGCGATTGATCCGCCGGTACAGCCCCCAGGCGGTGAGACTCCCGCCCATGAACAGCAGCAGCGAGACCAGCACTTTCGGCCAAAGCGGTACCAGTACGCTGGAGAGGTCGAAGTAGTAGATCAGCGACCAGTCGGAGCTGCCCAGGTGCTTGAGCAGCGCCAGATGCCGGGGGATCAGGCCCGGCCCGCTGAAGGCGAAACTGTCCCGTTCCCAGAGGTCGCTGAACTGCTCCCCGAGGTGGGGCGTGACGGCGCTGCCGAGGATCACCCGATGCTCGCGGTCCATCAGCAGGAAGCACCCGGCCCCGGGCACATTGAAGGCGGCGCCGAGGTCGGAGCCGAGCATTTCCAGGCCCAGCCAGCCGGCGTCCTGTTCGCTGGCCACGCGGGTGAACAGGTACTGCCGGGACTGAGGGTCGGCCGGGTCCGCCAGCCAGCGTACCGTCCGCTCTTCCTTTTCCGTGCCGGGCGTAGCCAGGGCGGCGAGCACCAGGGCCGGCACCACGGCGTTGAGCGCCGGCGACCTGTAGAGCCAGGAAACCTCGCTGTCGACGCCGGGCGAGACGTAGAGCAGGTTGAGGCGTTTCTGCTCCAGCTCGCTTATGTCGCGGCCGGACAGGGACAGGCTCCAGCTCCGCAGCGGATCGCCGAGGCTCACGTAGATATGCTCGTGGGCAGGCACCGGCGCGCCCAACTGGCGCCACTGCACCTGCGGCTCGCGCGCCCCGTAGGCGGCGCCGTGGCTGATGTGCTCCAGCAATGACTCGCGCTGGTCGAAATGCTCCTGGGCATCGTACATGGCGGCATTCATCTGCCGGCGCAGTTGCGATATCTCGTTGTTCAGCGCCGAATTGAGAAAGAGACCCAATGCACAGATCAAACAGACCAGAACCATCCAGGCCAGCAGGAATAACAGTTTGCGTGCGGCCTTTGGAGTGGAGAACGACGAATCCTGGGGTCGAAGGAACTGCTTGAGCTTCATGGTCGCCAGCCTCGTGGATCGCCAGCGAGAGGAACATCAGACAAATCTAAAAAGTTCAAAATCGGGAGCAAACACACAGGGCCTGGCCGGATTCGTGCTTCCCGCCACGCCTGCCCTCCTTCTCCGAGAGCGAAGTCCGGCGCATGGCCCAGCTGCGGCACGGAGCGTTCACCCACGGGCAACACTCGCGACCGTCGCCCCATTGCCGCGCCCACCGCTGTTCGGCGCAGTGGATCGAGGCCCCGTCTACCTGCAGCCTCCCTCGGCGCCAGTTCAGAACCCCGGAGCACGGCGCAACGGTCAATGGCAGCATCAGCCAGAGGCTGGCCCGAAGGACAAGTGACAGCGAACCGGACGGATGGCGAAGCGCAATTTACGAACTGCAAATGAGCACTCCGATCGGACGCGCGCACGAGCCTGCCTTGCAACGCGGCCAAGCCGGCGCGCGGCAGCTCATGAACGGGCGTTCAACGCTCCAGCAATCCGCTCGCCCGCTGTACCCGCCGCTCCGTCGCCTGCTCCAGTACCTGCCAGCCGCGCCCGGCGCTGGCCAGGGTGAACCACTTCCGCGCGCGGGTGATACCGGTGTAGACCAGCTCGCGGGTGAGGATCGGGTTGAGGCTGTCAGGCAGCAGCAGCGCGGCGTGGGTGAACTCCGAGCCCTGGGACTTGTGCACGGTCATGGCGAACACCGTCTCCACCGCCTGCAGGCGGCTGGGCAGGATCCAGCGGATGGCGTCGCTACCGTCGCCCGCCGGGAAGGCCACGCGCGCCACCCAGTGCACGCTGCCGTCGGCCGCGGTCTGCGGCAGCGCCAGGGTGATGCCGATGTCGCCATTCATCAGCCCCAGGCCGTAGTCGTTGCGCGTCACCAGCACCGGACGGCCGAGGAACCAGGCGTGCGTCGAGGGAATCAGCCCTTCGCCATGCAGCAGTTCGGTGATCAGTGTATTGAGCCCTTCGACGCCCCAGGGTCCACGGCGCAAGGCGCAGAGCAGCTGGAACTGCCCATGCGCATCCAGCACCAGCCGGGCCCACTCATCCAGCGCCGCCTGGCCGGCATTCTCGGCTGGCCGCCTGGCCGCCAGCACGCTGAGGTAATGACGGTAACCGACCGGCCCGAACAGGTCCCCACCACGTCCGCCGTCCACCACCAGGCCCCGCAGGTTGCGGGTGTCCTGGGCGTCCACGGCGATACGGGCGAGGTCTTCGTGACGGGCCTTCCACACTTCGCGCAAGACCGGGATATCGCCAGCGTTGACCGCCTCGGCCAACTGGCCGATGCCGCTGTCGACGCTGAAACGATGGCTGTGACGGAGCATGGCCACGGCCTGGTCGAGGTCGCTGCCCTGCTCGTCCAGCAGCACCGGATCGATGTGCTCGCCGGTCACCGCCTGCAGCCAGTCGCGGCTGGCGGGGCGGTAATGGCCTTCGCGGGCGCGGCTGCACAGCTCGCCGAGCACCGCGCCGGCCTCCACCGAGGCCAACTGGTCCTTGTCGCCCAGCAGGATCAGGCGTGCACGCGGCGGCAGCGCGGCGAGCAACGCCGCCATCATTTCCAGGTCGACCATCGACGCCTCGTCCACCACCAGCAGTTCCAGCGCCAGCGGGTTGCCGGCATGGTGGCGGAACTGGCGGCTGTCCGGGCGGCTGCCGAGCAGGCGGTGCAGGGTGGTGACTTCCGTCGGGATCGCCTCCCGCGCCGCCTCGCCGTTGGGCAGGGCGTCCAGCGCCAGGCTCTTCACCGCACCCGCGATCGATTCGTTGAGGCGCGTGGCGGCCTTGCCGGTAGGCGCGGCCAGGCGGATGCGCAGCGGCCGTCCACCCTCCCCCAGCGCCAGGCTTTGCAACAGCGCCAGCAGCTTGACCACGGTGGTGGTCTTGCCGGTACCGGGGCCGCCGGTGACGATGCCGAAGGCGTTGCCGGCCACCAGCGCACAGGCCAGTTTCTGCCAGTCCGCCGGCGCGCCAGGCTTCTTCGGGAACAGCGCGTCCAGCGCCTGGCGCAATGGCGCGGCGGGCAGCTTCGCACGCAACGCCTCGCCCTGGCGCAGGCGCTGGTCGATCCCGGCGCGCACCGCGCATTCGTATTGCCAGTAACGCCGCAGGTACAGGCGCCGGCCGACGCGCACCAGCGGCGTATCGCCAGCACCTTCGCCGATCAGGCGCGGGTCGGCCAGCGCCGCCTGCCAGGCCTCCAGCACCATGCCGTCGAGCAGCACGTCGGGCAGTTCGGGCGCGTCCTTGGCGGAATCGCCTTCCGGCGGCAGCGACAGGGCGAAACGACTGTCGGCCAGGGTCGCCGCCAGGTCCAGGCAGACGTGCCCGCGACCGAGCTGGTGGCTGGCCAGCGCGGCGGCCAGGATCAGCAGCGGATGCGCGTCCGGCACGCGTTCCACCAGGAAGCCGGCGAAGGCGCGGTCGAGCTCGCGCAGCCAGCCGCGCTCGGCCCAGCGGCCGATCAGTTCGAGCATTTCACCGGCGGTTTTCAACGGCGCACTCATGCCGGCATCTCCTCGTCGACCGCGCGGAACAAGCGGTCCAGTTCCTCCATCAGGGTTTTCGGCGGGCGCTCCAGGTACCTGCCCTGGGTCGCCGACTGGCTGCCGCGCAGGAACAGGTACATCGCCCCGCCGACATGCCGCTCGTAGTCGTAGTCCGGCAGGCGCGCCTGCAGCAGGCGGTGCAGGGCGAACAGGTAGAGCGCGTACTGCAGGTCGTAGCGGTGCTCCAGCAACGCCTCGCGCAGGGCCGGTTCGGTGTAGGCCTCGTCATCGGCGCCGAGCCAGTTGGACTTGTAGTCGGCCACGTAGTAGCGGCCCTCATGCTCGAATACCAGGTCGATGAAGCCCTTGAGCATGCCGTTGAGCTGGTTCGCCTGCAGCGCCGGGCGCGCCGCGCCGCCGAGGGTGTGGCGGGTGACGATGCGGTCCAGGCGCAGGCTGTCCACCCGGCGGGTGGCGAACCAGAACTCCATTTCCTTCTGGTAGCTGGCCAGCCCGGCGAGGCTGACCGGCGCCGCATCGGGCAGGCGGAAGCCGGTGTGCAGCAGTTGCGTCAGCCAGGCGTGCAGCGGCTCGATCCAGGCCTCCCAGCCGCGCACCTGGCAACGCCGCGCCAGTTGGTCGCGCAACTGCTGGGGGTCGCAGTTGCCAAAGCCCTCGTCCGCCGCCCATTCCAGCAGACCGTGGAGGAAGCTGCCGGGATTGGCCCCACGGGGGAAGGCGTGCAGGCTGCCTGACGCCGGCACGGCGTCGGCTTCGCGGGCCTCTTCCAGGCTGCTTTCGCGCAGCAGGTCTTCGCCGGCGCTGGTGGGCTCATCCGCCGCCGGCGTGGCTGCGGGCGACTCACTGTCCTCATCGCCGGCCAGCGTCGCCAGGGCGGAATAGCTGGCGATCCACCACTTCTCCGCCACCCGCCGACGCGGCTCGCGGGCCGCGCCCAGCTCACCCGCCGGCGGGCCGACGAACGCCTGCTGATCGGCGACGGGCGCCGCATCGAGGACGATGTCGGCGTGGCCGGCCTGCAACTCGCCCAGCCGCGCGGCGAGGTCGTTCACGCCCAGCGCGTTGCCGCCGCCAAGCAGGTAACCCATCGCGCCCTTGTGCAGCTCAGGGCTCTTGCTGTTGCTCATCACCAGCGGCGCCACGCCCAGCCACACGGCGTGGCGCGCGCGGGTCAGGGCCACGTAGAGCAGGCGCATGTCCTCGCTCAGGCGTTCGTCGTTGGCCAGTTGATAGGCGGCCTTGGCCTGCTCCTTGTCGCGCGACAGCTCCACCACCCGCGTCTCGCCACTCTGGAAGCTCGGCGGGGTGGCGCTCTTGCCGTCCAGCTCGCGCCAGCTGCAGATGAAGGGCAGCAGCACCAGCGGGTATTCCAGGCCCTTGGACTTGTGGATGGTCACCACCTTGATCAGGTCGGCGTCGCTTTCCAGGCGGAGGATTTCTTCGCTCGACGGGCTTTCCAGTTGCTCGGCGAGCACGCGCAGCAGCGCGTGTTCGCCGTCCAGCTCCACCGCCTCGCGCTGCAGCCATTCGGCCAGGTGCAGCAGGTTGGTCAGGCTGCGCTCGCCGTCGACCTGTCGCAGCAGGCGCGCCGGCAGCGCGAAGTCGGCGAGCAGGCGACGCAGCATCGGCAGCACGCCCTGTTGCTGCCAGAGCAGGCGGTAGCCGCGAAAACGCAACACCATCTCTTCCCAGAAGCGCTCGTCCTGGTTCAGCCGTTCCAGGGTCGTCCAGTCCAACGCCAGGCTGCGGGTGGCCAGGGCAATGCGCAGCGCGCCGTCGTCGCCGGGGTCGGCGCAGGCGCGCAGCCAGTGCAGCAGGTCGGCGGCTTCCGGGCTGTCGAACACCGAGTCGCGGTCGGACAGGTAGACGCTGGCCAGCCGGCGGGCCGCCAGCTCGGCGCGGATCGCCTCGGCCTCGCTGCGGCCACGCACGAGAATGGCGATGTCCGCCGGACGCAACGCGCGCCAGCGGCCATCGTCCCCGCGAAAGCCGCTCTGCGCCGAGCTCAGCCAGCGCCGGATGACGCTGGCGCTGCGTGCGGCCATCTCATCCCGGTACTCGCCGGAGCGGCAGACCTCCCCGTTCCTGTCCAGTTGCCAGAAGGTCATGGCCGGGGCCGCGGCCCCCTCCAGCCACAGCGTTTCGTCACGCCCGCGCGCGCCGACTTCGAGGAACGGCACGGGATTGTCCTGCCCGTCCTCGGCGAAGCGGAAGGCGCCGCGCGGATGTTCCTCGGCGAACAGGAAGCAGCGGTTGGCCGCCCGCACCATCGCCCGCGTGGAGCGGAAGTTGGTGCCCAGGGTGTAGTGGCGCCCGGCGGTGGCGGCGCGGGCGCGCAGGTAGGTGTGGATGTCGGCGCCACGGAAGGCGTAGATCGCCTGCTTGGGGTCGCCGATCATGAACAGGCCCAGACTCCGCGGGCTCTCCGGGATGCGGTAGACGCGCTCGAAGATGCGGTACTGCAGCGGGTCGGTGTCCTGGAATTCGTCGATCAGCGCCACCGGGAACTGCTCGCGGATGCGCTCGGCCAGCCGCTCGCCGCCACTGCCGGCCAGGGCGCGGTCGAGGCGCACCAGCAGGTCGTCGAAGCCCAGTTCGGCGCGTTTCTGCTTCTCCGCCTCCAGGCTCTGGCGCACCTCGCCCAGGGCGTGCAGCAACAGTTGCGGGGCGATGTCCGGGCGCTGCTCGGCACGCTCGGCCCAGGCGTCGATGGCCCGCAATGCCGGGTGTTCCGGCACCACGGCCTTGGCCTTCACCTTGATCCGTGTCTGGCCGAACCTGGCCAGGTTGTCCGGCGCGTCGGCGCCCTCGCTCCAGGCGTCCAGCGCGTCGAGCCAGCCGCCAAAGACGGCGTCGTCGTCCTTGCCGCGATAGCTGTTGCCGTTGAGGTCCCCGCGCAGGTTGCGCAACAGTTCGGCGAGGTTCGCGCGGTCGGCGGCCCAGGCCGCGCGGGCATGGGTTTCGGCGGCGGCGAGTTGGTCGTACCACTGGCCGGTGGACTCCAGCAGTTCGCCCAGCGAGGCCGGGGCGTCAAGTGGCCGGTCGCCGTAGCGGAAGCCGGCTTCCTGCGCCGCCAGCAGCGGCTGCACGGCGCGCATCAGTGCTTCGGGACCGGCGAAGCAATGGCGCACCGCATTGGCCGCCGCCGCACCCAGCGGATAGAAATTGCGCCGCCAGTAGTCGCGCACCGCCTCGGCCAGCAGTTCGCTCTGGTCGGCGGCGAGGTCCTGGGTGAACAGGCTGCCGCTGTCGAAGGCATGCTCGCGCAGCATGCGGTAGCACCAGCTGTGGATGGTGGAGACGGCCGCCTCGTCCATCCATTCGGCGGCCAGGCGCAGCAGGCGCGCGCAGCCCGGCCAGCGCTCGGCGGGATAGCTGGCGCGCAGCTTCAGCAACAGGCCATCGTGCTCGCCCTCGGGTTCGGCGAAGCAGTGCGCGGCCTCGCCCAGGCGCGCGCGGATGCGTTCGCGCAGTTCCTGGGTCGCGGCCTCGGTGAAGGTCACCACGAGGATTTCCGGCGGGCTCAGCGGCCGGCCGAAGGCCTGTTCGCCGCCGTGGTCGAGGACCAGGCGCACGTAGAGCAAGGCGATGGTGAAGGTCTTGCCGGTGCCGGCGCTGGCCTCGATCAGCCGGCTGCCGTGCAGCGGGAAGCCCAGCGGGTCGAGCTCGACGGCGCTCATGCGGCGTCCTCCTTGCGCTGGAGTATTTCGAACAACGGTCCGTAGAGCGCTTCGGCCCAGGCGCCAAAGGTTTCGCCGGCATTCAGGCGGGCGAAGTCCGGGTACACCCGCGCCAGCGCCGCCGAGGACGCCGCCTCGCCGCTGAGGTTGTAGCCGCCGTCATAGCGCTTGGCAGCCTCGCGCCTGGCGCGGTCCTCATCCACGCCGGCCGCCAGCCAGGCAAAAGCGGTCTTGCAGGCCACCGGCAGCGGCCGGCTCATGCCCTGGAACCAGGCATCCATCAGGCCATTGAGTTCGGCACGGGCCTGTTCCGCCGGCAGCGGCGGCAGCTCCAGGGTGCCGGTGAGACCGACCAGCACGCTGGTCACCGGCTCACCGCACAGTTGCAGCGCGAGGTGACGCACCCAGGGACGCACCAGTCCATGCCATTTGTAGCCCCGGCCTTCATGGAGCTTGCCGCTGACCAGTTGCAGGCTGGCAAGCTGGCCAGCGGCGTTGCGGCGCAGGCCGCCGAGCCAGTCGGCCAGCTCGATGCCGGCATGGACGTGGCCGAGTTCACGTTGCTCGTCCTCGACCTGCGACCAGTGCTCCAGTTGTTCGCGGTAGCGCGCCAGCAGGTCATGCAGCGGCGCCACCAGCGACTGGGCGGAGAACTCGCCAAAGGCCGCCAGCGGCAGACGGCCTTCGCGGCGCAGGCGCTCCACCTGTTCGCTCAGTTGCGTGGCCAGTCGATCGTCCTGCCAGTGCTGCTCAACCCACGGGCGCATGCGCTCGCAGAGCTCGAATTGCAGTTGCCAGACATCCAGCCCATTGAGTTCGAACGGCTCTTCATCCTGGCTGGTGAGCTGTTGCTCGGCGAAGCGCACCTTGAGTCGCTGGAGGAAGAACGCGCCGACCGGATTGGCGAGGAAGTCGGCCAGCACGCGCAGGCCGATGGGCGCATCGAGCGCCAGCGGCGGCAGTGGCGTGTCGTCCGTCTCGGCGTCGTGCTCATGGTGCACGTCGCGCCATTCACGGGCGTAAGTGTACAGGCCATCCACACCCTGGCCCGGCGCGCCGGCAAAGTAGGCGCGGCTGAAGGGTTGCAGCGGATGTTCCAGGGTCAGGCCATGCAGCAGGTCACCGCCATCGGCGCGCCGCCAGCCGTCGGCGAGGTGATCGCGCAGTTGGCCGATCAGCACCGAGGGCGGCCGCTCGCTGTTGTCGCGGATGCTCCGCCCGACCCAGCTGACGTAGAGCTGGCGCCGCGCCGAGAGCAGCGCCTCGAGCAGCAGGTAGCGGTCGTCCTCGCGGCGCGAGCGGTCGCCGGGGCGGTAGTCGTTGCGCATCAGGTCGAAGTCCAGCGGCGATTGCGGGCGCGGGTAGTCACCGTCGTTCATGCCCAGCAGGCAGACCACCTGGAAGGGAATCGCGCGCATCGGCATCAGGGTGCAGAAGCTCACCGCGCCGGCGAGGAAACGCTGGTTCAGACCGCCCGCATCCAGGCCGCCAAGCCAAGCCTCGCGCACCACCGAGAGCGGTACCGGATCGCTGAAACCGGCGTATTCGCAGGTCTGCAACCAGTCATCGAGCAAGCCCAGCAGTTTCTCCCGCAGCAGCTCATCGTGGTCGTCGGTGACGCGGAAGAAGGCATCGAGCAGTGCCCGCAGGCGCTCCGCCCAGAGCTGCGGCGCGATTTCCTCGGCGAGGCTGGAGCAGGCCTGCTCCAGGGCGCCGAGCAACCCGGCCAGCGGGCCGAGCGCGGCGGCGTCGAGCCCGCCGATTTCCGCGTAGGGCTGGATGCCCTGGAAGGCCTCGCCCTCGCCCACCGCAAAGCCCAGCAGCATGCGCCGCAGGCCGAAGCGCCAGCTGTTGGCCTCGGCGGCGGCGGGCAGGCCGAGGCGTTCGCGTTGCTGGCCGTCGAGGCCCCAGCGCACGCCGGCGCCATCGATCCAGCGCCGCAGCAGCGGCAGCTCCGCCTCGGCCAGGCCGAAGCGCTCGCGCAGGGCCGCCACGTCCAGCAGGTCGAGGATTTCGCTCACGGCGAAACGGCTGTCGGGCAGGCGCAGCAAGTGCTCCAGCGCGACCAGCAGCGGCTCGCGGCCACGCTGGCCCTGGTCGGCGAGGGTGTAGGGGATGAAGCGTTTGTCGTCGCGCGACAGTTGGCCGAACACGGCTTCGATGTGCGGCGCGTAGGGGTTGATGTCCGGGACCATGACGATCACGTCGCGCGGGCGTAGCGTCGGGTCGGCGTCGAAGCGGGCGAGCAGCTGGTCGTGGAGGATTTCCACTTCCCGCTGGGCGCTGTGGGCGACGTGGAAGCGGATCGAGTCGTCGGCCTGCGGATCGAGCGCCGGCCAGTGTTCACGGCTCTCGCTGATGGGACGCAGTTCGAGGATGTCGTCCTGCAGTTGGCCGAGCAGGTTGCGCGGCGCCTCCTCGCTGAACAGGTCGATGCGCCCGTTGCTCACCGCGCCCAGGCGCGCGCGGTAGCTGTCCGGGTCGTCGTACTGGTCGAGCAGGTTGATGTAGTCGCGGCCCTGCTTGCCCCAGGCGGCCAGCAGCGGCTGGGCGTACTGGTGTTGCTGGTCGTCGCTGAGCGGTTCCGGGGTGCCGGCGCGGCGGCGCTGGCGGCGGTATTCGTGGCGCAGCAGGTCCTTGTCGGCAACGATGTCGGCCCAGTGGTGACGGCAGGGGTTGTGCACGCAGAGCAGCACCTGGGCATGGCGCGCCAGTACGGCGAGGGCTTCGACGGTCTGCGCCGGCATGGCGGAGATGCCGAATATCACGACCCGGCGCGGCAGGTTCGGCAGCGGATGCCCGGCGGCCTTGAGGCGCTCGATGAAGCGTCCGTGCACGCCGGCGCGGCTGGTGGCCAGGCCTTCGGGGCCGACGTCATCGAGCAGCGCGCGCCACAGCGCGGCCTGCCAGCGATTGTCGGCTTCCAGCTCCTTCACGGTGCCGTTGGCCAGGCGCAACTGGTCGACGCCACGGCTCCAGTCCTCCAGCCAGTCGGCGCGGTAGACCTGGTACTGGTCGAACAGGTCGGCCAGGCGCTCGGCCAGTTGATGGCGCTTGCGCAGGTCGGCGTCGTCGGCGAGGAAGCGCTGCAGGGTGGCGAACGCGTCCTGCTCCAGCAAAGTCGGCAGCAGACGCATCAGGCGCCAGGTCAGCGGGCCCTTGTCGAGCAGCGAAACCTCGGGAATCTCGTCGCGCCCCAGGGCCGCGCGATAGGCGCGCCAGAGAAACTGCGCGGGCAACTGCACGTCGAGCGCGGCGGTCACACCGCAGCCGCCCTCCTCCACATCGCGGCCCAGCGCCAGCTTCAGCCACTGGGCGATGCCGTTGCTCTGCACGAGGATGACTTCGTTCTCCAGCGGCCCCAGCGGGTGCAGGCTCATCCACTGCACCAGCAGGTCGCGCAGCGCTTCCGGATGGTTGCCGTGGATCACCATCAGGCCGGGGGTCAGTGGCTGCTCGCTCATCGTCTCTCCTGGTTCGGGCGGACATCGTGGGGGCCCGCGTGGAATGCTCCGCATTTCACCAAAAAGCGCGGGCCGGAGCAGCCTTTTTCCCATCCTCCCCGCGGATTCCCATCCGAGGCACGAATCGACCCGCCCGTCGCCCCGCACATACGCCCCGGTAACCGGCGGCCTCCTATATCTTCGAAATCGACTCGGGCGAGGCTTTTCCCGCCGGCGAGCAGCTATGCTCAGCCAACGGTCGCCTGAGACCGGAAACGGAGGAAATGATGGGCAAGAAGAGCAAGTCGAGCGCTTCTGCGGCGGAGAAGCCGAAGAAACTTGGCAACAAGGAATACGAAGAACAGCTGAAGAAACTCACCGTCGAACTGGTCAAGCTCCAGCAGTGGGTCGTGCACAAGGGCCTGAAGGTCTGCATCATCTTCGAAGGGCGCGACGGCGCCGGCAAGGGCGGCACCATCAAGGCCATCACCGAACGCGTCAGCCCGCGGGTGTTCCGCACCGTGGCGCTGCCGGCGCCCACCGAGCGCGAGAAATCGCAGCTCTACGTGCAGCGCTATATCTCCCACCTGCCGGCGGCCGGCGAGGTGGTGATCTTCGACCGCAGCTGGTACAACCGCGCCGGGGTCGAGCGGGTGATGGGCTTCTGCACCGAGGAGCAGGCCGACAAGTTCCTTGCCGTCACGCCGCTGTTCGAGCGGATGATGACCGAGTCGGGGATCATCCTGCTCAAGTACTGGCTGGAGGTGACGCCCGAGGAGCAGGCGCGCCGTCTCGAGGATCGCATCAACGACGGCCGCAAGATCTGGAAGCTGTCGCCGATGGACGTGAAATCCTTCACCCGCTGGGACGAGTACACCCGCGCCCGCGACCTGATGTTCGCCAGCACCGACACGCCCTGGGCGCCCTGGTTCGTCGCGCACTCCGAGGACAAGAAGCGCGTACGGCTGAACATCATCGACCACCTGCTCCAGCACATCCCGTACAAGGACGTGCCGCGCGAGAAGGTCGAACTGCCCAAGCGCGGCAAGATCGGCCGCTACAAGAGCCCGGACTACCCCTACCGCTACGTCGAGGACGTCTACTGATCCCCGGGGCCGGCGCGCCCACCGCGCCGCCCCTGGATCGACCCGCGTCGAGCGGCGCTTTCGACCGCCGCTCCCGCCGCACCGCGCGAACGCCATCCGGCCACGAAAAGCTCGCCTGACCGGTTCCGCCCCAGCCGATTCAAGGCCATTGCGCGGATTCACGCGCCACCGCCATGTCATCGCCAATCACAGGATGCGCCCATGCAACTGATCGGAATGCTCGACTCCCCCTACGTCCGCCGCGTCGCCATCACCCTGCGTCTGCTGGACGTCGATTTCCAGCATCGCCCGCTCTCGGTGTTCAGCACCTACGAGGACTTCCGCCGGATCAACCCGGTGGTCAAGGCACCGACGCTGATCCTCGACGACGGCCAGACGCTGATGGATTCCACCCTGATCATCGACCTGATCGAGCATGAGTCCGGGCGGAGCCTGATGCCCGGCGAATCGACTGCGCGGATACGCACCACCCGCCTGCTGGGCCTGGCGCTGGCGGCGATGGAAAAGGCGGTACAGCGCTACTACGAACAGCAGCGCCCGGAGGACAAGCAGCACATGCCCTGGCAAGGGCGGGTCGAGGAACAGCTGCATGCCGCCTGCGCCGCGCTGGAGCGTGACCTCGAGGAACACCCGCTGCCGCGCGATGGGCGCCTCGATCAGGCCGGCCTGAGCATCGCCGTGGCCTGGACCTTCATCCAGCTGCTGCATGTCCAGTACATTCCGGCGGATACCTACCCCGCCCTGCACGACTGGACCGCCTACGCCGAGTCGCTGGAGGCCTTCAAGGCCTTCCCGCCGGTGTGATCACTCCTGCGGCAGTTCCTCGTGGCGCTGCCGCGTCCAGCGCAGCAGGCCGAGGCAGATGACAAAGCCGCAGGTCGCAAGGCCGGCGGCGACGAGGAAGATCGCGGCGTAACCGTGGCGGGCGGCGACCAGCCCCATCAGCGGGCCGGCCACGCCCATCGCCAGGTCGAAGAACAGCGCGTAGGCTCCCAGCCCGGCGCTGCGACTGCTGGCCGGGATGCGCAGCACCGCCTCCACGCCCAGCGACGGATAGACCAGCGACAGGCCGCAACCGGTGAGCGCCGCGCCCAGCAAGGCAAAGCCCGGTCCGGGCGCCAGCCAGAGCAGGAGCAGGCCACCGGTTTCCACCGCCAGGCAGACCACCGCGACGACGAAACCGCCGAAACGGTTGACCATGCCCGAGAACAACAGCCGCGCGCCGATGAAGCAGACGCCGAACGCCGTCAGGCACCACGCCGGATTGGCCCAGCCCTGGCTGCCGTAATACAGGGTGATGAAGGTAGCCAGGGTGCCGAAGCCGATGGAGCCGAGCATCACACACATCCCGTAGGGCAATACGCGGCCCAGCACGGCATGGAAGGCCATGCGGGCGCCGGGGATGATCGGCACCTCCTCCCGGCCGCGGGCGGCGAGCAGGCCCAGGGCGGTCAGCAGCAGGATGCTCATGCCCAGGCTCCACAGCCCCAGCGAAGCGGACATGGAGACGCCCAGCGGCGCACCGATGGCGATGCCGCCGTAGCTGACGATGCCGTTCCAGGAAATCACCCTGGCGGTGTTCTGCGTGCCGACCAGGGCGATGCCCCAGCTTGCCGTGCCGATCCCCAGCAGCCCCTGCGCCAGGCCGAACAGCAGGCGGCTGCCCAGCAGCAGCACGAGGCTGAGCCAGGCCACGGACGCCAGGGCGGTGGACGCCAGCACCAGCAGGCCGCCGGCGCCCAGCACGACCAGGCCGTAGAGCACCGCACGCCTGGCGCCGCAGGTGTCGGTCAGGTAACCCGCCAGCGGGCGCGAGACCAGGGTGGCGATGTACTGCAGGCCGATCACCACGCCGGCGACCACCGTGGAATAGCCCAGGCCTTCGTGGACGAAACCGGGCAGCACCGGCAGCAGCAGGCCGATACTCAGGAACAGGATGAAGGTGAAGACGACGGTGGCGAGTATCCGCAGGGTGACGGAGGCAGTTCGCTGCTCGGAAGAGCTCATGGACAGACCTGGCGGTGGGTGGGCGGCGCCCATGATTACGCGGCACCGGGAAAATTGAAAGCTGGCTATCTATTTCCGCGCAAGCCGCCCGATTACGGTGCTGCCACGTGGCAGATGCACCTATAGTTGTTGCAGCCACCCGCGTCCGCGCGACGCGTCCCTCGTTCCCAACGGGTTCACAGGAGGTCCCTATGGATACCAGCCCGCACACGCTCGGCGCACTCTTCAAGCAACTCGGCCTGCCCAACGGCCGGCAGGACATCGATGCGTTTCTCGGCAGCCATCGGCTGGCCGCAGGCCAGGCGCTGGCGGATGCGCCGTTCTGGAGCCCGGCCCAGGCGCAGTTCCTGCGCGAGGCCCTGGCGGACGACTCGGACTGGGCCGAGGACGTCGACGAACTGGCGGTGCGCCTGTCCGGCTGAGCCATCGCTCACTTCAGGTAGGAGCGCAGCACACCCACCACCTGCTCCAGATCCTCCTGGCGCTGCGCCGCCGTGCGGTCCTCGGCGCCCAGGTGGTCGCGCAGGTGGCCTTCCAGCACCTCGGCCATCAGGCCGTTCACCGCGCCGCGGATAGCGGCGATCTGCTGCAGGATCGCCGCACATTCGCTGCCTTGTTCCAGCGCTCGCTCCAGCGCCTCGCTCTGCCCCTTGATGCGGCGCACCCGGGTCAACAGCTTCTTCTGGTCCTTGATCGTATGTCCCACGCCAACGCTCCAAAGTATACTGGGGTATAGTATCCAGGCTTCTCTTACGGACCATCATCATGCAGCACGCCACCCACTCGCAAGACGGTCGCCACGACCACCGGTTCCACGAAGACAACCCCCTGGCCGAACGCAACACCCTGCGCGCCGCGTTGCTGACCGTGGTGATGATGGTGGTGGAGATCGTCGGCGGCTGGATCTTCAACTCGATGGCGCTGCTCGCCGACGGCTGGCACATGAGCTCCCACGCCCTGGCGCTGGGCCTGGCCTTCTTCGCCTACGTGGCGGCGCGGCGCTTCAAGGGTGACGCGCGCTTTGCCTTCGGCACCTTCAAGATCGAGGTGTTGGCCAGCTATACCAGCGCCATTCTGCTGCTGGGCGTGGCCGGCCTGATGCTCTTCGAGTCGGTGGCGCGGCTGCTCTCCCCTTCGCCGATCCACTACGAGCAAGCCATCGCCATCGCCGCGCTCGGCCTGCTGGTGAACCTGGCCTGCGCCTGGCTGCTGCGCGGCGACCACCACCATGATCACGGGCACGGGCACGACCACGCTCATCACCACCACGGCCATGACCATGACCTCAACCTGCGCGCCGCCTACCTGCATGTGATCGCCGACGCCGCCACCTCGGTGGCCGCCATCGTCGCGCTGATCGGTGGACGGCTGTGGGGCGCGGCCTGGCTCGACCCGCTGATGGGCATCGTCGGCGCGGTGCTGGTGGCGATCTGGTCGGTCGGCCTGCTCAAGCAGAGCAGCCGAGTGCTGCTGGATGCGGAGATGAACGACCCGGTGGTGGAGGAAATCCGCGAAGTGGTCGCCGAACTGCCGCAGCCGGCACGCATCACCGACCTGCACCTGTGGCGCGTGGGCAAATCGCGCTATGCCTGCATCCTCAGCCTGGCCAGTGCCGGCAACCTGACGCCCGAGCTGGTGCGCCAGCGCCTGCAGGTACACGAGGAACTGGCGCACATCACGGTGGAGATCAACCCGGTCCACGTCTGACCGACCGGAGGTCGTGGCGGCTTTGACGACCGCCACGCCGCTGCGGCCTAATGCGCAGCCTGTCGAACCCCGGTCGCTTCCGAAGATGTCCAGTCCCCGCTTCTCCGCCGCCCAGCAACGCGCCAGCACCCTGCACCTGCCCGCCGGCCCCTGGGCGACCGTGCTGGACTGCCTGTGCGCACGCTTCCCGGCGATCAGCCGCGATACCTGGCTGGACCGCATGGCGCGCGGCAAGGTGCTGGACAGCGACGGCCAGCCCATCGGCCCCGAGCATCCCTACCGCGAAGCCCTGCGCATCCACTACTTCCGCGAAGTGCCGCAGGAAACGCCGGTGCCGTTCCAGGAATCGATCCTGTACGCCGACGAGCACCTGGTCGTGGCGGACAAGCCGCACTTCCTGCCGGTGACGCCCTCCGGCCAGTACGTCGAGCACACCCTGCTGGCCCGCCTCGCCAGGCGCCTGGACAACCCGCTGCTGGTGCCGCTGCACCGCATCGACCGGCTCACCGCCGGACTGGTGCTGCTCTCCGCCAACCCCGACAGCCGCGCCGCCTACCAGGCGCTGTTCCGCGAACGGCGCATCGACAAGATGTACGAGGCCATCGCCCCGGCGCTGCCGCAGCTGGCGTTCCCCCATGTGCGCAAATCGCGGATGGTGGATGGCGATCCCTTCATCCGAATGCAGGAGGTGGAAGGCACGCCCAACAGCGAAACGCGCATCGAAGTGCTGGAGCGGCGCGGCGCGCTATGGCGCTACGGCCTGCATCCGCTGACCGGCAAGCGCCACCAGTTGCGCGTGCACATGTCGGCCCTCGGCGCGGCGTTGTGCTTCGATCCCCTCTACCCCACCCTGCCACCGCGTGACGAACGTCCGCCGGAGGACTACGAGAGACCGCTGAAGCTGCTGGCCCGCCAACTGGCCTTCATCGACCCGCTCACGGGCGAGCCGCGCCTCTTCCAGAGCCAGCTCGAGCTGTCCTGGCCTTCCATCAATTTCATCGATGGTCACCGTTAAGGCTATCCATTTCCGTCGATAGTGGCCCCGGTGTTTTCATAGCTCCAGCAACGGAGAGAAAGCATCAGGAGCCGAACATGAGCTACAGCGCCAAGTCCTTTTCCGCCCTCGTCAACGCCCTGCTGGCCGATGGCATCACCCGCCCCGAACAGATGGCTCGCCAGCCGTTCCGCAATGCCCAGGGCTTCTGGTCCGCGGTGGCCAGGAAATGAACCTGCTCCGGCGGTTGTCGCCCGGCCTGCGGAACGATGCGGAGACCGTGGCCTACGCCCTGATCAGCGTCTGGCTGGTGTTTTCCGGCATCTGAGCGATCGGATGGGTTCGCGAGCAAGCTCGCTCCTGCAGGTGGGCCTTACTCCGGCGCTCTTCGCAGGAACGAGGGGGCACCTAGTTCTTGCGCGCGAACCCGGCTCCGGGTTTTCCCCAAGAAGGAAAAAGGGCAGCCCAGGCTGCCCTTGTCACGTCCCACGCGGCACTGCCGCGCGCCATCCTCACTTCTTCAGACACGTACTCATGAACGCCTTGCGGTCGTCGCCCTTGAGCGCCTTGGCGGTCGCGTCGGCGTTGCAGGTCTTCATCTTTGCCTGCTGAGGCGTCATCGCCTTGGCATCGCTGCCGGCCGAAAGGCACTTGCTCATGAACGCCTTGCGCTCATCGCCCTTGAGTGCCTTGGTGGTGGCATCGGCGTTACAGGTCTTCATCTTTTCCTGCTGCGCGGTCTGCGCGGCGGTGGCAGCGAAACCCTGCACCGAAAACAGAAGAGCCAGTGCAAGCAGCGGAATGCGAACGATGGTCATGGAGAGGTCTCCCAGGATGGATTGCCTTTCTCAGCGTAGCTCGCACGCCCACATTGGCGACCCGAGGGGCCAATGCCGGCACCTCGGCGCCGATCAACGTGCGGAGGCGCGGCCACCAACGTCAACCTGGCCGACGCGGTCGTCGCCGAGTTCCTCCTTGAGGAACACTGTCAGCGCCCGGGCTGCAAGCGCACCCGACTGAGCCTCTCTGCAGGGCCCGCCGTTCCTGGCCTGGCGCCGTCCGTCGGCGGTATTCGTCCGGGCGACCCCTGCGAGAGGTTATAATCCGCGCCGTTTCCGGTCGTCCCGGCGCTGTCATGGCCACCGCCTACACTGCCTCGGGCGGTGTCCAGGCGGGATGCCCACCGGCAACGACCTATCTCTGTCATCAGGACACATCGTGACCAAAGACGAACTGCGCGCGGAACTGGAGCGCCAGGAGCAACGCTACAAGGATGTGTACGGCGGCGAAGTCACACTGTATGCCGCCCAGCCGGACCCCGAACGAAAGCCGTGGCGCAAGCGCCGCAACCTGCTCGACAAGGCCTTCGACCGGGAACTGGAAAAGATCGAAGAACAACGACTGAAAAAGGAACAGGAAGCTACGTCCCTTAAACCGTAGGTCCGGGTACGAACGCTCCCGTGGCCAGCCGACCCAGCCGATTCTTTACCGTGGGAAGGTCGTCGCTACCGGGTGGGGAGGACTCCGTGGGGGAGTCCGGTACAGACCTCAAAACATTCATTCGACGGGCCGGCGGCCCGGTGTGGAAGCATTGCAAGTTTTTTCCACCCTGCCTGAAAGCGCCGTGCGACGTGGCGTCGCGCAAATTCGAGAAACCGTTTCAGGCTGAATACGGTGCTCATCGCTTCTGGCATAATCGCCGCCCCGTCTCCGACCGGTCATAGAAACTTCATGTTCGATCTCTTCAGCGGACTCGATATCTGGGTGGGTGTCAGCCTGGTGCTGGCACTGGCGTTCGTACTCGCCTTCGAGTTCATCAACGGCTTCCATGACACCGCCAACGCGGTGGCCACGGTCATCTACACCAAGGCCATGTCGCCCTACCGCGCGGTGATCCTCTCCGGCATCTTCAACTTCCTCGGCGTGTTGCTCGGCGGTGTCGGCGTCGCCTACGCCATCGTCCACCTGCTGCCGGTGGAGCTGCTGATCAACGTGAACACCGGCCACGGCCTGGTCATGGTGTTCTCGCTGCTCGCCGCCGCCATTACCTGGAACCTCGGCACCTGGTACTTCGGCATCCCCGCCTCCAGCTCGCACACCCTGATCGGCTCGATCCTCGGCGTGGGCCTGGCCAATGCACTGATCACCGACGTGCCGCTGGCCGACGGGATCAACTGGGGCAAGGCGATCGACATCGGCCTGTCGCTGATCTTCTCGCCGCTGGCCGGCTTCCTGGTCGCCGCCGCGCTGCTGATCGGCCTGAAGTGGATGTATCCGCTGTCGAAGATGCACAAGACGCCGGAAACCCGTCGCGACGTCGACGAGAAGAAGCACCCACCGTTCTGGAACCGCCTGGTGCTGGTGATCTCGGCCATGACCGTGAGCTTCGTGCACGGCTCCAACGACGGCCAGAAAGGCATCGGCCTGATCATGCTGGTGCTGATCGGCATCGTCCCGGCCCAGTTCGTGCTCGACCTGAACAGCACCACCTACCAGATCGAGCGTACCCGCGACTCCGCCACCCACCTGCAGCAGTTCTACCAGCGCCACTCCGAGACCCTCGGCGAAATGCTGGCCCTGGGCAAGACCAGCGGCTCCGACATGCCGGACCTCTACCGCTGCGATCCGAAGCAGACCGAGGCCACCCTCAATGGCCTGCTGGGCGACCTGCGCGGCATCTCCAGCTACGCCGACCTGAGCAGCGACGCCCGCGTGCAGGTACGCCGCTACCTGCTGTGCCTGGACGACACCGCGAAGAAGGTCGGCAAGCTGGCCGAGCTGCCGTCCCGTGAGAAGGCGGACCTCGAGAAGCTGCGCAAGGACCTGACCAGCACCACCGAATACGCGCCGTTCTGGGTCATCATCGCCGTCGCCCTGGCCCTGGGCATCGGCACGATGGTCGGCTGGAAGCGCGTGGTGCTCACCGTCGGCGAGAAGATCGGCAAGCAGGGCATGAGCTATGCCCAGGGCATCAGCGCCCAGCTCACAGCCACCGCCGCCATCGGCCTGGCCAACATCTACAGCCTGCCGGTTTCCACCACCCACGTGCTGTCCTCGGGCGTGGCCGGCACGATGGTAGCCAATCGCAGCGGCCTGCAAGGCAGCACGGTCCGCAACATCGTCCTGGCCTGGGTGCTGACCCTGCCCGCGTCGATGAGCCTGGCCGCCGGTCTGTTCTGGCTCACCTCGAAGTTCGTCTGAGCCCACCCCGGCACCCGGAAGAACGCCTGCATCCGCAGGCGTTTTTTTTGCTCAGCCGATCGCTGGCTGCAGCGGCAGGCGTACTCTGAAGCGCGCCCCGCCCTTGTAGTTGTCCACCGACAGGCTGCCGCCCATGTTGCGGATCAGGTCATGGCTCACCGACAGCCCGAGGCCGGTGCCCTTGCCGATCGGCTTGGTGGTGAAGAACGGCTCGAAAATCCGCTCCATCAGGGCCTCGTCGATACCGCCGGCGTTGTCCCGTACGTGCAGTTCGACCCATCCCGGATCGGCACAGGGCTCCTGCGACAGGCCGATCCAGCGCGCGCCCTCGCCTTCCCGACCGAGCAGCGCATCGCGCGCGTTGGCCAGCAGGTTGATCAGCACCTGCTCCAACTGATCGGAGAAACCGCAGACCGTCACTCGCTGCGCCGGTGGCCGGCATTCCAGCAGGATGCCCTGCTGCGTCAGGCCGTCCCCCATCAGCTCCAGTGTGCCCTCGCAGGCCTGGAAGGGATCGAAGGGCGACATTTCCAGTTCGGAGGTGCGGCTGAACACGCCCATATGGCCGACCACCCGGGACAGCCGGTCGATCTGCGCATCCGCCCGCTCGATCTTCTCCGTCAGGTACCCGACATCCTCCAGGCGCTGGCGGGCGTTGTACAGCGCCATGCGCATCACGTGCAGGGGCTGCTTCATCTCATGGGTCATGCCGCTGACCATCTCGCCCAGGCTGGCCATCTTCGCACCCTGCGCCAACTGCTGCTGGGCACGGCGCACGGCGGTGTTGTCGCGCCCGACGGCCTGCACCTCCAGGAGGCGCCCGTCGACGTCCAGCAAGGGGCGATCCGCCCACACCAGCCAGAGGTTGCGCTGGCCCGGCAGGCTGAAACGCAGTTCCCAGGAATCATCGCCGGCCGCCGGCACATCGCCACCCACCAGGCGGGCACGCAGGGCGCTGCAATCCTGGGCGGACACCCATTCGTCCAGGCGCCGCCCGAGCAGCGCCTCCACCGGCTCGTCCAGCACCTGGGCGAAGGTGTGGTTGATGAAGGTCAGGGTGAGATCCGGGGCGTAGCGGCAGATCAACGCCGGCGAGTCTTCCACCAGCACCCGGTAGCGCTCCTCGCTTTCGGCGATCTGCAGCGCCGCCAGATGCTGCTCGGTGACGTCCAGCCAGAGGCCGACCGCCTCCTGCGGCAGGCCCTGGATGTCGCGCAGCAGCTTGGCCTCGTCATACAGCCAGTGCCACTCGCCGGCACTGTCGCACAGGCGGTATTCGCTGCGGACCCGCCCCTCGCGCAGCAGCTCGCGGCCACGGGCGAGGAAGATTTCCAGGTCCTCGGGGTGCACCCGTTCGGCCAGCGCCTGCCAGCTCTGCCCCTGCAGGTCGAGCCCCAGCAGGTTGCCGGCGCTCTCGCTGTAGAACTCGGGGATCAGGTGACCCTCCTCCACCCGCTGCACATAGATCACCACCGGGGCGCTATCGATCAGGTTGCGCAGCCGGGCGTGGGCCGCCAGGGCCTGTTCTTCCTGCAGCTTGCCCTCGCTGATGTCCAGCAGCACGCCATCCATCATCTGGTCGCCGGCCCGCGCCTGCATCCGCCCTTGCAGGCGCAGCCAGCGGCGCGTCTGCGTGGACGCCCGGGCGCGCAGGCGCAGGTCCTGCACCAGTCGCGCGCCGGGCTGCAGGTTGCGCAGGCGCAGGCTGAGTTCATCGGCATCGGCCGGGTGCAGCATCGAGAGCAGGTCGGCCAGGGCCAGCTCGCCCTGCCCGGCGGCGAGCCCGAGGCAGGCCGCCACCGCCGGCGACAACTCGAACACTCCCTCGGCCATGCGCATCCGCCACCAGCCGCCGCCGACCATGTCCTGCAGCAGGTTCAGACGCCGGCTGCTGTCGCGCAGGCTATGCAGCTCGGAACGTTCATGCACCAGGTTGGCGAGGATTTCCGCCAGGTACTGCCAGTCGCCGGGCTGCGGCCCCGCCCCGCTGCCGCCCGGCACCGCGGGTTCGGCGAGCAACCCCGCCAGGCGGCCGCCACGGACCGGCGCCGGCACCAGGTACAGGCACTCGCAGCAGAGCATCCGCAACAGTTCGGAGGGGCCTGCAGCGGTTTCCAGCAGGTAAGCGCCGGTGGCCCGCCTCAGTTCTCCATCGGGCAGCGTCAGACCCTCGCGCAGCAGGCTGTCGAGACCCGGCTGGAGATGACAGGCGAAGACCTTCAGCACGCCCTCCACCGACTCCAGCGCCAACGCCATCGAGCGCATCTGGAACGCCCCACAGAAGGACTCCAGCACCTCGCCCACCGCGTCGTTCAGGCGCCGCTGCGAGCTATGGCGCAGGCGCGCCAGCAGCAGCTTGCTGAGGTTCAGGCATTGCAGCTTGTGCTGCTGGTTGTCGGACTGCCAGTTCAGGTCGGAAATGTCGGTGCCCAGCAACAGGCAGTGCTCGTCGGCCTGCAGGACCGCCTGGAAGCGGCACACCAGCGGCAGATCGCCGGTGCTGCGCAGCGCCAGGTCGACCCGCTCGCCGCCCCGCAGGCCGGTCAACGGCATGCTGCCGGGCACCCGGCGCTCCAGATAGTCTCCCAGTACGGGCAACGCCAGGGAGCCGCCGGCGGGCAACAGCAGCCGATGCACCTGCCGACCGCCGTGGGCCACCACGCGATCACGGCCGTCCAGCTCCAGCCAGATATCCCAGTGCGCCGCGGCCGTCGGCGGTGCCACTTCCTCGGCCGTCAGCGCCGGGCGCCGCCGCGCGGCCAGCGGGCGGTTCGGCGCGGGGGCCGGAGGCTCATCGTCCCGGGAGCCCGTCAGGGAGCGGAAGAAATCGAACATCGCGGTCCTTAGAACAATAGGGTGGCCTTGCCCTTGAGAACGTCCGGCAGACGCGGGATGGTGCCAATGCCCGGCAAGGTGAGCAGCGGCACGATGGGCGAAGCCATGTAGGGATAGCTGACGCAAACGTTGATACGGGTGTAGACGCGCTCCTCTTCGCCTATCGTCTCGGTGGGCAGCGGTGCATCCTCCAGGTACGAGCCGCCATAGCAGCCCTGGTGCCAGGCATCCGGCATCCAAGCCAGGCGCTTGTCCACCTCATCCGTCACCACCTGATGCAACTGGGTTTCATAATTGTCGGCCTGCGGATTGACCGAAATGGCAATGCGCGCCCCTGACGCGGCGGCGTCATTGAAGGCCTGCAGCATCAAGAGTGGCACGCAATAACCGAGCAAACCGTAGAGTACCGCGAAGAACAACACGAAAACCGCGGCGAACTCGATCGCCACCGCCCCACGCTGCCCCTGGGAACTTCCGATTCCTTTCATGCGCAGCACTCCTCGAATAACTTCGATAGTTGATCGATCGCTCGGTTTTTATAATTGATCGTTCATTCAGCTTATCGACCGCGGGAAAGATTCCTGAAGAAACTTCTGGCGGATACCGACACTTATCGATCAATACTAGATGCTGCTGGCGAAGAGACATTCCCGGTATAAGGTATTAATTCTTTGGTGTGAATAGGGATGTTCCCGATGCTGGCCAAACTCCTGCTGCTGGGCTGGTTCGCGGTGTGCGCCTACCAGGACCTGACGCGTCTGCGCGTGAGCAACCTGCTGACCCTCGGCGGCGCGCTGCTCGCCGCCGCCTTCCTGCTGGTCGAAGGCCACACGCTGACCGGCCACACACCGCAGGCCGCACTGGTTGCGACCCTCCTGGCGCTGCTGCTGAGCGTACCGGGCTACCTGCTGGGCAAACTGGGCGCCGCCGACGTCAAGGCGCTGGTCGCCCTGGCCCTGGCCAGCCACCCACAACTGCTGCTCTATGTGCTGGCACTGGCGAGCCTGATCAGCCTGGTGCTGATGCTTGTCAGCAAACTCTTGATCGGTTCGGATCGGCTTCCGGCTCATTTCCAGACGAAACTGGCGCGACTGTTACCGTCAAGGTTCAAGGCATTCCCTTTTATATTTTCCCTGTTCGCCGGACTTCTGACGTACCTCTCATTTTTCCATTGAACAAATTCTTCACATGGCGCCCCTCAAACTTAACGACTATATGCTATGGGTTAATACCATCCGTCACCTGATATAAAAACCGGCTGCGGAACCTCGATGGCCGGACGATAAGAACTAAGCAATATGCCTTCAAGGAGCGTGCAGTCATGGACAAACCGGCCAATCGTCGCTTCAGCGTGATGGTTATCGACGACGAACCCCAGGTCACCGCCGAGCTTTCCGAACTTCTGGAAAACAGTGGTTATCGCTGCGTCGTCAGCGACAACAAGGACAGCGCACTGCAGAAGTTCCGCAACGACAGCTCTATCGGCCTGGTGATCTGCGACCTGGGGCTTGGACGGGACAACGGCATCCGCGTGGTCGAAGCGCTCAAGGAGATCGCCGGCAACGGGCGCTTCTTCGAAACCATCATCCTCACCGGTCAGCAGGGCAGCCAGGAAGTGATCGAGGCGATGCGCGTCGGCGTCGCCGACTACTACCAGAAGCCGGTCGCGCCGATGGACCTGCTCAAGGGCCTGGAGCGCCTGGAAGCGCGCCTGCACGAGCGCATCCGCAGCCAGCTCAGCCTGAGCCAGGTGAACCAGCGCCTGGAGTACCTCGCCGAATCGCTCAACTCGATCTCGCGGGATATCCACAAGATCAAGTACGAAGTGCACGGCGGCGGCCAGTCCAGCGTCCTCAAGCAGGAAGCGTCCGAGGCGCCGGAAAGTTTGCCCAGCAGCGCCGAGCAGATCGCGCCGGTGGTGAACAATCCGCTGTTCAACAAGCTCTCCCCCCGCCAGCAGGCGGTGGCGCGGCTGGTCAGCAAGGGCCTGACCAACTACCAGATCGCCTACGACCTGGGCATCACGGAAAACACCGTGAAGCTCTACGTCTCCCAGGTGCTGCGCCTGATGCACATGCACAACCGCACGCAACTGGCCCTGGCACTCTCCCCCAGCGCCTCGCCCAGCAGCGCGGTGCACTGATCCCCAGACCAACAGTGGATGCCTGGCGCAGGGCATCCCACTGGGTCAGATCAGCAGTTCGTTGGTTTGAGTTTGCAGATCGATAAGACGGACATCGAGGTTGCCCACCTGGATGCCGAGCAAGCTGAGTAAAGGGTCCAGTACCTGGGCTCCTAGTGCAGAAAGGATCGGAGCCAACGCAGCGGTCAATCCGGAGGTCAAGTCCGCCACACTGTTGACCACGCCATTGATCAACCCACCAAGCACTCCTCCGAGGAGCTTGATCTCCACTTGAAGGTTGCGACCAATATCGCCCAGCCCGTTGGCCAACGCGCCGCCCACGGGCGCTGATATCCTCTGTGCGGCGCTGGGCAGGCTGGCGCGACTGGGTATATCAAAGTTCAGCGACTGATCGACGTTACTACCGATATCGACCATGAGCGGAACGCTGCCCGGCCGTGGCGTGATGTTGACCGAAGCCAGGCCACCACCCAGCACCGTCGTGTTGAAACTCAATTTCTCGATGGTTGCAAGACTGGCCGCAGCCTGAATTGTGGCTGTTGAAGAGTGCGCGACTCCCCCGCATTGAATACTCGCCAATGCCGCATGCCCGCTGATCGCACGCAGACTCAGATTGATCTCCGTCGAAACGATCCCCAACACATTGGCCGTCGCCTCCAACGACAGCCTGACTTGCGCTGGCCTAGCATCGGTCCGCCAGGAACCATCGGCATTCTTTCCCGGATACCCAACGGCAACCTGTGGCGGTTGAATGACGTAGAGCGATACCCCCACCCCGCCTACTCCAGGCACGGACAAAACCACGGTAGGAATACTCACCGCCGCTTCCTTGTTCGCCGCCATCGCCGTGGCCATCAGCAGATCCAGCAGATTCACCTGCGAATCCAGCGCCGTATCGGGCAACTCACTGGGAGTGGCGACGCTCAAGATCGACGCCAGGTCAATTCTTGTGATGGGAACCTTCACCGCTGCCAGCGCATTGCCAAGCAAGGCAGTGTCGACTCCTGCTGTATTGGAGGCACTAACCGCATTGACCGCTGCCTCGAGCAACTGGGCGACACCGACATTGGTGTTGACGAGTTCATCCACCGTGCCGACACTCAGGTCCAACTGCGTAGCCAGGTCACGCAGCGAGAGATTGGCACCCGCGATGCCGTTGTAACTCGCAACGTCCAGGTTGAGCGTGATCCCCAACAGCGAGCCCAGCAGTCCATTGAGCAGTGCTGACTTGCCGGAGTCCAGGTCCAGCAGACCACTTCCGGCGGATAACGCGCCGAGAGCCGTACGCCTTGCCACGGCCTCTGCCCTCAGTTGCGTCTGCACCGGCACTCCCTTGAATACGCTGGCGACGTTGAGGATCAGGCTCGACGGTACATTATGAGTGACCCGGACCTTCACAGAGTCCGCAAGATTGCCTCCGGGACTGAACCCGCGGCGTGACAGCGGAAGTCCATCCTCGTCCTTCAGCTCAATAGTCCCCAGAACACCCGTCAACTCTTCACCGGCCGCCGCGACGAAACCATTCTTCGCTGCACTCGCCGTCACGTATCCCTGGATCGTTGTCGAATCCTGTGTACCGCACATCCCGCTCTGCCCAGCCGCCTCCAGCGCCGCCATATCGGCCACCCGCTGCAACTTGCGCTGCTCGTAGTACAGGCGACCGGTGTCGATCACCAGCGCCAGGCAGACCAGCGCCAGCAGCAGCGTCCCTGCCGCCATGATGCCGATTGCGCCTCGCTGCCGTTCGCGTCCCATGCTCCGCTCCCGATGAATCAGTTCTTCCCGGTGCTGAAATCGTTGCTGTCGTCGAGCAGGTATTCGGGGATTTCGCGGGTGTAGCTCTTCAGGTAGCGCTGGTAGGCGCGGTCACGTTCGGCGGGGGTGGCGCTCTGTGGATAGGGCGAGGCGGCGCGGCCGCTGCGCTGCAGGTCCAGCCAGGTGAGCACCTCCCGCTGGTCGCCGGCGACGGTGCCCGGTTGCGCGGCGGGAGTGTCCACCGCCTGGGCCAGGGCGGGAGCGGCCAGCAGCGCGCCGGCGAGAATCCATGCGTTCATCGTCGTCCTCCTTGCCCGTGTCAACGGGCCTTGACCAGCAGCCCGGCGTCCCGCGCCGCGGCAGGGGGGTTGGCCTGCGCCAGCGGACTGGCGTCCGTCGGCGGCGTTTGCCGGCTCAGGCTCTCCGCCGGTGCCGGCGGGGAGCCCGGCGAGCGCAGCGCATCGGCACGCTCATGGGCTTCGCGCACGTCGTCGGCGGACAGGCCGACACGCTGGATCAGCCCCTCGGCCTGGGTGCTCTCGCCCTCCAGGTACATCAGGCTGAGCAGGTTGGTGGCCGGCAGCTTGCCGCCTTCGCTGAGCTCCAGCGCGGTAATGAACTCGAAGCGCGCCCCGCTGCGCTCGCCACGCTCCAGCAGCACCACGCCCAGGTCATTGCGGAAGTCACTATCGGTCGGTTGCAGCCGCGCGGCTTCGCGCAACTCGCGTTCGGCCTCGATGCGGTTGCCGTTGCGCATGGCGATCAGGCCCAGGCCGTGGTGCGCCTCGCCGGCCTTGCAGGTGCCCAGCAGCGCCTGGTATTCGACCCGCGCCAGCGGGCTGCCGATACGCCGCAACGCCAGTGCCTTGCTCTCGCGCACGTCCAGCGCGTCCTGCGGCAGGGTTTCCAGGTTGGCCAGCGCGGCGTGGGCGCGGCCCTGGTCGAGCATTTCCCGCGCCAGGTTCAGTTGCAGTTCTACCGACTGCCCCAGGTGCTCGCTGCACGCCTGGCCGACCTGGCCGCCGCCCAGCGCGCCGAGGCTGGCGCAGCCGCCGAGCGTCAGGCTCAGCAGGCCGACTGCGATTGCGTTTCTCATCTCATGCCCCCCAGTGCCTTGGTAATCGCGAGGAAGCCCGGCCCGGCGAGGATGATCAGCAACGCCGGGAACAGCAGCAGCATCATCACCAGGCTCATCTTCGCCGACAGCTTGCTGACCTTCTCCTGCATGCTGGTCAAGCGGCGGTCCTCGAACAGTTGCTTGAGCGTCTGCAGCGAGCCGCGCGCGCTGCCGCCCTGGCGCACCATCTGGCGCAGCACGTTGCAGCAGTCGCTGAGTTCGCTCACCCCCAGGCGCTTGTTGAGCAGGTCGAGTTCGTCGGCCAGGTCCAGGCCGCTGTCGATGTGCGCCAGCACGGTTTCCAGCTCCTCGACCAACACCGGGACGATGCCCTGCCCTTCCTGACGCACCACGCGCAGGCTCTGTTCCACCGTCAGGCCGGAATCGAACAGAATGCGGATCAACTGGATGAACACGATCACTTCTTCGGCCAGCCGCTCGCGGCGCTTGCCGGCGAAATGGGCCAGCACGCGCTTGGGCAGGAGGAAGCCGACGCCTGCCGCGAACGCCACCGGCAGCAGTGGCAAAGCGAACAGCGGCTTGGGTGCCAGGCTCGCGGCCAGCGCCAGGCCGGCCAGGAGCAGCGGGCACACCAGCAGCGCCATCAGGTAGATGCTGCGTGGCGTGTTGCCGCTCCAGCCGGCCTGCTCCAGCAACAGGCGGACCTCGTCGTCGCGCAGTTGCAGGCGCTGGGCCAGACCGCTGCCTCCCAGGCGTTCCAGCAGACCGGCCAGGTGCCGGCCACCGGAGCGCGGCAAGGGACCGCCGCCCAGGCGTTGCTCGATCAGCCGCTGCTCGCGTCCGGCGGCCCGGCTTTGCGACAGCGCCAGCAGCACCGCGGCCAGTACCAGGATCACCACCAGCAGACCGTAGGTCATGGGCATTTTCCGGCCTCCTAGACGCTCTTGAGCATGCGCCAGAGCGTGTAGCAGCCCAGCACTTGCAGTCCGAGGGATGTCAGCAGCAGCCAACGCCCGCCGCTGTCGAGCCACATGTTCATCAGGTAGCCCGGGTTGGTGACCAGGATGTAGCCTCCCAGCCCCACCGGCAGGACCGCCAGCACCAGCGCGCTGAGACGGGTCTCGCCCGTCATCGCGCGCAACTGCCGGCTGAGTTTTTCCCGCTCGTGGATGACCTTGATGATGTTTTCCAACAGGTCGGTGGTGTTGCCGCCGTAGCGGTGGTTCACCGCCACGCCGAGGGCGAACACGTGGAGCTCTTCCTGGTCATAGAGCTCCGCCACTTCCTGCAGGGCCTCGGGCAGGCTGATGCCAAGCTGCACATGGTTGGTCGCCAGGGCGAAGATCTCCCGCAGCGGGTCGTCCGACGCGCTCACCGCCTGGGCGACGGCGTCGCCCAGGGTGCGCCCCGAATGCAGGCTGCGCACCACCTGGTCGAGGAAGTTGGGCATCTGCCGGATCATCCGTTGCAGACGACGCTGGTACAGCAGGTTGAGCAGCACATGTCCGCCAACCAGCGCCAGCGCCACCGCGCCCAGCGCTCCGGGCACGCCACCCAGGCGGGCGCCAAGCAGGCCCAGCACCAGCGCCACCGCGCCGAAGCACAACAGCCAGCGGCGCATATCGGCGACGCCCGCCCGGCGCATGCGCCGGGCCAGCCAGTGACTGCTGCGGCCGCGCCCCGCCTCCGCCGGCTGCGCACCGCTGCCGCTCAGGCGCCGCAGCACCTGCTCGTTGTGCCGGGTGCGCCAGGCCATGACGCCGGTCAGCAGGCCGAAGAGGCCCAGCACCAGGCTGACTGCGATCAGCAGCAGGGTGCCGTTCATACCAGGACCTGCCGGAACTTCAGCCCGGATGGCTGGGCGGTGCGAACGAACTGTCCGCTGCCACGGCGATCGAGGCTGAACAAGGCGTTGGTGACGTACACTCCGTCGCGCACTTCCAGCACTTCGATGATCTCGCTGATGCAGCGCCGGCCGCTGGACAGGCGGGTGATCTGCACGATGATGTCCAGCGCCGAGCAGAGCATCTGCCGCAGCGTCTGCTCCGGCACGCGCTGGCCGGTGAGGCCGACCAGCATTTCCAGGCGCAGCAGCGAATCCATAGCGGAGTTGGCGTGCACGGTACTCATCGAACCGTCGTGGCCGGTGTTCATCGCCTGCAGCACGTCGAGCACCTCCACGCCACGGATCTCGCCGAGGATGATGCGGTCCGGGCGCATCCGCAGGGCGTTGCGGATCAGCTCGCGGGCGGTGACCTCGCCGAACCCCTCGGCATTCGGCGGCCGGGTCTCCAGGCGCACCACATGGTTGTGGCCCAGTTGCAACTCGGCGGTGTCCTCGATGGTGACGATGCGTTCGCGCTCGTCGATGAAGCTGCTCATCACGTTGAGCAGCGTGGTCTTGCCGGTACCGGTACCGCCGCTGATGAGGATGTTGCAGCGGTTCACCACCGCCTGGCGGAGAAACGCCAGCATGGCCTCGTCGACGCTCTGGTGACCCAGCAGGTCGGCGCTCTTGAGCAGCTCCTTGCTGAACTTGCGGATCGACAGGCAGGGCCCGTCCAGCGCTACCGGCGGAATGATCGCGTTGACCCGGCTGCCGTCGGGCAGGCGCGCATCGACCATCGGGCTGGATTCGTCCAGGCGCCGCCCCAACGGCGCCAGGATGCGCTGGATCACCCGCTGTACATGGTGGTCGTCGATGAAGCGCAGGTCGCTCTGGTACAGCCGGCCTTCGTGCTCGACGAACACCCGGTCGGGGCCGTTGACCAGGATTTCCGAGATGTTCGGGTCGCGCAGGAGGATTTCCAGCGGGCCGAAGCCGGTCAGTTCGTCCACGACCTCCTCGGCGAGGCGGTCGAGCTCGTAGCGGGAAATCGCCAGTTGGCGGCGCGCGGCGTATTCGCAGACTTTTTCCGAGACGTACTGGGCCACTGCCGGGCGGGCGCCCTCCAGCAGGTTCATGCCGTCTTCGTCGATCTCGTCGATGATGTAACGGTGCAGGCGCATCTTCAGCGCTTGCAGGTCCTGGTCATGATGGCCGGACAGGCCGATGCCACCGCCGCTGCCGTAGTTCATGGGCGCGCCGCCTTCGGCCAGCCGAGCCAGGCGAAGCGTCGCGGCCGTTCGCTGACGTTCGCGCCGAGGTTGTCCGCCAGGTCGCGCAGCTTGACCGTCAGCGGGTCGCGCGGCGACAGGTCGAACAGGCTCTGGCCGATGTTCTTCGCCCGCAGGCGCGCCTCGGGCGAGGCCGGCAGCACGCCGAACAGTTCCAGGCCGAACATCTTGCCCAGGGCCGGGGCATCCGGCGGAACCGACGGCCAGTAGCGCTCGATCAGCAGTTCGATGCGCGGCAGGGCGGGACTGCGCTCGCGCAGCCGGCGCAGGCGCTCCAGGCCCTTCTTGCAGGACGGCACGCTCTGGTCCACCAGCCACAGCACGCGGTTGGCCTGCGCCAGCAGTTGCGCGCTGAGCTCGCCTTCGGCGACACCGGTGAGGTTGACCAGCACGTGGGTGAAGGCACTGCGCAGGTTGCCCAGCAGCAGGTAGAGCTCGGCGGTGGTGACCCGCTCCAGGATGCCGGGCTCGTCCGACAGGCTGAGGACGCGCAGCCCGGACTCGTGGCGGGTGAAGGCGCTGTCGATCAGGGTCTGGTCGAGCCGGCGCAGGTTGCGCATCGCATCGGCGAAACTGAACGCCGACTCCATGCCGAGAATCGCCAGGGCCTCAGCGCTGGGCTGGCCGATGTCCACCAGCAGTACGCGGTGATCCGCCTGGCGTTGCAGCGCCAGCGCCAGGTGCAGCGCCACGAACGCACCGTCGGCGTCCGGCCGGGCGCTCACCAGGCTTACCAGCTCGCCCTGTTGCGCGGCGCTCACCGGCACGCTGGGCAGGCGTCCGCCAAGACGGCGGATCAGCCCGCTCAGTTCGCTGGCGCGGGCGCCGTAGGTGACGAAATCGCGGGCGCCGGCGCGCATGGCCGCCAGCACCAACTGGTTGTCCAGGCCATCGCCCACGGCCACCACCGAGAGCAGCGGGCGGGCCGACACCAGCCCCTCGATCAGCGAGCTCTGAGTCACCAGGTTGGCCTTGTTCAGGCTGGTGAACAGGACACTGGCCCCCGTCACATCGAGCAGCGCCAGCAACTCTTCCAGGGTTCCGCTGTTGGCCACCACCACCTGTCCGCAGTTGGCCAGGCTGTTCTGCAACCACTCCTGCTCGCCGGGATGCTGGACCAGTGCCACGAATGTCTGACTCATGCTGCCGCTCCCTTGCCGTTCCTTGCGGCCCGCTCTCTGGCGGGATACCGCGTCATAGCTGTCCATCAGCGCGACATCCCGCTGCTGGCCTTGCGCTGGTCGAAGCGGCCGTCCTCGAGGAAATAGAACTCGCCGAATCCGGGGTCGTACTTGCGCAGGCCCTCGCCCGGCAACGTCGGCAACGCGGCGTTCGCCGCCAGCGGCTGGACCAGGTGCGGGGTGACGATCATCAGCAGTTCGCGGTCGTCCTTATCCAGGTTCGAGGAACGGAACAGCGCGCCGATCACCGGGATGCTGCCGAGGAAGGGGAACTTGTCGACGTTGCTGATGGTGCTGCTGCTGATCAGCCCGCTGATCACGAAGCTCTCGCCATCGGCCAGCATCACGCTGGTATCGGTGCGCCGTACGGTCAGGGCCGGCACCGCGATGTCGTTGGTGCGGATGCCGCTGCTGAAATCCAGCTCGCTGACTTCCGGTGCCACTTTCAGGGCGATGCGCTTGTCGCTCATCACCGTGGGGGTCAGGGTCAGGCGGACGCCGAACTCCTTGTACTGGATGGTGATGTTGTCGTTGTCGCCGTTGGGTACCGGGATGGGAAACTCGCCGCCGGCGAGGAACGAGGCACTCTGCCCACTGGTCGCCACCAGGCTCGGCCGCGCCAGGGTGTAGGCGAAGCCGCTGCCCTCCAGGGCGTTGATGAAGCCCAGCCATTTGCTGCTGCCGCCGCCCCAGATGATGTTGAAGCCGCTGTTGGCCGTGCCGAACCTGCCGCCCAGGTTGCCTGCACTGTCGAGCTCCAGGCCGCCCAGGCTGCCCGGCGACCCGAGCACGAAGGTATTGGAGCCCCTGCGCACCAGCGACGTACTGGCCTGCTTGAGCTTGCTGCGGCTGACTTCGACGAAACGGATGTCGGTCTGCACCTGGTTGGACAGGCCGGCGGCGAGGTTGCCCGGCAGACCGCCGGCATCGGCAATCGCCCGCGCGCCGACCCGCACCACGCTGCTCATGGGTTTGTCGCTGCAGCCGGTCCAGATCAGCAGGCTGGTCAGGCCCTCGGCCTTGCCGGTAACGAGAAAGTCACGCTTGTCGATCACCTGCACATCGGCGATGTTCGGATCGCCGATGGCCAGGCGTTTGATCGGTACCGGCAGTTGCTGGTCGAGCTGGGCGCCCTGCTCGACGTCAAGGTTCAACTGCTGACCGGCGAATCCGGCGCAGGCGCTCGGCACCGCCTGTGCGGCGGAGTGGACGGCACAGGCCAGAAGCGCGGCCAGCGACAGAACGAAGCGCTTGGACATCGATGCACTCCTTGCTCAATGTGCTTCACGGGTAACGGTGGTGCCGCGGTAGACCACGACGCCCGGACTCACCGCCGGCGCCGAGACCTGGCGCACGGCCGGCGCGGAGCGGGCCTTGCCGAGCAACTGTTCGAGGGTGATCGGCTGGCTGCCGGAGGCATTCAGCGACGCCTGAATGTAGCGCCCTTGCTGCTCCTTCTCGTAGAGATTCTCGTCCTTGCTGCGTACCGCCAGGCGCAACGAGCCCGCCTGGCTGGCCAGCATCAGCCGGGAAGCGGATTCGGCCGGCACGGCCAGTACGGCGGTGCGGGGCGGGCGCGGTGTCTTGTCCTTCGACTCGGCGCCGTTGCGCGCCTGGCCATCGCTGGCGACGGCGATCTGCTCGCCATAGGTGAGGACGCGCACGCCGGGCAGCACCACCTGGGCACTCACCACACGCTCGGCGTTCCGCTGGTCCTGGACGAAGAGCATGACGTCGACGTAATCGCCGGGGAGCACGAAGCCGCCGCCGCCAATCACCTCGTCCACCGCAATGGCCATAGCCCGCTCGTCCGGGCGGATGGTCCGCGCCAGGGGGCCGCCCGGCTCCAGCAGGGCCCCGGAAAGAATGCTGCCGGCCGGCACCGCGACCCAGACCCGCTGGCCGATCAGCGCCTCGGGCTTGGGATAGCTGCCCGCCGGGGCGGTATGCAGCATCTCGATGGCGAGGTCATCGTTGCCCATCACCGTCAACGCCGGGAGGTCGCGGCGAGCCACCACCACGGGCGTGCGCTGCAGCTTGTCCGCCTCGGCCATCGCCGCCGGCGCAACGTCCTTCACCGCGCCAGCGACGGGCGCCGCCGACTTGCCCACCGACAATCCCAGATAACCCACGACACCTGCACACAACAACAACAGCCCGGCGAAAACCATCAGCACCTTGCTATTCATGTCCACATCCTTGGCGTTATCGGGATGAGTGAACCTGGCGGTCCACTGGCTGATCGGAAGTCACGACACCGGCCGTTGCCGAGATACGTCCTTCAGACCTTTATTGTTGTTTCGACCCGACGGGGCGGTTCGATAAGAACCTTTCCTCATAATTGGTTCCTGCTTGTTCCAAAGCAGAATTTAGTAGCTGCGGTAATAGCGTCAAATACCGACGAGAAATTTCCAATCCTCAGATAGTTCTACTTCGCCATGACTATAACTTTGGTATTAGCGCTATTTGATCAATTGCATTCCGCCATACGACGCCTAGCCTGACGGTGAAGTCGGGGCGCCGCCCCGGTGGTCTGTGCAAGGAGCAACCGCGATGAATCTGAGTATCAAAGACCTGTCTCTGAAGTTGTATTGCAAGGCCAAGGCATTCGCTTTTGACAGAGAGGGTGCGACCGCCATCGAATATGCTGTCATCGCCGGATTGATCGCGGTAGTCATGATCGCAGCAGTGAAGATCGTCGGTACCGATATTGACGGCATCTTCGACAACGTCCACACCGAACTGACCAAAACAACACCCTGAAGCTGATACTCCAAGACAATTATCGATATTCCCGCGAATAGTCGCGGGAATATTTCTTTGCGTCCCTGAAAAAACTCCACAACCTTCCTAAAGTTCTGCCGCACATGGCCGATACATCCTGCTTACCTCTTCGTTCCACCTGCAGGATGCTTTACCGATGCTTCGTTCGCTGTCCTTCGCCAAGAAGATCCTTCTGGCGGCCTCCCTCGTGGTCATCTTCGCCTTCGCCTGCTTCATCCTCTTCAACGACTTCCGTCAACGTGAAGCGATCCACGCCGATACCGACGCCTACCTGAGCGAACTCGGCAGCCTCACCGCCAGCAATATCCAGAGCTGGCTGGAGGGTCGCATCCAACTGGTGGAAAGCGAAGCCGCGCAACTGGCTGACCAGGAACCGACGCCCGAGCGCATCCAGCACGTGCTGGAACAGGCGGTATTCCAGAAGAATTTCGAATCGGTCTACCTAGGCGAAGCCGCCAGCGGCGTGTTCACCATGCGCCCCTTCTCGCCGATGCCCGATGGCTACGACCCACGCACCCGCGGCTGGTACAAGGACGCCGTGGCCGCCGGCCGCCTGATCGTCACCGAGCCCTTCCTCGACGCCGGCACCGGCGAGCAGATCCTCGCCATGTCCATGCCGGTGATGCGCAACGGTCAACTGGTCGGCGTCGCCGCCGGCGACATGAAGCTGGAAACCATCACCGCCATCATCAACTCCCTGAAGTTCGACGGTGATGGTTATGCCTTCCTGGTCAGCGATGCCGGCAAGATCCTGCTGCATCCGGACAGCCAGTCGATCTTCAAGAGCCTGGCCGACATCTACCCGCAGGGTGCCCCGAAGGTGCAGGCCGGCGTGCAGGAAGTCAGCCTCGACGGCAAGGACCAACTGGTGTCCATGACTCCGGTGAAAGGCCTGCCAGGCGTGACCTGGTACGTCGCCCTGGTGCTGGACAAGGACGCCGCCTACGCCATGCTCAGCGACTTCCGTACCTCGGCCATCATCGCCACGGTCATCGCCATCGTCGCCATCCTGTTCCTGCTGGGCATGCTGATCCGCGTACTGATGGCCCCGCTGACCGACATGGGCCGCGCCATGCAGGATATCGCCCAGGGCGACGGCGACCTCACCCAGCGCCTGAAAGTCGCCAGCAACGACGAATTCGGCGTGCTGGCCAACGCCTTCAACCGCTTCGTCGAGCGCATCCACGAGTCGATCCGCGAAGTGGCCTCCACCGCGCGCAACCTGCATGACGTCTCGCAACTGGTGGTCAACGCCTCCAACTCGTCCATGAGCAACTCCGACGAGCAGGCCAACCGCACCAACAGCGTCGCCGCGGCGATCAACGAACTGGGCGCCGCCGCCCAGGAAATCGCCCGCAATGCCGCCGATGCCTCGCACCATGCCACCGATGCCTCGCACCAGGCCGGCGACGGCCGCCAGGTGGTCGAGCAGACCATCAGCGCGATGAACCAGCTCTCCGACAAGATCAGCTCGGCCTGCGCCAACATCGAGGCGCTGAACAGCCGCACGGTAAACATCGGCCAGATTCTGGAGGTGATCAAAGGCATCTCCGAGCAGACCAACCTGCTGGCCCTCAACGCCGCCATCGAAGCGGCCCGCGCCGGCGAGGCCGGTCGCGGCTTCGCCGTGGTGGCCGACGAGGTGCGCAACCTCGCCCACCGCGCCCAGGAGTCGGCTCAGCAGATCCAGAAGATGATCGAGGAGCTGCAGGTCGGCGCCCGCGAAGCCGTGGACACCATGACCGAGAGCCAGCGCTACAGCCTGGAAAGCGTGGAGATCGCCAACCGCGCCGGCGAACGTCTGGCCAGCGTCACCCACCGCATCGGCGAGATCGACTCGATGAACCAGTCGGTCGCCACCGCCACCGAGGAGCAGACCGCCGTGGTCGACTCGCTGAACATGGACATCACCGAGATCAACACCCTGAACCAGGAGGGTGTGGAAAACCTCCAGGCCACCCTGCGCGCCTGCGCCGACCTGGAGAACCAGGCCGGACGGCTGCGGCAGTTGGTGGACAGTTTCCGTATCTGATCGGTACGGACATGAAAAAGGCGCCTTCGGGCGCCTTTTTGTTGTTCGCGAGCCAGCTCGCTCCTACAGGTCCAGCGAGCCTTGTAGCTCGCGAACCAACCCATCAACGCCGCTTGCTGCCGCCCAGCAGCGCGCCCATCAATCCACGCACCAGTTGCCGGCCAATCTGGTTGGCCGCCTGACGCACCACGGTCTTCGCCGTCTGGCTGGCCAGGGTCCCCAGCAGTTCGCCGGCCAACCCGCCGAGGTCACTACCGATGCCCTTCTCCTCCGGCTTGGACTCCGTCGGCGCCATCTTGTCGTCAGCGCGGCCGGTCAGGCGTTCATAGGCCGACTCGCGGTCGATCGGCTGGTCATAACGGCCAGCCAGCGGCGAGCGGCGGACGATCTCGGCCCGCTCGGCGTCGGTCAGCGGGCCGATGCGCGATTGCGGCGGCGCCACGGCGACGCGCTGGACCATCGCCGGCGTGCCCTTCTCCTCCAGCGTGCCCACCAACGCCTCGCCGATGCCCAGCTCGGTCAGCACCTTGAGGGTGTCGAACGCCGGGTTCGGGCGGAAGCCGTCAGCCACCGCGCGCAGCGACTTCTGCTCCTTGGCGGTGAACGCGCGCAGGCCGTGCTGGACGCGCAGGCCAAGCTGCGCCAGAACGTCGTCGGGCAGGTCGCTCGGCGACTGGGTGACGAAGTACACGCCCACACCCTTGGAACGGATCAGCCGCACCACTTGCTCCAGGCGGTCCTGCAGTGCCTTGGGCGTGCCGTTGAACAGCAGGTGCGCTTCGTCGAAGAACAGCGCAAGGAGCGGCTTGTCGGCATCGCCACGCTCGGGCAGTTGCTCGAACAGCTCCGCCAGCAGCCAGAGCAGGAAGGTGGCATAGACCTTGGGCGCGTCATGCACCAGCTTGCTGGCGTCCAGCAGGTGGATGCGGCCACGACCATCGGCCTCGGGGCGCAGCAGGTCTTCCAGTTGCAGCGCCGGCTCGCCGAAGAAGTCCTCGGCGCCCTGCTGCTCCAGCAGCGCCAGGCGCCGCAGCAGGGCCTGGGACGAAGCGCCGGTGAACAGCGCACGGTCTTCGCCGAGGATTTCCGGGTGCTCCTTGAAGTGGTTGAGCAGCGCCTTCAGGTCCTTCAGATCGAGCAGCAACAGCCCCTCACGATCCGCCACCTTGAAGGCGGCGAACAGTGCGGCCTGCTGGCTCTCGGTCAACTCCAGCAGGTTGGCCAGCAGCAGCGGCCCCATCTCGGACAGCGTGGTGCGCAACGGATGCCCGGACTTGCCGGCGACGTCCCACAGGCTCACCGGGTAGGCCTTGGGGGTGTAATTCAGCCAAGGCATGCTGGCGATGCGCTCGGCCACCTTGCCCTGCGGGTTGCCGGCGGCGGCGATACCGCACAGGTCACCCTTGATATCGGCGGCGAAGACCGCGATACCGGCGTCGCTGAAGGACTCGGCCAGGCGCTGCAGCGTAACCGTCTTGCCGGTGCCGGTGGCCCCGGCGATCAGGCCGTGACGGTTGGCAAGCTTCCAGGCCTGGCTGACCGGCTGGCCGTCCGGACCCGCACCAATGATCAGTTCGTTCGTTGCTGGCATCCGTCATTCCCCGTCAATGGATGGTCGCGGTGGATCGTCCGCTAAGACTGGCGCGTCACGCAACACTGCGCAAACCGGCGTGCTCAGACTTTGAAGACGTGTTTGAGATAGTGAAGGAAGTTTTCGTCCTTGCACTGGGTCTTGCCCGGCGTATCGGAAATCTTCGCCACCGGGTGGCCATTGCAAGCGGTCATCTTCAGCACGATGTTCATCGGCGCCGCGTCAGGCACATCGCAGGTGAAATGGGTACCGATGCCGAAACTGACATCGATACGCCCCCGCAGCGCCCGGTAGATTTCCAGCGCGCGCGGCAGGTTCAGGCCATCGGAGAACACCAGGGTCTTGCTCCGTGGATCGATGCCCAGGTGCTCGTAGTGTCGGATGGCCTTTTCCGCCCACGCCAGCGGATCGCCCGAATCATGGCGCAGGCCGTCGAAGAGCTTGGCGAAATACAGGTCGAAATCGGCCAGGAACGCCTCCATCGTGATGCAATCGGTCAGGGCGATCCCCAACTGGCCACGGTACTCGCGAACCCAGCAATCCAGTGCGGCGGCCTGGCTGTCGATCAGCCTCGGGCCGAGCTGCTGGTGCGCCATCAGCCATTCGTGGGCCATAGTGCCCAGGGGTTTCACCTCCAGCATGCGCGCCAGGTGCACGTTGCTGGTGCCGACGAAATGACCGGGGAAGCCGTCGCGCAAGCCCCGTACCACGGCCTCCTGCACCGGATAGGAGAATCGCCGACGGGTGCCGAAATCGGCCATCTTGAAACCGGCCAGTTCCTCGGCGCTGGCCTCGCCACGCAGCCAGTCGAGCTTCTCCTGCAGGCGATCGCACACTGCCGCCAGCGAGGCGCCCGGATAACGGTGGCGGTTGCGCACCTCGCTGATGGTGGCCAGCAGCGGCACTTCGAACAGGATCACATGCAGCCAGGGGCCCTTGAGGCGAAGGTAGAACTCGCCATTCTCGACGCCCAGTTGCACATAGCAGGGATTGAAGCGAAACAGGCCAAGGAAGCGGATGAAGTCCGGCTTGAAGAACGGAATACGCTCGAGAAAAGCCAGCTCCTGGGGCGCGAACGACAGCTCCGCCAGGTACTCGATCTGCTCACGCACGGGGTCGAGGTAGGCTCGCAGGTCTTCGTCGTTGCGACAGCGAAACTCCCACTCCACCTCGGCATTGGGGTAGTTGTGCAGCACCGCCTGCATCATGCTCAGCTTGTAGAAGTCGGTATCCAGCAGGTTCTGCACGATCCGCCGGGAAAATGCGCTGTCGCTCATGCTCGTCTCATTGCAGGCTTCGAACCGGCAGTCTAAACCCGTCGCCCATAAAAAACCCCGCCGCAGCGGGGTTCTCGTCAGATACGCGAAATCAGCGCGATTGCGCGACTCCGCCCTGCGACATACCGAACATGAACAGCAGCAGGTCCTGATCCGGACGGACGACCTGTTTTGCACGCATGTTGGGCGGAACCGGACAGGTATCCAGATCGGCCCTGCTGGAAATGACCGAGGGAGAGGGTTCATGCCAAGCCGCCGCCGCAAGGGTGGCCACCCCGAGCGCGCCGAGCAGGAGCAAACTTCGCGTAATTTCTAACTTCATGTCTGCAACCCTTTGATGGCGCTGCCAAACGCCGCTTGGTAACCATAGACAAAGGCTTGCCACTGCGCCTCTGTCCACGACGAACGGCGTTTCACCTGGCGGAGGTCGTGACGCGCAGCGCGTTGGGCGCTGAAGCGTCGGCGGGCCTTCTCCATGTCGATCAGCGCCACATCGATCTTGTCACCGTCCACCCGCACGAAGACGTGCTTGAGGTACAGGCAGCCATGCTGCCAATGGCCGGCGTTAAGCTTGGCGAGGGTACTACCGTATTGTTGCAGAATGCGTTGATGCAGCGTTTCGCCCCAACGTTCGCGGTCGCCGCGGGCGTAGCAGTCTTCCAGGCTGGCGAATCCGTCGAGGGATTCGGTGACCAGCAGCGCCTGCCATTCGCCGTTGACCTTGCGGCAACCGGCGTAGACCAGGGTCGGCACCTTCACGCCCAGGGCCTCGGCGGCCTTCAGCGCGTCACGCTCACGAATGGCAGTGGGATAACCGAAGGGGTGCAGCAGGTCGCGATAGATGTGCCCCATCTGCTGCTTGCGGTACAGCATGCGCCCGTCGGACGTCAGGACGCGCTGCACACCGCTTTCGCCGCCGCGCCGCCGATTCGGTTCCTCTACCCATTTGCCGGGAATCTGCAACCAGCGATCGATAGCGTTTTCACCGGAAATTTGCTGCAGAGATGCCAGATCAGCGGCCATTGTTATTCCTTACGCAAAATGTAGACCCGCCACATGTGGATGAACGGGACGAAATCGATGTGATCCTGAACCTTGAAACCAGCTTGGCGGAACTCCGCCTCGATGGTCTTGGCCGGAATCACGAAACGGTTCTGGTAGTCATGCTTCTTGCGAGAGGCTTCGGCACGCTTGCGTTTCCAGGACTTGAAGTTGCCATCCACCCACATCGACAGGATCACCGTGTCGCGAGTGACGCGGTGGAACTCGCGCAGCATGGTCCGTCGGTCGTTCACGTCGCCGATGTGGTGCATCAGGCGCATCGAGAAGATGCTGTCGACGGCGTTGTCCGGCAGATCGATGGCAAACGCCGAAGTCTGCAAAGGTCGGACGCGTTTTACAACCTCTTCCGGCTGCCCGGCGCACGCAACCGCGATCATGTCCGGCGAATTGTCGGCGCCGATGATCACGCGGTTTTCCTTTTCGGCCAGCATCGGCCAGAAGCGCCCTGCACCGCATGGCAGGTCGAGCACCAGATTGGGCTGACCGGCGAGCTTGAGTGCCTGGCGGGCGACTTGGACATCCCGCCAGTGAGAAAGTTTCCGCGACAGTCCGGCCTGATGCTTGCGCAGATAGCGTTCAGCATGCTCACGGTCGTATTTCTGGGAAAATTCCAGATCGACGATTTTTTCGCTCATCGGGTGTTTACCTATCCCATTTTTCAGGTCGAACGATATGAACCAGCCTGTCACAGCCGGGTCATGCACTTGTGAAGATTTCGTCAAACAACGGCTAGGCGAACTTCGAAGCGACAGCCGTGCGGCTCCACCGGACGGAGGCTGACGTCCCAGCTCTCCGAGGCGCAGATACGCTTGACCAGCGACAGCCCCAGCCCAAGCCCCTCGCCACGCGGGTTCGAGCCACGCACGAACGGCTGGAACACCCGCTCACGCTGCTCTTCGGGAATTCCCGCGCCGGTGTCCTCGACCCAGAATCCGGTCGTGGAAAGTTGTAAGCGGATGCTGCCGGTTTCGGTGTAATGCATCGCATTGCGCAATAAATTGCTCATCACGGAGCGCAGGAAGGGAGCATTGAACTCACCGTGCATGGCATCCGTGCCACTGAACTCCAGCCTTAATCCTTTCGCTTCGATCGGTTCGCGCCACTGCGCCACCAGTTCCTCGGCGATCTGTCGCAAGCCGGCCTGCGGGACGATCCCCATGTCCTTGCGCTGCGAGCGCGCCAGCAACAGGAAGGTCTGCACCAGGTCGCGCATTTCCTCGCAGGCACTGGTCATCCGCGCCAGTTGGCTGCGGGCCCTGGCGCTCAGCCCGGGCTCCTCGGCCAGCAGCTCGCAACTGGTGGCGATTACCATCAGCGGCGTCCGCAATTCGTGGCTGACGTCGCTGGTGAAGAGTTTTTCCCGGGTCAACACGTCGTGCAGGCGGCCCATCGCGTAATCGAAGGCCGCCGCCAGCTCACCCACTTCGTCATTGGCGTAGTCCGGCGCCATCGGCGGCGCCAGCTCCAGCAACTGGTCGCGGTGGCGCACCTGACGCGCCAGGCGGGCCACGGGTTCCATGACCTTGCGCGACAACAGCCAGCCCAGCAGGCCGGCCAGCGTCAGGCTGAGTACATAGCCGGTCACCACGGCGGCATAGAGAATCTGCTCGCGCGCCTCGAAATCGCTCTGGTCCTGCAGCAGCACGAAGCGCCGGCCGTCCTCATCGCGCACCAGCGCGTGGAAGGACAATTCGCCGTCGAACACTTCGTGGAAACCGTCATCCAGGCGGCGCAACGCCGGTGGCATCGCATACACACCCTGGCCATCGCTGATGAAGAAACGCATGCCGGGATCGAGCTTGGGTGTCTGCCCGGTTTCCAGGTCTTCCTGGAGAATCCGATCGAGTTCGCCGCCCAGATCGCGGGAGATCAGCCGCTCCTCGACGACGTGGACCACCCCGACGATTCCCACCGAAAAGAGCCCGCCGACCGCGGCGGTCATGAGTACGAAGGCAAAGACAATCCGTCGGGAAAGGCTCTGCTTATACTCCATGCGCTTCCTCCGCCAGCTTGTAGCCGACGCCGTGCACCGTGTGCAGCAGGGAGGAGTCGAAAGGCTTGTCGATCACCTGGCGAAGCTGGTGGACATGGCTGCGCAGGCTGTCGCTGTCGGGACAGTCATCGCCCCAGACCGCTTCTTCGAGTACGTCGCGGCGAACCACGTGGGGGCTCTTCTGCATCAGCACGGCCAACAGCTTCAGGCCGATGGGGTTGAGCTTGAGCGGCTTGCCGCTGCGGATCACTTCCAGCGTGTCGAGGTTGTAGCTCAGGTCGCCGACCTGCAGCTCGCGGCGGCCACCGCCCTGGCTGCGGCGCAGCACCGCTTCGATGCGGGCGGCCAGTTCGGAGAGCGCGAAGGGCTTGAGCAGGTAGTCGTCGGCCCCGGAGCGGAAGCCCTGCAGGCGGTCATCCAGTTGGTCACGGGCGGTGAGCATGATCACCGGCGTGTCGCGGCGGGCGTCCTCGCGCAGGCGGCGGCACAGTGTGAAACCGTCCAGCCCCGGCAACATGACGTCGAGCACGATCAGGTCGTAATGGGACGTGGCCGCCAGGTGCAGCCCGGAAAGCCCGTCCTGCGCGCAATCCACCGTATACCCCTTGAGTCCGAGGTAGTCGGCCATATTGGCCAGAATGTCCCGATTGTCTTCAACCAACAGAATGCGCATGTGCTCTCCTCCGAAGTGCACCCTAGCCTATCTCCCTTAAATGGAACTTAAGCGGGTTTGACACAAATTTCACATTCGATTGACGACGGAGTTACACCGTCGGGAGGAGCATGACAGCCGCCGCGCCATATCGCGGCATCATCCACTGGCAGGAAGCCGTGGTCCGCCGTGCCGTCCTGGAGCCTCCATGCCTGACTCGATTCCCTCGTACCGCTCTCGTCCGCTGAACCTCTGGCTGATGCTGGCCCTGCCCCTGGCACTGGTTGCCCTGCTGCTGATGTTCGAGCCGGTCACCCTCGACCTGACGCTTGCCCAGTGGATGTATCGCCCCGGCGAAGGCTTCATCGGGCGCCACAGCTGGTTCCTCGAGAACATCCTGCACGACCGCGCCAAGCAATTGGTCATCCTCCTCAGCGTTGCGGCGCTGGTCGCCTGGCTGGGTGGTTTCTTCTACGCACCGCTGCGCCCGTACCGCCGGACGCTGGGCTACCTGGTCCTGGCAATGGGCATCGCGGCGAGTATCGTCACGCCGCTGAAGGCGCTAACCGCCGTGCAATGCCCCTGGGACCTGGCGCAGTTCGGCGGCAAGGAAATCTACAGCTCGCTGCTCAGCCACCGCCCGCCGACCGATCATCCGGGCCGCTGCTGGCCGGGCGGCCATGCCTCCTCGGGGTTCGTGCTGTTCGCCCTGTACTTCGCCCTGCGCGACCGCAAACCGCGCCTGGCCCGCTACGCCTTCTGGTTCGCCCTGGGCCTTGGCTGCGTCTTCTCCGTCTCGCGCATGCTGCAGGGAGCGCACTTCCTGTCGCACAACATCTGGACGGCGCTGTTCGACTGGCTGATCTGCCTGGGCTTCTACGCCCTGCTGCTGTACCGGCCGGCCACGCAGCCGGACGCAGCCGCCTCCGCCAACCTGACGACAGCGGACAGCCCCTGAGCGCGGCTCAGTCGTCCACGCCGGTGACGCCGAACTCGATCGGCGTCTTCACGTAGAACAGTTGGACCCCTGCCTGGCGGATCGCCTCGAATATCCGCTCGGACTCATCCTCGCTCACCGCCATAGTGACTTCCTGGGGCTGGTCCGCCAGTTCGAAGAAGTGCACGTAGTGAATCCGGCCGGTCTTGCCGAACCCTTCGCTCGCCGTTATCAGGGTGGCGCCGCGCACGCCCTGGCGCCGCGCCTCTTCCAGCAGCCACTGGGCCAACGGCAGCCCGGCGTGCTTGCGATCCTGCTGGGTGAAGAACTTCAACTGGAAACCGTTCATGCCTATCTCCCCGCCCTTATCGGCCCATCAGCCAGTGGACCGACAGCAGGCCCAGCATGGTCATCAGCAGCGAACCCGCCAGATGCGTGGCGATCGCACCCAGCGCCCAGACCAGACGCCCCTGCTGCAGCAGAACCACGATTTCAGCGGAAAAGGTCGAAAAGGTCGTCAGGCCGCCACAGAAGCCGGTAATGATCAGTAATCGCCATTCTGGCGCCAGGCCGGGCATATTGGCGAAGAAAGCGATGGCCGCACCGATGATGTAGCCGCCAACCAGGTTGGCGACCACCGTGCCCGGCGGCATGGACGGCAACAGCGAGTTGAGCTTGAGCCCGAGCACCCAACGCAGCACGGCGCCAAGGGCGGCTCCCAGGGAGACGGCGAGAATGGATTTCCACATGGTCCTGTCCTTGGGGAGGGGGGCTGGACAGGCTGCAGGCGAGCGCCTACGCGCCTTTCCAGGTTTATGCGTAGGCATCATCAGCCACGAGGGCGGTTGAAGGAGGAATGCCATCTCCTGCCGCGCAGTCTGGCATAACCGCCGCCCATGAAAAAGCCCCGCCTAGGCGGGGCTTCTTCTTACAGCAGGGGTTACATCATACCGCCCATGCCACCCATGCCGCCCATGTCCGGCATGGCCGGAACAGCCTTGTCGTCGATCACTTCGGCAACCATCGCCTCGGTGGTGACCATCAGGCCGCCGATGGAAGCAGCGGCTTGCAGAGCCGAACGGGTGACCTTGGCCGGATCGAGGATACCCATCTCGATCATGTCGCCGTACACGCCGGTAGCAGCGTTGTAGCCGAAGTTGCCCGAACCCTGCTTGACCTTGTCGACCACTACGCTCGGCTCGTCGCCGGAGTTGGCAACGATCTGGCGCAGCGGCGCTTCAACGGCGCGACGCAGCAGAGCGATACCGACGTTCTGGTCTTCGTTGTCGCCCTTCAGGCCTTCGATGGCTTGCAGAGCACGAACCAGAGCGACGCCACCGCCAGGAACCACGCCTTCTTCCACAGCAGCGCGGGTAGCGTGCAGGGCGTCTTCAACGCGGGCTTTCTTCTCTTTCATCTCGACTTCGGTGGCAGCGCCGACCTTGATCACGGCAACACCGCCGGCCAGCTTGGCCAGACGCTCTTGCAGCTTCTCACGGTCGTAGTCCGAGGAGGTCTCTTCGACCTGCTTGCGGATCTGCAGGACGCGGGCTTCGATATCAGCCTGGGCGCCAGCGCCGTCGATGATGGTGGTGTTTTCCTTGCTCAGGACGACGCGCTTGGCGTTGCCCAGGTGCTCCAGGGTGGCGCCTTCCAGGCTCAGACCGACTTCTTCGGAGATGACGGTGCCGCCGGTCAGGATGGCGATGTCCTGCAGCATGGCCTTGCGGCGGTCGCCGAAGCCCGGAGCCTTGACGGCCGCGACCTTGACGATGCCACGCATGTTGTTGACGACCAGGGTAGCCAGGGCTTCGCCTTCGACGTCTTCAGCCACGATCAGCAGCGGACGGCCGGCTTTGGCAACGGCTTCCAGGACCGGCAGCATTTCGCGGATGTTGGAGATTTTCTTGTCGACCAGCAGCAGCAGCGGGCCTTCAAGCTCGGCCACCATGGTGTCCGGCTTGTTGATGAAGTAGGGGGACAGGTAGCCGCGGTCGAACTGCATGCCTTCTACGACGGACAGCTCGTTTTCCAGGCCCGAGCCTTCTTCAACGGTGATCACGCCTTCCTTGCCAACCTTTTCCATCGCTTCGGCAATGATGTTGCCGATGGAGTCGTCGGAGTTGGCGGAGATGGTGCCGACCTGGGCGATGGCCTTGGTGTCGGCACACGGCTTGGCCAGATCCTTGAGCTGGGCAACGATGGCGATGGTCGCCTTGTCGATGCCGCGCTTGAGGTCCATCGGGTTCATGCCGGCAGCGACGGCCTTCAGGCCTTCGTTGACGATGGCCTGAGCCAGAACGGTCGCGGTGGTGGTGCCGTCACCGGCAGCGTCGTTGGCCTTGGAGGCAACGTCTTTCACCAGTTGGGCGCCCATGTTCTCGAACTTGTCTTTGAGTTCGATTTCCTTGGCAACGGAAACGCCGTCCTTGGTGATGGTCGGAGCGCCGAAGCTCTTGTCCAGGATGACGTTACGGCCTTTCGGGCCCAGGGTCGCCTTGACCGCGTCGGCCAGGACGTTTACGCCGACCAGCATTTTCTTGCGAGCGGAATCGCCGAACTTAACTTCTTTGGCAGCCATGTTCTGTTTCCTCTAAATCGAATTCGGTGGGGAGTGGGCGGACTGAAATCAGTCTTCCAGGACGGCGAGGATCTCGGACTCGCCCATCACCAGCAGTTCTTCGCCGTCGACCTTGATGGCGTTGCTGCCGGAGTACGGACCGAAGACCACCTTGTCACCGACCTTCACGGCCAGGGCGCGAACTTCGCCGTTGTCCAGGACACGGCCGGCGCCAACAGCGACCACTTCACCGCGGTTCGGCTTCTCGGCGGCGGAACCCGGCAGCACGATGCCACCTGCGGTCTTGGTCTCTTCCTCGCTGCGACGGATGACGACGCGGTCATGCAGAGGACGAAGCTTCATAGTCGTAACTCTCCCAAACTGTGGTTTCCAACGGCCGGATCGGTGCCCGGCGGGTTTTATTGAAGCCGGCGGTGCCGGTTTGCGTCCCGACTGGCGAGACGCGTAAAGAGCAGCCTGTCCGTGTGACAGGGACCTTGCGGTGACCGGTACATAAGGTCGCCACAAGGCATTTCAAGTGTGTGACCAAAAAAATTTTGCTAACGGAGGGTGCCTCGGGTGGGTGAAACCGCCCGAAGCTCAACGCAGGCGGTCGCGGTCTTCCTCGCGGCGCTGGTATTCGCCTTCGATCACGCTGGGGCCGCTACGGCGCTGGGCGGCCGGATCGTCGGCGAAGGCGCGACGGCGCTCGGCCTGCTCCTGCATGCGCTGACGCACGCGGCCGAGCATCAGGCGGCGGGTGAAGGGGATCAGGCAGAAGAGACCGAAGACGTCGCTGATGAAGCCCGGCAGCATCAGCAGGCCGCCGCCCAGGGCGATGACCAGGCCTTCGAGCATTTCCTGCTCGGGCAACTCGCCGCGGTTCAGCCGCTCGCGGGCCCGCAGCGCGGTGGCGACGCCGGCCACGCGCAGCACCGCGGCGCCGATGAAGGCGCCGGCGATGATCAGCAGGAGGGTCCAGCCCACGCCGATCACGCTGCCGACCTTGATCATCACGGCCAGCTCGATCAGCGGGAACAACAGAATCAGAAACAGGGGAACTCGCATCGATGAATCCTTGGCGGGGCGATTGCCCGGATAAAGGCTAGGTGGCGACGCCCCGCCCTGATTTCAAGGGACAGTTCAACGGATTGCCCAGGGACAACTCAAACCTGGATCACTTCATTGCCCGGCCAAACCTCCGCATGCGCCAGTTGCACCAGTGCCTGGCGAACCTCGCCAGGATCGCCGCACGGCGCGGGGAACGGCAGCCAGTGCAGGGCCTGGCCGATGCGCAGATGGAAACCTTCCGTATCGATTCCCGCCAGCTCCGGCGCCGCATCGTCCGGCAGACCGGCCAGCTCGACATAGTGCGCCACGGCAGTGGCATGGTCGCTGTTCATATGCCCGACCATGCCGCGCTCCACTTCGCCGACGAAGGGGTTGGCCAGCGGCACGCTGTCGGCGCCCAGCCAGTGGATGTCGCCGAAACCGCCGATGTAACGCCACTGCACCGGCTCCAGGACCCAGAAATCGAAGTCATGGACGATATGGTAGTCCCGCGAGTCGGGGAAATAACGGTAGTAACGCTCGGCAGCATCGGCGATGGCGTCGACGTCCTCGACCAGCAGCGCCTCGGCCAGCAGGGTCAGGCGGCCGGCGGCCTGGATGTCGTCGACCCCGCGCTCGCCGATGAGCAGCGAACACTTGCCGTCCATCTGCAGGTTATGGGTGTGCTGGGCAATACGGCTGATCAGGATCAGTGGCCGACCGGCCTGGTCCAGGCAGTACGGCACCACCGAGCCGAAGGGGAACCCCGGCCACTTTTTCGAGTGGGTGGAGAGGACCGCGCGGTATTCCTTGAGCAGTAATTCTCGGGCATGCTTGGCAGCTTTCACGCTCACCTTATGACTCCTCGCAAAGAATCCGTCGCAAACGGACGGGCAGGATGACTCTGTTCACAGCTGCCGGCGAGGCCTCTCACCAGAAACTGCTCGTGGGGTTCTTCACATGCAATTGAAAGACAAGGTCATCATCATCACCGGCGGCTGCCAGGGCCTGGGCCGCGCTATGGGCGAGTACCTCTCCGGCAAGGGCGCGCGCGTCGCGCTGGTCGACCTCAACGCCGAAAAACTGGACGAAGCCGTGGCTGCCTGCAAGGCCGCCGGCGGTGACGCCCGCGCCTACCTGTGCAACGTCGCCGACGAAGAACAGGTTACCCACATGGTGGCCCAGGTCGCCAGCGACTTCGGCGCCATCAACGGCCTGGTCAACAACGCCGGCATCCTGCGCGACGGCCTGACCATCAAGGTCAAGGACGGCGAGCTGAGCAAGATGAGCCTGGCCCAGTGGCAGGCGGTGATCGACGTGAACCTGACCGGCGTGTTCCTCTGCACCCGCGAAGTCGCCGCGAAGATGATCGATCTGAAGAACGAAGGCGCGATCGTCAACATTTCCTCCATCTCCCGCGCCGGCAACATGGGCCAGGCCAACTACTCCGCGGCCAAGGCCGGCGTCGCCGCCGATACCGTGGTGTGGGCGAAGGAACTGGCACGCTACGGCATCCGCGTGGCGGGCGTGGCGCCCGGCTTCATCGAGACCGACATGGTCGCCAGCATGAAGCCCGAGGCCCTGGAGAAGATGACCGCCGGCATCCCCCTCAAGCGTCTGGGCAAGCCGCTGGAAATCGCCCACTCGGTGGCCTATATCCTCGAGAACGACTACTACACCGGCCGCGTGCTGGAGCTGGACGGCGGCCTGCGCCTGTAATCCGCCCGCCCCAATAAAAAGCCCCGCCATGTGCGGGGGTTTTTTTCGGCTCTGCGTAGGAACGAGCTTGCTCGCGAACAGGCCCTTACCGGCGTTGGGAGGTTCGCGAGCAAGCTCGCTCCTACAGGTACACGGCCTACCAACCCACTCCCAGCCCCAGCGTGTAACGACGCTCGTTGACGTCGCCGTCGTGGCCGCTGAGCTTGTCCCACTCGGCCTTCAGGCTCAGGGACGCCCAGGACGTCAGCTTGTAGCGCACGCCCGCCTCGCTATCGAGCTCGTAGTCCACGTTGGACGCCAGCGGCTTGCTGACTTCGCCATTGGTGAACAGCTCGAACTGCTTGGCCAGCAGGAAGCGGTTGTAGTCCCATTTCACACTGCTGGAGTAGAAGTGGTCCTTCTCGTTATCGGTGAACTCGTAGTCGTTGCGGTTGATCAGGGTCGCCAGGGAGAACGCCCCCAGTTCGTTGTCCCAGAACTGGTAGCCGGGGCCGGTACCGACGGTGCGCTTCTTCTTCAGGTCCTCGACCCAGTCGCGCTTGTACTGCGCCTGTCCCTGCCAGAACCAGTGCTCGTCGAGGAAACGGTCCAGCGCATATTCGCCCGAGTAGTTGTTGGTGCTGACCGAGTCGTTCTTCTTCTCGCGGTTGTATTCGCCCTGCAGGTTGTGCCGCCAGCGGCCGTGGCGCGCATTGGTCTTGAAGTCGATGTCGTAGTCCTCGACATCGTTCTCTGCCTGCTTGTGGTCGAGGGAGAAGTCGACGTTGCCGTTCCAGACCCAGTCCTCGAGGATCGGCTTGGGCGGCATCATCTGCTCGATGCTGGCCACGTCCACCGTGCGCGGCGATCCGTTGACCAGGGTGACCTTGCCGGGATCCGCCGCCTTGAGGCCCTTGGAGTGCTCGCCCGTCTCCTCGTCGTACTTCACCAGCAGGTTCTGGTCGGTTTCGAGGGTGGCGATCTGGTCGCCCTTCAGGGTGATGTCTCCACCGTAGCTGGTACTCAGCAGCAACTTGCCGCCGTCGTAGAGCTTGATCGTACCGGTGAGGCGGTCGCCGTTCTTCAGCCAGACGGTGTCGGCAGCGGCGGAGAATGAACAGGTGGCAAGGACAGCAAACAGCAGGTTTCTGGACAGCATGAGTCAGGTTCAACGGGCTCAGTGGGCAAAAAGCCGGGCATTATCCAGATACCCGACACTGGAGCAACGACTGACCGGCCCCTGCCCAGGGAGTTCATCCGCACTGACAGATGGGTCGCCGATCCGGCCGGTCATTTGCCCGCCGCCGACATCCCGATATGCTGCCCTGCAAGCCGCGAAACGTGATCACGCCATGCCCAGACGCAAGACCGAATCCCCCGCCCCTCCCGCCGATCTCGGGCTGGAAAGCCTGCAGGTGCGCCGCGAGGCGATCTTCCTGGTGCTGGCCCAGGTGCCCGAAGGCTGCGTCGTCAGCTACGGCGAACTGGCCCGCATGGCCGGCCTGGGCCGCGCGGCCCGCCTGGTCGGGCGCATTCTCGGGCAACTGCCGGCCGATACCCGCCTGCCCTGGCACCGGGTCATCGCCGCCGGTGGGCGCATCAGTCTGCCGCTGGGCAGCCCCTCGGGTAACGAACAGCGCGCACGATTACGGGCCGAAGGAGTCAGAATCCATAACGATCGGGTGGACATACGTCGGCACGGCTGGCCTAGCGGCGAGCAGTCCTAGTAGAGTTCGCGATAATTTTTGACCTGCTGGAAAACAACCCCCATGAAAGAGCATTCCTGGCGAGAGGCATGGATTGCCTACAAGTCTCCCGCCAGCCTCGCGCTTTTGCTGCTGGGATTCGCCGCCGGCCTGCCGTACATGCTGGTGCTCTCCACCCTCTCGGTGTGGTTGCGTGAAGCGGGTGTCGCTCGGGAAACCATCGGCTTCGCCAGTTGGATCGGACTGGTCTACGCCTTCAAATGGGTGTGGTCGCCGATGCTCGACCAGTGGCGCCTGCCCATCATCGGCCGACTCGGACGCCGCCGCTCCTGGCTGGTGTTCTCCCAGGGCCTGATCGCCCTGGGCCTGCTCGGCATGGCCCTGTGCAATCCGCAAACGCACCTGAACTGGCTGATCGCCCTGGCGATGGTGGTGGCGTTCGCCTCCGCCACCCAGGACATCGCCATCGACGCCTATCGCCTGGAGATCGCCGAGAATACCCGCCAGGCCGCCCTCGCCGCCTGCTACATGACCGGCTACCGGGTCGCCGTGCTGACGGCCACCGCCGGCGTGCTGTTCCTCGCCGAATGGGGCGGCTCCAGCGCCCTGCACTACAGCCAGGGCGCCTGGGGCATGACCTATACGGTGTGTGCCCTGCTGATCCTGCCCGGCCTGATCACCACCCTGCTGATGAGCGAGCCTCCGGTGAACGTGCAGCCACAGGCCGGCAGCTCGGCCTTCGCCTTCAACCACCAGTTGTTCTCGGTGCTGCAGTTGCTGGTGCTGCTGATCTCCATACCGGCGATGCTCACCGCGCTGACCAACCAGGCCTGGCCGCGTGCCGCGCTCTACGCCATCTTCATCGGCATCTGCATGACCCCGCACGGACGCCGGCAGATCCGTCCGGTGCGCGAATTGCTGTCGAAAGTACGCCGCCCGCTGCTGCTCGCCGTGCACGGCAAGGGCCTGCCGCAATTCGATTTCGTCCACCAGGCCGTGTCGGTGATGGTGCTGATCATCCTGCTGGTGACCGGCACCGCCTTCTACAACATGGTCAGCGACGGCAAGTACTGGCTCGCCTCGCTCTACCTGCTGGTCGCCCTGAGCTGCATCTCCGCGCCGGGCCGCCTGCTGATGGCGCCGGTGCTCACGCCGATCACCGAGTTCGTCCGCCGCTACCGCTGGCAGGCGCTGCTGCTGCTCGGCCTGATCTCCACCTACCGGATGTCGGACACCGTCATGGGCACGATGGCCAGCGTGTTCTACATCGACATGGGCTTCACCAAGGACACCATCGCCACCGTCAGCAAGCTGTTCGGTGTCATCATGACGTTGATCGGCGCCGCCGCCGGCGGGGTGCTGATCGCCCGCTTCAGCATCCTGCCGATCCTGTTCATCGGCGGCGCGGCCTCCGCGGCGACCAACATCCTGTTCGCCATGCTGGCGCAGATGGGAGCGATCGACGATCCGCACCTCATGAGCCAGAACGTCTTCAGCCTGCTGAAGGTTCTCGAGCCGCACGTCACCATGCTGGTGCTGACGATCATGCTCGACAACTTCAGCGGCGGCCTGGCCACCTCGGCCTTCGTCGCCTACCTGTCGAGCCTGACCAACCTGAAGTTCTCCGCGACCCAGTACGCCATGCTCAGTTCCACCATGCTGCTGCTGCCGCGCTTCATTGGCGGTTACTCCGGAGCGATGGTCGAAGGCATGGGCTACGAACGGTTCTTCTTCTTCACCGCCCTGCTGGGCCTGCCGACCCTGGTGCTGATCGGCTGGCTCTGGCTGCGCAACCGTGGCGACATGACCAACGGCGCGCCGGACGAGCCGTCCGAAGCCCAGGCACATCCCAGCGCGGAACGTCACTGAGCCAACGAAAAAAGGCCGGCGAATGCCGGCCTTTTTCACGCAGCGGTGAACGCCTCAGTCGACATCGACCATTTCGCCCCTCACCACCTTCACCACGCGGTGCGGGAAGGGAATGCCGATGCCGTGCTTGCCCAGGGCATCGCGAGCGGTTTCGTTGAACAGGAACATCACGTCCCAGTAGTCGGCATTCTTCACCCAGACACGCAGGGACAGCGTGACTGCACTCTCGCCCAGGTTGCTCACCACCGCCACCGGCGCCGGATCGCGCAGCACGCGCGGATCCTTGGCCAGATCCAGGAGCACGGACTGGGCGCGCTTGAGGTCCGCCTCGTAATCGACGCCGACATCGAACACCACCTTGCGCTGCGGCTCGGCGGAATAGTTGGTGATGGTGCCGTTGGACAGCGCGCCGTTGGGCACGATCACCCGCTTGTTGTCACCGGTGCGCAGCACGGTATGGAAGATCAGGATGGTGTCGACGGTGCCGGACACCCCCTGCGCCTCGATCCAGTCGCCCACCTTGAACGGGCGGAACAGCAGGATCAGCACCCCGCCGGCGAAGTTCGACAGGCTGCCCTGCAGCGCCAGGCCGATGGCCAGACCCGCGGCACCGATGGCCGCGACGAAGCTGGTGGTCTGGATGCCGATCATCGAGGCCACGCTGACCAGCAGCAGGATCTTCAGGATGATGTTCACCAGGCTGCCGACGAAGCCGCGCAGCGTGCGGTCGACGTGGCGGGAGGCGAGCAGGCCGCCGACCCGCGTGGTCAGGGTATTGATCAGCCACCAGCCGATCAGCAGCGTGAGCAGCGCCAGAACGATCTGTCCGCTGTAGGCGAGGACCACTGGCAGCCAGCCCTCGGCCGACTTCACCAGAGCGTCGTAATTGATATCCATGAATCGATTCCCCTTTTTTTGCGGGCCGGCAACGCCGCCGGCCGATTTCCGACTACCGGAAACGAAACCGCCATGACCTGGGTCATGGCGGCTTGAACCGGTACTGCGCCGTTACCTGAGACGGCGCAGTCCGACGTCAGGTTCCCTTCGCGTCAGTCGCGGAAGTTGTTGAACTGCAGCGGCATGCCCAACGACTCGCCGCGCAGCAGCGCGATGGCTTCCTGCAGGTCGTCGCGCTTCTTGCCGGTGACGCGCACCTGCTCGCCCTGGATGGCGGCCTGGACCTTGAGCTTCTTGTCCTTGATCAGGGCGACGATCTTCTTCGCCAGATCCTTGTCGATGCCCTCGCGGAAATTCACTTCCTGCTTGACCACCTTGCCGGACGGGAAGGCATCCTTGATCTCCATGCACTGGCTGTCGATCTTGCGCTTGATCAGGCTGGCGCGAAGGATGTCGAGCATCTGCTCGAGCATGAACTCCGCTTCGGCGGTCAGGGTGATGGACTTGTCCTTGGCCTCGAAACTGCACTTGCCCTTCAGGTCGAAACGGCGGTCCAGTTCCTTGGCAGCGTTGTCCAGGGCGTTGGTCAGTTCGTGTTTGTCCAGTTCGGACACCACGTCGAACGAAGGCATGACATCTCTCCAGATGGACGGCGCGACCCGGTTCACAATCGGACTCGCGCCTGGCTTGACGATAAAAATGCGCGGTCATTATAACTGACCGGCAAGACTGCGCCCGGCCCCCAGTCCAACAAAGAACCGAACAAGTGCCGGCATTTCCCACCCGTTTGCGAGCCTTTCCATGCCTACCAACCATCTCAGCATCCTGGTGGTCGACGATGCCAAGTTCTCCAGCGCCATGATCGGCCGCGCGCTGAGCCAGGCCGGCTACCAGAACGTGCGTTTCGCCAGCAGCGCCAGCGAAGCGCTGCAACTGCTGGAACAGGAGCCGGCGAGCATCCTCCTCGCCGACTGGCTGATGCCCGAGATGGACGGCCTGGAACTGACCGCCCGGGTGCGCCAGCTCGACGAGAGCGGCGACCACTACACCTACATCATCCTGCTCACTGGCAAGGAAGGCGACAGCGCCCTGGCCGAGGCCTTCGACCGTGGCGTGGACGACTTCGTCAGCAAGTCCGCAATGAACGAGCAACTGGTGCCCCGCGTACTGGCCGCCGACCGCCTGAGCAACACCCTGCTGCGCCTGCTGATGGAAAACCGCCTGCTCACCGAGAACATCATCAGCCTGGAAGAACGCAACCTGGTGGACAGCGCCACGGGCCTGGGCAACCTGCGCTATCTGCGGCAGAAACTGGCCGACAGCATCCGCCAGGTGGAGTCGCGCGGCGGTGCGGTGTGCTACATGCTGATCGGCATTCCGGAACTGGCCGTCCTCGGACACCAGCATGGCCCGTCCTTCCACAACGAACTGCTGCATGGCGTCGCCCGACGCCTGCAACAGCTGGTGCGACCGCTCGACGTGCTGACGCGCCTGGACGACCAGCACTTCGCCCTGATCACCCTGCTCGAAGACCTGCAGGAGTGCTCGCCGAGCAGCTTCCGGCGCCTGCACGACGGCCTCAACCTCAAGGCCTTCAAGACCAGCGAGGGCTTCATCACGCTCAAGGCCGGTATCGGTCTGCTGGGCCTGGACGCCAAGGCGCTGCCAGTGGACGCCGAGCAATTGATGCAGCAGGCCCGCGCGCTGCTGCCCGATGCCTACGCCAGCGGACGAATCAACGCCAGCCGCCTGACCGGGCTGCGCTAGACTTCGCAGTAAGCCCTCGACGTTCGCGAAGTTCTCCCCATGACCTGGTACATCCTCGGCGCCGGCAGCCTCGGTTGCCTGTGGGCCGCCCGCCTTTTCCGCGCCGGCCTGCCGGTGCGCCTGCTGCTGCGTGACCGCCAGCGCCTCAACGCCTACCGCGCCCTGGGTGGCGTCAGCCTGGTGGAAGACGGGCAGGAAAGCCTCTATCCGATTCCGGCGGAAACCGCCGCCCAGGGCGGGCCGATCCAGCGCCTGCTGCTCGCCTGCAAGGCCTACGACGCCGAACCGGCCGTTGCCAGCGTCGCCGCACGGCTGGTCCCCGGCGCCGAGCTGATCCTGCTGCAGAACGGCCTGGGCAGCCAGCAGGCGGTCGCCGCCCACCTGCCTCGCGCCCGCTGCCTGTACGCATCCAGTACCGAAGGTGCGTTCCGCGCGGCGGATTTCCGCGTGGTGTTCGCCGGCCAGGGACAGACCTGGCTGGGCGACGAGTCCGGCGGTCCCGAGCCGGACTGGGTGACGGAACTGCGTAGCGCGCAGATCCCCGCGCAATGGAGCGGGGATATCCTCGAGCGCCTGTGGCGCAAGCTGGCGCTGAACTGCGCGATCAATCCGCTGACTGTGCTGCACCAGTGCCGCAATGGCGAGCTGGCGGCCCATCCGGCGGAGGTGGCCGGGCTCTGCGACGAACTGGGCCAGTTGCTGCACGCCTGTGGCTTCGATAGCGCCGCCCGGGAACTGCAGGGCGACGTCGAGCGCGTGATCGCCGCCACCGCCGCGAACTTCTCCTCCATGTACCAGGACGTTGCCAACGGCCGGCGCAGCGAAATCGCCTACCTGCTCGGCCACGCCTGCCGCGAGGGCGACCGCCTGCACCTGGCCCTGCCGCAACTGCGGGCGTTGCACGAGCGGCTGCGCGAGCATCTGCGCGCGCGCGGATTGCCCGACACCTGATCGCGGGCTACCCTGCCCGCCTCCCTGTTTCCCTGCGGTTCCGCCCATGCCTTCACCCCTGAACCTGCGCAAGCGCCTGGAAGACCTGCCTGTCGGCCAGAAGATCCTCGCCGCCCTGCTGGTTCTGCTGGCCACCGTCATGCTGGTCGCCAACCTCGCCTTCATCAGCGCGGCCTACTGGATCTCCCAGGACAGCGTGGCGCCCCAGGCGCTGCAGACCATCGGCCGGCTGATCGCCAACCCCGCGCTCAGCGAACCGGCCCTGGCCTCTCCCACCCAGGCCCAGGTGCTGCTGCGCCAGCTCGACGACTACCAGGCACTGCGCGCCGCCGCGCTCTACGACAGCGACGGCGAACGCATCGCCCAGACGCCCAGTGACGGCCCCGTCGCCCTGCCCGAGCGACTGGACCAACTGGAGCGCTGGCGTCAGCACGAGTACCGCCTCAACGCCCTGTTCGAGCTGCCCCAACCCGGCCGCAACAGCGGCTATCTGCTGCTGGTCGCCAGCAGCGAGCTGCCCGGCGCCTTCTACACCGGCACCCTGACCGCCAGCCTGGTGATCCTCGCGGTCAGCGTGCTGCTCTGGCTGCTCATCGCCCAGCAGATCCGCCGCCTGATCACCCGGCCGATCCGCAGCCTGGAAGAGCTCTCCCGCCAGGTCACCCGCGAAGAGAACTACGCCCTGCGCGCCGAACGCGGCAACGCCGACGAGATCGGCCGCCTGGCCGACGCCTTCAACACCATGCTGAGCCGTATCGAAGCCCGCGAGCAGCAGCTCAAGCGCGCCCGCGACGATGCCCAGGAAGCCGTGGAACAGGCCCAGTCGCTGGCCGAGGAAACCCGCCGCTCGAACCGCAAGCTGGAGCTGGAAGTCCAGGTGCGCAGCAAGATCGAGAAGAAGCTCACCGGCTTCCAGCACTACCTCAACAGCATCATCGACTCGATGCCCTCGGCACTGATCGCGGTGGACGAGCAGCTCTACGTCACCCAATGGAACCAGGAAGCCAGCCAGCTCTCCGGCACCAGCCTGGACGACGCGGTGAACCAGCCGGTGTTCCTCGCCTTCCCCTCGCTGAAACACTTCCTGCCGCAGCTCACCCGCGCCGCCGAGCAGCACAAGGTGGAGCGCGTCGAACGGGTTACCTGGGCCCTCACCGATGCCCCTCGCCACTACGCCCTGACCTTCTACCCGCTGATGGGCGGCACCGGGCGCGGCGCGGTGATCCGCATCGACGACATCACCGACCGCCTCGGGATGGAAGAACTGATGGTACAGTCGGAGAAGATGCTCTCCGTCGGCGGCCTGGCCGCCGGCATGGCCCACGAGATCAACAACCCGCTGGGGGCCATCCTGCACAACGTGCAGAACATCCGCCGGCGCCTGTCGCCGGACCTGCCGAAGAACCTGGAGGTCGCCGGGGAAGTCGGCGTGCACCTGGAAGACCTCAATCACTACCTGGAGGCGCGGGATATCCCCAAGCTGATGGATGGCATCCAGTACGCCGGCTCCCGCGCCGCGAAGATCGTCACCCACATGCTCTCCTTCAGCCGCCGCAGCCACCGCCAGATGACCGCCTGCGAGCTGCCGGCGCTGCTGGAGCAGGCCGTGGAGATCGCCGGAAACGATTTCGACCTCACCGGCGGCTTCGACTTCAAGTCACTACAGATCCTCCACGAGTTCGATCCGCGCCTGGGCCCGGTGCCGGTGATCGCCAACGAGGTCGAGCAGGTGCTGCTCAACCTGCTGAAGAACGCCGCCCAGGCCATCCACCTGCGTGACGACGAGGAAGAAGGCGAACTGGGCCGGATCGTCCTGCGCACCCGGCTGAATCCGCCGTGGGCGGAAGTCCAGGTGGAAGACAATGGCTGCGGCATGCCGGAGAAGGTGCGCAAACGCATCTTCGAGCCCTTCTTCACCACCAAGGAAGTCGGCCAGGGCACCGGGTTGGGCCTGTCGGTGTCGTACTTCATCATCACCAACAATCACAAGGGACAGATGGAGGTGCAGTCCGAACTGGGCCTGGGCACCTGCTTCACCCTGCGGCTGCCCCTGGGCGCCGAAGTCACTTCCCCCACGCCCCTGCTGGCGGGCGACGACACGGAGCACTGAGTCATGGGCAACCGACTATCCAAGATCTATACCCGCACCGGCGACAATGGCGAAACCGGCCTGGCCGATGGCCGCCGTGTGCCCAAACACCACCCACGGATAGAGGCAATGGGCGCCGTGGACGAGCTGAACAGCCATCTCGGCCTGCTGCTGGCCGGGCTGCATGAAGCGCGCAGCAGCGCCCTGGAAGAGGTCATCGGGGTACTGGCGCCAATCCAGCACCGTCTGTTCGATCTGGGAGGCGAACTGGCCATGCCGGAATACCGCGCGTTGAACGACGCCGAAGTGGAGCGTCTGGAGCAGGTCATCGACCGCTGGAACGACGAACTCGGACCGCTGAAGAACTTCATCCTGCCCGGCGGTTCGCGCCTGGTGGCCCTGGCCCACCTGTGCCGTGCCCAGGCACGCAACGCCGAGCGGCGCTGCCAGCAGCTCAATGCCGAGGAACCGTTGGAAGGTGCCGGGCTGCGCTACCTGAACCGGCTGTCCGACCTACTGTTCGTCGCCGCCCGCTTCATCGCCCGACGCCAGGGCGTGGACGAGATTCTCTGGCAGGCCGCCGAAAAGCCCGCCTGATCAGGGAATCGACCTGTAGGAGCGAGCTTGCTCGCGAACATGCCGAGCTACGGTGCCGTACAGTTCGCGAGCAATAACGATGGCGCCCCCCCGCGCCTACGAAGAGCCGTCAGTTCGGCGCTGGATCAGCTTTCCGTCTTCGGCCAGAACGCGCGGATACCCGCCACGCCCTGCGCACCGACCTGCCAGGCACGCTCGATTTCCTGCGGGCCGACACCACCGAGCAGGAACACCGGCTGGTTGAAGCCCTCGATCAATTCAGCCGCGGCCTCCCAGCCCAGCGCCGGCTCGCCCGGATGGCTCTGCGTCGGCTGCAGCGGCGACAGGGTGACGAAATCCACCCCCATGCGGGCTGCCAACTCCAGTTCCTCGGCGCTGTGGCAGGACGCCGCCAGCAGGCGTTCGCGGGGGAACGGACGGCTATTGGGCGCGTACTTGCGCAGTTGCTCGGAAGTCAGGTGCCAGCCGGCCGCCGGGAAGTCACCCAGCCATTCCAGCGGGCCCTTGAGCATCAACTGTGCCTTGCCGGCGCACAGGCCCTGGACATCCACGGCCAGGTCACGGTACTCCGGGCTGTACATGTTCGGCGCGCGCAGCTGGATCAGGCGGATGCCACTGGCGACCGCGGCCCGCACACCCTGCACCAGTTGCGGGACGTCCAGACCGTCCGGGGTGATCAGGTAGCGATCCGGCAGGCGCGCGGCCTGCACGATGGGCGCGTTGGCCGCCGGGAACTCGTAGTCCGGCAGGTCGCGCGGGGCAACCCAGGCCAGCGGCTGGCCTTCGGCGCCGTGCGGTATGCCGGAAAAGGCGGAAACCTCCCAGACGTCCAGCAGCACGTGCTTGTCGCTGTAGTCATGCTGCACGCGGATCAGCGGACGCGCCTGCTCGACCTCGATACCCAGCTCTTCCTTCAGCTCGCGGGCCAGGGCGACCGGCACCGCCTCACCCTCTTCCACCTTGCCACCGGGAAACTCCCAGAGACCGCCCTGGTGCTTGTCGTCCGGACGGCGGGCAATCAGAACCCGGCCATCGAGTCCGCGAATCACGGCGGCGGCGACATGTACTCGTTTCACAGTGCTACTCCTCAATCCGATTCAGGCAGGGCCCGCGCAGACGGGCATTCTACCGTCAGGATCAAGCACGTTCGACCATCGCCGCCTCCAGCCAGGGACGGAAGGTCGGCCAGGCATGGATCGCGTCGACATAGTTCTGCGCCTCGATGGGCAGGGTCACGCAGTAGCTGCGCAGGCGCGTGGCGACCGGCGCGTAGAAGGCATCGGCGATGCTCGCGTGGCCGAACAGGAAGGGGCCGTCCTGGCCGAACTGTTTGCGGCACAGGCTCCAGACTTCGACGACGCGAGCGACGTCCGCCTCCACCGTGTCCGGCACATCCGCCAGCGGCTGGTTGCGCTGGATATCCATCGGCATGTGCGAGCGCAGCGCCATGAAGCCACTGTGCATCTCGGCGCAGACCGAGCGTGCCAAGGCGCGGGCGGCCTCGCCACGGGGCCAGAGGTGGGCTTCGGGGAAGCGCTCGGCGAGGTATTCGGCAATGGCCAGGGAATCCCAGATCACCCCGTGCTCGCACTTGAGTGCCGGCACCTTGCCGGTGGGCGAGTGCTCGCGGATGCGCCGAGCGGTATCCACGCCACCCAGCGGAATCAGGATTTCCTCGAAGTCGGCACCGGTGAGCTGCATGGCCAGCCAGCCGCGCAGGGACCAGGACGAGGTGTTCTTGCTGCCGATGATCAGAGTGAGGGACATGGGCGCGATGCTCTTGAGGGTCGGTCAGAAGACCTTAGAGCGCGCGAGCCATGAAAACAAATTCCCGATTTTCATCCTTCGATGAAAATCGGGAATCGGACGTAAAGCTGCAAGCCAGGAAGCTCTAGCTTGTGGCTGGCAGCTTCAAGCTTGCCGCTGCTTTCAAGTGCGGTATTCCGCGTTGATCTTCACGTACTCATGGGACAGGTCGGTGGTCCAGATAGTCTCGCTGCAGGTTCCGCGGCCAAGGTCGATGCGAATGGTGATCTCTTCCTGGGCCATGACCTTCGCTCCCTGGTCCTCGGTGTAGCTGGCGGCGCGGCCGCCGCGGCTGGCGATGGCGACATCGTCCAGGTACACGTCGATCAGGCTCACATCCAGGTCCGGCACGCCAGCGCGGCCGACGGCGGCGAGGATGCGGCCCCAGTTCGGATCGGAGGCGAACAGCGCGGTCTTGATCAGCGGCGAGTGGGACACGGCGTAGCCGACGTCCAGGCACTCCTGATGAGTCGCACCGCCGTTCACCTGTACGGTGACGAACTTGGTGGCGCCTTCGCCATCACGGACGATGGCCTGGGCCAGCTCCATCGAGACCTCCAGCACAGCCTGTTTCAGCGCGGCGAACAGCGCGCCGGAGGCAGCGGTGATTTCCGGCAGCGCGGCCTGGCCGGTGGCGACCAGCATGCAGCAGTCGTTGGTGGAAGTGTCGCCATCGATGGTGATGCGGTTGAAGGACTTGTTCGCCGCGTCGCGCAGCAGGTCCTGCAGCACGGCCTGGGCAACCTTGGCGTCGGTGGCGATGTAACCGAGCATGGTGGCCATGTTCGGCTTGATCATACCGGCGCCCTTGCTGATGCCGGTGACGGTGATGGTCACGCCATCATGCTCGAACTGGCGGCTGGCGCCCTTGGGCAGGGTGTCGGTGGTCATGATGCCGGCGGCGGCATCGGCCCAGTTGTCCACGGACAGGTTGGCCAGCGCGGCGGGCAGCGCGGCTTCGATCTTCTCGACCGGCAGCGGCTCGCCGATCACCCCGGTGGAGTACGGCAGCACGGCGTTTTCCGGCACACCGGCAAGCTCGGCCAGCCTGGCGCAGGTGCGGGTAGCGGCGGCCAGGCCCGACTCACCGGTGCCAGCGTTGGCGTTGCCGGTGTTGGTCAGCAGGTAGCGCACCGGGCCCAGGAAACGCTTGCGTGCCAGGATCACCGGCGCGGCGCAGAAGGCGTTGGTGGTGAACACACCCGCTACGCTGGAGCCTTCGGCACAGCGCATCACCACGATGTCCTTGCGACCGGGACGCTTGATACCGGCGGAGGCGATGCCGAGTTCGAAACCGGGAACCGGGTGCAGGGTGGACATGGGGCCGAGACCAACAGCCATGTGACGCGCTCCTATCGAAACAGTGGATCAGATGAGAAAAACGCCGCGAGCGGCTAGGCCGGTCGCGGCGTCGGTATCAGGGTCGGGAGAGGTTATTCCACCTGACCGTGGCAGTGCTTGTATTTCTTGCCCGAACCGCAGGGGCACGGCTCGTTGCGGCCGATCTTCGGCTCGTTGCGCACCGGCTCCATCGGCACGACGTTCGCGGCGCCTTCAGGCTGCTCGCCTTCTTCGTCGGTGGCGGTGGCCTGCTCCATGGACGGCGCGGCGGCATGCTGGAACTGCATGCGCTTGGCCATTTCCTCGGCTTCGCGGCGCAGACGGGCTTCTTCCTCGGCCGGGTCTTCGCGGCGAACCTGAACGAAGGAAAGCACACGGATGGTGTCGCGCCGGACCGAGTCCAGCAGTTCCTGGAACAGGTTGAAGGACTCGCGCTTGTATTCCTGCTTCGGGTTCTTCTGTGCGTAGCCGCGCAGGTGAATACCGTGGCGCAGGTGATCCATAGTGGACAGGTGGTCCTTCCACAGGTCGTCCAGCACACGCAGCAGCATCTGCTTCTCGAAGGTGCGCAGGGCTTCGGCGCCGGCGAGCTCTTCCTTCTCGTTGTAGGCGGCCACCAGCTCGGCGAGGATCTTCTCGCGCAGGGTTTCCTCGTAGAGTTTCTCGTCTTCGTCCAGCCACTGCTGTACCGGCAGCTTCAGGGCGAAGTCGCTGTACAGCGCTGCTTCCAGGCCAGCGATGTCCCACTGTTCTGGCAGCGACTGCGGCGGAATGTGCTGGCTGATGGTGTTGCTCAGGGTTTCCTCGCGGAACTCGACGATGGTGTCGCCGATATTTTCGGCCGCCAGCAGGCTGTTGCGCATGTGGTAGATCACCTTGCGCTGCTCGTTGGCGACGTCGTCGAACTCCAGCAGTTGCTTACGAATGTCGAAGTTGCGGCCTTCGACCTTGCGCTGTGCCTTTTCGATGGCGTTGGTCACCATGCGGTGCTCGATCGCCTCGCCCGGCTGCATGCCCAGGGCCTTCATGAAGTTCTTCACCCGGTCGGAGGCGAAGATGCGCATCAGGTGGTCTTCCAGCGACAGGTAGAAACGGCTGGAACCCGGGTCGCCCTGACGGCCGGCACGGCCACGCAACTGGTTGTCGATACGACGGGACTCGTGGCGCTCGGAGGCGATCACGTGCAGGCCGCCGGCTTCGATGACCTGCTGGTGACGCTTCTGCCAGTCGGCCTTGATCTGCGCGACCTGCTCGTCGGTGGGGGTCTCCAGCGCGGCGACTTCCACTTCCCAGTTGCCGCCCAGCAGGATATCGGTACCACGACCGGCCATATTGGTGGCGATGGTGACCGAGCCCGGACGACCGGCCTGGGCGATGATCTCGGCTTCCTTCTCGTGGTACTTGGCGTTCAGTACCTTGTGCTCGATACCGGCCTTCTGCAGCAGCTGCGAGACGTATTCGGAGGTTTCGACCGAAGCGGTACCCACCAGGATCGGACGACCCAGCGCCTGGCACTGCTGCACGTCGGTGATGATGGCGGCGTACTTCTCGTCCTGGGTCAGGTAGACCAGGTCGTTGAAGTCCTTACGAGCGACCGGACGGTGGGTCGGGATCACCACCACGTCCAGGCCGTAGGTCTGGCGGAACTCGAAGGCCTCGGTATCGGCGGTACCGGTCATGCCGGCCAGCTTGGTGTAGAGGCGGAAGTAGTTCTGGAAGGTGGTCGAGGCCAGGGTCTGGCTCTCGGCCTGGATCGGCAGGTTTTCCTTCGCCTCGATGGCCTGGTGCAGGCCCTCGGAGAGGCGGCGACCCGGCATGGTACGGCCGGTGTGCTCGTCGATCAGCAGGACCTGGTCGCCCTGGACGATGTACTCGACGTTGCGGTGGAACAGGGTGTGGGCACGCAGCGCGGCGTAGACGTGGGTCAGCAGGCTGAGGTTGTGCGCCGAGTAGAGACTCTCGCCCTCGGCCAGCAGGCCGTTCTGGGTCAGCAGTTCCTCGACGTAGGCATGCCCCTGCTCGTTGAGTTCGACCTGGCGGGTCTTCTCGTCGATGCTGTAGTGGCCCTGCTGGGTCACCTGGCCTTCGACTTCCTCGATGTGGCGATTCAAGCGCGGGATCAGCTTGTTGATCTTGATGTACAGCTCGGAGCTGTCTTCGGCCTGGCCGGAGATGATCAGCGGAGTCCGCGCTTCGTCGATGAGGATGGAGTCCACTTCGTCGACCACGGCGAAGTTCAGCTCGCGCTGGAACTTGTCCTCCAGGCTGAACGCCATGTTGTCGCGCAGGTAATCGAAGCCGAATTCGTTGTTGGTGCCGTAGGTGATGTCGGAGGCGTAGGCGGCGCGCTTCTCTTCCGGCGGCTGGAACGGGCTGACGATGCCCACGGAAAGACCGAGGAACTCGTACAGCGGGCGCATCCAGTTGGCGTCGCGGCGGGCTAGGTAGTCGTTCACGGTGACCACGTGCACGCCTTTGCCGGACAGGGCGTTCAGGTAGACGGCCAGGGTACCCACGAGGGTCTTGCCCTCACCGGTACGCATTTCGGCGATCTTGCCTTCGTGCAGGCTCATGCCGCCGATCAGCTGGACGTCGAAGTGACGCATGCCCATCACGCGCTTGCCGGCCTCACGGGCGACGGCGAAGGCTTCGGGCAGGATCTGGTCGAGGGTTTCCCCCTTGGCAACACGCGCCTTGAACTCTTCGGTCTTGGCCTTCAGTTGCTCATCGGATAGCGGGACCATCTGGGGCTCGAGTGCATTGATGGCCTGGACCTGCTTGGCCATGCGCTTCACTTCGCGCTCGTTCTTGCTTCCAAAGAGTTTTTTCAACAAAGGCGCAAACATATCGACTGGGTCATCCGAACTGGAGAATTGGAGGGCTGCCCGACTGGCTGGCCGCGGCGCGGAACGGCAACGAAGCGGGCATTCTACCCGGAAACGTGTATGAAAAAAGTGCCGAAGTCATCCTTGGAAGCTTCGCACTCCATGACATTTCGGGCAATGCATGGACAGATAACTTTCGATCCGCCTGCTGGATATGGTGACGCGGCCGCACAACTTCAAGGCTGCGCCGCGGCAAGCATCCCCAACCGGAGGAATCCGCCTTCTGCTACCATCGTCCTTCATTCACCCGGGTTCTCCATCATGGCCTTCCGCCCCCTGCCCGCCCAGGCATCGACCAAGCTGCTGCGCGAAGCCAAGCCTCTGCAATCGCTGTTCGCCGAGGCCCAGCGTCTCTCGCACCTGCAAGAACTGCTCGACTCACAGCTGCAGCCCGCCGCGCGCCCTTATTGCCGTATCGCGTCCTGGCGCGAAGGCAGCCTGCTGCTGATCGTCACCGACGGCCACTGGGCCACGCGGCTGCGCTACCAGCAGAACCGCCTGCTGCGGCAGCTCGCCGCCTTCGATGAGTTCAAAGGACTTGCGCGCATCCTGCTCAAGGTGCAGCCCCACAGTCAGGCCAGCGCGCCGGTACGCAGCGTTACGCTGACGGAGTCGGCAGCCGCCACGCTTCATGAGGCCGCCGAAGGCATCGACAATCCACAGCTCAAGGCAGCCTTGGAGCGCCTTGCCAGCCGTAGCCGCAAGCCGACGGAATAGACAGAAGGCGCAAACAGTCTGCATAAAAAAAGGCCACCCGAAGGTGGCCTTTGAAGATATTACTGAAGGAAGGAGGTTCCTTTATACGGCCGCGGCGGGTCGCATATAGGAGATCGGCGCGGTCTTGGCGTCCTCGAAGGTCACCACTTCCCAAGCGTCCTTGTCTGCGATGAGGGTACGCAGCAGACGGTTGTTCAGGGCGTGACCGGACTTGTAGCCGATGAACTCGCCGATGAGACTGTTACCCAACAGGTACAGGTCTCCGATGGCGTCCAGGATCTTGTGCTTGACGAATTCGTCCTCATAACGAAGGCCATCTTCGTTGAGCACACGATACTCGTCGACCACGATGGCGTTCTCCACACTGCCACCGAGCGCCAGGTTCTGCGAACGCAGCATCTCGATGTCGCGCATGAACCCGAAGGTACGGGCGCGGCTGACCTCCTTGACGAAGGAAGTGCTGGAGAAGTCCACAACGGCCTTCTGGGTGCGACCACGGAAAACCGGGTGATCGAAGTCGATCTCGAAGCTCACCTTGAAGCCATCGAAGGGCACGAAAGTGGCGCGCTTGTCGCCCTCTTCCACGGTCACTTCGCGCTTGATGCGGATGAACTTCTTCGCCGCTTCCTGCTCTTGCAGGCCGGCGGACTGGATCAGGAATACAAAGGGACCCGCGCTGCCGTCCATGATCGGAACTTCCGATGCGGACAGCTCGACATAGGCGTTGTCGATGCCCAGGCCAGCCATGGCCGACAGCAGATGCTCCACGGTATCCACCTTGACGTCACCCTTGATCAGGGTGGTCGACATGGTGGTTTCACCCACGTTCGAAGCTCGAGCGGGGATTTCCACTACCGGGTCGAGATCGGCCCGGCAGAACACGATACCGGTATCGACGGGAGCCGGCTTCAGGGTCAGGTAAACCTTCTCCCCGGAGTGCAGGCCGACACCGGTCGCCCGGATGATGTTCTTCAAGGTGCGTTGTCTGATCATGGCTTTGGCCGTTTTCGCGCAAGTTGCGAACTGTTTTCAACAATGGGCGGCGATGATAGCAGAACCGCCCTTTGCTGAACACCAATCACATTGATACTCCTGATAAATCGACTCAATCGGCCTGACGACGCAGGAAGGCCGGGATATCCAGGTAATCCAGATCGTCCTGCGGATTCAGCTTGGCCGCGGTGGCAGCGCCGCCGTGGGACTGATTGCGCATGACGGTCGGACGGTCCAGGTCGCGGTAGTTCACCGACTGGTGCTCACGCTGAACCGGAGCCTGGGTGCTGACGGCCTGGGTCTGCACGGTGTTGTCGACGACCTTGACCGGCTTCTCCAGGCGTGCACCCAGACCGGTGGCGACCACGGTGACGTGCAGCTCGTCGCGCATGTCCGGATCGATCACGGTGCCCACCTTGACAGTGGCGTGCTCGGAAGCGAACTGCTCGATGATGTTACCCACGTCGGAGTACTCGCCCAGGGACAGGTCCGGACCCGCGGTGATGTTCACCAGGATGCCGCGGGCGCCCTGCAGGTTGACGTCTTCCAGCAGCGGATTGCGGATCGCGGCTTCGGTAGCCTCGCGAGCGCGGTTCGGGCCGCTGGCGCAGCCGGTGCCCATCATGGCCATGCCCATCTCGCTCATGACGGTCTTCACGTCGGCGAAGTCGACGTTGATCATGCCCGGGCGCTTGATGATGTCGGAGATACCGCGAACGGCACCGGCCAGCACATCGTCAGCCTTGGCGAAGGCGGCCAGCAGGCTCGCGTCCTTGCCCAGGATGGTCAGCAGCTTCTCGTTGGGGATGGTGATCAGCGAGTCGGTGCTTTCAGCCAGCGCGCGGATGCCCTCGTCGGCGATCTGCATGCGCTTGCGGCCCTCGAACGGGAACGGACGGGTGACCACGGCCACGGTAAGGATGCCCATTTCCTTGGCAACCTCGGCGATGATCGGCGCAGCACCGGTACCGGTACCGCCACCCATGCCGGTGGTGATGAAGACCATGTCGGCGCCTTCCAGTACCTCGGCGATGCGCTCGCGGTCCTCGATGGCGGCCTGGCGGCCGACTTCCGGGTTGGCGCCAGCACCCAGGCCCTTGGTCACACCCGGGCCGAGCTGCAGTACGGTGCGCGCGGCGATGTTCTTCAGCGCCTGCGCATCGGTGTTGGCGCAAATGAATTCGACGCCATCAACGTTGTTCTTGGCCATGTGGTTCACGGCGTTGCCGCCGCCGCCACCTACGCCGATAACCTTGATGACTGCTGTAGTTGGGACGTTATCTACCAGTTCAAACATTTCCCCTCTCCTTCCTTTCTAGTTGTGTCGCCTACGTTTACCGCGGTGGTAAATCAGAAATTGCCCTGGACCCAGCGTTTAAGCTTTTCCAGTACCGGTGTCTTGGGTTCGTCGCTGCTGAAGCTGCTGCCGGACATGGAGATGCCGTCGGACTGCTTCTGCAGCCCGTACATGAGCAGGCCCACGCCCGTGGAGTAGATTGGATTGCGCACGACGTCGGTCAGTCCTTTGACGCTGTGCGGTACGCCCAGGCGCACCGGCATGTGAAAGATCTCTTCGGCCAGCTCGATCGCGCCTTCCATCTTGGAAGTGCCTCCGGTCAGGACGATCCCTGCCGGAATCAGGTCCTCGTAGCCACTGCGGCGCAACTCCGCTTGAACCAGGGTGAACAGCTCGTCGTAACGAGGCTCGACCACTTCGGCAAGCGCTTGGCGCGACAGTTCCCGCGGCGGCCGGTCCCCTACGCTGGGCACCTTGATGGTTTCGCCCGCACCGGCCAGTTTGGCTAGGGCACAAGCATATCGAATCTTGATCTCTTCGGCATATTGTGTCGGGGTGCGCAACGCCATAGCGATGTCGTTGGTAACCTGATCGCCGGCGATCGGGATCACCGCGGTATGCCGAATGGCGCCTTCGGTGAAGATGGCGATGTCGGTGGTGCCGCCGCCAATGTCCACCAGGCACACGCCCAGTTCCTTTTCGTCCTCGGTGATCACCGAGTAGGCCGAAGCCAGCTGCTCGAGGATGATGTCGTCCACTTCCAGGCCGCAGCGGCGTACGCACTTCTCGATGTTCTGCGCGGCGTTCACCGCACAGGTCACCACGTGCACCTTGGCTTCCAGGCGCACGCCGGACATGCCCAGCGGCTCGCGCACGCCTTCCTGGTTATCGATCACGTAGTCCTGGGCCAGGGTGTGCAGCACACGCTGGTCGGCCGGGATGGCCACGGCCTGGGCCGCGTCCAGCACGCGCTCGATATCGGCGCCACTCACTTCGCGGTCGCGAATCGCCACGATGCCGTGGGAGTTCAGGCTGCGGATATGGTTGCCGGCGATGCCGACGAAAGCCGAGTGGATACGGCAGCCAGCCATCTGCTGGGCCTCGTCGATGGCGCGCTGGATCGACTGCACGGTGGACTCGATGTTCACCACCACGCCCTTCTTCAGGCCGCGCGACGGGTGCGTCCCGATGCCGACGATCTCCAGCTTGCCATCGGCGGCCACCTCGCCCACCAGCGCCACCACCTTGGAGGTGCCGATGTCCAGGCCGACGACCATTTTGCCGCTCTGCACGCTTGCCATGTTTATCGAAGTCTCCTCAACTCACTGCGCGGCGGTGGTCTGGGCCACCGTCGCTTCCGGCACCGGGTCGCGCCACGCCACGGCCAGGCCGTTGGGGTAGCGCATGTCGATGCGCGCAATTTTCGAAATCTGCTCTTTCAGCGCCTTGTCGTAGATGGTCACGAGCCGGCGAATCTGTTCTACCGCGTGATCGCGGCCCAGCATGATCTCCACGCCCTGCGCGGTGCCCAGGGTCCAGGCGCCACGCGAACTCATGTCCAGGCTGGAAATGGTGAAGCCCAGCGGACGGAGCATCTGGCTGAGAATCTGGTACTGCTGCATCACTTGTTGCTGAGCGCGCTGCGGGCCGGACAGGCGCGGCAGGTGCTCATAGTTGGCCACCTCGCTCGGGGCGAAGGCCTGGCCCTGGTTGTTCAGCAACGCTTCGTTCCCCCAACGGGCAATCGGCAGTTGCTCGTCCAGGCGGACGACCACCTGGTCGGGCCACACGCGACGCACTTCGGCGTGGGCGATCCAGGGCATCTGCTCCAGCTCCTGGCGCATACCGGCCAGATCGATGGTGAAGAAGCTGGCCGAGACGTAGGGGCTGATCCGTTGCTGCACCGCCGCCTGGCTGATGTAGCTCAGATCACCCTCCACGCTGACCCTGGCAATCGGCCGGTCGGCATAGGGCAACGCGTATTGCGCGCCGTAGTAGGCACCGACGCCGAGCACACCCAGCACCAGAGGCCACACCAGCACCTTGAGGAAGCCGAAATTCGGCTTGGGCATGCGGGCGCTGAGCGGCTCCTTGGCCACCAGGCGGCTGGCGCCGCGCGGCACCGGCTTGCGCGCAGGTGCACGGCCGAGTCCGGGATTCTGGTGACGAAGCTGCGCGCCGTTCATGACTTACCCCCTTGCCTCGACGCTGTCGGCGAGGATCGCCAGCACCAGTTGCTGGAAATCCAGGCCGGCCGCGCGCGCGGCCATCGGCACCAGGCTGTGGTCGGTCATGCCCGGTGCGGTGTTCACTTCCAGAAGCCAGAAACGCCCTTCGGCATCCTGCATCACGTCGGCCCGGCCCCAGCCCTGGATGCCGAGGGCATCGCAGGCGCGCGCGGTCAGGTCCTTCAGTTCCTCTTCCTTGGCGGCGTCGAGGCCACAGGGAATCTGGTACCGGGTATCGCTGGCGAGGTACTTGGCGTCGTAGTCGTAGAAGGTGTGCGGAGTACCCAGGCGAATGGGCGGCAACACCTGGCCACGCAGGACGGCGATGGTGAATTCGGGCCCGCTGATCCATTGCTCGACGAGCACCTGCGAATCGTATTTCGCGGCCCCCGCCCAGGCAGCGATCAGCTCTTGCTCGCTGTTCACCTTGGCCATGCCGATGCTCGAACCTTCACTGGCCGGCTTGACGATCAGCGGGAAGCCGAGCTTCGCGGCGGCGGTGCGGCAATCGTCCTCGCTGGCGAGCACGGCATGGTCAGGCGTCGGCAGGCCCAGGCTCAGCCACACGCGCTTGGTGCGCAGCTTGTCCATCGCCAGCGCGGACGCCAGTACGCCGCTGCCGGTGTAGGGAATGCCGGCGATTTCCAGCAGCCCCTGCATGGTGCCGTCTTCACCGCCACGACCGTGGAGGATGATGAAGGCACGGTCGATCTTCTCGCGGGTCAGACGCTCCAGCAGATCGTCGCCCACGTCGATGCCGAAGGCATCCACACCGCCGTCCTGCAGCGCTTGCAGGACCATGGCGCCGGACTTCAGCGATACCTCGCGCTCGGCGCTCTTGCCGCCGTAAAGCACGGCGACGCGACCGAAGGCGCGGGGATCGAGGGTGGATTTGAGGACGTCGCTCATGCCTTCTTCCCCTCGGCGCCAGCAGCGGCGGCACCGAACATCGGATTCTTGATCAGTTGCGGCGCCAGTCCACCGATATCGCCGGCCCCCTGGCAGAGCAGGATGTCGCCGGGACGCAGCAGCGGCCCCAGCAGCGAGGCGAGATCGCCACCGCGCTCCAGATAGATCGGATCAAGCTGGCCGCGCTGGCGGATGCTGTGGCACAGATGACGGCTGTCGGCACCGGGGATCGGCTCTTCGCCGGCCGGGTAGACCTCCATCAGCATCAGCACGTTGGCGTCGCCCAGCACCTGCACGAAGTCCTCGTACAGGTCGCGGGTACGGGTGTAGCGGTGTGGCTGGTAGACCATCACCAGGCGGCGCTCCGGCCAGCCGCCACGCACGGCCTTGATCACTGCCGCGACTTCGCGCGGGTGGTGGCCGTAGTCGTCGACCAGCATCACGCTGCCACCTTCCACCTGCAGGTCGCCATAGACCTGGAAACGTCGACCCACGCCCTGGAAGCCGGACAGGCCCTGGACGATGGCTTCATCGGAGATGCCTTCGTCGGTGGCGATGACGATGGTCGCCAGGGAGTTCAGCACGTTGTGCAGACCGGGCATGTTCACCGAGACGTCCAGCGGCTCGCGCTCGGGGCGCAGCACGGTGAAGTAGGTGCGCATGCCTTCCTGGCGGATGTTGATGGCGCGGACGTCGGCGTCCTCGCTCAGGCCGTAGGTCACGGTCGGACGGGCGACCTGCGGCAGGATCTCGCGCACCACCGGGTCGTCCACGCAGAGCACGGCCAGGCCGTAGAACGGCAGGTTGTGCAGGAAGTCGACGAAGGTGCGCTTGAGCTTGTTGAAGTCGCCGCCATAGGTGCTCATGTGGTCGGCGTCGATATTGGTGACCACCGAAACCATCGGCTGCAGGTGCAGGAAGCTGGCGTCGCTCTCGTCGGCCTCGGCCACCAGGTAGCGGCTGGTGCCCAGCTGCGCGTTGGTGCCGGCGGCGTTCAGGCGGCCGCCGATGACGAAGGTCGGGTCCAGGCCGCCGGCAGCGAACACCGAGGCGATCAGGCTGGTGGTGGTGGTCTTGCCGTGGGTACCGGCAACCGCGATGCCGTGGCGGTAACGCATCAGTTCGGCGAGCATCTCGGCGCGCGGCACCACCGGTACGCGGCGGTCCAGTGCGGCGGCGACTTCCGGGTTGGCCTTGTTCACCGCGCTGGACACCACCAGCACGTCGGCGCCGTCGGCATTTTCCGCACGGTGGCCGATGAAGATCTCGGCACCGAACTTCTCCAGGCGCTCGGTGACCGGCGAAGCCTTGAGGTCGGAGCCGGACACTTCGTAGCCGAGGTTGAGCAGCACTTCCGCAATGCCGCACATGCCCACGCCACCGATGCCGACGAAGTGGATGCGACGGATGCGCCGCATGGTGCGGGTGACGCCGGTGGGTTCTTTAACCACGGGCCACCTCCAGGCAGGCATCGACCACCGTACGGGTAGCCTCGGGCTTGGCCAGACTGCGAGCGCGGCCGGCCATGCGGGTCAGGGAATCGGGATGCATCAATACCTCGGACAACTGCGCGGCCAGGTCGGCGGCGCTGGTAGATTTCTGTGGCAGCAGGTGGGCGGCGCCCTCCCGCACCAGGAATTCGGCGTTCTTGGTCTGGTGGTCGTCGATCGCGTGGGGCAGCGGCACCAGGAAGGACGGCAGGCCGGCGGCGGTCAGTTCGCTCACGGTCAGCGCTCCGGCGCGGCAAATCACCAGATCGGCCCACGCATAGGCGGCGGCCATGTCGGCGATGAACGGAGCGACGTCCGCTTCGACACCCGCAGCGCGATAACGCTCCGCAGTAATTTCGTCATGCTGACGACCGGCCTGATGGCGAATGGCCGGGCGAATCTCGGCGGGAACCTGCGCCAGCGCTTCGGGCAGCAGCTTGTTCAGCGGCTCGGCGCCCAGGCTGCCACCCAGCACCAGCAGGTTGACGCGGCGGCCGGCCAGCGGCGCGCGGGCGCCCTCTTCCAGGAACAGCTCGACACGCACCGGGTTGCCGGTGGTCAGGCGCTTGGCGCTGCTGTCGAAGGTGTCCGGGAAGGCTTCGCAGACCCGCTTGGCCAGCGGCGCCAGGCTGCGGTTGGCGGTGCCGGCGACGGCGTTCTGCTCATGGATCACCAGCGGCACGCCGGACAGTTTGGCGGCCAGGCCGCCCGGACCGGTGACGTAACCGCCCAGGCCCAGCACGCAGACCGGCTTGAGCCGGCGAACCACGCCCAGGGCCTGGAACAGCGACTTGAGCAGATCGAACGGCGCGCGCAGCAACGACTTGAGACCCTTGCCACGCAGGCCGCTGACGTTGATCAGGTGCAGCGGCAGACCGGCCTTGGGCACCAGATCGTTCTCGATGCCACGCGGCGTGCCCAGCCAGTGCACGCTGTAGCCGCGCGCCTGGAACTCGCGGGCGCAGGCCAGCGCCGGGAAGACGTGTCCGCCGGTGCCGCCGGCCATGATCAGGACGTTACCTTTCATCGGCAAAGTCCTCTTCGCTGAATTCATATTCCTCGCTGCCCATCACGGTGCGGCGCTCCCATTCGATGCGCAGCAGCATTCCCAGCTGGGCGCAGCAGATCACCAGGGAGCTGCCGCCGTAGCTGAGGAATGGCAGGGTCAGGCCCTTGGTCGGCAGCAGGCCGACGTTCACGCCCACGTTGATCAGGAACTGGCCGATCCACAGGAATGCCAGCCCGTAGGCGACGTAGGCGGAGAAGTACTGTTTCGACTGCTCGGCCCAGATGCCGATGTACAGCGCGCGCAGGCTGACGAAGACGAACAGGGCCACGGTGGCCATGGCGCCGACTATGCCCAGCTCTTCCGCGAGGACCGCGAACACGAAGTCGGTGTGCGCCTCGGGGAGGTAGAACTGCTTCTGGATGCTGTTGCCCAGGCCCATGCCGGTCCAGCCGCCACGGCCGAAGGCGATCAGCGCCTGGCTGAGCTGGTAGCCCGCGCCGAACTGGTCGGCCCAGGGGTCGGTGAAGTTGGTCAGGCGCGCCATCCGGTAAGGCTGGGTCTGGATCAGCAGGACCACGGCGCCCACCGCCAGCGCGACCATCAGGCCGAAGCGGAACAGGCCCACGCCGCCGAGGAACAGCATCGCGGCGGCCGCGCCCATCATCACCACGGTGGCGCCGAAGTCGGGCTCGCGCAGCAACAGGCCGGCCATCGGCAGCAGCACCACGAAGGGCTTGAAGAAGCCCAGCCAGCTCTCGCGCACTTCTTCCTGGCGGCGTACGAGATAGCCGGCCATGAAGACCACCACGAAGACCTTGGCGATCTCCGAGGGCTGGATGTTGAACAGGCCGAAGCCGATCCAGCGCATCGAACCGTTCACCTCGCGGCCGATGCCGGGGGTGATCACCAGCACCAGCAATCCGAAGGCGATGGCCAGTAGCTTCCAGCCCAGGCGCTGCCAGGTTTCCATCGGCACCATCATGGTCAGGCCGCAGGTGACGAAGCCGATGGCCAGGTAGATCAGGTGGCGGACCGAGAAGTACAGCGGATTGCCGGACTGCGCCGCCGCCACTTCGGACGACGCCGAGGTAACCATCACCAGACCGAGACCGAGCAGCGCCAGGCAACCCGCCAGCAGCGGGAAGTCCAGATCGATGCCGTGGCGGCTGATCAGCGGGGACGGATAGGGGCGCAGGAAGGAGAACATCAGGCGAGCTCCTCCACGGCCTTGGCGAACAGGCGTCCGCGTTCTTCGTAGTTCTTGAACATGTCCAGGCTCGCGCAGGCCGGCGACAGCAGCACGGCATCGCCCGGCAGCGCCAGGTCGGCGGCATGTTCGACGGCTTCGTCCAGGGTATTCACGCGGACCTTGGGCACGGCATTGCCGATGGCAGCGCTCACCAGCTCGGCATCGCGGCCCAGCAGCACCACGGCGCGGCAATGCTGCGCGACCGGAGCACGCAGGTCATGGAAGTCGGCGCCCTTGCCGTCGCCACCGGCGATCAGCACCAGCTTGCCGTCGATATCGGCACCCAGGCCTTCGATGGCAGCCAGGGCGGCACCGACGTTGGTGGCCTTGGAGTCGTCGTAGTAGTTCACGCCGTTGCGTTCACGTACCCACTGGCAGCGATGGGCCAGGCCGGCGAATTCACGCAGGGTCTGCAGCATCGGCTCGAACGGCAGGCCGACGGCGTGCCCCAGCGCCAGCGCGGCCAGGGCGTTGGACTGGTTGTGCGCGCCACGGATCTTCAGCTCGCGGGCTGGCATCAGCGGCTCGAACTGGAAGGCCAGCCACTTCTCACCTGCTCTTTCGGAATCTGGTTCGATCAGGCCGAAGGCCTTGAAGTCCGGCTTGTTGATACCGAAGGTCCAGCACGGCACGGTGTCGGCAATCAGCGGGCGGCTCAGCGCGTCGGCGCGGTTCACCACGACCTGCTTTGCACCACGGAAGATACGGTGCTTGGCCAGGTGGTAGTCGGCCATGCCGTCGTAGCGGTCCATGTGGTCTTCGCTGACGTTCAGGCAGGTGGCGACTTCGGCACCCAGGCGTTCGCAGGTTTCCAGCTGGAAGCTCGACAGCTCCACCACGTACAGCTCGACGTCATCGGCCAGCAGGTCCAGCGCCGGGGTGCCGAGATTGCCACCGACGGCGACGCGCTTGCCGGCGGCCTTGGCCATGTCGCCCACCAGGGTGGTGACGGTGCTCTTGGCGTTGGAACCGGTGATGGCGACGATCGGCGCCTTCGCCTGACGCGCGAACAGGTCGACATCGCCGGACATGCGCACGCCACGGGCGGCGGCTTCCACCAGCGCCGGAACGCGCAGCGACAGGCCGGGGCTCACGTAGAGCTCCTGGGCGCGGCAGAGGAAATCGGCGTCGAGGTCGCCGCAGCGCACCTCGACCTGCGGGTACTGCTCGCGCAGGGTCGCCAGTTCCGGCGGATTCGCGCGCGTATCCGCCACGGCAAAGGGCACACCCTGGCGCGCCAGGTAGCGCACCAGGGACATGCCGCTCTTGCCGAGGCCGACAACGATGCGGAATTGGTCGGAAGCGATCAGGCTCATGCTCGATCAGTCCTCAACGCAGTTTCAACGTAGCCAGGCCGATCAGCACGAGAATCACCGTGATGATCCAGAAGCGCACGATCACGCGCGGCTCCGGCCAGCCCTTGAGTTCGAAGTGGTGGTGGATCGGCGCCATGCGGAACACGCGCTTGCCGGTCAACTTGAAGGAGGCGACCTGGATCACCACCGACAGGGTTTCCATGACGAACACGCCGCCCATGATGAACAGCACGATCTCCTGGCGGACGATCACAGCAATGGTGCCCAGCGCGGCACCCAGCGCCAGCGCGCCGACGTCGCCCATGAAGACCTGGGCCGGATAGGTGTTGAACCAAAGGAAGCCCAGCCCCGCGCCAACAATGGCGGCGCAGAAGATGATCAGTTCGCCCGCCCCTGGAACGCTGGGGATCAGCAGGTATTCGGCGAATTTGATGTTGCCCGACAGGTAGCAGAAGATCCCCAGCGCTCCGCCGACCATTACGGTGGGCATGATGGCGAGGCCGTCGAGGCCATCGGTCAGGTTCACCGCGTTGCTGGAGCCGACGATCACGAAGTAGGTCAGCACCACGAAGAAGATGCCCAGCGGAATCTCGACGCTCTTCAGCATCGGCACGATCAGGGTGGTCTCGACCGGCGTCTCGGCGGTCATATAGAGGAAGATCGCCGCGCCCAGGCCGAATACCGACTGCCAGAAATACTTCCAGCGGCTCGGCAGGCCACGGGAGTTTTTCTCGATCACCTTGCGGTAGTCATCCACCCAGCCGATGGCGCCGAACAGCAGGGTCACGGCCAACACGACCCAGACGTAGCGGTTCGACCAGTCGGCCCACAACAGGGTGCTGATGGCGATGGCGGTGAGGATCAGCGCACCGCCCATGGTCGGCGTGCCTTTCTTGGACAGGTGCGATTGCGGCCCGTCGTTACGCACGGCCTGGCCGATCTGGCGGATCTGCAGGGTGCGAATCATCCACGGCCCCAGCCAGAGCGACAGGGCGAGCGCGGTCAGCACGCTCAGGATGCCGCGCAGGGTCAGGTACTGGAAGACGCCGAAGCCCTTGTGGAACTGTTGCAGGTACTCGGCGAGCAGCAGCAGCATTTAGTGACTCTCCTCGGAGGAACCACAGAGCGCCGCGACGACTTTGTCCATCGCCGCGCTGCGGGAACCCTTGATCAGAATGGTGGTGGTCGATGCTTCTTCGGCCAGGGCGCCAATCAGGCTGGCCTGATCGGCGAAGTGCCGACCCGCGGAACCGAACGCCTGCACGGCGTGGCTCATCAGCGGACCGACGGCATAGAGCGCTGAGACTTTGCCGATGGCATAGGTTCCCACTTCGCGGTGGGAAGACTCTGCCCAGGCCCCCAGCTCGCCCATGTCTCCGAGGACCAGGACGGTCCGGCCGGAAAAGCCGGCGAGTATATCAATCGCCGCGCAGATTGAAGCCGGATTGGCGTTGTAGCTGTCGTCGATCACACGCATGCCATTCGTCGCCAGCTGGGCTACGGCGCGGCCCTTGACCGGCTGCAGGTTCTGCAGGCCGGAAACGATCCCGACCAGCGGCACGCCCAGGGCATGAGCGGCGGCAACGGCCGCCAAGGCATTGGTCACATTGTGTTCGCCCAGCAGGTTCAATTGGATGCACGCCTCGCCTGCGGGACTGTGCAGGGTAAAGCCCGGGCAACCACGGGCATCACGTTGCACATCGCTGGCGCGGAAGTCGGCGCGAGCATCGTGCAGGCCGAAACTGGAGACACGACGGCCGGCGGCATGGGCCTGCCAGGTGTCGAAGGCCTTGTCGTCGCGGTTGAGGATGGCCACGCCATCGGCGGCCAGCCCCTCGAGAATCTCGCCCTTGGCCAGGACGATCTTGTCCTGCCCGCCGAACTCGCCCACATGGGCAGTGCCGGCGTTGGTGATGATGGCGACGTGCGGGCGGGTCAGACCGACGGTGTAGGCGATCTCACCGATGCGCGAGGCGCCCAGCTCGATGACCGCACTCCGCTGCTCCGGCGCCAGTTGCAGCAGGGTCAGCGGGGCGCCGAGGTCGTTGTTCAGGTTGCCACGGGTCGCCAGGACGTCGCCCTGGGTCCGCAGGATGCTGGCGAGCATTTCCTTCACGGTGGTCTTGCCGCTGGAGCCAGTGACGGCGGCGACACGGCCGGTAAAGGCAGCGCGGTTCAGCGCGCCCAGTTGGCCCAGTGCCACGCGGGTATCGCGCACCACCAGTTGCGGCAGCGGAGCAGCAGGGACTTCTCGCTCCACCAGCGCGGCGACGGCGCCCTTGGCGGCGACGTCGACCAGGTAGTTGTGGCCGTCGAAGCGCGGGCCGGTCAGGGCGATGAACAGTTGGCCCGGCACGATGGCGCGACTATCGGTGCTGACGGCGTCGAAGGCGACATCCGCGCCCACCACGCGGCCATCGAGTGCGCCGGCGACTTCGGTGAGCGACAGGGGCTTAAGCACGCTTCACCTCCCAGGCAGCCAGAGCCTTGGTGGCTTGATCCAGATCGGAGAACGGATGGCGGACGCCGTCGATCTCCTGGTAATCCTCATGTCCCTTGCCGGCCAGCAGCACGACGTCATCGACGCCGGCCGAAGCGATCAAGCGAGCAATGGCCTCGCCACGACCGGGAACGAACTCCACCGTTTCAGGCCCGGCGAAACCGGCACGGATGTCGGCGATGATCGCTTCGCTCTTCTCGGTACGCGGGTTGTCGTCGGTGACCAGCACACGGTCGGCGTGCTGCTCGGCGATCCGCGCCATGATCGGACGCTTACCGCGGTCACGGTCGCCACCACAACCGAACAGGCAGAGCAGACGACCATGCACGTGCGGGCGCAGGGCCAGCAGGACTTTCTCCAGGGCGTCCGGAGTGTGGGCGTAATCCACCACCACCAGCGGCTTCTCGCCGCCACCCAGGCGCTGCATGCGGCCAACCGGACCTTCCAGTTGCGGCAACACGGCCAGCACGTCGCCCAGCGGGTAATCCAGGCCGAGCAGCGCACCAACCACTGCCAGCAGGTTGCTCAGGTTGAACTTGCCCAGCAGCGAGCTGCGTAACAGGCCTTCGCCTTGCGGAGTGACGACCTGCGCCTCGACGCCGGCATCGCTGAAACGGGCTTCGCGGCAATAGAGGTAGGCCGACGGATCGATCTGGCTGTAGCCCATCAGGCGGGATTCGTGCTTTTCCCCGGCCAGTTGACGGCCAAAATCGTCGTCCAGGTTGATCACTCGGCAACGCAGTCCCTGCCAGGCGAACAACTGGGCCTTGGCGGAGCCGTAGGCTTCCATCGAGCCGTGATAGTCCAGGTGGTCGCGGGACAGGTTGGTGAACACCGCCACGTCGAAGCCCAGCGCCGCTACGCGACCCTGCTCCAGGCCGTGGGAGGAGACTTCCATCGCCACCGCCCTGGCGCCGGCCTGTTTCAGGCGCGCCAGGGTCGCCTGCACGGCAAGCGGATCGGGGGTGGTATGACGGCCGCTTTCCAGCGCGCCGTAGAAACCGGTACCAAGCGTACCGACGATGCCGCAGCGCTCGCCCAGCAGGTCCAGCGCCTGGGCCACCAGTTGGCTGACGCTGGTCTTGCCGTTGGTGCCGGTCACGCCGACCAGGTCGACGCCACGACTCGGCTCGCCATAGAAGCGCCCGGCGATGGCGGACAGCTGCCTGGCGAGGCCCTTGATAGCGATCATCGGCACATCGCTGGGCGGCAGATCGACAGCGCCTTCGGCTTCATAGGCAACGGCGGCGGCCCCCAGGGTCAGGGCGCCGGCAATATGCGCGCGACCGTCCTGGCGGCCACCCGGTACGGCGAGGAACAGGTCGCCCGGCTTGACGGTGCGGCTGTCCAGGGTCAGTTCGCGGATCAGCTCGCCGCTTTCAGCCTGCGGCAGCAATTGATTGAGGCTCATCGGCATCAGCCACGCCCTCCTTTGGCGGGCGCAGCATCGGCTTGCTGCTGCGGAGTCGCCGGCAGATTGTCCGGCGGTACGTTCATCAGGCGCAGCGTGCCGGACATCACCTTGCTGAACACCGGCGCGGACACCAGGCCACCGTAGTAGCCGGCCTTGCTGGGTTCATCGATGACGACCACGATCACGTAGCGCGGATTGCTCATCGGGCCGAAGCCGGCGAACAGGGAGCGGTAGGAGTTCTCGGCATAACCCTTGGTGCCGGTTGCGGTCTTGCGCGCGGTACCGGACTTGCCGGCCACGTGGTAGCCCGGCACCTGGGCGCGGAATACGCCGTTGGGCGCCTCGACCACCTGCTGGAGCATGCCCTGCATGGTCTTGGCAACGGGCTCGGGGATGACCTGGGTCGAGTCCGGCTGACGGTCGGCGCGGACCATCGTCAACGGCACGCTGCGGCCGTTGTTGGCCAGCGCCGAGTAAGCGTGAGCCAGTTGGATGGCGGTCACCGACAGACCGTAACCGTAGGACAGGGTCGCGGTTTCGGCCTTGCGCCACTCGCGGTAGTTCGGCAGGTTGCCGACGCGCTCGCCGGGGAAGCCCAGGCCGGTGTCCTGGCCGAGACCGACCTTCTGCATCAGGTTGTAGATGGCTTCGCCGCCGATATCGAAGGCGACCTTGCTCATGCCGACGTTACTGGAGCGGATGAGGATGCCGGTGAGGTCCAGCACCGGACCTTCGCTGCGGGAGACGTCGCGAATGGTGTAACGGCCGATCTGCAGGGTGCCGGGGTAGACCTCGACCTTGTCGGTCGGCTTCCAGCGGCCGGTTTCCAGTGCCGCGCTCATGGAGAACGGCTTCATGGTCGAACCGGGCTCGAAAACGTCGATCATGGCGCGGTTGCGCATCATCGCCGGCTGCAGGTTGCGACGGTTGTTCGGGTTGTAGGTCGGCTGGTTGGACATGGCCAGCACTTCGCCAGTCTTCACGTCGAGGATCACCAGGCTGCCGGCCTTGGCGCCGTTTTCCACCAGCGCGTTGCGCAGCTCGCGGTTGGCGAGGTACTGCAGGCGCAGGTCGATGGACAGGGCCAGGGTCTTGCCGGCCTTGGCGTTACGGGTGACCTGCACGTCGCGGATAAGGTGACCACGGCGGTCCTTGAGCACCTGGCGCTTGCCCGGCACGCCGGCCAGCCAGCTGTCGAAGGCCAGTTCAACGCCTTCACGACCACGATCGTCGACGTCAGTGAAGCCCACCACCTGTGCGGCAACCTCGCCGGACGGGTAGAAGCGACGGAATTCCTCGACCGAATAGACGCCGGGGATGCGGTGGGTTTTCACCTGGGCCATCACGCCCTCGCCCTGCTCCGGGGTCAGGCCACGCACCAAATAGATGAACTCCTTGTCGGCGTTCGCCTCCAGGCGTTCCGACAGAGCGGCCCTGGACTGGCCGAGGGCATCGGCGAGGAAGCCCCACTTCTCGCGTTCGAGCACCAGTTCCTTGGGATTCGCCCACAGCGTGGCAACCGGCGTACTGACGGCCAGCGGCTCGCCATTGCGGTCAGTGATCAGGCCGCGGTGCGCGGGAATGGCGATGTGGCGCACGCTGCGCGCATCGCCCTGTCCCTTGAGGAAATCGTGGTCGATGACGTGCAGGTCGACGATCCGCCAGGCGATGGCGGCCACCATCGTCATCAGCAGGCCGACGACGACGCGGAAGCGCCAGGGGTAGCGAGCTCCGGCGAGATTCTTCATGGCGCCACCATGATGACTTCGGTCGGATCCGGCACGCGCATCTTCAACTGGTCGGTGGCCAGCGCTTCGATGCGGCTGTGCGCCGTCCAGGTGCTCTGCTCCAGGATCAGCCGGCCATATTCGGCCTGCGCCTTGTCACGCACGCTCAGTTCGGCATACAGAGCGTTGAGCAACTGGCGGTTCCAGTACGCGCTGTAGGAAACGGAAATCGCCGATAGCAGCACACCAATGAACAGCAACAGCATGAAGAAGCTGCCGGCCGGCAGGCGCTTGACGAAGAGGCGGCTCATCTGAGCTTCTCCGCAATACGCATGACGGCACTGCGCGAACGCGGGTTGGCCTTGAGCTCAGCCTCGGAGGCGTAGACCGGCTTGCCGAGCAGCTTCAGGCGCGGCTCGAAGGGTTTGACCTGGATCGGCAGGTTGCGCGGCAGGTTGTCCGCCTCGCCTTTCACCTGCTTGCGCATGAACTGCTTGACGATGCGGTCTTCCAGCGAGTGGAAGCTGATCACCACCAGGCGACCGCCCACGGCAAGACCTTCCAGCGCGGCGTCGAGGCCCCGCTCCAGATCGCCCAGCTCATTGTTGATGAAGATACGCAGCCCCTGGAAGGCGCGGGTGGCCGGATTCTTGCCCTTCTCCCAGGCCGGGTTGGCCTCGGTGATCACCGCAGCCAGGTCGGCGGTACGCTCGAACGGCTTTTCCGCACGGCGCTGCACGATGGCGCGGGCCATGCGCCTGGCAAAGCGCTCTTCGCCGTAGTCCTTGAACACACGGGCGATCTCGTCTTCGGCGGCGGTGGCAATCCACTGCGCGGCGCTGACGCCCTGGTCCGGGTTCATCCGCATGTCCAGCGGACCGTCGTTGAGGAAGCTGAAGCCGCGCTCCGGGTCATCCAGCTGCGGCGAGGACACGCCCAGGTCCAGCAGCACGCCGTTCACGCTGCCCTGAAGGCCGCGAGCGGTGAACTCATCCGCCATCTCGGCGAAGGACCTTTGCACAATGACGAAGCGGCCGTCTTCGGCCGCCAGTGCTTTTCCCGTCGCGATGGCTTGGGGGTCCTTGTCGAACCCGAGCAACTGACCACCCGGACCGAGCCTCCCAAGCAAGGCACGACTATGCCCTCCCCTGCCGAAGGTACCGTCCACATAGCGGCCGTCGTCGCGGGGGGCCAGTGCGTCGACGGCCTCCTCGAGAAGAACGGTGATGTGTTGGTAGGTACTATTCACAGGCAGGCTCACAGAATAAGGTCGCGCAATTCGTCCGGCAGACCGCCGGGCTCTTTAATGGCTGCGAGGTCGGCCTCGGCAACCGCATTCCACTTGTCTTCGTCCCAGAGCTGGAACTTGTTCAGCTGGCCGACCAGCATGGCCCGCTTGTCCAGGCCGGCGTATTCGCGAAGCCGCGGCGGAACCAGGAAACGCCCGGCGCTATCCAGCTCCAGGTCCACGGCATTACCAATCAGCAAACGCTGCAGGCGCCGCGTTTCTTCACGCAACGACGGCAGCTCGCGCAGTTTGGCTTCGATGAGTTCCCATTCAGGGAGGGGGTATACGGTCAGGCAGGTATCGACGGCATCGATGGTGACGATGAGCTGGCCATTGCAACGCGAAACGAGCTCGTCACGATACCGACTCGGCATCGCGAGGCGCCCTTTGGCGTCGAGACTGATGGCGTTAGCTCCGCGAAACACGTCAGCGCTTCCCCTGTGGTTGGCTATCCATGCCTGTTGATCCCACTTTTACCCACTTCATACCACTTCCGCACACTATAGAAATCCACGCTCCCCACCGTCAAGGCGAGCCAGAGGCGAAAAATCCTTACAGGACCGAGATTTAGCGTGCTTATGGAGGGTTTCGGAGGGAAGTTTGACGCGACCAGAAAGAGAAAAGCCCAGTGTTTTCAAAACACTGGGCTTTCACACTTAAAGTGATTTCTTAACTTTGTAACTTCTTCCGATCAGCGACAAATGGTCATGGTGGGAAGAAGTGGAGGGAATGTGGAGAGAGTCGGTCTGTAAGCCGGGTTCTGTCGAGGACAGCCATTCCTCTGGGACATTCATCACTGAATGCCTCAAGCGACCTACCCGAATCCAACGCGGGCCGCGCCAATGGATTCCTATTTGGTCTTGCTCCGAGTGGGGTTTACCTAGCCACGAACTGTTGCCAGCCGTGCGGTGCGCTCTTACCGCACCTTTTCACCCTTACCGGCGCTGTTGCGCTTAGGCGGTTATTTTCTGTGGCACTTTCCGTAGGCTCGCGCCTCCCAGGCGTTACCTGGCACTCTGCCCTATGGAGCCCGGACTTTCCTCCACCCCGTGATGGAACATCACGCAGCAGCGACTGTCCAACCAACTCTCAGTCCGCAAGATTAGCGGCTGACGACGCTCAGGACAAGCTCAAGCCTTACCCTGGCGCTCCAGCGCGATCTGATACAGCTGGTTCTTCCGCACCCCGGTGATCTCCGCCGCCAGCGCTGCCGCGCGCTTCACCGGCAATTCGGCCAGCAATAGATCGAGCACGCGCAGCGTCTGCGCATCCACCGCTTCATCGCCTTCCGGCGCCGGCCTGCCCGCCACCAACAGCACGCACTCGCCGCGCTGCTGGTTGCTGTCGCCGGCGACGAACTCGCGCAGTTCACCCAACGGCAGGCCCTTCAGGGTCTCGAAGGTCTTGGTCAACTCCCGCGCCAACACCGCCGGGCGCTCATTGCCGAAGATCGCCGCCATGTCCTCGATGCACTCCAGCAGACGATGCGGCGCCTCATAGAAGATCAGCGTACGCGGCTCCTCCAGCAGCGCCTCCAGCCGGCCACGCCGCCCCGCGGCCTTGGCCGGCAGGAAACCCTCGAAGACAAAGCGATCCGACGGCAGCCCGGCGGCGGACAGCGCGGCGATCAGCGCGCAGGCGCCCGGCACCGGGACCACCTGAACTCCCGCAGCCCGCGCCTGGCGCACCAGGTGATAGCCCGGATCGGAGATCAACGGCGTGCCCGCATCGGAGATCAGCGCGACGTCTTCGCCGGCCTGCAGCTTCGCCAGGAATCGCCCGCCCTGCTCGCGCTCATTGTGCTCATGGCAGGCCGCCAGCGGCGTTTCGAGGCCGAAATGCTGCAGCAGGCGTACAGAGTGACGGGTGTCTTCGGCGGCGATCAGCGAGACGTCGCGCAGCACCTTGAGCGCCCGGGCGCTGATGTCATCCAGATTGCCGATGGGGGTAGCCACCACATAGAGAGTGCCGAAGGTCACGCGGAAGAACCTCGCCAGGAATGTCGGAAAAGCCGCATTGTATCCCCTTTCCGGTTGCCGCCATCGCGTCACCCTCGCCGCTTGGGTACAATCGGCAGCTCTTTGAATGCGTCACGAGAAGCCCGATATGACCGCTCGCCTGCGCCCGCTTTCCGCCCTGCTCCTTGCCGGCATGCTCGCCGCCTGCGCCTCGTCCCCGTCCTCCAACCTCGGCGAACTGCCGCGCACTCCGGACGCCAGCATCGAACAACTGCTGCAGCAGGCTTCCACCGCCAAGCCCGACGAAGCCAACGTGCTGCGCCTCTCCGCCGCCGACCTCGCCTACAAGCAGAAGGACTTCGGACGCTCCTCGCAAATCCTCGAGCAAATCCCCCTGGACAGCCTGAAGCCCGCCCAGCAGGTCTTCGCCAGCACCCTCAAGGCTCAGCTGGAGATGGCACGCAACAAGCCGAAAGCCGCCCTGAAAGCCTTCGAGAATCCGAACTTCCAGCGCCTGGGCGAAATGCCGGTGGAGCTGCAGGCCCGCGCAGGCCTGGTCAAGGCCCAGGCCCTGGCGGCAGACAGCCAGACCCTGAGCGCTGCCCGCGAGCGCGTCTTCATCGATCCGCTGCTCAACGCCGAGGCCAGCAAGAGCAACCAGGAGGCCATCTGGGGCCTGGTCTCCAGCCTGCCAGTCGAGCAACTGCAGGCCAGCGGTAACGAAGGCGACCTGAACGGCTGGCTGGAACTGGCACGCATCACCAAGACCTCGTCGACGCTGAAGGAACAGCAGTCCAACATCGACAACTGGGTCGCCCGGAACCCCGACCACCCGGCCGCCAAGCGGCTGCCCGACGCACTGCAGAAGATCAAGTCGCTGGCCGCCCAGCCGCTGAATACCATCGCCCTGCTGCTGCCGCAGCAGGGCCAATTGGCGTCGGTGTCCCGCGCACTGCAGGACGGCTTCCTCGCCGCCCACTACCAGGCCCAGCAAAGCGGCCAGGCACAGCCGGCGATCAAGCTCTACGACAGCACCCAGGTTCGCTCGCTGGATGAGTTCTATCGTCAGGCCCAGGCCGACGGCGTCCAACTGGTCGTAGGCCCGCTGGAGAAGAACCTGGTCAAGCAACTGAGCAGCCAGCCGCAACTGCCAATCACCACCCTGGCGCTGAACTACAGCGACAGCGGTCAGGAAGGCCCGGCCCAGCTGTTCCAGTTCGGCCTGTCCGCCGAGGACGAGGCCCGCGAAGTCGCCAGCCGCGCCTGGAACGACGGCATGCGTCGCGCCGTGGCCCTGGTCCCGCGTGGCGAATGGGGCGACCGCGTACTGGCCTCCTTCAGCCGCAACTGGCAGGCCGCCGGCGGCACCCTGATCGCCGCCGAGCACGTCGACCAGCCGGTAGAACTGGCCCGCCAAATCGCCGACCTGCTGCAACTACGCCAGAGCGAAGGCCGCGCCAAGCGCCTGCAAGGCGTGCTCGACAGCAGCGTCGACACCCAGCCCTCGCGCCGCCAGGACATCGACTTCATCTTCCTCGCCGCCACCCCGCAGCAGGCTCGCCAGATCAAGCCGACGCTGGCCTTCCAGTACGCGGGCGACCTGCCGGTCTACGCCACCTCCAACCTCTACAGCGGCGTGAACAACCCGGCCCAGGACCAGGACCTGAACGGCATCCGCTTCTGCGAAACCCCGTGGTTGCTGGAACCGAACAACCCGCTGCGCCAGCAGGTCGCCGCCCAGTGGCCGCAGGCCAACGGCAGCCTCGGCCGCCTTTATGCAATGGGCGCCGACGCCTACCAACTGGCACCGCGCCTGCCGGAACTCAAGGCCGTGCCGAGCATGCAGCTCGACGGCCTGACCGGCACCCTGAGCGTCAATCCCGGCCAACGCGTCGAACGCCACCTGCCCTGGGCCGAGTTCCGCAATGGCCAGGCGCAGCCGCTGGAGAACAACGGTATTTGATCGGCAACAGCCCCTCCCAGAAGGCCGGGCGCGAGGCGGAAGCCAGCGCCCGCGCCCACCTCGAACAGCATGGATTGCGCCTTGTGGCGCAGAACTGGACGTGTCGCCGCGGCGAGCTCGATCTGGTCATGCTGGACGGCGATACAGTAGTATTCGTCGAAGTTCGCTCCCGCCGGCACAACGCCTGGGGAGGAGCCCTGGAAAGTGTGGACTCGCGCAAGCGTCAGCGCCTGACCGCCGCCGCCGAACACTTCCTGCAACAGAACGCCCGCTGGAGCAGACACCCCTGCCGGTTCGACATCGTCGCTATCGACCACCGAACCCCAGGCTCCGCAGGGCACTTGAACTGGATTCCCAACGCCTTTGACACCTGATCAGACGCCCGACGAAAGGTCACACCTGATGGACATGCAATCCCGTATCCGCCAGCTCTTCCATGCCAGCATCGAGACCAAGCAACAGGCCACCGAGGTGCTCATCCCGCATATCGAGCAGGCCAGCATGGTCATGGTCAATGCCCTGCTGAACGAAGGCAAGATTCTCTCCTGCGGCAACGGCGGCTCTGCCGGAGACGCCCAGCACTTCTCCTCCGAGCTGCTGAATCGCTTCGAGCGCGAGCGCCCGAGCCTGCCGGCGGTCGCCCTGACCACCGACAGCTCCACCATCACTTCGATCGCCAACGACTACAGCTACAACGAAGTCTTCTCCAAGCAGATTCGCGCACTGGGCCAACCGGGCGACGTACTGCTGGCGATTTCCACCAGCGGCAACTCGGCGAACGTCATTCAGGCGATCCAGGCCGCACATGATCGCGAAATGGTTGTCGTAGCTCTGACCGGCCGCGACGGCGGCAACATGGCATCGTTACTGCTGCCCGAAGACGTGGAAATCCGCGTCCCGGCCAAGGTCACCGCACGCATCCAGGAAGTCCACCTGCTGGTCATCCATTGCCTGTGCGACCTCATCGACCGTCAGCTATTCGGGAGTGAAGAATGACCCGTACCCCTCTGATCGCAGCCGCACTGGCCGTGACCATGGCACTGGGTGGCTGCAGCAGCTTCGTCAGCGCCACCCGCGACAAGCCGATCGACGATGACAAGGGTACCCGCACCCTTGGCAGCAAGATCGACGACTCGCTGATCGAAACCAAGGTGGAGGTGAACGTCGCCAAAGCCGATCCGGACCTCGACCGCAATTCCCACGTCGTGGTGATCAGCTACAACGGCGTGGTACTGCTGGCCGGCCAGACCCCACGTGCCGACCTGAAGAACAAGGCCGAACAGGCCGCCCGGGAAGTGCAGAAGGTCAAGACCGTGCACAACGAGCTGCAGATCCTGCAGCCCTCCTCCCTGGCCGCCCGCAGCAACGACACCTGGCTGACCACCAAGATCAAGAGCCAAATGCTCGCTGACGCGAACGTGCCCTCCACCCGCATCAAGGTCCTGACCGAGAACGGCATCGTCTACATGCTGGGCCTGGTCACCCGCAAGGAAGGCGACCTGGCCACCCAGGTGGTCCAGGGCGTGGACGGCGTGCAGAAGATCGTCCGCCTGTTCGAGTACATCGACTGATCGAGCGATATATTGCAGGCATGAAAAAGGCGACCCTCGGGTCGCCTTTTTATTACTTCACCACCTTGAGACTCGGTCGGCCACTGGGGCGTGGCGGCTCGTCGGAGGGGCCGTCATCGGGCAGATCCTCGTCATCGGTGGGCACCGGCGGTTCCAGGTCGAAGACCATGCCTTGGCCGTTCTCCCGCGCGTAAATGGCCATCACGGCCTGGGACGGAATGTACAGGCTCTGGGCAACACCACCGAAACGACCTTCGAAGCTGACCGCCTCGTTATCCATCTGCAGGTGGCGCACCGCGGTGGGCGAGACGTTGAGCACGATCTGACCATCGCTGGCATAGCCCGACGGCACCCGCACGCCCGGATACTCGGAGTTCACCAGGATATGCGGGGTGCAGCCGTTGTCGACGATCCACTCATAGAGGGCTCGTACGAGGTAGGGACGACTGGAGTTCATCATCAGGCTCCTTAGCGCATATCACGTTCGATAGAGGACAGGCTCGCACGGAAAGTTTCCCGCGCAAACTGTCGCTCCATGTAATCCAGCAGCGGCTTGGCCGGGCGCGGCAGCTCGATGCCCAGGACCGGCAATCGCCAGAGGATCGGCAGCAGGCAGCAATCCACCAGACTCAGATCCTCACTGAGGAAGAACGGTTTGTCGGCGAACAGCGGAGATACCCCCGTCAGGCTCTCACGCAATTCCTTTCTCGCCAAGGCGCGCTCGGCGTCCTTCCGGCGTGAATCGAGGATGCGGTCCACCAGGGCACACCAGTCGCGCTGGATGCGGTGCATCAGCAACCGGCTGTTGGCACGCGCCACCGGATAGACGGGCAGCAACGGCGGATGGGGATAACGCTCGTCGAGGTACTCCATGACCACCGTCGACTCGTAGAGGGCGAGATCGCGATCCACCAGCGTCGGCAGGCTGCCATAGGGGTTCACTTCGGCGAGCTTGGCCGGGATGCTGCCGGCGGGTACGTCGATGATGTCGGCGACGACGCTCTTCTCGGCCAGCACCAGGCGCACGCGATGGCTGTAGTGGCAGGAAGGGTCGGAGAAGCAGGTGAGCTTGTTGATTGCGGCCATGCCGCGCGCCTCCTCGCAGGATCTTCTTGTGGGAGGTAGAAAAACGCACGCGCGCCCCGTAGGGCGCGCGCTTGTTACTACGACGGGTGGTGCTTAGTGCACGTCCTTCCAGTATTCGCGCTTGAGCAGGTAGGCGAACACGAAGAAGAAGGCCAGGAACAGCAGGACGTAGGTGCCGATGCGGTGGGACTCCAGCTTGTTCGGGTCAGCCGAATAAGCCAGGAAGGTCACCAGGTTCTTCACCTTTTCGTCGAACTGAGCTTCGTTCAGCTGACCGGTCTTCGGAACGATGGTCAGTTGATCGCAGGCCTCGTGGGTCAGCGGAGTACCGGTCAGAGGATCGTACTGCTTCTTGCCATCCTCGACGACCTGGATCTGCTTGCAGCCAATGACCTGGCGGCCCTGCAGGCTCGCCAGCACGTTCGGCATACCGACGTTCGGGAAGATGGTGTTGTTCACGCCCCACGGACGCTTGGGATCTTCGTAGAACGAACGCAGGTAGGTGTACAGCCAGTCGGTGCCGCGAACACGGGCCACCAGGGTCAGGTCCGGCGGAGCAGCACCGAACCATACCTTGGCGTCAGCAGGCTTCATGCCGATGTCCATGTGGTCACCGATCTTCGCGCCGGTGAACACCAGGTGGCTCATCATCAGCTCTTCCGGGATGCCCAGATCACGGCCTACCCGCTCATAACGCTGGAACTTGGCGCTGTGGCAGCCCATGCAGTAGTTGGCGAAAGTACGCGCGCCATCCTGCATGGCGGCCTTGTCGGTCAGGTCGATATCGACGTGATCCAGGGCCGGGCCATGACCTCCGGCGGCAAAGCCGAAGACGGGCAGCAGAGCCAGAACAAATGCAGCGAATTGCTTTTTCATCAGCCAGTCACCCTTTCCGGAACCGGTTTGGTTTTCTCCATCCGGGTGTAGAACGGCATCAGGATGAAGAAGGCGAAATACAGAATGGTGCACAGGCGGGACAGCGTGGTGCCCAGCGGCGACGGCGCTTGCGAGCCGTAGTAGCCGAGGATCACGAAGGATACCGCGAAGATCACCAGCCAGATCTTGCTCAGCCAGCCCTTGTAGCGGATCGAGCGAACCGGGCTACGGTCCAGCCACGGCAGCACGAACAGCACGGCAATGGCGGCGCCCATGGCGATGACACCCATCAGCTTGTCCGGAACGGCGCGCAGGATGGCGTAGAACGGCGTGAAGTACCAAACCGGGGCGATGTGATCCGGGGTCTTGAACTGGTTCGCCATCTCGAAGTTGGGCTTCTCGAGGAAGAATCCGCCCATTTCCGGGAAGAAGAAGATCACGGTGCAGAAGACGAACAGGAAGACCACGACACCGACGATGTCTTTCACGGTGTAGTACGGGTGGAACGGGATGCCGTCCAGCGGGATGCCGTTCTCGTCCTTCTTCTTCTTGATGTCCACGCCGTCGGGGTTGTTCGAGCCGACTTCGTGCAGCGCCAGGATGTGCAGCACGACCAGGCCGAGCAGGACGATCGGCAGGGCGATCACGTGCAGGGCGAAGAAGCGGTTCAGGGTGATGCCGGAGATCAGGAAGTCACCACGGATCCACTGGGACAGGTCTTCGCCGATCACCGGGATGGCGCCGAACAGCGAGATGATCACCTGGGCACCCCAGTAGGACATCTGGCCCCAGGGCAGCAGGTAGCCCATGAAGGCCTCGGCCATCAGGGCGAGGTAGATCAGCATGCCGAAGATCCACACCAGCTCGCGCGGCTTCTGGTAGGAGCCGTACAGCAGGCCACGGAACATGTGCAGGTAGACGACCACGAAGAACGCCGATGCACCGGTGGAGTGCATGTAGCGGATAATCCAGCCGTAATCTACATCTCGCATGATGTACTCGACGGACGCGAACGCTTCTTCCGCCGACGGGGTGAAGCTCATGGTCAGCCAGATACCGGTGAGGATCTGGTTGACCAGGACCAGCAGTGCGAGGGAGCCGAAGAAGTACCAGAAGTTGAAGTTCTTCGGGGCGTAGTACTTGCTCAGATGGTCTTCCCACATCTTGGTCGCGGGGAAGCGGGCATCGACCCAAGCCATGAACTTGTTCATCAGGCTTTCTCCTGGTCCACACCGATGGTCAGCTCATCACCATCCAGCGTATAGGGCGGAATCGGCAGGTTCAGGGGCGCGGGCTGTCCCTTGTAAACGCGGCCGGCGAGGTCGTAATGGGAGCCGTGGCAAGGGCAGAAGTAGCCACCCTTCCAGTCCGGACCGAGGTCTGCGGGAGCGACTTCCGGGCGGAAGGTCGGCGAGCAGCCCAGGTGGGTGCAGATACCGACGATCACGGCCAGCTCAGGCTTGATCGAACGCAGCTTGGGATCGACGTACGCCGGCTGCTCCGAAGCCTTCGACTCGGGGTCGGCCAGTTGCCCTTCGAGGGTCGGCAGCGCGTCGAGCATTTCCTTGGTGCGATGCACCAGGAACACCGGCTTGCCACGCCACTCGGCCACGACCTGCTGGCCCGGCTCGATCTTCCCTACGTTGACCTTCACCGGCGCGCCAGCGGCCTTCGCCTTGGCACTGGGGAACCATGACCCCACGAACGGGACCGCAGCTCCGACCGCTCCTGCCGCACCAACCACCGAAGTGGCCGCGACAAGGAAGCGACGCCGGCCTGCATTCACGCCGTCATTACTCATTCAGTCGTCTCCCATCAGCTTCAAGCCTGTTCAAATCAGGCTTTTAAGTAAAAATTCGAGCCGCGCAAAAAATTCGCCAAATGGTAAAGAAAACCCCTTGTGCTGACAAGGTAATAGCCAGATACGAAGTTAGCGAAACCCTTGCGGGACGGGGCTCGCACGGATGCGACACCTTGCCGCACGAATAAATTAGAGACATAAAAAAACGCCCAGTCCAAAGGATCTGGGCGTTTTTTTCGAAGCGTCGTATTAACGCTTGGAGTACTGCGGACGCTTACGCGCCTTACGCAGACCGACTTTCTTACGCTCAACTTCGCGAGCATCGCGAGTGACGTAGCCGGCCTTACGCAGCGAGCTGCGCAGGGTCTCGTCGTACTCGATCAGAGCGCGGGTGATACCATGACGGATCGCACCGGCCTGGCCGCTTACGCCACCGCCAACGACGGTCACGTAGATATCGAACTTCTCGGTGTTCTCGGTCAGCTCGAGCGGCTGACGGACAACCATGCGAGCGGTCTCACGACCGAAGAACTGCTCGATGCTGCGGTTGTTGATGGAGATCTTGCCAGTACCCGGACGCAGGAAGACGCGAGCGGTAGCGGTCTTACGACGGCCAGTGCCGTAATTTTGAGTCGCCGACATAATGAGCTATCCCGTTAAATCTTCAGTTCTTGAGGCTGCTGAGCGGTGTGCGGGTGGTTGGCACCCTTGTACACTTTCAGCTTGCGGTACATGTCGCGGCCCAGCGGGTTCTTCGGCAGCATGCCTTTGACGGCAGTCTCGATAACACGCTCAGGAGCCTTGGCGATCAGCTTCTCGAAGTTGATCGACTTGATACCGCCCGGGAAGCCCGAGTGATGGTAGTACATCTTGTCGGTAGCTTTGGCGCCAGTGACACGAACCTGCTCGGCGTTGATGACGACGATGTAGTCGCCGGTGTCAACGTGCGGGGTGTATTCCGGCTTGTGCTTGCCGCGCAGGCGGGTAGCAATCTCGGTAGCCAGACGACCCAGGGTCAGGCCAGCAGCGTCGACGACGAACCAGTCGCGCTTAACAGTTTCTGGTTTCGCGGTATAAGTTTTCATTCGTTATAGCCTCAGGGGCCGCCTGAAAATAAGACGGCGAATCTTACTGGACAGTGGTTGCCTTGACAAGTCAAGGACAGCCGAAGACAGACACGAATTGGGGCTCGGGTCGGTGTGCGTCCGTAACGACTAGATGTATCGATCGGCAGGCTTTGGCATCCCCCACCGATGAAAGGCTGCGGAATTATGCAGATTCCGGCAGAATTTTCAACCGCTTTGCGCACTTGTTTTCATGAGGAGACCCGCATGGAGTACCGCCCGCTCGGCCGCACCGAACTGAAAGTCAGCACCCTCTGCCTGGGAACCATGACCTGGGGCGAGCAGAACACGCAGGACGAGGCTTTCGCCCAGATCGAGCGGGCCAAGGCCGCCGGGCTGAATTTCATCGATACTGCCGAGATGTACCCGGTGCCGCCGCGTGCGGAAACCTACACCCGCACCGAGCAGATCATCGGCAACTGGTTCGCCCGGCGCGGCGATCGCGCCGATTGGGTGCTCGCCAGCAAGATTGCCGGCCCCGGCAATTCCATCGGCCATATCCGTGGCGGCCAGCCCCGGCATGACCGCAAGAACATCGTCGAAGCGCTGGACGGCAGCCTCAAGCGCCTGCAGACCGACTGGATCGACCTCTACCAGTTGCACTGGCCCGAGCGCAGCACCAACTTCTTCGGCCAACTGGGCTACCAGCACAAGGAAGAAAGCTTCACGGCGCTGGAAGACACCCTGGAAGTGCTCGACGAGCAGGTTCGCGCCGGCAAGATCCGCCACGTCGGCCTGTCCAACGAGACGCCCTGGGGCACCATGCGTTTCCTGCAGATCGCCCAGGAGCGCGGCTGGCCGCGCGCCGTGTCGATCCAGAACCCTTACAACCTGCTCAACCGCAGTTTCGAAGTCGGCCTGGCGGAAATCGCGATCCGAGAACAGTGCGGCCTGCTGGCCTACTCGCCGATGGCCTTCGGCATGCTTTCGGGCAAATACTTCGGCGGCGCCCGGCCAGCGAACGCGCGGATCACCCTGTTCAGCCGCTTCACCCGCTACACCAATCCGCAGAGCGAGGCGGCCTGCGACCGCTACGTCGCCCTGGCCCGCGAGCACGGCCTGGACCCGGCGCAGATGGCCTTGGCCTTCGTCAGTCGCCAGCCGTTCGTGACCAGCAACATCATCGGCGCCACCAGCCTCGAACAACTGGAGGCCAACCTTGGCAGCTTCGAGCTGAAGCTCTCCGACGAGGTGCTGGCCGGTATCGAGGCGATCCACAAGGAGCAGCCGAACCCGGCGCCTTGAGCCTTTCGCAGGAGCGAGCTTGCTCGCGAGCATTTCCCCGGCAACCCCGGAGCCGGGCGGTTCGCGAGCAAGCTCGCTCCTACAAGGCTGCCCGCTTATTACAGCGCGCGGGCGATGATTTCCTTCATGATCTCGTTGGTGCCGGCATAGATGCGCTGCACACGCGCATCGGCCCACGCACGAGCGATCGGATACTCCCACATGTAGCCGTAGCCGCCGTGCAACTGCACGCACTCGTCGAGCACCTTGCACTGCAGGTCGGTGGTCCAGTACTTGGCCATCGCCGCAGTGGGGACGTCCAGCTTGCCTTCCAGGTGCTGCTCCAGGCAGCGGTCGACGAAGACCCGGCCCACCTGAACTTCCGTGGCAATTTCCGCCAGCTTGAAGCGCGTGTTCTGGAAGTCCGCCACGGACTTGCCGAAGGCCTTGCGCTCACGGGTGTAGTCCAGCGTCCATTTCAGCGCCGCTTCGGCCGAGGCCAGGGCGCCGAGGGCCACGGTCAGGCGCTCCTGGGGCAGCTCCTGCATCAGGTAGATGAAGCCCTGCCCTTCCTGCCCCAGCAGGTTCGCCTTGGGAATGCGCACGTCCTGGAAGAACAGCTCGGAGGTGTCCTGCGCCTTCATGCCGACCTTTTCCAGACGCTTGCCCTTGGAGAAGCCCGGCGTACCCGCTTCCACCAGGAACAGGCTGGTACCCTTGGCGCCGGCCTTGGGATCGGTCTTGGCGACCACGATCACCAGGTCGGCCAGCCAGCCGTTGGTGATGAAGGTCTTCGAGCCATTGATCACGTATTCGTCGCCATCCAGCACGGCGGTGGTCTTCACGCCTTGCAGGTCGGAGCCGGCGCCCGGCTCGGTCATGGCGATGGCCGAGACCATTTCGCCGGAGATCAGCTTGGGCAGGTAGCGCTGCTTCAGCTCTTCGCTGCCGTAGTGGAGGATGTAGGGCGCGACGATGTCCGAATGCAGGGAGAAACCGATGCCGGTCAACCCCAGGCGGCCGATCTCCTCGATCACCACGGCGCTGTAGAGGAAGTCCGCCGCCATGCCACCGTAGGCCTCGGGCAGGTGCGAGCAGAGCATTCCCGCCTCACCGGCCTTGTTCCACAGCTGTCGGTCGATGTGCCCATCCTTTTCCCACTGGGCGTGGTACGGCACCGCCTCCTGTTCGAGGAACTTGCGGACGCTGTCACGGAACAGTTCATGGTCGGAACTGAACAGGGTTCTTGGAATCATGCGGTGCACCTGCGGATTGGATTATAGGAATTGTAGGAAGGCCGACTGTAGGCCAGCACGAACCGCTCTGCACTGGACACTTTCGCCAAAAAATAAGACGATCCAGCCGCATCATGACCGCTTTAGCGTCATGCCAAGACATCCATAAGAAGCACAAGAATCGATGCCCACCCCAGCTTCCAGCGTGCTGCGCCGCGTCAGCATCCTCGCCACCCACGGCGTCTTCGCCTCCACCCTGATGCAGGCCAAGGACTTCTTCCACATGGCCAGCCTGCGCCACGGCCGCCAACAGGGCCTGGGCCTGCAACCCGGCTTCCAGACCCGCATCATCAGCCCGGACGGCAAGCCGGTGACCAGCTTCAGTGGCGATACGCTGCCGGTGCAGGGCGCACTCGACGATCCGGAACTGGTGATCCTCCCCGCCTTCTGGGGAGACTTCGACGAGTTGCTGAGCCATTACCCCGAGGTACTGCCCTGGCTGCGCGAGCGCCACGCCGCCGGCAGCGTGCTCTGCGGCGAGGTGTCCGGCGTGTTCTGGCTGGCCGAAGCCGGCCTGCTCGACGGCAAGGAAGCGACCACCTACTGGCGCTTCTTCCGCGAATTTTCCGAGCGCTATCCGAAGGTACTGCTCAACCAGGAAAAGCACATCGCCGACGCCGACAACATCTACAGCGCCGGCGGCCTGACCTCGGTCCGCGACCTGTACATCTACCTGATCGAACACTTCTGCGGCGCCGCCGTGGCCCAGGGTGTGGCCCGCGACATCCTTTACGAAGTACAGCGCAGCTACACGCCAGGCCGCCTCGGCTTCGGCGGACAGAAGCTGCACCACGACCCGGCCATCCTGCAGATCCAGCACTGGCTCGAAGAACACTTCTGCGACAAGTTCCGCTTCGAGGATGTGGCCCGCGAGCACGGCATGAGCATCCGCAACTTCATGCGACGCTTCCAGGCCGCCACCGGCGACAAGCCGCTGCACTACCTGCAGCGCCTGCGCATCGAGACCGCACGCAACCTGTTGTCGACCACCCGCAAGAGCATCAAGACCATCAGCTACGAAGTCGGCTACGACGACGCCAGCTTCTTCGCCCGGCTGTTCCGCCAGCACACCGGGTTGTCGCCGAACCACTACCGCCGCCAGTACGAGCGGAAGGAAGCCTGAAACACGCCATCCCTAGGATGGGTTCCCGCCCTCAGGACGCGCCCTATGATCACCTGACGCCTTCACGGGCCGCCCTGACAACAAGAACCACGGGATATCGCCATGCACCGCTTTCTGCTTGCCCTGCTGGCCGCCTTCAGCCTGACCGCTGTGGCGGACGACACCTGGAAACCCTTCCCCTACGACCAGAGCGCCTTCGACTACAGCGGCGACAAGCTACGCGCCGCCTGGCCGAAGCTGACTCGCGGCTTCGGCAACTACCCCTACCCCGACGCCGACTGGGTCGTGACTATGGCCACCCGGCACCCCGACACCCTGGAGAAGACCGTCGTCGCCGGTACCGGCTTCAGCGGCAAGCCGGAGGAAGCACAGGTCTATGCCGAAAGACTGCAGGACGTGTGGCGCAAGGTATTCCGCGGCGACTTCGCCCAGGCCAAGAAAGACGGTCTGGCGCTGGGCGTCGGCGGCCAGGTACCGGCGATGTTCGCCCAGACCCTTTACGCCCTGTTCCTCGCGCCGACCCAGGAGGAAAAACAGCGCCTGCTCGAAGAAGTGATCAGCTACACCGACGCCGCCGGACCGCTGCTCAACGCCGACCCCATCGCCCAGTTCGGCCGCGCCTATGCCAAGGCACGCCTGGCCGAGGACCTGCCGGTGCCGGTGGTACTCAAGCGCGGCTACACCGGCGACATTCCCAAGGAGCTGGATGCCCTGCTGGCCCAGCAGCCCAACCAACCCTTCGCCCTGGCGCTCTACGGCGGCTATGAGGCCGGTGTGATCCGCAAGGTCGGCAAGCTGGTCGGCAAGATGACCTACGGGGTCAGTGCGGACAAGATGGAGCAATACTTCGCTCGTTCCTTCCGCGCCGCCAGCGATCTGCCGATCGGCCACTATGAATACGCCAACGCGCTGAACTACGTGTACGGCGAGGACGAGGAGCAGAAGGCGCTGGAACAGTTGAAGAAGGCTACGGCGATCCAGCCGATCACCGCGATGGAAGCGCTGGAGGTCGCCCATGCCCAGCAACTGCTGAAGAAGGCGCAGCAGGAGATAGCGCAGCACTGATCGTTAAGGCCGTCTTGTAGGAGCGAGCTTGCTCGCGAATCGCCCAGCACCTGAGCTGCCGGTGAAATGTTCGCGAGCAAGCTCGCTCCTACGAAGAGCTGAAAAACAAAAAGGCTGCCCTCGGGCAGCCTTTTTCGTTCATCGCTCTCTCAGGGACGGTGCGGGCGGCTCAGGTATTCGTGGGACTGCATTTCCAGCAGGCGGCTCAGGGTGCGCTGGAATTCGAACTCCAGGCGGCCACCGGTGTACAGGTCCTTGAGCTCCACCTCGGCGGAGAGGATCAGCTTGACGTTGCGGTCGTAGAACTCGTCCACCAGATTGATGAAGCGGCGGGCCATGTCGTCCTTGGCCACGTTCATCTGCTCGACGTTGGAAATCAGGATCGCGTGGAAGATCTTCGCCAGCTCGATGTAGTCGTTCTGGCTGCGCGGACCGTCGCACAGCTCGCGGAATTCGAACCAGGCCACGTCATCGCAGGTGATGCGCGCGCGGATCTCGCGGTTCTCGATCATCAGCGCGTCGTCGCGGGTCGCCGCGGCGCAGTCCGGGGTCAGCGCCTTGAAGTCGCGGCTCATGGCCTGCTCGGCCTGTTCGGACAGCGGCCAGTGGTACAGCTCGGCCTGTTCCAGGGCGCGCAGGCGGTAATCCACGCCGCTGTCGACGTTGACCACTTCGGTGTGCTGCTTGACCAGCGCGATGGCCGGCAGGAAGCGGGCGCGCTGCAGGCCGTCCTTGTACAGGCCGTCCGGCACGATGTTGGAGGTCGCCACCAGGCTGACGCCGTTCTTGAACAGCTCCTCCAGCAGGGTCGCAAGGATCATCGCGTCGGTGATGTCGGAGACGAAGAATTCGTCGAAGCAGATCACCCGGGCCTCGTCGGCGAAACGCTTGCCGATGATGGTCAGCGGGTTCTTCTCGCCCTTGAGGGTCTTCATTTCCTCGTGGACGCGCTTCATGAAGCGGTGGAAGTGCGTGCGCATCTTCTGCTTGAAGGGCAGCGCTTCGAAGAAGGTGTCCACCAGGTAGGTCTTGCCGCGGCCGACGCCGCCCCAGAAGTACAGGCCCTTCACCGGCTCCTGGGACTTCTTGCCCAGCAGCTTGCCGAACAGCCCGGACTTGCCTTTATCCGCAGCGATCAGGTCGTCGTAGAGGCGTTGCAGGTGCTTCACGGCGTTCGCTTGTGCGGCGTCGTGGAAGAAATCGGGGCGTTTCAGGTCTTCCTGGTAGCGCTGAAGAGGCGTCATGATCAGTAGCAAGGTAACGAAAACGGGGGCGCACACTGTAGCGGCGCCCCCGTTGCTTGGCAATTGGCCGGTAGTCGGACCGGCCTGCCAACCCTCACTCCTGCGGAGCGAGGGCCTCGCGCAGACGCTGCATGGCGGCGTCGCGTTCCGTGTCGGTGGAGAACTCCGGGCTGTACGCCACGGCTTCGCCATCCAGGCGCACGCTGAAGGCGTTCAGCTCGGCGTGCAGATCCAGCTCCTCGGACTGCAGGCGCTTGGTCACCTGACCGGCGGCCTTGCCATCGGCGAAGGCGATGGACAGCAGCAGTTGCTCGCCAGCGGCATCCAGCAGGCGGAAACGGAAGCCGTCATCCTCGCGGAAGCTGACGAAGCGCGCGGCCTTGGCGGCCTTCTTCTTGCCTTCGCTGGCCACCTGCACCTGCTCGCGGAACGAACGCAGGCCAACGGCCTCGCGCAGCTCGCCGAGGAACGGGGTGGCGATGCGACGAGCCTTGGCGGCACCGGCCAGGAGGATGTCCTCCAGGTCGGCCGGTCGGGTGATCAGCGCATGGTAGCGTTCACGGGCCTCGCCCAGCTCGTTATCGAGCAGTTCGAACAGGCGCTGCTTGGCTTCGCCCCAGGCCAGGCCACCGAGCAACTCGGCGCGGAACGCCGCCTCCTGCTCGTGGGTGGAGAAGGCCTGGTACAGGGTGAACAGGTGCGAATTGTCCGGGTCCTTCGGCTCGCCCGGCGCGCGCGAGTCGGTGACGATGCGCGCCACGGCGTCCTTGAGCTGCTTGGCGCTGCCGAACAGCGGGATGGTGTTGTCGTAGCTCTTGGACATCTTGCGTCCGTCCAGGCCCGGCAGGGTCGCCACGTCTTCCTCGATCACCACTTCCGGCAGGGTGAACAGTTCCTTGCCGTTGCCGAACAGGTGGTTGAAGCGCTGGCCGATGTCGCGGGCCATTTCCACGTGCTGGATCTGGTCGCGGCCGACCGGCACCTTGTGCGCGTTGAACATCAGGATGTCCGCGGCCATCAGCACCGGGTAGCTGTACAGGCCCATGGTGACGCCGGCGTCCGGGTCTTCACCGGCCTCGACGTTCTTGTCCACCGAGGCCTTGTAGGCGTGGGCGCGGTTAAGCAGGCCCTTGGCGCTGACGCAGGTGAGCAGCCAGGTCAGTTCGGGGATTTCGGGAATGTCGGATTGCCGATAGAAGGTCGCCTTGTCAGCATCCAGGCCGCAGGCCAGCCAAGTGGCGGCGATCTCCAGGCGCGAACGCTGGATGCGCGCCGGGTCATCGCACTTGATCAGCGCGTGGTAGTCGGCCAGGAAGTAGAAGGAATCTGCCTGCGGATCGCGGCTGGCAACGATGGCCGGGCGGATGGCGCCGGCGTAGTTGCCCAGGTGCGGAGTACCGGTGGTGGTGATGCCGGTCAGGATACGGGTCGTCATGGGAATCCAGGAATCAACACAAATGAAATGGCGGGCCGGATGGTAACGCGGCTGGCCGACCTAGGCGAGCCGGGCCTGTATCAGGTCCTTGAGCTCGATCAGCTTGCCGTGGAAGAAATGGCTGCACTCGGGGATGCGGATCAGTTCGTGGGGCTTGCCCAGCCCGGCACTCCAGGCGTACACGCGCTCGGGCGTGACCACTTCGTCGGCTTCCGGCTGGATCACCGTCAGCGGGCAGCGCTCCGGCAGGTCAACGTCGAAACGCTCCACCGGCGGCGCCAGCATGAACAGTTGTGCAAGGTCAGCGCCCTCTTCTTCCAGGCGCTCTGCGGCGTTGCCGGCCACGCAGGAGCCGAAGGAGAAGCCCATCAGCGTCAGCGGCAGGCCCGGATGCTGCTCGGCAAGCCAGTGCGCGGCGGCCAGCACGTCGTCGATCTCACCGCGGCCTTCGGCATAGCTGCCGGCGCTCTGCCCCACGCCACGAAAATTGAAACGCAGGGTGGCGTATCCTGCATCCCGCGCGGCGCGCTGCAGGGTGGCGACCACCTTGTTCTGCATAGTGCCGGCGAACAACGGATGCGGATGGCAGATCAGCGCGACACCCTTGGCGTCGAGCGTGGCGAGATGCAGGGCTTCCAGCTGGCCGTCGGGGCCGTCGAGGAACAGGGGGATTTCGCGGGTGGTCAAACAACAGCTCCGTGACCCCGTGGCGGGTCGTCTCGTCTAGCACAATACCTGCGCAGGCGGCGAAGCTATCGCCACGGTATACAAGCACAGGTGCAAGCCGCTAACGTAAAGCAAAGCCGTCTATAGAGGAAGGATTCGCGTGGAACAGTCCCTCACCACCTGGTTGCTGCCGCTACTCGCCCTGATCGTCGGGGTCGGCATCGGTTTCCTGATCGCCCGCCTACTGCCCAACGCCGCGCCGAACAAGCTGCAGCGTCAGGTGGACGACATGCAGGATCGCTTCGATAGCTACCAGCGCGAAGTGGTGACCCACTTCAGCACCTCCGCCAGCCTGATGAAGAAGCTCACCCAGAGCTATCAGGACGTCCAGGATCACCTGTCCGAGGGCGCCGAGCACCTGGCCCTGGACGAGCAGACCAAGCAGCGCCTGCTGGCCGCCCTGCACGCCGACGAATACCCCGAGCGCCGCGAGCGCCTGACCCCGCCGGCGAACAACGAAGCGCCGCGCGACTACGCGCCCAAGCCCAGCGAAGGGCCGGGTACGCTGGATGAGACGTATGGGCTGAAAGGCAAATACTGAGTCTCCGTTACGTAGGAAAAGCCCCGCACTCGCGGGGCTTTTTCATGGTGCACCGAGCTGCTCCCGTCTCTCCTGCGAAAGCAGGCACTTCCGCGTCAGATGTCAGGGGGCGGGAACCAGAAAAGAAAAAGCCCCGCATCTGCGGGGCTTTTTCATCAGCGCTGGGCGATCAGATCGCGCCGCGCTGGCGGAGCAGGTCGAGGACCGCCTTGACGCCCTCTTCCACCGACTGGGTCTGGGTGTCGATCACCAGATCGGCATCCAGCGGCACGTCATAGGGGAAGGACTCGCCCGGGATGTTGTCCTGGCCGGCGGCGTACAGGCCCTGCGGATCGCGCTCGCGGCAGATCTGCGGAGAAGCCTGGACGTAGACGGTGATGAAGCGCTCGGCTCCGATCAGCGACTTGGCCTGCTCACGACCTTCGGCGCTCGGCGCAACGAAGGCGCACAGACTGATGAGACCGGCTTCGTTGAACTGCTTGGCCACATGGGCGGTGCGCAGCCAGTTCTCGTTGCGACCGGCGCGGTCCTGCGGCAGGCCCTTGTTCAGGTCATGACGCAGGTTCTGGCCATCCAGCACATAGACCGCACGTCCCATGTCGAACAGCTTGCGCTCCACGGCGTAGGCCAGGGTGCTCTTGCCAGCGCCGGAGAGACCGCTGAACAGCACGGTGGCCGGCTGCTGGCCGAAGCGCGCGGCGCGCTCTTCACGAGCGACATGGGCATTGGCGCCGTGGTGCGTGGCGGTGCCGTGACCGGCCTGCGGGGCGGCGATGATCATGCCGGCGCCGACGGTGCCGTTGGTCAGGCGGTCGATGACGATGAAGGCGCCGGTGGTGCGGTTCTGGCCGTAGCCGTCCAGTGCGATGGGCGCATCCAGGCTGACTTTCACGCGGGCGATCTCATTGAGTTTGAGTTCGCTGGCGGGAGTCTCTTCCAGGGTGTTCACGTCCACCTTGTGGGCAATGCTCGGGATGGACCCCGGCACGTAGCTGGTGGCGCGCTTGATGTCGTATTTCTTGCCCGGCAGCATCGGCTCTTCGGCCATCCACACCAGCATGGCGTCGAAGCCGTCGGTCACCTGTGGACGGTTATCGGCATGCACCAGCATGTCGCCACGCGAGACGTCGATCTCGTCTTCCAGGGTCAGGGTAATGGCCTGGCCGGGACCTGCCTGCTCCAGCTCACCCTCGAAGGTGACAATGGACTTGACCTTGCTGCCCTTGCCCGACGGCAGGGCCACGACTTCGTCGCCCTTGCGCACGATGCCGCTGGCGAGGGTGCCGGCGAAGCCGCGGAAGTTCAGGTTCGGGCGGTTGACGTACTGCACCGGGAAGCGCATGTCGTCGAGATTGCGGTCGCCCGCCACCTCAACGGTCTCGAGGATCTCCATCAGCGACTGGCCGGTGTACCAGGGCGAGCGCTCGGACTTGTTGACCACGTTGTCGCCCTTGAGCGCCGACATCGGCACGAAGTGCAGGGAACTGGTCTTCAGATGGATCTTCTCGGCGAAGGCCAGGTAGTCGGCCTTGATCTGCTCGAACACGCCTTCGTCGAAGTCCTTCAGGTCCATCTTGTTGACGGCGACAACGATGTGCTTGATGCCCAGCAGCGAGGCGATGAAGCTGTGCCGGCGGGTCTGGGTCTGCACGCCGTAGCGGGCGTCGATCAGGATGATGGCCAGGTCGCAGGTGGACGCGCCGGTGGCCATGTTGCGGGTGTACTGCTCATGGCCGGGGGTGTCGGCGATGATGAACTTGCGCTTGGCGGTGCTGAAGTAGCGGTACGCCACGTCGATGGTGATGCCCTGCTCGCGCTCGGCCTGCAGGCCGTCGACCAGCAGCGCCAGGTCGACGTCATCGCCGGTGGTGCCGACTTTCTTCGAGTCACGGGTAATGGCTTCCAGGTGATCTTCATAGATCATCTTGGAATCGTGCAGCAGGCGCCCGATCAGGGTGCTCTTGCCGTCGTCGACGTTGCCGCAGGTGAGGAAGCGCAACAGCTCCTTGCGCTCGTGCTGGGCCAGGTAGGCGAGGATGTCCTCGCTGATCAGATCGGATTGATGCGACATGGTGCGAGAACCTTAGAAGTAGCCCTGACGTTTCTTTTCTTCCATCGAGCCGGCGGCGTCATGGTCGATGACGCGGCCCTGGCGTTCGGAAGTTCGCGTCAGCAGCATTTCCTGGATGATTTCCGGCAGCGAAGTGGCAGTGGACTCCACCGCGCCGGTCAACGGGTAGCAGCCCAGGGTGCGGAAACGCACCATCTTCTTCTGGATGCTGGCCTTCTGCTCGGGCGTGAGGTGCTCGAGGATGCGCTCGTCGTCGATCATGATCAGCGCGCCGTTCATCTCGATGACTTCGCGCTCTTCGGCGAAGTACAGCGGCACGATCGGGATCTGTTCCAGGTAGATGTATTGCCAGATGTCCAGCTCGGTCCAGTTGGACAGCGGGAAGACGCGGATCGACTCGCCCTTCTTCACCTTGCCGTTGTAGACGTTCCACAGCTCCGGACGCTGGTTCTTCGGGTCCCAGCGGTGCTTGCTGTCACGGAAGGAGTAGACGCGCTCCTTGGCGCGGGACTTCTCCTCGTCGCGGCGGGCACCACCGAAGGCGGCGTCGAAGCCGTACTTGTCGAGGGCCTGTTTGAGGCCTTCGGTCTTCATGATGTCGGTGTGTTTGGCGCTGCCGTGGGTGAAGGGGTTGATGTCCTGTGCCACGCCATCGGGATTGACGTGGGTGATCAGATCCAGCCCCAGGTCGCTGACCATCTTGTCGCGGAAGCTGTACATCTCCTGGAACTTCCAGCGAGTGTCGACGTGCATCACCGGGAACGGCAGCTTGCCGGGGAAGAAAGCCTTGCGGGCGAGATGCAGCATCACGGCGGAGTCCTTGCCGATCGAGTACAGCATCACCGGGTTATCGAACTCGGCGGCGACCTCGCGGATGATGTGGATGCTCTCCGCTTCCAGCTGTTTCAGATGCGTCAATTTGTCGACCATGGCTACTCACGGAATTGCTTATGGACGGCCTTCGGGCCGTAGACGAGGGCGCACTCTAACACAGCGCAAGACTCTAACCGGCGATGCTTTTATACCGAAAAAATATACATATATAGCCGTCCGCGCTCACTCGTCGAGCCCCCGGACAACCGGCCGAGGCCGCATTCCTACGGAGGTATGACAGGCAACCGATGGCACCGATGCCGCATCGCGCCGAACCTCGGGTGAAAGAGTCGCCTCGCCCACGAGAGCAACCCGGCACGCCCCCTGCCGATCATCTGGAAAACGCGTTCTGCAACAGAATGAGCGCCAGTACTTCGCCTCTTGCGCTTGCCTGGGAAGCATGCTGCGCTAGCATAGCCAGCACGTTTCCTGCCCCAGAAGATTTCCCATGCGCCGCATCGCCCTCGCTCTGCCTTTGCTTGTCCTGATTTCAGCGTGC